>NZ_BEWP01000007.1 GCF_002723995.1 Gluconobacter kondonii | reverse complement strand
CAAAACGCTCAGGCAAGTGTGCTTCTTTCTATGGATGGAGGGCGCCGGCTCGATGAGGAAAATATCGCGGCAGTTGTTAATCTTGTCGCCGCAGCAGTGCCTGGATTGGATGAACATAATATTTCGCTGATAGATAATCGTGGTCATGTCCTTCTTAAACAAGGAGAAGGAAACGCAAATGGTGCTCAGTCTTTAGAAGAACAGCGTCAGATTATTGAGCAGCGCATTACACATGAAGTTGAGGATTTGTTGGGATCATCATTGGGACCTGGGCATGTTCGTGTGGAAGCGAATGTTACGATGAATAATGATCATATTCGTGAAACACAGGAAAATTATGATCCGGATCAGCAAGTTTTGCGCTCTCAGCAAATCAAAACAGAAAAAAATATTAATACTCAAGGAACTTCGAATACAACAGTCTCGAATAACCTTCCAAATGCGAATGCAGGCCAACAGCAAAATGGCAGCCAGAGTAACAGACAAGAACAAACTAACAATTACGAGATAAGCAAGACAGTTCGGACTTTAATTCAGGACCAACCACGGATCGCGCGTATTAGCATGGCCGTGATGGTCGATGGCATTAGTCAAACTGATGGGGAAGGTAGATTATCTTGGCAGCCGCGTAATGAAGAAGAGCTATCTCGCCTGACGGCATTGACTAAAAGTGCGGTTGGTTTCGACCAAAAACGAGGCGATGTTGTTACCGTTATGTCCATGAAATTTACGGATATAGGGACTGAAATGAAGCCTGAAATTTCTAATTGGGGTAGGTTTCTCGACCGCCCCCATCAGATGGCAGTTGTAAAATTGGGCTTATTTTTGGTTTGTCTTACAATGGTATTATTTTTTGTTGTTAGACCAATATTAAAACCTATTGAATATAGTACACCTAAGGAAAAAATAAATAGTTCTGGAGATTTTGATAATTTAGAATCAATAAATTTTAATAATAACAAACTAGATAATCAATCCGGAATGAAAGAAAAGAAATTTTTAGAAATTTCAGATGCTAGTTCGAATTCAGAGAATGAAGAAACCGTTTTTGTCAATGGTGTTCAGGGGAAAATTAGAGCATCATCTGTGCAAAAAGTTGTAGAGCTTGTTGGAACACACCCATCCGAGAGTATTTCCTTGTTAAGAGGATGGTTAATTCCAGATCAAGAGGGAGTATCTAGATAATGGATATAGAAAAAAATATCACAGGAATACAAAAAGCGGCAATTTTAATGATGGCTTTGGGAGAAGATAATTGTTCTAGATTGTTTGAACAAATGCACGAAGAAGAGATTAGAGAAATTTCTTTAGAAATGACACGGCTTGGAATCATATCGTCACATGTTGTGGAAAAGGTGTGTCACGAATTTAGTCAAGGATTAGGAGCAGTCGAGGGTGTAGTAGGAGACCTCGAGAGTACGGAAAGGTTACTGAAAAACACACTCCCTGCCAATCGAGCTGCAGCTATTATGGAGGAGATTCGTGGTCCTGCTGGTCGTACAATGTGGGATAAATTAGGGAATGTGTCAGAAGTAGTACTTGCCAACTACTTAAAAAATGAATACCCACAGACAGTATCCGTTATTTTATCTAGGATAAAATCTTCGCACGCAGCTAAAGTTCTGGCCATTTTACCTGAAGATTTTTCTTTAGATGTTATGGTGAGAATGTTAAAAACTGAAAATATACAAAAAAATACAATACAGAGTATAGAAAAAACTTTGAGGTTAGAGTTTATTTCTAATGTCCCTAAGGGAATTAATCGTAATAGTCATGAAGTTTTAGCAGATATATTCAATAATTTTGATAGAAAACTTGAGGGGCGCTTTATGAATGCCTTGGAAGAAAGAAGTCATGATGATGCTGAACAAATTAAGAGTCTTATGTTTACGTTTGAAGAGCTTACAAATTTATCCGGTGAGAGTTTAGTAGTGCTTTTGAATCAAATTTCACGTGAAATTCTTCCGCTGGCACTTAAAGGAGCAAGTGATAGGCTGCTCCAGGCGTTTTTGGCATCAATGTCTGATCGTGCAGGGCGAATTCTTTTAAACGAAATTGAAGACCTAGGGCCTGTACGGGTTAAAGATGTTGATATAGCTCAGAATGAAATTCTTGTTATAGCTAAGGATTTAATTGCTCGTGGAGAAATTGATGTGATCGATAAAGAACAGCCAGGGAATGAGATGATCGTTTAATGAGTAAGAAATTGTGGGAAAATCATAAAAAAACAGGAATTTTGTATTTTGAGAATTTTGAGGAAGTCCCAATAGAAAAAAACTTAAAAATTGAAAATGAATATATCCCAAGTAAGGAAAAAGAATTTGATGATAATGTTTTAAATTATTTTTATGAAAGGGGAATTTCAGAAGGAAAAAGAATAGAAAAAGAAGAGTGCAATAAAAATAAAGAGATAATTTACAATCGAAACAAATTGTTGTCTAATTCTCTATTATCTATAGAGAAACAAATAATTTCAGGAAAAAGGCAAATTTCTGAAGAGATATGTGGTATAATGATAAATAGTTTATCAAATTTATTCCCAAGTCTAATAAAAAAATATGGGGAAAAAGAATCAGAAATTATATTAAAAAAAATATCTAAAGTTATAGATCAAAATTCGTGTTTGAATTTAAATTGTTCTAAAGAATTTTTCTGTAGAATAAAAAAACTATCACCAATTTTTTCTGAAAAGAGGATAAATTTTAATTTGGATGAAAATCTAAAAAATGGAGATTTTGAGTTATTTTGGGATATGGGATCTCTATCCCGAAGCGCGAATAAAGAAATAGAAAAAATAATCTCCGAAATGTTTTTCTCAAATCAGGAATAGTAAAATGCCAGAAGAAAATAAAGGTATTTATGATCTGGAGCAGGACGATTGTTCAGCTCCAGATAGTATTGATTTTGATATTTCCTCCGATTTAGAAGCTATTTATAGTGTTCCAGTTACTATTAGTGCAGTATTGGGTAAGGCTGTTATGCCTATAAATCAGCTTCTTAGGTTGGGTCGAGGTGCTGTTGTTGAATTGGATCGCAAAATTGGTGATCCGATTGATATTCTTGTCAATAATCGCTTAATTGCGAGAGGAGAAGTCGTTATGGTTGATGAAACTCGTTTAGGGGTTACGATGACTGAAATCATAAAATCTGAAAAATAAAACTCATAATAATATGTATAGATTTTGAGAGATTTGGAAAGCGTGGATTATACAAATAAAAATTTTTCTATTAATTTAGAATCAATATTTAATTTCTTTAAAACTTCTCCATCCTTGACGTTTATGCAAAAAAAACTTCCAGGATCTGATGTGGGCCTTGCACTTTTTGTTGCAGGCCTTCTTTCAATACTTATTTTTCCTCTACCTACATTTGCTCTAGATATGGGCTTATCAATCTCTGTTACATTATCTATATTGGTTTTGATGGTAGCATTGTTTTTAAAAAAACCATTGGATTTTACGTCTTTTCCAACGTTGTTGTTGCTAACAACATTGTTACGCCTATCTCTCGAAGTGGCAACTACCCGCTTGATATTAAGCCATGGATACCAAGGCCTATATTCTGCAGGACATGTTGTCGCAGCTTTTGGTGGTTTTCTGATGGGAGGAGACGTAGTTATTGGAGCTATATTATTTTCGATACTTCTTGTTGTTAATTTCATGGTTATTACAAAAGGCTCAGGTAGAATTGCTGAAGTTTCTGCAAGGTTTTTTTTGGATTCTATGCCAGGAAAACAAATGGCTATTGATGCTGAGCTATCTTCTGGAAGTATTAATGATATAATTGCAAAAAAAAAACGAAAAGAACTTGAAGAAGAAAGTGCTTTTTATGGAGCAATGGATGGAGCATCCAAGTTTGTCCGTGGAGATGCTATCGCTTGTTTAATAATAACTGCTATTAATATTATTGGAGGGTTAACAATAGGCATTATCCGTCATGGAATGTCTGTATCTGATGCAGCCACAGCATTTACAACTTTGACAATAGGTGACGGACTTGTATCGCAGATACCCGCTCTTTTGGTGTCTGCTGCTTCAGGTATTGTTGTAACGAAGGGGGGGACAGAGGGCGGTGCAGATGTTGTTCTGATAGAACAATTAGGTGGAAATGCTAAACCGCTCGCTTTGGTTTCAGGTTGCTCATTACTTTTGGCAGTAATGCCTGGATTGCCAGCTTTCCCGTTTCTTTTTTTGGCAATTTTATCTGCTTTCGCAGCTTGGTTCAGGTATGCTTTTCCAGTTTCTTCTAACGAGAATGATTTGATCTCAGTTCCTGAGACAAATAATCAAATTGAAACTCCTATTTCCAGTATATTAAAAATTGATTTATTGAAATTGGAATTGGGATTTAATTTGCTTTCTATAGCCAACGTAGATAGTAGCATTTTAACGGATAAAATCAAACTATTAAGAAGAACAATTGCTTCTGATATGGGATTTGTATTGCCTCCTGTTCGGATTCAGGATAATTTACATTTATCATCTGATCATTATGTAATATGCATTAAAGAAATTCAAGTTGGAGGTGGTGAGGTTAGGGTCAATAAGCTTTTAGCTATGAACCCCCAAGGCGGAGATCCTAATATCGAGGGTGAAAAAACTAAAGAGCCTGCTTTTGGTTTGCCTGCATCGTGGATAGACCAAAATTTACGTGAAAATGCTATTATTCAAGGATATACAGTTGTAGATCCATCTAGTGTTATTATTACGCATTTAACTGAAATAATTAAAGAAAATATGGCGGATCTTCTTTCTTACTCAGAAACGCAAAAGTTGCTCGATGGAATTACTGGAGATCAACAAAAACTCATTGCTGACTTGGTTCCGTCACAAATTTCCGTAAGTAATATACAAAGAATATTACAATACCTTCTTGATGAAAGAATCTCTATCAGAGATTTGATTGGTATTTTGGAGTCTATACAAGAGGGATGTAGCCAAGGATTAAAAACGGTTCCATCGTTAGCGGCTCATGTCAGAATTAAGTTGGCTCGTCAAATCAGTTTCTGTGCTATGAATAGCCAAGGATATATTCCGGTGATATTACTTAGCCCTAACTGGGAAGAAATTATATATAATAATTTATCTTCTTCAAATGAAGGTGGTCAAATTAATTTTTCTCCGTCTCAAATGAATAAATTTATTTCTAGTTTGAGGGGCGCTTTTGATAATGTTTCTAAAAAAGGAGAGTTGCCTATAATGTTGGTTTCTAATAATATTAGAATTCCCATTAGAAGAATAGTTGAAAGAATACAGCCTTCTGTATCTGTTTTGGCTCAAGAAGAAATTTTCCCTAGAGTAAAAATTAAAAATATAGAAGTTGTACTATAGAACTATAAAAATAAATATCCCCTAAATACCTATAGCAATAGTATTTATTAAAAATATGTTATTTAGGATCTGGGATTATTTTTTATTTAGACTGATGTGTACTTGAAGGGCTCCAAAACCTATTTGTTTTGCTTGCTTCTGTGTGATTTCATTTCTCCTGTGTTGATTGGTTCTGAAGGAAGATGAAGCTGCCGCGTTTTTTTAATGCTGAAGAGCGCTTTGCTCGGTTGAGCGAGCTTGGTGACCAACTCGAGGCCTTTTCCCGAATTATGGATTTTAGAGTGTTTCTCTCTGATTTGACCAAGCATTGTTTTCTTCAAATGGGAGCCAAAGCGGCCGTCCGCCGTTTGATTCATTACGGTATACAGAATACTAGTGATCTAGATATTTAACAATCTGTCTGGCGGGCACATGGAATATTTGATCAACTACCGCCTATATTTCATGCGTTTCCTTGGTCTGGGCGAAGCCTGCAAGGTTCCGGCGAAACGTAGTATCGGTTGGATACAGGCGGAGGGCTGTCTGACTGCGGGTTAGATGCCAAAACTGTCTGGCTGTCTTGTGAGCGTCTGAAACAGGCGAGTGCGATTGATGCTATGTTCAACCGCTTTAATGTGACCCTGTAGAATGCCTGTTGTCTGCCGATATCAGACCAGATCTTGAACACGAAATTGGTAGCGGCTCCAAAGTAGCGCAACATCAACGCTGAGAAAGCGGATTCCTGGGCCGGATGTATCTCAAAGGACTGGCAGGGCCAGCCGTTGTAGCATTGGTTCTTCTTATGCTCCAAAGGAACGTATTCGAGTAACTAAATAAAGGATTTCAGTAAAATTTTTTGTCTTTTGTGTAGAACTTATGGGGTTCGTCGCATGGTGATTGGCGCATCAACAAGTAAAAGTGAGAGTAATCCAGATATAATCAACGCTGCTGAGCACATATACCATGCTATATCGAAACGTCCGGTGTAGGACACAATATAGCCTGTAACGATCGGTGCAAAAAGACCAAGAAAATTGCTGCAAGTTAGAGTTACGCCTGTCACCGTACCAATTTTGTCTCCGTCTTCAACCAGGTCTGTGAGCAAGGCTGTATTCGCGCCGTTAGCTGCTATTAAGCATGCGAGTGAGCCTCCGAGAATCAGGAGAATTGGTGTCATGGTATGAAATTTCGGCAGTAGGCCGATTGTGGCGGCACCCCCGAGGCAGATTGCAACGATTAATCTGCGACGTGACGGATGAATGTTATTTCGGAAGATGAACTGCTCGAGAGTGCGTCCGATGCCGATCGCGCCAACGGCAGCGGTAAGATAACAGAGGGCTGTACGCGTTCCTGTCCCAGTAATATCGATATGAAGTTCATGGATCAGGTAAAGTGGCATCCAGGACATTACCAGAAAATTCAGATAGTTCTGGGTACATTGAACGATAAGAATTCCCAGAAAAGACGAGGATCTGAAGAGATTCCTGATTGAACTGAACGAAAAAGGCACAGAGTTAGGGAGAGATGTCTTCTCGGCTGGAGCACGATAAACCATCCACCAGATTGCCGCCCAGACAAGCCCTATGCCTCCAAGCGCAATGAATTCGAAGCGCCAGCCGAAAAAGGCGATCAGATAAGCCCCGGCGATCGTGCCCCCAGCCAGTCCAAGCTGCATACCAGTCAGCAGGATCGTCATAACCGAGCCTCGTTCTTTTGGCAGCGCCCAGTTACGGACGACGGTCGCGCCGACACCAAAGGTCGGCGCTTCTCCGACACCGAGCAGAACACGCGTCATCAGGAATTGAGTGATGTTGTGAGCCATTCCTCCCAACAACATCGCAAACGACCATATCGAAACCGCCAGACTGCCGATCAGTCGCGCCCCTTTGCGGTCGAGGAGCATGGTTGAAGGAAGATTCAGCAGGAAATATGACCATAGAAAACTGGATGAGACCCACCCCATCTGTACGGGAGACAGCATGAATTCTTTCCCGAGCGTGGGCAGAGCGATGGAAAGGGCTGCGCGATCGCCGTAGCTGATGACGTACATCAGAAAGACGAGAAGAAAAAATATGTATCGAGGCGGAATGTTCCGTTTCCGGGACGTGAACGTTGTGGCTTGATCTTGAGTCATGCTGTCGTTCTCCGGAATTTCAGCTGTTGAGGATGATGATTGCTTTAAAAAGAACTGAAAATTCAGGAGCCTTCGGCGGTCTCAACCGTTGCGACGATCGCATCTCTGGCTTTCGAGGCCCGGTCATGGCGCAGCATCCAGACGCCTGATCCGATGATCAGAACTGCGCCAGCAGCCATGGCAGAGCTGGGAATTTCGCCAAAACCGAGCCAGCCGATCAGTGCGGCCCAGAGCAGACCCGTATAGGCAAATGGGCCGATGGCAGAGACCTGCGCCGAAGCAAAAGCCTCAGTTTGAAGAACCTGCGCGATACCGGCAAAACCGCCCACGATCACCAGACACAAACCGTCCTGCCACCCCGGTGTGACCCAGATGAAAGGGAGGGGCGCAGCGGTCATGACTGTCATGAGAATGGCCTGCCATAATGAAATCGTCGTACTGGCCTCGGTGGCCGAAAGTTGACGGATCTGCATGGTTGTCAGCGCACCGACTGCTCCTTGCGCCAGTGCCAGCAGATAGATGGCTGTGGACACCGATGTGGCGCTCGTATTGAGAAGCCCTTTTCCAAGTGCGACAACCACGACACCTGAAAATCCGATCAGAACTGCGATCCAGCGCTGAAGGGAGGGCCGTTCGTGCAGCAACGGGATTGAAAGCAGCACAAGAAATAGGGGTTGGGTGTAGGAAAGGACCTGCTGTTCTGCCAGCGGCAGACGTGTCACGGTGATGACAACCATGATCATGCTGATCAGTCCGACGACAGATCGGATCAGGTGACCACGAAAGTGATGCGTTCTGAGGATAATTCCTGTTCTGGAGGCGATCAGAAGTACAAAAGGCAGAGAAAAGAGATTGCGAAAAAATATGATCTCAAGAGCGGGAAGTCGTGTTCCTGTGAGCTTTTGAAGAGCATTGAGCGCCGCAACAAAAAACGTGGCTGATGCCAGAAGCAGGGCGCCACGTTTCAGATCATGCTTCATTTTAACTCATACCTCGATGCACGATACTGACGCAGCAATGTCTGAAGGACTGGTCAGAGGCATTATGATTGTCAGTCGTGAAGCCGGAACGCCGGTGTCAGGACTGCCCCGGTCGCTTCAATTTCTGAGCGGATGGCTTTTGCCAATTCCAGTGATCCCGGTGTGTCGCTATGCACCAGAATGGACTGTGCCTTGACCTGAAGCCTTGATCCCACAGAGGTCGTGACAGATCCGTCTTCCAGAAACTGTCTGACGCGCGCCCTGATGGCAGCCAGATCATGAATGACGGCGCCCGGCTGGTCGCGGGGAACAAGCGTCCCAAGGCTCGTATAGGCCCGGTCTGCAAGAAACAGAGTCTGAACACGAAGTCCTGCCGTCTCGGCTGCACGCTCCGTCAGCTGTCCGGGCATGCAGAAGACCGTCAGTTCACGATCCAGCGCGGCGATGGCGCGGGTAAGCCTCAACGCCAGACCGGCATCGGCATTGGCCATGTTTCCAAAGGCGGCGTGATAGCTGACATGGGTGACGCGATGTCCGTGCATGGCCGCCACGGCCTGAAGTGCGCCGATCTGGTAAACCATCATGGCTTCCATATCGGCGTCCGAAATGGACATGGAACGCCGGCCGAAACCGATCAGGTCCGGCAACCCCGGATGTGCCCCAATGCCGACGCCTTTTTCTTTCGCGCGCTGCACCGTCCGGTTCATGATGGCGTAGTCCCCGGCATGGAAACCACAGGCGATATTGGCTGACGAAATAACATCCATCAGCCCGTCATCATCAGCGATACGCCAACGGCCAAAGCCTTCGCCCATGTCGGAATTCAGGTCGATCTTCATGCTTTGCCTCGGGAGTTTGTGCCGTTTCGTGACTGACAGGAGGCGCGGTACTGGGCGACCATCAGGCGGAGATCATCAAGGTAGCTCTTGATGGGTTGTTCGGCCGCGATGCCGGTCTTGTGGTTGCATTCGACAAAGCGGATGGACGTTCCGATCCGGGCCTGTGCCAGACACCAGAGATCGGCCTCGATCACGGTTGCGATGCGCGGATAGCCGCCTGCGGTATTTGCGTCCGCGAGCTGGACGATAGGTTCTCCAGCCGGTGGAACCTGTATGATGCCCGGAATAATGCCGTATGATCGAAGTTCGGCCTGTTCGAGCATGGCGAGGGGTCTTCCGCTGAGACGATATCCTACGCGATTGCTCTGTGGCGTGATGCGCCAGCCCTGATTCCAGAAACGCTCGCGGGATTCAGGCGTGAAACGCGCGTAATCCGTGCCGGGAATGGCGCGCAGCAGAATGGTTTTATCGTCGACGGCATGATGATTGAGAACGCGCGCTGGCGGAACCGAACCATACCCTGAGAGCGGCTCGGTCGCAGGTTGAGTGGCAAGTTTATCCCCCGCTTCGAGAAACCGTCCGTCCATTCCCCCGAAACTGCCGCGAAGCTGGGTACTGCGTGACTCCAGAACCACAGGAACGTCAATGCCGCCTCCGACACAGACATATGCCCGGGCACCCGTTCTGGGAATGCCGACCCTGAGCATCTGCCCGGGAGCTGCGGTTTCCACGGACCATGCAAGAACGGGCCTGCCGTCCAGTGTCAGAGGTGCTTCAATTCCTGTAACGGCAAAGCTGGTTGGGGTGTCGAACCGGATTACGAAAGGATAAGTCTGAAGCTCTATGCAGGCGGCGTCCAGATCATTGCCCAGAAGAATATTGCCGATTTTCAGGGCGAGCGGGTCCATGACCCCCGAACTCCCGACTCCCAGATTGCGATAGCCGGGACGCCCCTGATCCTGAATCGTATTAAGCGGCGCGGTTTCCAAAATTGTGATCACAGCTCAATGCTCTCCGGGCGAAAACGGATACGATCGCCGATGGCGAACAAAGAGGGAGAGCTGCGATACGGGTCGAAAAGACAGATTTCGGTATAACCGATTGAATTCCAGCCATTGGGACCGGTCAGTGCGGAAATCCCGGCCTGCATCCCTCCGATCGTCACGGTTCCTGCTGGCATGTTGAGAGAGGGAACGGATTTTCGCGGCGTTGCGATACGCGGGTTTAGGCCGTGTAAATAACCGAAACCGGGTGCGCTTCCGATGGCGCAGACTGTATATTCACCCTCGTGATGAAGGCGGATCACCTCTTTGGGGGGCAGCCCAGTATGGGCGGAAACCGCTGCCAGATCCTCCCCCAGTGCGCCACCATAGCGAACATTCACTTCAAAGAGACGTCCCATGATCTGGCGCGGTGGAAGGCTTTCCCAGGTGTTGCGGAGCCAGTCAGCAATCTGTTCCAGATCTTCCGGGGAGCGATTGAAGATCAGGAGTAGGTTGGTAACGCCGGGGACGAGTTCCTGAATATCAGCGCGGTTTCCGGCATGATCCATGAGCGCCCAGATCCGCTGCTGTTGCTCCATGGTAAAGGCGCCGGGTGCTTCGAACAGTATGGCGCGTGTGCCCATCATGCTGATGACCGGAGCGTTGCTGGCGTGGTGCCGGTCAGAGGTGAGGAGCGTGTCTGCGGTCAAAACATGCAGTTCCCGGGCTGTGACGGATCCGTCTCATTGTCTCAAGAGCCGTTTTTGAGGCGGCATCGAAACGATATGACTGACATGGGAATGATGACCAGAGCAATTTGGCGTTTGAGGTCATTGGATAATCTTATGGCTGCCTCTTGGGGTGAGAGTGCCATCGGATAATGTTATGGGGCAAGAACGAACGGCTCTTGGTGTTTGCGCGGTAACTCCATTAGCGTCGGGGCTATATTTCTGTCTGATGCTCCGTTTCGCCGATGGGGCTGAGGGCGTTCTTTCATCATATTTCAGCAATGAGTCCCCTTCGCATGAGCAATACACCCTATCGCACAGCCCTCGTCACTGGTGCTTCCTCGGGCATCGGCGCTGCCATTGTCCGGCGCTTGAGCGAAAGCGGCATTGAAGTTCATGCTCTGGCGAGGGATGCGAAGCGCCTCGAAGCACTGGCAAGCGAAACGGGATGTGTCCCTCATGCTGTTAGCGTATCGGATCAGGCGGGCCTTGAAGCTCTGATCGCAGGGCTGGAAATTGACGTTCTGGTGAATAATGCAGGACAGTCCCGGACCGGCAACATCACCAACACGACGCCAGAGGATATCGATGCACTCGTGGATGTGAATCTGCGCGCCGTGCTGCAACTGACGCGTCTGGTGGTGCCGGGAATGATTGAACGTAACCGCGGGCATATCGTGAATATCAGTTCGATTGCCGGACATTACGCTTTTGCAGGGGGCAACACAGTCTATCATACGACAAAGGCTGGCGTGCATTCGCTGTCCCAGCAGTTGCGGTGCGATCTGTTCGGTCGTCAGATCCGGGTGACGGAAGTTTCGCCCGCTCGTGTGGAGACCGAGGTTTTCGGCCGTCTGATTGGTGACATGGCCGAAGCAAAGAAGCGGTTCTTCGACGAATATGACTCTCTGCTGCCGGAAGACATTGCCAACTCCGTGGCCTTCGCAGTTCTGGCGCCGCAGCGCATGAATGTCAGCTTCATGGAAGTGCTGCCGACGATGCAGGTCGTGGGTGGACTGAATTTTGCAAAGAAAACCTCTGTTTCGGGCTGATATCAGTGGATCTTTCACAGATCAGACGCCTGATCGATCTCATGGCACAGGCTCCGATTGCGGAGCTTGAGATTGAGGACAACGGCCGTAAAATCCGGCTTACAAGAGCCCGGAGTGATCAAGCGGTTCCGGTTATCTCTACCCCTGTAAAATCAGCGGAGACAGAGACGACAGGAACCTTACCTTCACCAACAGTCGTCGCAAACGCTCAGGAAACCATTACAGCGCCGTCTTATGGCGTCTTTCATCTGGCGCCTTCACCGGACGCACCGCCTTACGTGGCTGTCGGACAGCAGGTTGAGGCGGGGCAGCAGGTCGGGTTGCTGGAGGCCATGAAGGTTTTCAATCCAGTCCGTGCGAGCGTTGCAGGAACGATTGAGGCTGTTCTGGTGGCCGGTGGCACTGAAGTCGATATGGGAACGCCCCTGTTCCGTCTGGTATGAATGAAATGCAGCGTTTCAAAAGAGTTCTGATTGCCAATCGCGGGGAAATTGCCCTGCGCATCCAGCGCGCCTGCCGTCAGCTTGGGCTGGAAACAGTGGCAGTCTATTCGGAAGCTGATGCAGACAGCCGACATGTTCGTGAAGCGGATGTGGCTCTGTGTATTGGTTCGGCGGCGGCGTCGAAAAGCTATCTCGACAAGGAGGGGCTGCTTCTGGCTGCGAAAGTGACAGGGGCGGGTGCCATCCATCCGGGATACGGGTTCCTTTCGGAAAATGCGGATTTTGCCGATGCGGTTGAAGCGGCGGGGCTGACCTTCATCGGTCCGACCGGAGATTCCATTCGCATGATGGGGGACAAGATTACCGCCAAACGGGCCATGCGGGAGGCCGGAGTGCCCTGCGTGCCGGGTTCGGATGGTCCACTCCCGACTTCTGCGGATGAGATTCGTTCCATCGCGCTCGAGGTTGGTTTCCCTGTGATCGTCAAGGCCTCTGGCGGCGGCGGCGGTCGCGGCATGCGGGTCGTGCATGGTGTGGATGAACTCGAAAATGCCGTCGCGCTGACGGCCAAAGAAGCGCAGCAGGCTTTCGGAAACCCGACGCTGTATCTTGAAAAATACATGCAGAAACCGCGTCATGTGGAAATTCAGGTCCTGTGCGATACGCATGGAACGTCGCTCTGGTTGGGCGCGCGGGACTGCTCCTTGCAGCGGCGCCATCAGAAAATTCTCGAAGAAGCGCCAGCGCCCGGCATTCCGCCAGAGACCATCGCCGAGATCGGAGCGCGTTGTGTTCAGGCCTGTCGCCAGATTGGCTATCGCGGGGCAGGGACGTTCGAGTTCCTGTATGAAGACGGGGTCTTCGCATTCATCGAGATGAACACGCGCGTGCAGGTCGAGCATCCCATTACGGAAGAAACGACCGGTATCGACATTGTGGCCCAGCAGATTCGGATCGCACAGGGTGAAGCACTTGGCCTGCATCAGGACGATATTCTGATGCAGGGCCATGCGATTGAGTGTCGCTTGAATGCAGAAGATGCCGCAACATTCATGCCGTCCCCCGGCACGTTGACACGATGGGATCTGCCGGGTGGTCCGGGTATTCGCGTCGATACGCATGTGGTGAGCAACTATACGGTTCAACCTTATTATGACTCGCTGATCGGAAAGATCATCAGCTACGGCGCGACACGGGAGCAGGCGATTGCCCGAATGCGGGTGGCGCTGTTCGAAATGAAAGTTGAGGGTATTTCAACCAATATCGCCCTTCATCAAGCACTTCTGGCCGATCCGCAGTTTCAGGAGGGAGGCGTGGATATTCACTATCTGGAACGCTGGCTCGCAGAGAGGTCTGCATCATGAAGACTGTGGACAATCAGATTCCGATGTTTGAAGGCATCCCGTCTCCGGACGATCTGGCGCGGCTTGCGGATTTGTTGCTGGAGGCCGGGCTGGAGACGATCGAGCTTTCAGATGGCAAGGGCGCGCGCTGTTTTATGCGCATGACTGCTCCTGTCACGCGACCGGATGTGCAGATTGCAGAGGATGCTGCGTCTGCCACAGAAGCCACGAGCCGTCTTGAAATCCGCGCGCCTTATTTCGGTACGTTGGTACTGACAGATCTGGCAAAAGTCGGAACGTCGGTGGCGGCGGGGGCAGTCGTGGCGCAGATGCAGATCGGAGTCTTGCAGATCCCGGTTATCGTACCGGTTGCGGGAACGGTTATGGACGTTGTCGGTGAGGATGGCGCGCTGACGGGGTACGGCGCTTTGATTGTGCAGGTTGAACCCGCCAACTGATCGTTACGATACCTGTTGGCATGAGAGAAGCGGGGAAAGTTCGTGCTTCCCCGCCGTTTTGTCAGCGAAGGGAGGTCACGAACTCTGCGATGCGTCGGCAGCCTTCCTTGAGCGTTTCCCGGTCGGTTGCGTAGGAAATGCGGAAGAACGGGCTCATGCCGTAAGCTCCCCCCTGAACAGATGCGACCTGCTGTTCTTCCAGCAGAGCCATGACGAAGTCGGCATCCGTTGCGATATGGCGTCCTTTGGGCGTGGTCTTGCCCAGGCAGGCACCGATTTCGGGATAGACGTAGAATGCGCCCTGCGGCGTGTGGCATGTCACGCCCGGAATGGCATTCAGCAGACCAACAACCAGATCCCGTCGGGACTGATATTCGGCCGCACGCTCTTTCAGAAAATCCTGCGGGCCTTCAAGGGCGGCAATGGCAGCGGCCTGCGCGATGGTGTTGATACCGCTGGTTGACTGTCCCTGCATGTTGTTCATGGCGGCGATCAGGTCCCGCGGGCCGCCGCAATAACCGACGCGCCAGCCCGTCATGGCATAAGCTTTGGAGACGCCATTGACCGTCAGAACGCGGTCTTTCAAGCGTGGTGCGACTTCGGCAATGGTGCAGAAGTCGAACCCGTCATAGATCAGGTGTTCGTAAATATCATCCGTCATGATCCAGACATGCGGATGCTTCAGGAGAACGGCCGCGATTTCTTCCATGTCTTCACGCGGGCAACAGGCCCCGGTCGGATTGTTGGGGAAATTGAGCAGCAGCCATTTGGTGTTGGGTGTAATGGCGGCATCCAGCGCTTTGGCAGACAGGCGGAAATTGTCTTCGGCCGGGCAGTTGATCTGCACGGGTCTGGCACCACACAGACGGGCGATATCCGAATAGCTGATCCAGTACGGAGCGGGGAGGACAACCTCGTCGCCTGTATTACAGGTCGCCATCAGGGCATCGAAAATGATCTGTTTGGCGCCATTGGCGACGAGAATTTCGTCAAGCGCGTAATCGAGATGGTTTTCGCGCAGGAACTTGGCCTGAATGGCTTTCTTGAGCGCGGGCTTTCCATCCTGCGGCGGATATTTCGTATCGCCGCCACGGGCGGCCACTATGGCGGCGTCCACGACGTGATCGGGAGTCGGGAAATCGGGCTCACCGGAAGAGAGGCTGACGATTTTGAGGCCTTCCGCCTTGAGTTCGCGGGCCTTGTCGGTCATGGCGGCAGAGGCCGAAACGCCAATTCCATTCAGTCGATCAGCAAAACCGGGCATTGATGTCTCCATTGCCGCATAAGGGTAACGCATGCGCGAATAGCGGCATCGTAAATCGTTTCGCAGGCGTCGAGATACTGCCGAAAATTGTCTGACCCTATACCACAATCATATGGGGTTGAATCGAAGTCGCAATAATAGGCTCGGGGTCTATCACAGCTCTGGATACCCGAAATGACGACATCCGCATCCCGGTCCGACGTTGCGGCAGGCATGATGCCACCTCTGAATGACTTCAGGGTCGAGAAAGACCTGCTGGGAGAGGTTCGCATCCCGAAGAACGCTCTGTGGGGTGTCCATACCAGCCGGGCGGCGGAGAACTTTCCCATCAGCGGGGAGCCGGTAGGGGCGTTTTCAGAGTTTATCCGCGCTTTTGTTACAGTCAAACAGGCAGCTGCACGAACGAACAGAGCTCTCGGTTATCTGGATACAGAGCGGGCTGACCTGATCGAGGCTGCGTGCCAGGCACTGCTGAAGCATGACGATTATCGCAGCTATTTCATTGTGGATGCCATGCAGGGTGGTGCCGGGACGTCCACCAACATGAACGTCAATGAAGTCATCGCCAATGTCGCGCTGAAACTGGCGGGACACAAACCCGGTGATTACCAGATCCTGCATCCCAACGACCATGTGAACATGGCTCAGTCCACGAATGATGTTTATCCGACGGCCTTGCGACTGGGACTGTTCACGGCGACTAAACCTCTGCTTGGAGCACTTGAAGAACTGGCCCGGACTTTCGAAGAAAAGGCCGATGAATTCTCGGACATCCTGAAAGTCGGCCGCACGCAGTTGCGGGATGCCGTGCCCATGACGCTCGGGCAGGAATTCAGGGCGTTTCAGCATGCGATAGAGACGGAAATTCATCATATCCGCAGCCAGTCCGAAGCTTTTCTGACTGTCAATCTGGGCGGGACGGCGATCGGAACAGGTCTGAACACGGACCCACGTTATGCGAACACTGTCTTGCAGGAGTTAGGACGGCTGACAGATCTGGCCGTGAAAGGAGCTTCTGACAGGATCGAGGCGACTTCGGATGTCGGTGTTTTTGTGCTGTTTTCTGGTGTTCTCAAACGGCTGGCGCTCAAGCTGTCCAAAATCGCAAGCGATCTACGCCTGCTGTCGAGCGGCCCTCGGGCTGGCATCGGAGAAATCACGCTCCCATCCGTTCAGGCAGGGTCTTCCATCATGCCGGGCAAAGTCAATCCGGTCATTCCTGAAGCTGTCAATCAGGTGGCGTATCTCGTTGCGGGTTATGACGTCACGCTGAGCATGTGTGCAGAGGGGGGACAGTTTCAGCTTAATCCTTTCGAACCGATGATCGGATACTGCCTTTTCTCGTCCCTCAAAACATTGATCGCTGCCGTCACGCTTCTGACTAAAAAATGCGTTCAAGGAATTACAGCAGACGCCGAGCGGTGCCGTTTTCTGTTTGAAAGGAATATCGGTATCGTCACGGCACTGGTCCCGCTTCTTGGATACGAGACCTGTTCCCGGATTGCCCGCCGGACTCTGGATGAAAACCGGAGCGTGCCGGAGCTTGTCCTTCAGGAAAAGCTGTTGTCTCAAGAAGTACTTTCAAATCTGTTGCGCCCGGAATTTCTGACGCAGCCCAATGTCGGGCTGGTCGAAACGGCTTTTAAGTAGAGGCCTGCGTTCCGGGCCAGTTGCGTGAGGACGCCATGGCCCGGGCAAGGTCTATGAGGCGCTCCCGGACGGCCACTGACGCCTCTGTCTCAGGAACAAGCTCCGGGATGCAGAGAGAGACATTTTCGCTGATGACGGGATTACGCAGGGCATAGATGCGTGACTGGTCTTCAACGGCAATCCTGCTGGCTACCGACCAGGGGAGAATGGTGCTGCCGATCCCCTCCTGAATGGCACCCTGAAGTGTTGTCAGAGCTTCGATTTCCGCAACGATCTTAGGCTCCAGCCCTTTGCGCATAAACGCCATATCGATCGCCTTGCGGACAAAGTTGTGCTTTGGCGGCACAAGCAAAGGAATATCCGTGATATCCGCGAGCTGAACTGTATTGTCGCCGTCGTGAGGAATGGTGAGGGCCTGCGGGGCGAGCAGGAAGAATTCTTCCTTCATCAGAGGCGTGAAGCTGACGCCTTTCATGGGACCAGAACCATGAATGACGGCCATGTCCAGTCGGCCTGTCATGACAAGTTCGCTGTAGATGTCGTCAAAACTCTCGGTCAGGTGCAGGATGATGCCGGGAAGTTCCTCTCGGATACGGCGCAGAAGCTCGACCGATAGCGTCGAGCCTGCGCTGTATGGAGACAGGCCGACCGAAACCTTGCCAACAAGCGGGCCAGCGCCTTGAGTAATCTCGACCATGGCCCGGTCGAACTGCTTGCTCAGGATCTGGACGTGACGGTACAGAACAGAACCGGCAATGGTGGGCGTGACCCCGCTTTTGCTCCGGATCACCAGTTTCTGACGGAATGCGCTTTCAAGGGCTGCCAGTTGCTGGCTAAGCGCGGGCTGGGCGATGTTCAGCAGATCAGCGGCGCGTGAAATACTGCCGAGATCAATGATCTTCACGAAAGCCTGCAAACGCCTGATATCCAACTGGCCGATCTCCTGATGTGACAGACTGTGAATCCAATACTCTGCCGATTGGGAAAAATGGTCAATCAATCCATTGGAATGCGATTGAGCCAGAAGCGGCGATTATGCGAAGAGTTCCTCGAAATTCTCGTTGCGAAATTGGAATATAAATAATCCATATGACGCCAAAACATAACGCATCCGTACCATAAACCCATGCTTCGTATCGGAATTCCGGCGACTTGAGAGGGATGCAATGTTGATTGGGTCAAATTGGAAACTCTGTCTGGTCGCAGGAGCTGCACTGGGCGCATTTATGCCTGACAGGGTTCTTGCGGCATCCGCTTCAGCAGCGGCTCCCGTGAAACATCATCGCGTCGTTGTCAAAAAAAGAGCAGGCGCTGCTCCCGCCAAGAGCGCGCCGCCAGTCCATCATGCTCCGACATCGCTTCAGGCGACATCGACTGAAAGTATTCAGGTCGGTGGCCGACAGACGAATTCGGTCTTCTCTCCGGTTGCGGCGCGCCATAGTACGGCCCAGGTGACTGTGGTGACCGGGGCTGAACTGCTCAAAACAGGTCAGACGAACGTTCTTTCTGCACTGGCGCAGGCTAACCCGGCCATTACAACGGCCGCACTTCCAGGTGGTGGAGCAAGTGCATTCGTTCAGACGATGCAGCTTCGTGGCCAATCTCCTGATGATACGCTGATCCTTGTCAACGGCCATCGCCGCCATATCGGAGCCAACTTCAACTCGAATGCCGGTACGAACTGGGGCAGTGAACCAAGCGACATTTCGCTGATCCCGGTCTCCGCCATTGACCATATCGAGGTGATTACGGAAGGGGCATCTGCGCTTTACGGACAGGATGCCATTGCGGGTGCGGTTAATATCGTCCTCAAACGAGACACGCATGGCGGCAGCATTAATTTCAAGAACAATGGCTATTACGCTGGCGATGGGCAGGGTCTCGATGGATCGGCCAATTATGGCATGGCTCTGGGGAATAATGGCGGATATCTTGATCTTGCCGCGCAGGTCACTCATCAGCTTCCCACAACACGTGGTGGGGATTTCTATGGCACGCTTTTCAGCGATTCCCGAAACGAGACGGCCAATCGCGATGTGCAGCGGGGATTAGGTCTTCCCAAATCGACGCTAGAGACATTAAGCGAGAACATGTCCCTGCCGCTTGGGCACGGTTTCAGTGCCTATAGCACCTCAACATTCTCGCATCGCCGCGCCAATGTCGCCGAGACGTATCGCAGTGCGGCCGATACGGATACCTGGATCAACACCAATCTGTATCCTAACGGCAACCAGCCCTATATCACGATGGACCAGTATGATTTCGAGACGGACAACGGCATCCGCGCTCACAAGTTTGGATTTGCTTGGGACGCGTATGTCACATTCGGTCGGGATGAACAGAAATACGGGACCAAGGATTCAGAAAATGTTTCCATCCCCGACAGCACACAGACGTCGTTCTATGATGGAGCGTCCATCGCCACAGAACTGACGAGCGGCATTCGCGGTTCGCGCTCGTTCCAGACGGGCTTTCTGCCGCGGCCGGTTGATCTGAAATTCGGTGCGGAATACCGCCATGATACGTTCCAGATGACGGAAGGTGAGACAGCATCCTGGGAAGGGCTGGGAGCCACTGACCACCCGGGAAACGTCCCAATGGCCGTCACCAACCAGAACCGTGATATTTACGAGGGTTTTGCAAATCTGGGATTCTACGTCACAAAGAAGTGGGAATGGACGCTGGGTGGCCGCGTCGCGAGTTACAACAACCTCGCGACTGTCGAAACGGGCTCGGTCGGCACACGATACAATTTCAATAAACGCTGGGCTGTGCGCGCCAATGTCAATACCGGTTATCGTCCGCCGACGCTGGGTGAGATGTCCTATTTCTATTCCGCGCCTTACCCCGGTTACACGGTAGATCAGGTTCCGGCTAACAGCAGTATCGCCAGATATCTGGGGGCAGGTAATATGAAAGGCGAGTATTCCCGAAGCTATAGCATTGGTATTGATGCGACGCCGGTGAATAATTTTCATGTCACCGGCAATCTTTACTACATCGCCATCAACTCCCGTCTGGGAAGCACCAAGACCTATAGCGTTGATAAAAACGATTCCGTTCTCATGAATCTGCTTGCGCAGAACAATCTTGAGAGCGCGACATCGCTTTCCTATTACGCAAATCTTTATAATACCCAGACATTTGGTGGCGATTTCAGCGCCGACTATACGCTGCATACACAACGCCTGGGGCAGTTCCGGTTTGCGATGGGGATCAATTTTTCGGATACCGAAATCCGTTCCGCGAAAGAGAACTTCGTCAACGAATACACCAAGGAAATCGTTCTGCACGCGGCTCCAAAAAACCGCGAGCAGATCAGCGTGAACTGGACTTATGGCAAATGGTCCGCCTTCGTGCAGGAAATGCGCTACGGCTCAATCATCTACATGGCCGCTCCGACAGGGCCGGGCAGTGTGCCGTTCATGCAGAACCCGGCCCTGCTGACCAATCTGGAAGTGGATTATAAAATTCTTCCTCACTGGAGTATTGGAGTGGGGGCTAACAATGTCGGAAACAAGTATCCGACGCGTGTACCTTCTTCGATATCGCATACGCAGCAGGGTTTGACGAAATATGCCTCTTATTCACCATACGGATTCAATGGCGGCATGTATTATGTTAAAACGGCGATCGACTTCTGAGTCGCCAAAACATGCTCGATACGGCCTTGCTCCACAAATAATGGAGTGGACGGGCCGCATCTCTTCCAAGTAGATGGGTCTTTGTTCTCCCTGAAGAAAACGAAGCTTCCGTCTATTTCCTGACTTTGGAAAACTGCTTTCCGAGCAGGGCTTTAGCCACGAGTGTGTGAGATATGCGTGCCGGATATTTCCCCGAATACTGAAATTTCGCCGTTGCCGCCGTACTGATGATTGTTGTGAAACAAGCCGATGGGGTCGCCGTCACGTAGATCGTCGTAGCTGGAAACATGCGGATTGTTCGATAGCAAGGCTTGGCCGTTCATTATACTGTCTGATCCCAACGCCGTCAGGGTTGAGGCATCGTTGATCGGCTTTGTATCGAGCCGTCCGCCCGAGGCCGGGAGATGATAATGGGTGAAGGGTAGGTCGAGTTTGTAGAGATGACTTCCTCTACCAGACGAACCCGGAATGGCTTGTGCTTCATTCAAAGCTGTGGAGATCTGATGGGGCGCCAGATCTTCCCCCCCACGTTTCACAATGACTGCAAGGTCTCTGAGCGGATTTGCTGGCAGTCGTCCGGTGCTCGGATTTCTGAGGTTCTCGATCTTGCTTTTGAGCAGGCCTGTAGGCTGCATGTTTTTAGGCCATTGGAAGGGGATCATGCCTTTACCGTCGGGACCTGCAATCTCATGCGGCGGACGGCTGTCGGTCCTGTAAACACTGAGCTTCCCTGACGAGATACCTTCCGTAACGGGAGCGGTTGCGGAGGTGGCACCGACATGGTGCGATTCCGTTGACATCGTGCCCAGCAATGTTTGCTGAGCGTGCGTTGCCGCTATTCCCTGCAGATGAGCTGGTTTGGGTGGGACAGGGGGCTTTGGTTTCGCTTTGATCATTGCCTGATCGAAGGCGCTTGCGTCTGCTCTGGGAGCAGCTGCCCTATCCTCGCGCAAAGACGACTCTGAGGCATGAGTGGTGGATGCGGGAGGCAGATGGCCAATCATGTTTGCAAGGTCTCTTCATGCGATTGAGCTGGACCTTATAGCGAGCCTTGCTGTTCTAAACCTGACGTATCGTAGTCGGTTCTGTAGCCCTATACCGCCTTCTTTTAAACCAACAGAAATTATCATAGGACGTCTGCCAACGCGACCTGAAGGCCGGAACCTGTTAAGGTTCGTGCTGACTTTGGATTGATATGGCTCCACTATGAAAATTCATTTTGTTGCGTCTTCTAGCGACACTGCACAGTCAGCACTGGAGCGGCTTTCAGAAAAGTACGGCAATGCCCACCTTCACAATGCAGATTTTGTTGTTTGTCTGGGTGGAGATGGCTTCATGCTTGAGGCACTTCACAAGGTTCTGGATCGAAGTATCGCCATCTATGGCATGAATTACGGAACTGTCGGGTTTTTAATGAATGCAGCCAATGAGGGGGATCTTTTGCGTCGCCTTGAAAATGCTCAGCCCTCAGTTCTTCATCCATTACACATGACGGCGACGACTTCCACGGGAATCGTTAGGAGCGCATTGGCGTTCAACGACGTTTTTCTTTTCAGGCAAACGAGGCAGACATCCCGAATAAAAATTGAAATTGATGGTCGGGTGCGTCTTGAAGAACTGATTTGCGATGGAATTATTGTTTCCACTCCGGCGGGGTCTACAGCGTATAATCTTTCAGCTCATGGACCTATTGTTCCTTTGAGCTCCAATATTCTTCCTTTAACGCCAATCTCCGCTTTTCGTCCTCGTCGCTGGAGAGGGGCACTTTTGCCCTCCAGTGCTGTGGTGAAGCTGACGCTTCTGGATACGGAGAAAAGAGCGACAGCAGCCGTAGCGGACTTTACGGAAATTCGTGATGTGGCAGAAGTTGTGGTGCGTGAAGATCGCACCCGAAAGGCCACGATCCTGTTCGACCCGGACCATGGCCTTTCGGAGCGGATCATTGCCGAACAGTTCGTGGCATAAGCTTATACGACGGGAGTGAGGAGCGTTCCGTCGGTGAAATAGGCAATCAGATTATTCACAACCAGATTACCCATGGCTGTTCTGGTTTCGACTGTTGCTGATGCCTGATGGGCTTGCAGAACGGTATTTGTGAGCGCGAAAAAAGCCGGGTTTATATCAGGTTCATTCTGAAAAACGTCCAGTCCTGCGCCAGCGATGCGCTTTTCTTTCAAGGCATCCAGAAGGGCGTTTTCGTCTACGACTGTACCCCGGGCGATATTGATCAAGAAACCGTCTTTTCCCAGCGCCGTCAGGATGTCGTTATTGATCATGTTTGCGGAACGTGCTCCTCCGGACACTGCGAGTATTAGGACATCGCACCATTCTGCCAAGCTTTTCAGGTCAGGCTCGAAGCGGTAGGGCGTGTCAGGCTTTGCATGAGAGTTGAAATAGGCAATCTCCATATCAAAAGCTGAGATACGCTTGGCAATGGCCTGCCCTATGTGACCGAACCCTGCAATCCCGACCCGTTTTTTTGTCAGACTGCGGCTTAGGGGGAGGGGGGAATGAGGCCAGCTTCCCGCCCGGACGAAGTGGTCATTATTCACGACATCCCGCATAACGGTCATCATCAGGACGACGGCCATATCGGCCACATCTTCTGTCAGGGTATTCTGGGTTGTCGCAACGCCGATATTCCGGCGTTTTGCTTCCTGCAGGTCAATGCGATCGGTGCCTACGCCATTGACCGAAATGACTTCTAGATTGGGCAGCGCGTTCATGATCTCGGCTGGAACTCCAGAGGCGCCTCCAGTCGTGATGCCGCGGATGCTCGGAGCGAAGCGCTGCAGATCTTCAGGTGTGGTGTAGGGATGGAGTTCAAAAGATTGCTCCAGCCGCTCTCTCATAAATGGAAGAATGGGATCGATCGTCAGAATGCCGGGTCTGGATGACATGAAATTCTCCATTACTGATTTATGGGGGCGTCACTCTTTGGTGCGTCGTCCGAGGGTTGCGTTTGCGAGCGCAGCACAGGCGGCTTCAACGTCTTCCCAGGTTCTGACGAAGCCTTCGTCAGGTCCATAATATGGATCAATGACGTCCTGTCCCATGCGGGTCGGAATATGATCCAGCATGAGCGAAAGGTGCGATTTTGAAGCGCGGGGCTGCATTTTCTTAAGGACTGTCAGATGGGAGCGATCCAGAGCGACGATATGATCAAAGCGGCTGAAATCATCTACCGTGACAAGACGTGAGCGGAGTGTTGAAGCGTCCAGACCTTGTCGGGACGCGATGACGCATGCGCGTGGATCCGGTGCTTCGCCCAGATTCCACCGCCCAGTGGCGGCAGAATCAATATCCAGTTCCAGCCCTCGTTCGCGCGCTTCCCGGCGCATGGCCAGTTCGGCCAGAGGGGATCGACAGATATTGCCTGTGCAGACAAAAAGGAAACTACTCATGCGCCTGTTAGCCAAATGAAAAATGCCATGGTGAAGATGGAGGATAACGTTCCGAAGAACAGAACGGATGCAATTTCACGTTCCAGAACATGATATCGCATGGCAAGGATAACGTTGATGGATGCGCTGGGAATGGCCATCGTCAGGACACTCTCCTGAAGCGCAGGTAAGGGCAGATGCCACGCGCGGGCCAAGGCATAGATGATACCGGGAATGACAACGTTCCGGACACTGACAATGACCCCCACCAAAGGGCCGAATTTTACCTGACGGGTGAAAAGAACCACACCTGAGGCGAAGAGCGCCGCGCCGCCTGTCGCCCTTCCAAGAAGCTGAAAAGAGCCTTTGAGGAACTGCGGGAGGAACGCACCTGCGCTGACCAAGACAAGCGCCATCATAGGCACCCAGACCACAGGTTCGCGGCAAGAATGGATTAGATGTCCGAACAGTTCGCGGACGTCACTCCGCGCCTGGTTGTTATTCCCGACGCGGTGATCTGTGCCACGGTCATGCCCCATCAGGATCAGTGTGATCGGGAGTTGCACCAGATTCATCGCCAAAGATGCGATTGAAATCGGCACGGAACTGGCGGGCCCGAAAATCTGGCCCAGAACAGGAATACCAATGAAGGGAACGGACGGACCGGTGATGGTCATCGCGATCAGTGCGGCTTCTCCAAGGCGGCGTTTGAGCAGGCCGCGCAGGATGGCAAAGATCAACCCATACCCACCAATCATGGCCAGCAGGATGAGCGCGGCGACTGGCCCTGCAGCCAGAACCTGACCTCGCGGCGTACTGAGGATTGAAACCAACAACTCCAGTGGGAGCGCGTACAGCATGACCAGACGTGTCAGAACACCTGCCTGCTGGGCGTCAAAATCTTTTCTGTATGCCGCGAAATAGCCAAAGCCCAATGTCACGAGAATCGGGAGAATGGACTGAACGATCGTCAGCAGCAGGGCAGGCGAATTCGTCATAAATGACCCATGAAAACAGAAATCCGGTCAGGAAAAGATCACCTTTCGTAACGGTCACCCTCACATTCGTCTATCCCCACAGCAGATGACAGTTGACCAAAGCTACGGAGAATGGCTTTGTGGAGTGATCTTGTCCTCTTTCTGTTGGTGCCAGCTTACGTGATGCAATCCATACTCGATACGTTGTGGGGTCTGATCCTGGGCCTGCTGGGCGTTGTGGTGGCCTGCGTGGCGATCATCGAGGTCATGGCCCGTTCGGTGCTGAACAGCCTTGGAATACAGGGACAGATTCAGACGGCTCTGTTGTTTCTGCTGTTGGGCGGGCTGATTCTCGGGGCCTTCAGAGTTTTCGGAAAACTGTTTGCCGTTCTGCTGGTCGCCGCGTTTTCCGTCTATTTCGTGCATGTCGTCTTCGGCGTTCTGAGCGATGCGCTCATCCCGGTTCAGACATCGAGCGCTACGACCGATATCTGAACGCCGCCAGTGCGGACCAGTCAGTCCGCTGGCGTCTGGATGATGCGGATCAGCGTCTCCACGATTTCGGGATCGGCGAGGGTGGACAGATCGCCAAATCCTTCAGTCTCCCCACAGGCGATCTTGCGGAGCAGACGGCGAACGCTTTTCCCGGAACGGGTCTTGGGCAGATCCGGCACGACATGGATGCGCTCGGGCGCCGCATAGCGACCCACTTTTGACGTAATCGCTTTTGCAGCCCGGACATGTAGATCGTCGGGAGCATTGTCGCGCGGGACGACGTAAACGACAATTCCCTGTCCCTTGAGATCGTGCGGGATACCGATTGCGGCACTCTCCGCAATGGTCAGCACAGTCGCCAGTGCATCTTCGATTTCAGCAGAGCCGATCCGGTGTCCCGAGACATTGATGACGTCATCCACTCGTCCGGTAATCCAGTAGTACCCATCTTCGTCACGGCGAGCGCCGTCTCCCGTGAAATAATATCCGGCATAGGGCTGAAGATAGGTGCGTTCGAAAAGACCGTCATCGTTCCAGATGGAGAGCGCGCGACCGGGCCAAGATCCCTTGAGGCAAAGCACGCCTTCTGTGGCTCCTTCGCGAGGCAAGCCCTGTTCGTTCAGAAGAACCGGATGCACGCCGGGGAGGGGAAGCGTTGCTGAGGCAGGCTTTTCACGAACGGCCCCCGGAACGGGAGAAATCATAATGCCGCCGCTTTCCGTCTGCCACCACGTGTCAACGAAAGCGCAGCGCCCGCCACCGACATGATCGTTGAACCAGGACCAGGCTTCCTGACTTATGGGCTCCCCCACAGTTCCCAGAACGCGCAGAGAAGACAGGTCATAACGCTGCACGACCTCATCGCCTTCCCGCATGAGCGCACGAATGGCGGTTGGAGACGTGTAGAATGTCGTCACCTTGTGATCCTGGATCACATTCCACCAGCGCCCCGGCCCCGGATAGGACGGCATTCCCTCGAATAGCAGAACCGTACCGCCGTTCAGAAGAGGGCCATAAACTCCGTAAGTGTGCCCCGTGATCCAGCCAATATCGGCCGTGCACCAGAAGATGTCTCCGTCCTGATGATCAAACACCAGTTCATGGGTGTAGGACGCCCAGACCAGATATCCACCCGTTCCGTGCACGATGCCCTTGGGCTTGCCGGTACTGCCCGACGTATAAAGCAGGAAAAGCGGAGCCGAGGAGGGCATGTTCTGAGGCGTACAATCTGAGGCGGCTTGGTCCAGAAGGGGTGCAAGCCATCTGTCGCGCTCAGGCTTCATACCCACCTCGTCGTCCGTCACGCCCACGACAAGAACAGTGTTGATGGCAAGGGTGTCCGGCCGGAGGTCAAGCGCCGCATCCAGTGTGGCCTTGAACGGAATTCTTCTAGGACCCCGTCGCCCGACATTGGCCGTGATCACCAGAACCGCCCCGCTGTCAGCCAGTCTGTCCGCGATCGCCTCTGGAGAAAATCCGCCGAAAAGAACCACATGGATCGCGCCGATCCGCGCGCAGGCAAGCATGGCAATCAGGCCTTCAGGAACGGAAGGCAGATGAATGGCAACCCGATCCCCCGCCTGAATGCCTTGCTCTCGCAGAACATTCGCCATGCGGCAGACATGTTCATGAAGGGTTTTATAGGTGAAAGTTAGGACGCGCCCGGCGTCCTCAGCCTGCCAGATCAGGGCTTTCTGATCGCCGCGGGTTTCGAGGTGGCGGTCCAGGCAATTGACACTTGCATTGAGCATGCCACCGGCAAACCAGCCTTGTTGTTCGCTCTGGGCGTGAGGCGGCACCGTGTTCCAGGAGAGCCTTTCGCTCTCGCGCATCCAGTAAAGCTCGGGCTCGGCAGTCGCCCGTTCCACCAGAGCGTTATAATCCGTCGGTGTCAGGCGGAATGAGTGAGAGTGAGAAGAGGAGGGCATGAACCTGAAACCTTACGCACAAAAAGCAGACGCCACAGAGTGGGCTGTTGTTATATTTGGCTTGCAGGTTCTGAAACAGAGAGAATTTTTTCATCCTTATAAAAAGCCCAGTTAGGGAGTTGGGTACTCGCGACAGGTAGTCGGAGAATTTTTTGCTCCTTGGGTACGGGTGAGAAAACGCGAATACGCTATGGAGCTCTCAAATCAGCAGTTCGATACATATTGTCAGCGCGTCTCGAACTGCTGAACAGCTAGAAGCCCGGATAGTCGTGCCAGAGCCGTCACTTCATACGAGCGTCTCTCCGCTCAAGCCTGTCCATGCTTTCGTATTCGGGTTCCACATCGCCATGACGCCCTGTGAACCAGAGCCGATGGCTTTGTCTGTGACAACGGCACGCTGCCACGCGACAGGGGAGGCAGGGAGCGTTGTGAATGTGTAGGCGTTATAAGCCAAGATAACTGGCTCGGCAGCCAAGGTTGCCTGATTTGTAGCCTTTGAAATCGATACGGCAGGAGTTGATAGATATTTGGTATTGTCTGAATTGGACGCGGTGATGTCGAATGTTGCCGCCGCATTCTGGGTGGATGTGGAAGGACAGGAGATCTTCCAGTACACTCCACTATCGGAGTCCTTCTCGACCCACATTATTCCACTTTCGCCCCAGGTCCCGTCTATTCCGAACCAGGGAGAGGCTAAAGAGTTATTTCCACTAACGGTTTTTAAGAATAAATATCCACCATATCCGTAGTTATCTTGCAGTGTTAGGCAAGGTGGGAAATTATCTTTTGATAAGATGGTAAATCGATTATAGTTATTGTTAGATGTAAATCCAATATTAATACCATGCTCTTTGGTTGCATCTACCATGCTAAATAGTGATGGATCAGAACCTGCATCAGACGGGTGACTTAGGGTTGGGATATTGGAGATGGATGCCATCTGTAATGGCAGGTAATCAGTCCCATTCGCGGCCGTATAACCGAGGGCTGTATTGATCGCCGCCGCCGTAAAATCCGTTGCGCCGCCGCCTGCGCCGGGAGGGGCTTGGAAGGAAACCCCAGGTGCAGTTGCACCATTGGTCATTGTCGCTGTGAGGGTAACGGTGGAAGGCTGACCCGCTGTGACGGGGCTTTGGCTCACGGCGACAGATGCGATCCCTACGCCGGCAGGTCCAACCTGGCCGTCTTTGCCGTCCGTTCCTGTTGCGCCGGTATTCCCTTGCAGGCCCTGTGTGCCGGGAGATCCAGCTGGGACATCGAACGTGACAGGGGCGGTTGTGGTGCCATCGGTGAGGGTTGCGATCAGCGTTACCGTCGACGACTGACCTGCCACGACAGCACCTTGTGTCACGTTGATTGCTTTGATCTCGACGCCCTGAGTCCCGCCCGAGGATAGTGCCGCGATCCATTGCCCGATGGTTTGGATCTTGGCGCTGCTAATGACATTCAGTCCCGAGCCATCGCCGGAATAAGTCCCTGCTGTCACGCTTTCAAAAGAGGGCGTGCCAATGGGGGCCGCGGCTTCAGTGGCCATCACGACGCGACCGTTCGACGAATAGCCCGACGGTAGAGTTTCCGTGTCGGCGATCAGAACTTTACCGTTCGTCAGGGTATCAGCCGTGAAGTCCGATGGAGGTGCAGTTGCACCGGTCAGTGCCGTGATCTGAAGGACAGCCATTACGGAATAGACGCGGCCCTGCTGGGTCGTGATCTCGAAAAGGATTTTTTGTGTCGTGTCGGGCTGCCCGCTTGCAAGAAACACCACCACCATTGTCCCCGATACGGCACTCCACATGGCCTTGAGCTCGTAAGCGTCACCCGTGGCGGTAAGTGTGGTTGACTTGATTGTGGCTGGTGTATCATCCGTTCCAGCCAGAATCGCCGAAAAGTCCAGCGTATAGTCCAGGCAGTCAGCGGATGATTTGGGGGACAAGATAACCTGTGAAACGGTTCCGTTGCGCCCCTGTAAAACGATCGTACGCAGCGGGGAAGGTGTGAGATTATGGATTGTGGTCATGCAGTCCTCACATCGGTCAGAAACGCGTCAAAATCATAATTTTTTGGTATTGTTGCAGGAGTATCCTGCCTTTTCTTCCGCGACAGCAGACCATACGCGTTCAGACGGGTGCGTGTTTGTTTCAGCAGCAGCCCGATACGGTGCCAGACCTTTAACCTTGTCCAGAAAACTCACCCTAATGTACGGTTATAAAAATATGGACTGATAGCGCAGTTCGGAAAGCTTCCTCATAAAAAGACAAACGCGCGCGCACCGAGGAAAATGATGTGTCAATCTAATATTTCAAAAAGATTATTATTTTTTGAGGGATGAAGTCCGAGACAAGTTCTGCCAGAAAGGTAGCGCGAAGCGTTGGATATCGATACGCATACTACCATGTTCGGTTATTCAATATTTATATAACAAGTAAGTGAGAATAGAGTCACTTCATATTCATGGTAATTTTATTGGATTGACGTCGTAAACGGCAAATACTGCGTGACTGATTCGCATTTATGCTGGTCATTAGAAGGTCGTTCTAAAATGTACCCTCTGAATTATAAAACATCAGGGCAAAACGGTAGTTTTGTAAGGATGTTTTGTCTGTATGGTGTCCGCGAGAGGATTCGAACCTCCGGCCCCAGGATTCTTACCACTTCGGCTTTCGCCGCCATGCCGCAAAGCATGTTTGTGGTCTGGACTGTCTCTTCACCACAACTACGAGAAACGCAGTCAAGGTGTTGCCCGTACAGTCTCTACACCTTCGTTCCGGCGCGCCGGAACGCTTGGCTCGGGATTGGCACGATCAAGATGATCAGAGCGTTCCCCGAATTTGAGCAAATCCACCATACGGTTTCCCATCATGGCGCCCAATTCTAAAGCCTTAGGAATCCTGTGCTCTATCCTGCTGAGCTACGCGGACAAACCTCTTTTACCCTATTGCGGGTTCTCTATTTTTGCAACCATCTCTGCGCTACAAAGACATCGTATATATTCTAAAGCTTTAAATCGTTAATGGAAAATCCGAAAAACTGAGCCTTACGGGGTTGAGGTGCGTGGACGAAAAGAGAATGGTAGAGTTTGTTTAAGCTATTTAAACTTTTTCTGGGTATTCTTGCTGCTAAGGCTTCTGCTACGGGTTTGTGCTACGCCCTTTTTTATCAAAGGGTGATGTATTTTTCTGGTAGTGCCAAATCCTGAGTGGGATAGATCACGTTCGCGTCCGTCATCCCAACACAATATCTCTCTGGTCAGGAGGGGCAGGTTTGACTGGGTTGAGAATCGCCATGATCTGCGTTGCTTGTGGTGTTGCGTTGAAACGGTTTGAAAGCTCTATGCTTTCGGGGCGGGGGTGCTGATCGTGGGAGCAATAAAGATGATGGATAGTTTATCCCGTCAGGTCAGAGAGACTGACCCCACTCTTCTGCGTCTGAAGCTGATTGGGCAGATGGAGGCGAAAACACTCATGGGAGACAGCGTGCTCCCTGTCGGTGGAAAGACGCGTGCTCTTCTGGCGATTCTGGCTCTTTCCGACCGTAAGCCTGTTTTGCGATCCCGTCTTGCTGAGTTGTTATGGAGCCAGAGGCCGGAAGATATGGCTCGCGCTTCTCTTCGGCAAGAAATTCATCGTCTTCTGGATGCTCTGAGCCCTTTGGGTGTGGATGTCATTGACGTTCAGCGCCATTCACTTGCACTCAAGCCAGCCCTAACATCTGTGGATGCTGAAAGACTGCTGACAGCTAGTCTTCGAACGATTGACAGTGTGGTCTGGTCAGATGAAACACTTCTCGGTGAGTTGATTGGCGTTGATCCGGCGTTAGACGAATGGATTACCCAGCAAAGAGAACGACTCACCGGTCATCTTCAGCAACTTTATGAAAGCGCCGTCCGAGAGTTTACGGATCCGGATCAGGTTGCAGAGATGGCTGAGCGCCTTTTGAAGTTCGACAACTTCAGCGAAGTTGCATGGCGCACTAGAATACAAACGGCTCTTCACCGTGGGGATCACGTCCGCGCAGCTGCGCTTGTTGAACAGATGACGAGTGTACTCGGGAATGTCGAAGGACATACCTTTGCCCCGGCCACACAGGTGCTGATTAATGGCATCGGAATAGAGGGTGTCAGTGGAGGGCTGTCGAGAGATGTCTCTCAGACTGCCTCGCCTCCCCCCAGTTCAGATGCGTCTTTTTCCGTCTCTATGCCCCGGCCAGATCCCATGCTGGCCTTGCCGCTGCACTATATGACCCGTAATCCTTCCGGCATACAGTCTCGAAAGATCTCCCTGATTTTTCAGGCGCCGGTATGTTTCGACGAAAAGCTTTTGCAATATGGACAGCTTTTTCGAGACAAGTTGGAGCTCATGTTTGTAAGCATGGGAACCTTTGATATCGTCGCGGCTCCTGATATTTCCCTTTTGGACTCCGTTAGCGCCATGATGGCGTATCAGGCTCTTGGAGCAGACTACGTCATCTCTACAAGTCTGCGTAGCGGGGAGAGCGGTACTGAGAGTCGTCTTATTCTTCGCGTTCTCGATGCACGAAGGAACGGCGTTATCATTTGGGGAACGCATTACGATTTCCCCTCTTCAGGGTCTGATCAGACCCGAAACAGTATGCTGACACCGGCACAGGCCATGCAGTGGAGTATTTTTGTTGCCGAAGCCCGGCGAATTGCAGGACGTCCTGACACGGAGCTGTCGCCATTGGGTATGGCGCTGCGGGCTTTTACGCTCCTTTTGAAGTATGATTCTTCGTTCTTTAAAAGAATCGACTTTCTGCTGAATGATGCGGAAGGTTTTGAAAAGGATGATGGAGCCATCGCTCTGATTGATGCGATGTACTGCTATATACGTTTTCAAAATGAATGGAGTGCGGAAGCAGACGCTCTCTTTGCCCGGGGTCTGCGTAGTGTCCGGGCTGCGGCCTCGCTTCTGCCGGATACGCACGCAGTTGAAGTCCTGCTGGCTGCGTATCTGATGTATGATTCTGCAAGTCGCAGTACGGCTGTATCAGTCGTTCGGGATGCTATTGAGAAAATCTCCCGCAATGAGGGAAATCAAAAAGATTCTCCTGACAGCCTAATGGCTCATATTATTTTGGAGCTTCTTCAGGGAGAGACAAAATCAGTTGTTCGTAACGTAAAAATTCTTCTGCAAAATGGATGTCGTTCGCAGTTCCTTGAACTCTTGCGACCGGCTTTCATGATGATTTTGTTGTTGGGTGAAGAGTATCACGAAGTTATTTCAATGGGACGGTTGATGTCTGGCCTATATCCGTCCTGTCCGAGTGCCTTGGTATACTATCTGGTCGCGTTGACTGAAGCGGGGGCTTTTCCAGATGAGGCTCAGCAGGTTTGTCGTCACCTTCTGCGTCTGGTGCCTGACCTAACGGTTTCCAGAATTGTCAGCCGCTTCGTATTTGCAAAACCTGTGCAACAGGCAAGATTGGCTGAGGTGCTGAGTAAGGCGGGTGTGACTGCAGGATAGGAACATCTTCCGTCAGGTGCTTGGCCTTGCGCCTTCGGCGCGATATGAACACTCAAGAAGTTGCCGGCTACAGGCCTCGCCAGTCTGTATCCTTGCTTGTGACCGGCCCTGGCGCGGCCCGCAGGACCACCCATGATGTCTCGCATCCCGTTGACCGTTCTTCGACCTTTTCACAGACCAGTGGCCCGTATTGCCATTGGATGTCTGGCTCTCAGCGCGCTTTCCGCCTGTGGTGGTGGCCGCGATCCCAGCACCCTGACTGCTCCGCGCAATCATCTTTTGGGTGTGGACCGGGGAGCTGAGGGCGGTGCCGACGAGCTTCGTGGTGGGGTCAATGCTTATCTGTGGCGCGGCGCGATCGATACGCTGTCGTTCATGCCGCTGGCGTCTGCCGATGCCGTGGGTGGCGTCATTCTGACGGACTGGTATAAGCCTTCCGCCACTCAGAATGAGCGTTTCAAAATTGCAGCCTACGTCCTGGACCGTCGCTTGCGTTCGGATGCTCTGCGGGTTTCCGTTTTCCGGCAGGTTCTTCAGGATGGTCAGTGGGAAGACACTCCTGTTTCCGCGACCACAACCTCCGATATCACCACCCGTATCTTGACGCGTGCGCGTCAGCTGCGCGCCGAAAATGGCGAGCGGGACAACTGAGTCAAATATGAACGATACCCCAGCCCCCGCATTCGATTTCCAGAGCCGCGAACCCTTCTGGCAGAAAGAATGGAAGCGCCGGAACACTTTTTCCGTTCCTGATGTTCCTCCGGCCGACCGCCCGAAATATTATGTGCTAGAGATGTTTCCGTATCCGTCCGGACAGCTTCACGTCGGGCATGTGCGGAACTACACGCTTGGGGACGTGGTGGCGCGCTACAAGCGGGCCCGCGGATTTGTGGTCATGCATCCGATGGGCTGGGATGCCTTCGGCCTTCCGGCGGAAAATGCGGCCCGTGAGCGGAATGTTCATCCCGGCAAATGGACGATGGACAACATCGCAGCCATGCGCGGCACGCTCCAGCGCCTCGGTTTCTCACTGGACTGGGATCGTGAGATCGCAACCTGCCTCCCCGAATATTACGGCAAACAGCAGAAACTGTTCGTCGACATGCTGGCAGCTGGGTTGGTTGAGCGCCGGGACTCTCTGGTCAACTGGGATCCGGTCGATGAGACGGTTCTTGCGAACGAGCAGGTCGTCGACGGACGTGGCTGGCGCTCGGGGGCTCTGATCGAGAAAAAGAAGCTCTCCCAGTGGTTCCTGAAGATTACGAAATTTGCCCAGCCACTGCTGGATGACCTCAAGACGCTGGACCGGTGGCCCGAGCGCGTCCGCACGATGCAGGAACGCTGGATCGGCCGCTCCGAAGGCGCACGGGTGCGTTTTGCCCTTCATCAGCCTCCTGTGGGCTATGATGCGGATCTGGACAGTATCGAAGTCTTCACGACGCGCCCTGATACGCTGTTCGGTCTCAGCTTCGTCGGGATTTCGGCGGAGCATCCTCTGGCGCGCAAGATTGCCGAGAGCAATCCGCAGGCCGCTGCGTTCATTGAGGAATGCCGTCGCCTTGGAACCTCGGAAGAGGTGATCGAAGCTGCTGAAAAACGTGGCTTTGATACCGGACTGCGTATTGCCAATCCGCTCGATCCCGAAAAGACGGCTCCTGTCTGGATCGCCAATTTCGTCCTGATGGATTACGGGACCGGCGCCGTTTTCGGTTGTCCCTGTGGTGATCAGCGCGACCTTGATTTTGCCCGTAAATACGATCTGCCGGTTCCGCAGGTCTTGCTGCCTGCGGGACAGGATGCTGAAACTTTCGTTCTGGGCAAAAAGGCCGTTTCGGGCGATGCAACCCTGTTCAATTCAGGCTTTCTGGATGGACTGGATCCCGCGACTGCCCGCACGAAGGTAATCGAACACCTTGAAGGTCTGGGCGCTGGAAAAGGCGTCGTGAATTGGCGCCTGCGCGACTGGGGCATCTCTCGTCAGCGCTACTGGGGCTGCCCGATCCCCATTATTCACTGCGAGACCTGTGGTCCGGTTCCTGTTCCCGACGAGCAGCTTCCCGTTATCCTGCCGGAAGACGTGACCTTTGACCGACCCGGGAATCCGCTCGACCATCATCCGACCTGGAAGCATGTAAACTGCCCGCATTGCGGCACGCCAGCTGTCCGGGAAACTGACACCTTCGACACCTTCGTTGACAGTTCCTGGTATTTTGCCCGCTTCACAAGTCCCCATGCCGAGACCCCGACGGTCCCGGCTGCGGCGAATGGCTGGCTCCCCGTTGATCAGTATATCGGCGGTATCGAGCACGCGATTCTGCATCTGCTTTATGCACGGTTCTTCACCCGCGCCATGCACGAGACCGGTCATCTGGATGTGGACGAACCGTTTGCCGGTCTTTTCACGCAGGGCATGGTGACGCATGAAAGCTATCGGGACGAGAGCGGGTGGCTTTATCCCGAAGACGTCGAGCGTCGTGGTGACACTGTTGTGCGTCGGGACACAGGAGCGCCGGTGCAGATCGGCCGTTCCGAAAAAATGTCCAAGTCCAAGCGTAATACGGTCTCGCCTGTCGATATCATTGAGCATTACGGCGCTGACACGGCCCGCTGGTTCGTTCTGTCCGATAGTCCGCCTGAAAGGGATATGGAGTGGACGGCCTCCGGCGTGGCAGCTTCTGCCCGCTTCGGCCAGAGGCTGCATCGGTTGGTTGCATCGGTTGCAAGCCGTGATGCTGCCGAGAGCATCCACGGTCCCGTCGGGGAAGACCTGCGTCGTGTGACCCATAGGGCCATCGTCGCTGTAGGTGAGGCGCTTGAAGCCTTTACGCCAAATGTTGCCGTGGCGCGTCTGCATGAACTGACCTCGGCACTGGCCGAGGCCGAGCGTCTTGAAGGAGACGGCATTGCGGCAGCCCGCCGTGAGGCGGCACAGGTCCTGTGTCTGCTGACGGCACCTATGATGCCGCATCTTGCGGAAGACATGATGGCGATTCTGGAGCCGGGCAGTGCATTGGTCGTGGATCGTCCATGGCCGGAAGCCGAAGAGCAGTGGCTTGCCGTCCAGAGTGTGACGATTGGCGTGCAGATCCTCGGTAAGCTGCGCGGGACCATTGAGGTCCCGCCGGATGCACCGAAGGAGCAGGTGCTTGCCGCAGCCAAAAGCGAGCCAAACGTGGCCCGTCTGCTTGAAGGAAAGCGTCTGGTGAAGGAAATTCATGTTCCGAACCGGATCGTCAACTTCGTGGTTGCCGGGTGATGTCTGACCGTCGCGGCACTTTTCTGCTCACGGCTTGTCTTCTGTTGGGGGGATGTGGTTTCTCACCCCTCTACGGAAAGCTGACCCCGAAATCCGACATGTCGGAAGAGTTGGCCCAAGTTTATGTGGACAACATTCCGGGGCGTTATGGCCAGTTGCTGCGTCTGGCTTTGCAGAAGAATCTGGCGGGCGCCGGACCGGAAGATCCTCACAAATACATGCTGAAAGTCTATTCCAGCATGAATGAGGAAGCTGTCGACATCCATGAGGATAACACCTCGGGCCGAACGCGCAGTACGGGTTCGGCGCATTGGGTGCTTATAACAGTGGAGCAGAATCCGCGTATGCTGGCGCAGGGTGATGCGACGACGCTGGATGGTTTCAATACGACTTTCGAGCAGTATTTTGCTCAAACCCTGAATGATGAAACCCTTCAGGCGCGTGTTTCCGATACGCTGGCACAGAGCGTGACACAGCAGCTCGCGATCTGGTTCCGCAGTCATAACATGCCCGAGAAAGCGGCGCCTGATGAACTGCCGCGCTATCTGAACACAGATCGGATGCCTGACGACAACGGGAACGCAGCGACGGATCGAACGGGCGTTGACGGCTTCCCGGCATCTGCCACCGGCCGTCTGTCCCGTAGCACGACCAGCACATCCGCCCAGTAAGTGGTGAAAATCGACGCACGGAATATCGCGCGAACACTGGACAATGCCGGCTCCTGGCGGGCTATCGTGCTTCATGGAGAGGATACCGGCCTCATTCGGGAACGGGCCGCGCAGGCGGTCCGGCGGGTTGCCGGCACGACGGATGATCCGTTTCAGGTGGCGCAGCTTGACCGGGAAACGCAGGATCGTCTTGAAGAAGAGGCCACTGCACTCTCCCTGATTGGGGGGCGGCGTGTCGTCTGGGTAAGGGACGGGCAGGAGAGCCTTGCTCCCCTGTTCAAGCGGGTGCTGGACGCGGACACGGACGCTCTGGTCGTCCTCGAAGCTCCGGGGATTACAGCACGCTCGAAGCTGCGTGCTCTGGCTGAGGCCCACAAACAGGTTGCCTCCATTGCCTGCTACCCCGAAGAGGGGCGCGCTCTTTCCCAGACCGTGACGGAAGCACTTGCTCAGGCGGGCGTCACCATCGATCGCGATGCCCTTATCTGGCTTCTGGGCGTGCTGGGGTCTGACCGCAGCGGGGTGAGGGGGGAAGTTGAAAAACTTCTGTTGTATGCCGGTCCGAATGGTCGTCTTGATCTATCGTCCGTTCAGGACTGCGTTGGCGATGCCGGTGGCAATTCTCTGGAAGATGCAGCGTTTTCGGCTCTGTGCGGAAATCGCATGATGGCCGATCAGGCGCTCGAACGGGCCCTGGCAGATGGGGCAAATCCCGTAGCGGTGGCGCGTACGGTTCTGGGTGTGCTGGTGCGGCTTCAGAAAGTTGCTCAGGCTGTGCAGGACGGGCAGGGGCGGGCCGAAGCCATGAAGTCCCTGAAACCCCCTGTATTCTTCAAACGTACCGCGGCTTTCAGTCAGGCACTGGATCGTTGGCCTCTCCCGGCGCTCGCACTGGTAGCACGCGAAACGCAGGCTTTCGAACTGGCCTGCAAGCAGAGCGCTTCGCCCGATATGGCGCTATGCAGACGCCATATCGCGTCGCTTTGTACGGTTCGAAAAGCCTGATTTAACAAGCTGGTTTGGGACATGCGCTACGCTTCGCATGTCCCAATACGGCTTAGAAACGCGCCGAAACGTCCAGGTAGTAATACCCGCCATTCATGCCGAGCTGCGATGTGCTCATGTAGTACTTGGGTACGCCAAGATAGCGGTTTCCTTCAGGCACCACAGACGGGAATTTGGCGAAGATATTGTTCCCCCCAATCGTGGCGCTCCATTTGGGACTGATATTGTAGGTCACCGAAGCATTCGTCGTCCATTTCGGCACATTCTGGAACTCCAGATAGTGGCTCGTGGAATAGGCGTAGGGCCCCGTGTAATAGGTGAGCTGAGATGTCGTCTCGCCGTAACGGATTTCATGGACGGAGACCGCCCATTTGTTGCGTGCGGAATGCCAGGTCCCGCCGAAGATGATCTTGCTGCGCGGATATGCTGTGGTGATGTAGGCGATATACTGCGCCGTCAGAAGCGGCGCTCCGGTCGTGCTGGTGGCCTGATGGCGCAGGCGCGTGCGGTTCAGGTTGATCGCAACATCCCAGTCCGCATGACCATAACGTCCAAAATCGGTCGGATAGGTCGCACTCAGATCAAGTCCTTGCGTCCTCGTATTGGCGACATTGGCAAACCAGTGCGTGGCAAGCTGGCTGCCCGTCCAGCTTCCAGATCCTGGAGGAAGATTGAACCCGTCCATCTCAAGCGCGCTATGAGCCTGAGATCCGTAGATGGACCCACCCGGCATAATCCGGTTCCGCAGGTCGATCTGATACACATCGACAGTGACGTGCAGCTTCTTGACCGGCTCGACGATGATACCGCCTTCGGCGCTTGTGGAGGATTCCGATTTCAGGGCCGAGGCACCGTTGGCGAGTGCTCCGGGGGAGTTTGCTGCAATAATGCCGCTCGCAGCGGTCGGCGAGACGGATAGCGCGGAATAATGCTCCTGCGCCAGCGTCGGGGCATGGAAGCCATTGCTGAACGTGCCACGGATCGCAAAGCGCGGGCTGAAATCGTAACGGGTCGAGACCTTGCCGGTCTTGGTGTTGCCGACATCCGTATAGTGCTCGACGCGTCCGGCCAGATCGACCTGCCAGTGCTTCATCAGGTTGGTGGAGATGTCGAGATAGCCTGCCGCAACGTCACGAGACCATTTTCCGGCATTGGCCGGGTTGGTGCCGGGAAAGCCGTCCGAGCTGGAATAGTTATAGCTGGCCGGAGAGCCGGTTCCGATTGCATAGGCCTCATAGCGATAGGACGCACCGCCTGCGACGTTGATGGCATATGGCCAGAACGACGTACGGAACTTGCGGCTCAGATCCACGCTGTTTGTCCACTGCGTGTTGTTATAGGACTGCGCTGCGAACGATGTCGGGGTCTCGCCCGTCGCTGTGTACAGCCCCACATTCGTGGTGCTGTTGGCGTTCAGGGCATCGTAATCGCGTCCGAAAACGGACGATACATCCCAGTGCCAGCCTGCCAGAGTGCCTTTCAGACCAGCCGTCAGCTCGTAATCGTCTTCTTCCAGAGCCTCGATGGGGGAATAGCCATAAGGATAGATTGCCGCGTAGCCCGGATATTTGGCGAGCGAAGTGGGCAGGCGGTAGTTCTGGTAGGATTCCGCATGACGATGCGCATAGGTCGCACCGGCATAGGCCTGGATATCATCGGTGATGTCATAACCCGCATTGATGGCGACGCTCTCACGCGTCTGTTCGGGCTGACCCAGAAGCTGGTTGACGTCGGTGTTGGTGCGGTTGTCGTTCCCTGAGCGGAAGGTGTGGTCCTGATGGACGAAATCGCCGCCGATATGAACAAAGCCGCGATTGTTCAGATTCAGGCCGCCATCAATGAACACACCCTGCTGGAAACCATCGCCTTCGCTCGTGATCCCGGTGTTCGAGCGCATGGTCAGACCATGGTTCTGCTTCTTGAGGATGATGTTGACCACACCCGCAATGGCGTCAGACCCATACTGGGCAGACGCACCGTCGCGCAGGACTTCGATATGGTCGATCATGGCCATGGGGATCATGTCGATATCGACAGGTGTGGACCCCTGTGCCGGTCCGCCATCGGCGTAGATATTGGCCGTGGTGTGCCGCCGCTTGCCATCCACCAGCACAAGCGTCTCATTGGGGTTGAGGCCACGCAGCGAAATGCTGTCGGTCAGGGCGCCGGCATCGAAGCCGCCTGTCGGAACGGTCAGGGAGGGCAGCAGCAGGGCCAGAGAGTCACGCAGTGTGGGCTGACCTGTCCCTGTCAGCTGACGATTCGTCACGATATCGACCGGGGCAATCGAATCCCGCGCCTTTTTGCCGAACTCGCGCGTTCCTGTAACGACAAGCGCTTCTGAGCCGCCTGAAACCTCGGTCTCGTGTTTTGGCGTCTGAGCGTGCTTTGCCTTTTTGGACGCAGGAGTCGGGTGAGTTTGTGTGTGTGCGGCCGGAGCAGAGTGTGCCGACGCAGGCTGCGGCGTTGCAGCCCGGCTTTCCGCCGTCATGAGAACGAACGTGGAGCCAAGGAGGGACGTGCCCAGAAGGGTCAGATGACGAAGGGAAAGCTGGGTCAGCACTTTTACCACGCAATAGGTTAGTATTTTATATGAGCCACAAAATTGGTTCGTATTTGCGGAAGGTCAACATAATTTTCCGGTTCCAGAAAAATTCCGATCACATTTTGCAGGGCCTGTGGCGTTCCTTACACGGATCGGGCGTTATGGAAACGGTTTGTTTTGAAAATGAATTTCGGAGAGTGCACATGAAACGACGTCATTTCCTGCAGGCAGCGTCGGCAGCCCCGGCATCTCTTGCAGTCACGGCAGCGCTGCCAACCTCTCAGGCATGGGCCGCCGGAAACGAGGATAACGGAACCGGCCCCTATGGCGCGCTTGATGTCGTCGCCGAATTTGACGGCCCCGGTCCCTCCGGGATCGTCGTGCTTCCGAATGGCCGGACCTTTGTCGGTTTTCCGCGCCATGCGGTGGATCATAAGGGCGCAACGCTTGGCGAACTGGTGGACGGAAAGGTCGTGCCATACCCCAACGCCGAGATGAGCCTTCCGGGCAATGTTCCGGCAGAGTGCCTTGTCTCCGTCCACGGCATGACCACGGATCGTCAGGGCCGCCTCTGGGTGATTGATGACGGCAAGCGCGCCGGGCATCCCCTTCAGCCCGGAGCCGCCAAGATTGTCTGTATCGACCCGACGACAAATCGTGTCGTTCACAAAATCATTCTCAAAGCGCCAGCCCTGTTGCCGGACAGTCACATGAACGACTTGCGTGTGTCACTGTCGCACGGCGCTCAGGGGACGGTCTTCGTGACGGATTCGTCTTTCGGAACAAGCCCTGCTCTCGTGGTTGTCGATGTCGCCACCCAGCAGGCACGGCGACTTTTGACCAAACATCCCGCCATTCTGCCGGAAGCCGGTTTCATGGCCATCGTGGAGGGTGAGCCCCGTCGCTACATTCCCGGACATCCCCAGCTGGTCTCTGGTGGCGTGGATGGGATTGCCCTGACGAAAGACGAAAAAACTCTCTATTTCGCGCCGTTAACCAGCCGTCGGCTCTACAGCCTGCCTGTGGACCTTCTGGCAGATTCGACATCGGACGACACGGCCTTGGCACCTGCCATCCGCGACGAAGGCGAAAAGGGGGTGGCGGACGGACTGGCGCTGGATGACCATGACCGGCTTTACACGACGAATTATGAGCATGACTGCATCCTGAGGCGCGATCAGGATGGCTCTTTCAAAATGATGCTCCGTGATCCACGCGCCCTGTCACCCGACGGCATTTTTGCAACTGCGGACCATGTTTATTGCACGTTCGGGCAGTGGAACCGTCTGGCGTCGTTCAATGACGGCAAGGATCGGCGTGTCACACCCTATCTGCTGATCCGTTTTCCGATCGAACAGAAGCAGCCTTATGATGCGGTACCAGACGGTCAGAAAATTTGAACCCAAACGCAAAACGCCCCGGTGGACAGGTTCCACCGGGGCGTCTGAAAGCCTGTAAGCCGAAACTGAATGTCAGGCCGTCGTGGACGGTGCCTGACCTTCGGGTGTGTGCTGGTCGACAGCAGCCGGGAGAAGCTGTGCCAGCGCAGGCAGGATCGTTCCGGCAGGCAGGCCCGTCTTGGCGACGATCGTCTGGATCTGCTGGTCCGTCAGCAGGCTGCGCAGTTCGTCAGTGCTGATGGGCAGGTTCTCGCCATTGCCGATCCAGGAATGGATCTTGTCGGTCAGACCGGCGCTCTGGGCCTGGCTGATGAGCATGTTGAGGCCATCGCCCTTGAGAAATTCGCCAATGCTGCCGCCGAACTTGTCGCCAAGCTGCCCGCCGATCGCGCCCACAGCCTGGTTCATGAGGTTTCCGAGAAAGCCGCTCATCCGTGTTGTTCCGTTCTTTCAGACGCGGCGTTTCGGGCCGCAGTTGTGTTACGAAGTCCGCTTGCCGCTGAGTTCCTGTGGAACTTCGACGTCGATTTCGAGCATGGAACAGCCACTGCCACGATCAACCTTGATCTGGACCTTGTCCTGATCGACGGCGACATGGCGTGCGATGACTTCCATGATTTCCTTGTGAAGCTGGCGGATCAGATCGGACTCGCCGCTCTCACCGCCTGCGCTGCGTTCATGGGCGAGCAGGATCTGGAGCCGATCCTTGGCGACGCTGCTGGACTGCTGGCGACGCGCGAAGATGTTTGCGAGAAAACTCATGAACTCATGCGTCCCTCTTGAAAAGCCAGTCAAGGAAACCGCGCTTTTCGACGGGTACCGAGACTTCGAGCTTCTCGCCGCTCAGGCGACGGGCTGCTTCGAAATAAGCGCGGGCAGGAAGGCTTGTGGGCGCAGCCAGAGTGACGGGCGCACCGACATTGGAGGACTTCAGCACGTCCTCGCTCTCCGGAACGATGCCGAGCAGGGGAATGGAGAGGATCTCGAGCACGTCCTCGACACTCAGCATTTCTTTTCGTGCCGCGCGCGCCGGGTCGTAGCGGGTCAGGAGCAGATGCTTGTCAACCTTCTCACCCTGTTCGGCCTTCTTGGTTTTGCTGTCGAGCAGGCCGATGATCCGGTCGGAGTCACGCACCGAGCTGACTTCGGGATTGGTGACGATCACGGCCATATCGGCGTGATACATGGCAAGCTGCGCGCCACGTTCGATGCCGGCCGGACTGTCGCAGATCACCCAGTCGAACTTCTCGCGAAGCTCATCCATCACGCGGGCAACGCCCTCGGAGGTCAGAGCGTCCTTGTCCCGGGTCTGGGACGCGGGAAGGATCGACAGGGTTTCACAGCGCTTGTCGCGGATCAGCGCCTGCGACAGGCGGGCATCGCCCTGCACAACATTGATGAGATCGAAAACCACCCGGCGCTCGGCACCCATGACCAAGTCGAGGTTCCGAAGCCCGACATCGAAATCAACCACAACCACATTCTGTCCGCTCTGAGCGAGAGCGGCGCCGAGCGCGGCGGTTGATGTCGTCTTGCCGACGCCACCCTTGCCGGAAGTGACAACCAGAACCTTGGACATGAATACTCCAGAAAAACGTCTCTTCGGTCTGCGCCTGCCCATAACAGGCCAACGCGGGCCGATATCTTATTCTATGAATGTTTTATGCGTCGCGGCAACCTGCGAATAGGGGTGCTTTCATGGCAACCCGCATCACGTGATTGCCCGGATCACACGGGGAGTGCCAGAACACGGACACGGTCTTCATCCAGAGCGGCCTGCGCGGCCTGTCCCAGAAGGGCGGGATCGATGTCTTCCGTCACGGCATAATAGCCATCGAGCGCCAGGAGTTCGGCCTGCATGCGGCTGGCGAAAATACGGCTCTGGGACTGTCCGCCCACGCCCGCAATCGCTCGTCCACGCAAGGTTCCGTAAACGTGGATGGAGCCCGCAGCCACGATTTCAGCACCAGAAGACACCGATCCGAGGATGATCACGTCACCTTGCATATGCTGAATGCTCTGGCCCGACCGCACGGTCTGATCGATAATGAGCGTCCCACCGCCCGAAACCGGCCCTGCGGCACTGGTGGACGGGTCTTCCGGAATTTCGACTTCCCCGGCAGGGCGGCCACCATCCAGCATTTCCGGCCAGTCCCAGTGCGCGACAGCCGGCCAGTGACGGCTTCCTCCTTCAAGACCGATGATCCGGACACCCCGGCCCCCAATATCGTCCAAAAGCGTCGCCAGACCCGGCGTGTTTTCATCAAGAAGACCCAGATCCAGAATGATCGGTTTTCCGGTGAAAAGCCCCCCGGACCGGGCAACCTGATAGTCTAGACCGTCCAGCCAGAGGGGGAGGGGGGCCTCGGGTGACAGGACAAGCGCGAGGAAGGAACGGCCACGGGCACGGATGCGCATGGGGGCGGTTGAGGAGGGTACGGAAACGGGATCGGGCATCGTGAAAATCGTCGGACCTGTGTAGGGCAGTCGGTGAGGCTCTTGTGAGCGGGTATCGGCTGACTTAGAAAGTGGCAATGCGTATCCTGCATCACCTTCCACTTTCTCCGCAATGCCGTCTCGTGAGGCTTGCCCTCACCGAGAAGCGACTCCCGTTCGAACCCGTCATTGAACGGGTGTGGGAGCAGCGCGAGGAATTTCTGCATCTCAACCCCGCAGGCGAAGTGCCTGTGCTGGTTGAGGAAAATGGTCTGGCCGTGCCTGGCGGACGTGTCATCTGCGAATATCTGGAAGACGCCTATCCCGATACGCCGCTTCTGGGGCGGACCTTTGCCGACCGTGTTGAAACGCGGCGGCTTGTGGACTGGTTCGATACCCGTTTTGCACAGGAGGTCACCCGGAACCTTCTGGGCGAGAAGGTGGACAAACGCCAGTTCGGGCGTGGCCATCCGGACGGTAATGCGCTGCGGGCCGGTTATGCGAACATGCGTTTTCATCTCGATTATATCGGCTGGCTGGCGGAAACGCGCTCCTGGTTGGCGGGGCCTGCGCTGTCGCTGGCGGATTTCGCGGCTGCGGCGCATCTGTCGGCGCTCGATTTCATCGGCGACGTGAACTGGTCCAAAGCGCCCGCGGCTAAGGACTGGTATGCCCGGGTGAAATCCCGGCCCTGTTTCCGGGGCCTGCTGTCTGACAAGGTCAGCGGCATCACGCCGCCCGCGCATTACGCCAATCTGGATTTCTGAGAACCGCTATGATGAACCCCGATGTGATTGTGCTCGGAGCCGGTGCAGCGGGGCTGATGGCGGCGGCTGTGGCCGGGCAGAACGGTGCGCGGGTTTCGGTTCTGGATCATGGGCCGGAACCGGGGCGCAAAATCCTGATCTCGGGCGGCGGGCGGTGCAATTTCACGCATCTTGAAACCGGCCCGAACTGTTTCATTTCCCAGAACCGACATTTCGCCCGCTCGGCGCTGGCGCGGTATACGCCGCAGGATTTCCTCAAGCTCGTGAACCGCTACGGCATTGCCTGGCACGAGAAGGCGCGCGGGCAGCTTTTCTGTGATGGCTCGGCTGGGCAGATCGTGGATATGCTGGTTTCGGAATGTCGGGCCGCTGGCTGCGAATTTAGGATGCAGACGCGGATTCTGGACGTGCGCCGGGCAGAGCACGGATTTATTGTCGTCACGGATGACGGCGAGATCCGCACGGGCTCTGTGATCCTTGCGACGGGTGGGCTGTCCATTCCCAAGCTCGGCGCTTCTGATCTGTCGTTGCGGCTGGCGCGGAAATTCGGACTGCGCGTGGTGCCGACGGCCCCGGCACTCGTGCCGCTGGTTCTGGCGGATGCTGATCCCGAGCTTGCAGGCGTTTCGCTGCCGATCGTGGCGCGAGTGGGCAAGAAAGGCCCGCGGTTTGAGGACGGGATGGTCTTCACGCATCGCGGCGTGTCAGGCCCGGCGATTTTGCAGATTTCGTCCTATCTGGAAAACGGTGATGCGGCGCAGATTGATCTGCTGCCGGGGCAGAATGCGCTTAACGTGCTGCTGAAGGTTAAAAAAGACCGTCCGAAAGCGCTCCCGCCGAGCCTGCTGGAAGCCCTGCCACAGCGGCTGGCGCGTGCTCTGGCGGTGGGAATGGGCGATACGATGCTGGCGAACCAGCCGGACCGTGCGATCAAGGCACTGGCCGAGCGGATTTCGAACTGGCAGCTCCGCCCCGCCGGGACGGAGGGTTATGCCAAGGCGGAAGTCATGCGCGGCGGGATCGACACGCGGGATCTGTCATCCCAGACGCTGGAGGTTCGGGAAATTCCCGGACTTTACGCGATCGGAGAAGCTGTGGATGTCACGGGCTGGCTTGGCGGACACAACTTCCAATGGGCTTGGGCGAGCGGTGTTGCAGCAGGGCAGGCGGCAGCCGCCGGGCATCGCTGAGGGCGCATTGCCACAGGATTGCCATGCTGCCGTTCAATCACGCGGAAACCGATGACGCGGCGATCCGTTTGCATCTCTCTGAGGGCCGGTTTTCAACCCGGCCAATTTAAGGACACATCGATTATGTCTCGTTCCGTTTTCCGTCACGTTCTGCGTACTGCGGCAGGTCTGTCTTTTCTGGGGCTGGGAGCATGTGTCGGGACAGCGGCGCCCGGGCCGATTGCGCCGGGAACGCCTATCGCCGGCTATGGCTACACCTGCAAGGCCGGGATCTATACCTGCAAGATGCCGACGCAGGTTCCGCTTGGCGCTCCGTGTTCCTGCCCGGGTCTGGGGGCAGCGTCTTACGGGAATATCCATCAGCCGTAAGACGCGCGGCATTGGCCGTATTGCGTTGAACGGCTAGGACTGCGCCATGCAGGAGAATATTTCCGGAATGGCGCAGTTTTTCCCCTGGATTGTTGCGGCGGTCGCGCTGGTGGTTGCTTTGCTGGCGATCCTGCGGAGCGGTAATGGCAGCGGACGGTTCGAGCGCCTTCTTGAGCGTGAGGCGCAAGAGCGCTCGCAGGACGTCGAATATCATCGGGCCCATCTGTCGGAAGTCGAACGCGTTCTGTCGGGGCGGCTGGATCAATTCCGGCTGGAAACCAGTGAACGGCTGAGTCTGTTGGCCCGTAATCTGGGGCAGGACCAGGCAGAAGGTCGCCTTCTGTTATCAGATGCGTTGCGTGAGATGGCGCAAAGCCAGAACGAGCAGATCGAGCGGATCCGGGCGACCGTGAATGAACAGCTTCACGGTGCTGTGGAAAAGCAGATGCAGACCAGTTTCCAGCGTGTGGTGGAGCAATTCAGCGCCATGCAGAAGGCGCTGGGCGAGGTCACGAGTGTGACGGCGCAGATCGGCGATCTGAAGCGGCTGTTTTCCAATGTGAAGACGCGTGGTGGCTGGGGCGAGGCGCAGTGCCGGTCCATTCTGGACGATATTCTTCCTGAGGGCAGCTACGATACGAATTTCCGGCTGGGAATGGCGGGTGAGAATGTCGAATTCGCAGTCAAGATGCCGGTGCGCGGCACGGAAACGCCGCCACGGCTGGCGATTGACAGCAAATTCCCAACCGAAGCCTATGAAAGGCTGTTGAACGCCTCGGATGCCGGGGATGCGTTGGCGGAACGTCAGGCGCGGCGCGAACTGGAAAACGTGATCCGGTTTGAGGCAAAGAAAATCGCGTCGAAATATATTCTTCCGCCTGTGACGGTTGAGTTTGCCGTTCTGTATCTGCCGACCGACGGGCTTTATGCCGAAATTGCCCGGATGCCCGGCGTGATTGACGAAATCGGGCGGCTGCATCGCGTGATGGTGATGGGACCCTCGCTGCTTCCGGCGATGCTCCGGACGGTGCATCTGGGATATGTCACGCTCACGCTTGAAGAACGCACCGAAGCGATTGCCGGGCTTCTGGGGGCGACGCGGCAGGAAATGCTGCGGATGGATCAGGTGCTGGAAAAACTGCACCGCAACGCCGGGACGATGGGCAATACGATCGAAGAAGCCCGTCGGCGGACACGTGTGCTCGGGAGACGTTTGCGGGCACTGGACGGAACAACTGACGAGATGGAAGAGGCGCTGGAAGATCCGTCCTCCCCCTGAAGGCCCGCCTTTAAGACCGATTTTAATTGGATGACATCGGGGGCTGCCCCATGTGAAGATCATGAACATGACGTCTGCACATGATTCCGGGGCGCCTGAGCGCCTTTCCGAACCTTCTCCCCGGCTTCTGCTGATCGAAGACGACGACAGCATTGCGGCCGAGGTCGTGGAGGAACTCACGACGCGCGGCTATGATGTCACGCGGGCCGCGACGGGGGTCGAGGGGCTGGATCAGGCTTGTACCGGGCAGTTCGATCTGATGATCGTGGACCGGATGTTGCCGGAACTCGACGGGCTGACGGTGATCGAGAGCGTGCGTGCGCAGCGCATCACCATTCCCGTCCTGGTGCTTTCGGCGCTTTCAGCCGTGGATGACCGTGTTAGCGGCCTCAAGGCGGGGGGCGATGACTATCTGACCAAGCCTTTCGCTATGGAAGAATTGGCCGCGCGTCTGGAGGCTCTGCTGAGGCGTCCGACGGACAGTCGTGTGACGGTGCTTCGGGTCGGTCCGCTTGAGATGGATCTGATCGATCGCCGGGTTTTTCGCAACGGGCAGGAAATCGAGCTGCTTCCGCGGGAATTTCGCCTTCTGGAATACATGATGCGTCGCCCGGATACGGTGCTGACGCGGACGATGCTGCTGGAAGACGTGTGGAATTACCGCTTCGTTCCGCAGACAAATCTGGTGGATGTGCATATCGGAAAACTGCGTCGCAAGATTGATCTGCCCGGCGAGCCGCCGCTCATTCACAGTATTCGTGGTGCCGGGTTCAGTCTGCGTGTCACGGGCTGAACTGCGCTTTTCCGATCTTTTCCGGGCCGATCTTTTCCGCACTGCGACGTTCCGTCTGACGCTGGCCTTTGTCGTGGCCATCATCGCCGCAATGGCATTGCAGTTCGGGCTCGTCTACGAGCAGATGAATGAATACGAGCAACAGCGCTCGACAGATCTGCTGCAGCGTGAAGCGGACCAACTCGTTCAGGAAAGTCCCGCCCAGCTTGAGTATGAGGTTCGGGAACGCAGCAAGACCGATCTGCGCGTGATCCTCAACGGGGCTGCGTTGTTTGACATGAACCGCAACCGGATTGCGGGTGACATCAAGAAATGGCCCGTGGGGCTGGAGGTTTCTCCCAAAACGCAGCGTCTGTGGGACGCGCCTCCCGGCGATACGCCCTATGAAATGCGCTATCTGGCCGTCGAGGTAGAAGGCGTGCATGGGAACCGGGACCGCATTCTCGTGCTGGCGCGCTCTCTGCATATGGCCAACGAACTGCGCTACATCACCAAACGTGCGGCGTTAATGTCTGTGGTGCCAATCGTGGTGTTTGCTCTGATGGCGGGGATTTTTCTGAGCCATCGGGCGCTGGGTCGCGTCAAAGATATGCATGAGGCGATCGACCGCATCATGGATGGAGACCTGCACGAACGCCTGCCGACCGGGCGCGAACGCGACGATATCGAGCGATTGGCCGTGTCGGTCAACCGGATGCTGGACCGGCTGGAGCATCTGCTCGACGAAATCCGGGACGTGGGCAACGACATTGCCCATGATCTGCGAACGCCTCTGGCGCGGGTGAAGGCCCGTCTGGAGCGGGTGTCGTCCGTTACCAATGACCCGGCAGCCCTTCAGGGGGCGATTGAGCGCGCTACTCTGGATCTGGAGCAATGCTTCTCCGTGATTACGGCCCTGCTGCGGATTGGCGAGATCGAGAACGGGCGCCGCCGGGCCGGGTTTGCGATGCTCGATCTGCGGGAACTGCTGGCCGGGGTAGTGGATCTGTATGAACCGATCGCCGAGACGGAAGGTATTCTGTTGGAGGTTGTGGACTCGGAGAAAGCGGTCCCGTTGTTCGGGGATATGGACCTGCTGAACGAGGTTCTGGCCAATCTTGTGGACAATGCGATCAAATTCACGCCCGCTCCCGGAACGGTCCGACTGAGCGCGGGGCAGGGGGCAGACGGATCGACCTGGCTGCGTGTCAGTGATACGGGAATCGGTATCGCCGAAGACGAGCGCAAGGCCGTCATGGGGCGCTTTTACCGCTCGGATAAAAGTCGCCATGTTCCGGGAAGTGGGCTGGGGCTGAGCCTCGTGTCGGCAATCCTGCGGCTGCATGGAGCAACGGTGGAGATCGTGTCCGCAAGGCCCGGTCATACGCTGCCTGGAGCGGTTTTCACCATTCATTTTGCGCCCGCGACATCTGCCTGAAAAGACACGGAATGTTGCGAAGGGTGTCAATGTTTGCCGTGTGTCTTGATATTTAAACAGAATTTTCCTTGTCGTCTGAGACTCGATGGATATGACTCGGATCAATTTGCAAGGGGACACCCGTTGAGAATGACCGGACCAGGAAGAGCCCCAAGGGGTTGTCTGATCGCATGAATGCTATCGTCGTTACCGCGCTGAAGCGGCCTTATACTTTCGTCGTCTTGTCGATCCTGATCCTGATCTTCGGGGTTCGGGCTATCGTTTCGACGCCGACGGACGTCTTTCCTTCGATCAAGATTCCGATCGTGGCTGTCATCTGGTCCTATACCGGCCTGATGCCCGAGGACATGTCGGGGCGTATCGTCTATTATTACGAACGCTCCTTAACGGCGACCGTCAGCAATATCGAACATATCGAAAGCTCGTCCTATTATGGACGTGGCATCGTGAAGGTCTTCTTCCAGCCGGGAACCAATACGGCGGTTGCGCAGACGCAGATCACATCGGTGTCCCAGACGGTCATCAAACAGTTGCCGAACGGCTCGACCCCACCGCTGATTCTGGCAATGGATGCGTCGTCGGTTCCGGTTCTGACGTTGCAGGTCAACAATCCGACTATGTCTGGGTCGGAAATCTACAACATGGCGTCCAACCTGATCCGACCGGAACTGATTTCCGTGCCCGGGGCGGCGATTCCCAATCCCTATGGTGGTCTGGCGCCGGACATCATGGTGGATATCGACCCGATCAAGCTGTTGGCGCACAGGCTGTCTCCAGAAGATGTGGCGACGGCGCTGAACCTACAAAATATCGTTCTACCGGCGGGCGACCAACGAATCGGTCAGCTCGACTGGATGGTGAAGACGAACTCAGCGCCTCTTGATCTAGCGAATTTTAATAACATGCCGATCAAACAGGTTGGCAATTCTGTGATTTATCTACGAGACGTCGCGTGGGTACATCGTGGAGGGCCCCCGCAGATCAACGCCGTCCTTGTGAAAGGCCAGCAGGCGGTGCTGATCGTCGTTCTTAAGAGCGGTGACGCCTCCACGCTTTCCGTTGTGAGCGGCATCAAGAAACTCCTGCCACAGGTCGAGGCGACGCTGCCGGCCGGAACGACTGTGAATGTCCTGACTGACGCTTCGAGCTTCGTGAAGGAATCAGTCGTGGACGTGGTGCGTGAAATGATCACGGCCGCAATCCTGACCAGCCTGACGGTTCTGCTGTTTCTCGGCTCGTGGCGCTCAACCATCATTGTGGCGACGTCCATTCCGCTGGCAATGCTGTGTTCGATCATCGGGCTGAGCATAGCGGGGCAGTCCATCAACGTTATGACGTTGGGCGGTCTGGCCCTGGCGGTTGGTATTCTCGTCGATGACGCGACAGTCATGATCGAAAACATCGACGCGCATCTCGAAACCGGGAAAGATCTCGAGGACGCCATCATTGATGCCGCCAACCAGATCGTCATCCCGACTTTCGTGTCCACGACCTGTATCTGCATCGTGTGGCTGCCGCTGTTCGAACTGACCGGGATTTCGGGCTGGCTGTTCATGCCGATGGCTGAGGCCATCATCTTTGCCATGATTGCCTCCTTCATCCTGTCGCGGACGCTGGTACCAACGATGGCGAACTGGATGCTGGCAGCTCAGGTGCGGATGCATCGTGACCCCGAGTGGCATAACCGCAAGCCAGGCTTTTTCGGGCGGTTCCAGCGGGGATTTGAGGCGGGGTTCACGAGCTTCCGCGAGAATTACAAGGTCATCCTTGAAAACCTGATTGCGATCCGTGGCCGCTTCGTCATGCTGTTTCTGCTGGCGGCAGTGTCATCCATGGCGCTAATTCTCTTCATCGGTCAGGACTTCTTCCCCGAGATCAAGTCCGGAACGATGCAGATGCATATGCGTGCGCCGATCGGTACCAGGCTTGACGAGACCGGCAAGATTGCGGGGCTTGCGGGACGCAAGATCCAGAGCCTCTTGCCTGGGCAGGTGGTCAATATCGTTAATAATTGTGGCCTGCCCTTCAGCCAGCTCAACCAGGCCATGATCCCATCCCCAACTGTGGGGTCGCAGGACTGCGACATCACCATCCAGCTTCGTAATTCTGAAAGTCCGATTCCGGAATATCGCCGCAAGCTTCGCGCGGGGCTGACAAATGCTTTCCCGGGAACAATATTTACCTTTCAGCCGGGCGATCTGACGGCCAAGATCTTGAATTTTGGCCTGCCGTCTCCGCTCGATGTTCAGATTGTAGGACGTAATCTGAACGAAAACTTCAAGTTCGCGACACAGATTGCCCAAAAACTGCGGCATATTCCTGGAATTGCGGATGTCTCAATTCAGGAGCCGATGACGCAGCCGACGATCCTGGTAAACAACCGTCGTAGTTTTGCGCTGGGCACAGGTATTACTGAGCGTGACGTAGCTTTGAATACGCTTGTGACTCTGTCTGGTAGCGGACAGGTCGGTCAGACCTACTACCTGAATGCACAGGGAACGTCGCAGCTCATTGATGTGCAGGCACCGGCAAACTATCTGCAAACTATGAACGCTCTGGAGATCCTTCCGATCGATAAGGGGGACGGTAACCCGACCAACCAGACGCCGCAGCTTCTGGGAGGGCTTAGCGCCCTGGTGCAAACCGGGACGCCGGCGGAAGTCGCGCATTACAACATCATGCCTGTGTTCGATATTTATGCCGCGCCGGAAGATATGGACCTAGGGACAGTTTCAAGAGCCGTGGAACGGGTCGTGGATGAAGAGCGCAAGTTACTGCCTCATGGTTCGAGCATGGTGGTTCGCGGACAGGCTGTGACAATGAATGATGCGTATATCCAGCTTTCAGGTGGCCTCGCGCTGTCGATCGTGCTGGTCTATTTGATCATCGTCGTGAATTTTCAGTCCTGGCTTGATCCGTTCGTCATCATCTCGGCGCTCCCCGGTGCTCTGGGTGGCATTGCGTGGAGTCTGTTCCTGACGCACACCCCGATGTCGGTTCCGGCATTGACGGGAGCGATCATGTGCATGGGAACGGCCACGGCCAATGCCATTCTCGTGGTGGCCTTCGCCCGTGAGCGGATGGAGGAGCACGGCGATGCTGTTCTTGCGGCTCTTGAGGCGGGATATGAGCGTATCCGGCCTGTCTTGATGACGGCGATGGCCATGATCATCGGTATGATCCCGATGTCCATCAGCAATTCCGACAATGCCCCGCTGGGCAAGGCAGTGATTGGTGGCCTGCTGGTTGCGACCGTTGCCACCCTGCTTTTTGTTCCCTGTGTTTTTGCCCTTATACACTACAAGCGGCCTGCTGGGCCTGAAGGAGACCGCGCGTGAGCCATTCTACGGATCAGGGGCACGTGCCTCCGACAAACCATCCGGTCCGCACGGGTTCAGGCGCGCGCGGCAAACTCATTCTGCTGGTGGTGATCCTGCTGGCGATTGCTTTGGCGGCCTGGGGAATCGTTCAGCGTGGAACGCATTACCACTCCTTAAAGGGTGTGACCGAAGAGGCGGCCATTCCGCCAGTCACGCTGATTACACCGCAGCCGGGACCGAAAACGCGGCAGGTCGATCTGCCAGCTAATCTTGCAGCATGGTACGAGGCACCGATCTACGCGCAGGTCTCGGGCTATGTGAAAATGTGGTACAAAGACTACGGCGCACATGTGAAGCGCGGCGAAGTGTTGGCAGAAATCAGCACGCCGAGCCTAGATGCCCAGTTTGAGGCTGCAAAAGCACATTATAATGTTGTTCTCGCGCGTTATAATCTGGCCGTGATCACGACCCAGCGCTGGACTGCACTCAAGGGAACGCAGGCTGTTTCACGCCAGGAGGTAGACGTGCAGGCAGCAAATGCCGCAGCTCAGAAAGCGGAGCTTGAGGCTGCACGTCATGACGTAGATCGCTTTCAGGCACTGGAGGATTTCAAGAAAATCGTCGCACCATTTGACGGAATTGTAACGTCCCGTTTGGTGAACGTAGGTGATTATGTGAATGCGGGTGGTGGTAATGTGAATTCTCGCGGATCGGCTTCCGAACTCTTTTCAGTAGCGGACGTGCACCGAATGCGTGTGTTTGTATCAGTGCCGCAGGATTTTTCGAATGTTATTTCACCTAAAATCGAAGCTGAACTGACGCTGCCGCAATATCCAGGTCGCCGCTTCCAAGCTAAGTTCCTTGCGACGGCCAATGCCTTCAATGCCGCAACTCGTACAGTGACAACTGAATTGACTCTGGACAATGACGATAATCTGCTCTGGCCCAATGCCTATGCGACAGCGCATATCTCGGCTCCTGGAAACCCGAATATCCTGATTCTGCCGGAAGGTGCGATTATCTACCGGGCTGAAGGGAATCAGGTGGCGAAAGTTATCAACAATCATGCGCATCTGGTGAATGTCACCGTCGGGATTAATTTCGGGACAACTGTTCAGGTGCTCAGCGGTATTACAAAAGACGACCGCGTGGTTGCCAACCCTACGGCTGATCTGCTGGAAGGGGACGAAGTCAGGATCGTCCCGACCACACCGGGATACAACACGCCAAGCAAGGCGGTGCAGGATGCGGATCAGCAGCCTGTCCGCCAGCATGACGCAAACCCCGAAGAGGCCGGATCGCGCTGATGAAACCGGAAAGTTCCCAGTCATCCCCCGCCCAGACGAATGTGACAGGCCGTAATCGTTCGATCTGGCGGATCACGACAGCGCTGGCCGGTGTTTTGTCGATCGGACTTGCGTCCTGTGATCTGGCCCCGGACTATCATCCCCAGAAATTCCTTTATCCTGAAGGATGGGAAGGGAAGGGGCTGATGGTCAACGCGCAGCCTGCGGATGGTGTCGTCCGAAGTGACTGGTGGACCATGTTCAACGATCCCATTCTCAATGGGCTTGAACAGCGTATGCTGGCCGTCAACCCAGACCTGCAGGCGGAGGCAGAGGCGTTCACGCAGGCCCGCGATGTTGCTCGTGAGACGGAAAGTCGCCTGTATCCGCAGGTGACTGGCTCCGCGCATATGAGTGACAACAAAGGCTCGATCGGGAGGCTGTACAACAATCCGGCTCGCAGCAGCAGCCTCGTCTATGAGTCCAATCAGGCTTATAGCGGCGCTGCCACGTGGGAGCCGGATTTCTGGAATTCCATTCGCAACACGACGCGGATGCAGAAAAACCTCGCTCAGGCTTCAGCCGGACAATATGCGCTGGCACGACTGAGTCTCGAAGCAGAGCTGGCATCGGATTACGTCGCCCTGCGCGGCCTCGATGCCCAGAACGCGGTCTATGATGACTCCATCCGTTACTTTCGTGCGGCCGTCGAGATCACGGAACTGCGTCAGGCCGGGTCGATCGGCGCGGGTCTGGACGTCTCGCGTGCAGAGACCCAGCTCTATTCGGCGCAGGCCGCAAAAAGCAATCTGATTGCCCGACGCAATGTCATGGAACATGCAATCGCCGTTCTGTTGAACACGGCTCCAGCAGGATTTCACATCGCGCCCGTCAAGGACGTGAAGATGCATTTCGGGGCTGTAAAGATCAACGCCGGGTTGCCCGCATCCCTGCTGGAACGTCGTCCAGACATCGCGATTGCCGAACGCCAGATGGCTGCGTCCGCACGGGCGATCGGTGTCTCGCGTGCGGCCTTTTATCCGCATATCACTTTCAGTGCGGAAGGTGGCTTCGAGGATGGTGGCTTCGATCTGGCCAGCATTTCCCGCGCCTTCTGGAAAATTGCCGTGCAGGCGGTCGAACCGGCTTTTACGGGTGGCCTGAGACGCGCCGCGTTGCAGCGCTCGTGGTCGCAGTACCGCGGAATGGTAGACAATTACCGTTCCGTCGTTCTGGCTGCGTTCCAGGACGTCGAGGATGGTCTGACGCAGACCCGGCAGTTCAAGACGGCTCAGGACCAACAGCAGAAAGCCGTGGAGGCTGCGCTGCGGACGCAAAACATGACGATGGCGCTCTATACGGGCGGGTTGTCCAATTATCTCGACGCACTTGTGGCGCAGCAGGATGCGCTTCAGGCGCGTCTGGCGGAAGTCGAAGCACAGACGGCGCAGGTGCAGTCTTCCGTGCGTCTGGTGCGCGCTCTGGGCGGCGGCTGGAGTGCCAGCGATCTGCCGGGCATCAAACAGATCGATCCGTTCGGTCCGCTTCAGTACAAGGATCTGCGGACTCCGAAGCCGGTCAGTGGCATCGACAACCATGCGTCGCCTCTGGACAACGATCTGCGGGGCGATCAGTCGTCGGTCAGTGCTTCACAAGGCTTGACGGGACGGCCCTAACTGGTCTAGGGGTCCGCCTCACTTCGAACGCGGGAGGAGGCGGCATGGCCGACTCCGTTGAACCGCGGTTCGGGAACGACAAACAGGGGAGTCCCGGATATGGCCAAAAAAATCGTTGGCTACATCAAGCTTCAGATCCCGGCTGGTAAAGCCAATCCTTCTCCGCCGGTTGGTCCGGCTCTGGGTCAGCGCGGCCTGAACATCATGCAGTTCTGCAAGGAGTTCAACGCCAAGACCCAGCAGCTCGAGCCCGGCATGCCGATCCCGGTGGTCATCACCGCCTATGCGGATCGCACCTTCTCCTTCGTGACGAAGACGCCGCCGAACACGTACTTCCTGCTGAAGGCTGCCAAGATTTCCAAGGGCAGCCAGACGGTCGGTAAGTCCGCCGCAGTCGGTTCCGTGACGACAACTCAGCTCCGCGAAATCGCAGCAGAGAAGTTCAAGGACATGAATGCCAACGACATTGATGGCGCCGTGCGTATGCTCGCCGGTTCCGCCAAGTCGATGGGCCTGAACGTGGTGGAGGGCTGATCCCATGGCCAAGAACAAGCGTCTGAACGCCGCGCAGGCAACTGTCGAGCGTAACAAGCCGTACGGCCTGACCGAGGCTGTGGCTCTGGTGAAGAGCAACGCTAAGGCAAAGTTCGACGAGACGATTGAAATCTCGCTGAACCTCGGCATCGATCCGCGTCACGCCGACCAGATGGTCCGTGGTCTGATCTCCCTGCCGAACGGCACGGGTAAAACTCTGCGCGTTGGCGTGTTCGCCCGTGGCCCGAAGGCTGAAGAAGCTCTTGCCGCTGGTGCGGAAGTCGTCGGTGCGGAAGATCTGGCTGAAAAGATCCAGGCTGGCGAAATCAACTTCGACCGCTGCATCGCAACACCGGACATGATGGCTCTCGTGGGTCGTCTGGGTAAGATCCTCGGCCCGCGTGGTCTGATGCCGAACCCGCGTCTCGGCACGGTGACCATGGACGTTAAGGGTGCCATCACGGCAGCCAAGTCCGGTCAGGTTGAATACCGCGCCGAGAAGGCCGGTATCATCCATGCAGGTGTTGGCAAGGCGTCTTTCGACGAAGCCAAGCTGGTTGAGAACATCAACGCTCTGGTCGATGCCGTTCAGAAGGCTCGCCCGACGGGTGCCAAGGGAACGTATCTGAAGAAGGCAGCTCTGTCTTCCACGATGGGTCCGGGCGTTCGCGTTGACGTTTCGAGCTTCGAAGCCTGATTGACATGAGGTCTTCCTTCTGGGAAAGACCTCCACGAAATGACGTCACGCTTTAGGGTGTGATGGCTGAGGGACGGCCTGTTCGCGGGTCGTTTCCAAACCTGTCCAAGACCGCACGTGGGCCTTCTGGTCCTTAAGGATTTTTCGAAATCGCGGGCGTCAGACGGGGCGACAGTATTCAGTGGCTCTGCTGCGATGTGCTGGGTTCGCTCACTTCTGTGGACAGGCGAGCGGAGAAGGTTTGGAAAAGCCAACTCCATGGGTAACCTGGTCCGGCGCAAGTCGGACTGACGAGGAGACAGGTTTTGGACCGTACGGAAAAACGGGCCTTTGTTGAGTTCCTCGCCGATGTGTTTGGCAGCACGTCCATGGTTGTCGTCACCCAGAACAAGGGTCTGACGGTTGCCGATGTGACGGAACTGCGTCGACGCATTCGTGCGGCAGGAGCGACATACAAGGTTGCGAAGAACCGGCTGGCCAGCCGCGCTCTGGATGGGACCCAATTCGACGGCATCGCGCCGCTGCTCAAGGGACCGACCGCGCTTGCGTGGTCCGAGGACCCGGCATCGGTGGCGAAGGTGATCGTCGAGTTCGCCAAGACGAATGACAAACTGGTGGTGCTTGGTGGCGCCTTGGGTTCCCAGACGCTTGGCGTCGACGGAGTCAAGGCCCTCGCCGAGCTGCCGTCGCTGGACGAGCTGCGTGCGAAGCTGGTGGGTATGATCAATACCCCCGCAACGCGTATCGCAGGCGTTGTCCAGGCGCCGGCTGGCCAGCTTGCTCGTGTTCTTGGTGCCTATGCCAAGGCCGGCGAAGCAGAAGCCGCCTGAGAATGATGGTCTGCGCTGCGGCGTAGGCCTGAACCTGATCAACAGTACATCTATTTAGGATAAGACCATGGCCGATCTGGCAAAGATTGTTGAAGAGCTGTCCGCTCTGACCGTTCTGGAAGCTGCAGAACTCTCCAAGCTGCTCGAAGAGAAGTGGGGCGTTTCCGCTGCTGCTCCGGTTGCAGTTGCTGCTGCTGCTGGCGGCGCTGCTGCTGCACCTGCTGAAGAGCAGACCGAATTCACGGTTGTCCTGGCTGACGCCGGCGACAAGAAGATCAACGTGATTAAGGAAGTCCGTGGCATCACGGGCCTCGGTCTGAAGGAAGCCAAGGACCTGGTCGAAGGCGCACCGAAGACCGTCAAGGAAGGCGCGTCCAAGGACGAAGCTGCCAAGATCAAGAAGGCTCTTGAAGACGCCGGTGCCAAGGTCGAAGTCAAGTAATCTACTGATTTCGGGCTGCGTCGTTCGCGTCGCAGCCACTGCCTGGCAGACAGATGGGGCGGGGATCGCATGCGGTTCCCGCCCGATTTGCCGTTGGAGCGGAAGAGGCGTATAGTGCGCGGCTCGCCACGTACTGAAAATTTCATAATGGCCGGTCGTTCCGGTCGTCCGCAATGCAGGAGCCAGTTCTCCAGCGCAGTTTACGGGCGACTCGAAGGTCTGGTGCAGAGGGCAGAAGAGATGAACGCGATCACCAAATCGTTCACGGGACGCAAAAGGATCCGCAAAAGTTTCGGGCGTATTCCCGAAATTGCGCCGATGCCCAATTTGATCGACGTGCAGCGCGCCTCCTATGAGGCATTCCTGCAAATGAACGTAAGCCCTGACAGCCGGCAGGATGCCGGCCTTCAGGAAGTCTTCCGTTCGGTGTTTCCGATCAACGATTTCGCGGGTCGCGGCCGTCTGGACTTCATGTCCTACGAATTCGAAGATCCGAAATATGATGTTGAAGAGTGCATCCAGCGTGGTCTGACCTATGCAGCGCCGCTGAAGGTCATTCTCCGTCTGACGACGTGGGATATCGACGAGGACACTGGTTCGCGCTCGATCCACGATATGAAGGAACAGCCGGTTTACATGGGCGACATGCCGCTCATGACCGATAACGGCACCTTCATCATCAATGGCACCGAGCGTGTCATTGTCTCCCAGATGCATCGTAGCCCGGGCGTGTTCTTCGATCACGACAAAGGCAAGACGCATTCTTCGGGTAAGTATCTCTTTGCCGCCCGCGTTATTCCGTATCGTGGCTCCTGGCTCGACTTTGAATTCGATGCCAAGGATCTGATCTATGTCCGTATCGACCGTAAGCGCAAGCTGCCGGTCACGACGCTTCTTTATGCGCTTGAAGGTGCAAACTACCTCGCGCAGCGTGAGCAGAAGATCGTCGAAGGCGGTGATGTCGAAGGGCTCGATATCCGTGGAATGGATCAGGATGAAATCCTGTCCTATTTCTACCAGACCGTTCCTTTCACCCGTCTGGGTGGCGAGTGGGCTCGTCCGTTTGATCCCGATGCTTTCCGCGGCCTGAAGCTGCTCAGCCCGCTGGTCGATGCCGATACGGGTGAGGTGGTTGCCGAAGCCGATGCGAAGCTGACCGCGCGCATGGTTCGCAAGATCGCCGAGAAGACCCGCGTTGTGCAGGTTGGTCGTCTCGATATTCTTGGCCGTTTCCTTGCCTATGATCTCGTGAACGAGAATACAGGCGAGATTTACGGCGAAGCGGGTGAAGAACTGACCGAAGACCGTCTGGCAGCGCTTGAAGAGATGGGCATTACGGAGCTTCCGCTCCTGTCCGTTGATGGTTCGCACGGCCCTTGGATCCGCAACACGCTGTCTGCTGACAAGAACAGTTGCCGTGATGAAGCCCTGATCGATATCTATCGTATCATGCGCCCCGGTGAGCCGCCGACCAAGGAAACGGCTGAAGCCATGTTCCGTGGACTGTTCTTCGATCAGGGCCGCTACGATCTTTCCGCGGTCGGTCGTGTGAAGATGAACATGCGTCTTGATGTGGATGCGCCTGACACCCTGCGTGTCCTGCGCAAGGAAGACATTCTGCGCACGATCAAGATCATGTGCGAGCTGAAGGATGGTCGCGGCCAGATCGACGATATCGACAATCTCGGTAACCGTCGTGTCCGCTCTGTCGGCGAACTGATGGAAAACCAGTATCGCGTTGGTCTGCTCCGCATGGAGCGTGCCATCCGCGAGCGTATGGGCTCCGTAGACATCGATACGGTCATGCCGCATGACCTCATCAACGCGAAGCCTGCTGCAGCTGCGGTGCGTGAGTTCTTCGGTTCCTCGCAGCTCAGCCAGTTCATGGATCAGACGAACCCGCTTTCCGAAGTGACGCACAAGCGTCGTCTTTCGGCACTTGGCCCGGGCGGTCTGACCCGCGAGCGCGCAGGCTTCGAAGTCCGTGACGTTCACCCGACGCATTATGGCCGTATCTGCCCGATCGAGACGCCTGAAGGCCCGAACATCGGTCTGATCAACTCGCTGTCGACCTATGCCAAGGTGAACAAGTACGGCTTCATCGAGACGCCGTATCGTCTGGTGGAAGAGGGCGTTCTTCAGGATGGTTGGAAATATCTTTCCGCCATGGAGGAAGAAAAGCTCGTTGTCGCTCAGGCCGATGCAAAGCAGGACGATCAGGGCCGCCTGACGGACGAACTGGTTTCTGTCCGTCGTTCGGGTGACTTCCGCGTTGTCCCGCCGGAGCAGGTCACGGCCTGTGACGTTTCGCCAAAGCAGCTTGTCTCTGTTGCCGCTGCGCTCATTCCGTTCCTTGAGAACGATGACGCCAACCGTGCACTGATGGGCGCGAACATGCAGCGTCAGGCTGTGCCGCTGGTGAAGGCTGACGCCCCGCTTGTCGGTACAGGCATGGAAGCCGCTGTTGCGCATGATTCCGGCGCCACCATCGTTGCCAAGCGTCGCGGTGTAATCGACCAGATCGATGGTGCACGTATCGTCGTTCGGGCAACGGACGAAGCAGGCGCTACGCAGGGTGTCGATATCTATCGTCTGCGCAAGTACATGCGTTCCAACCAGTCCACCTGCATCAACCAGCGCCCGCTGGTGAAGGTTGGTGATACGGTTCATGCTGGCGATATCATTGCCGATGGTCCGTCCACCGAGCTTGGTGAACTGGCTCTGGGTCGTAACGTGCTCGTCGCGTTCATGCCTTGGAACGGTTACAACTTTGAAGATTCCATTCTGATCTCCGAGCGTATCGCCCGTGATGACGTCTTCACTTCGATCCATATCGAAGAATTTGAAGTCATGGCCCGTGATACGAAGTTGGGTCAGGAAGAAATCACGCGCGACATTCCGAATGTCGGCGAGGAAGCTCTGCGCAACCTCGACGAAGCCGGTATTGTGTATGTCGGCGCCGAAGTGAATCCGGGTGATATTCTTGTCGGTAAGGTGACGCCGAAGGGCGAAAGCCCGATGACGCCGGAAGAAAAGCTTCTGCGCGCCATCTTTGGTGAAAAGGCTTCCGACGTTCGTGACACGTCCCTGAAGCTGCCGCCCGGTACGACCGGCACGATCGTTGACGTCCGCGTCTTCTCCCGCCGTGGCGTGGACAAGGACGAGCGCGCCATGGCGATCGAGCGTGCCGAGATCGAGCGCCTCACGAAGGACCGTGACGACGAGCGTGGTATTCAGGAACGCAGCTTCTACAATCGTCTGCGCGAACGTCTGGTTGGTCAGACGGCTGGTGCCGGCTTCAAGGGGCTCCGTTCGGGTACACCGATTACGGAAGAGGTTCTGGACGAGCATCATCGCGCGACCTGGGCCAGCATCACCGTCACGTCCGATGATGTCATGGCGGAGCTCGAGAAGCTGCGTGGTGAGTTCAAGGAAGCGACTCGCCGGATTGATGCACGTTTCGACAGTAAGGTCGAGAAGCTGCAGCGCGGTGACGAGCTGCCGCCTGGTGTGATGAAGATGGTCAAGGTCTTCGTTGCCGTGAAGCGCAAGCTTCAGCCGGGTGACAAGATGGCCGGTCGTCACGGTAACAAGGGTGTGGTCTCCCGCGTCGTTCCCGTCGAGGACATGCCGTTCCTTGAGAACGGGCAGGCCGTTGACATCGTTCTGAATCCGCTGGGTGTGCCGTCGCGCATGAACATCGGGCAGATCCTCGAAACCCATCTGGGCTGGGCCTGTGCCAATATCGGTGCAAGCATCGGCGACATGGTGGACGAGTATCAGCGTACTGGTGAGCGCAAGCAGGAGCTGCTCGACCGTCTGCGTGAGGTCTATGGCGATGTGGTCTATAATGACGACATCACGACCCTGCCGAACGAGCAGCTGATCGAGCTTGCGAACAACCTTCGCAAGGGCCTTCCGATCGCAACGCCGGTATTTGATGGTGCTTCCATTCCCGACATCGAAGAGATGCTCGAGAAGGCAGGTGTCAACAAGTCCGGGCAGTCGCAGCTGATTGACGGCCGTACGGGTGAGCTGTTCGAACGTCAGACGACGGTCGGCTACATTTACATGCTGAAGCTGCATCACCTTGTCGACGACAAGATCCATGCCCGTTCGATCGGTCCTTACTCACTCGTCACGCAGCAGCCGCTGGGTGGTAAAGCGCAGTTCGGTGGTCAGCGCTTTGGTGAAATGGAAGTGTGGGCCCTTGAAGCATATGGTGCAGCTTACACGCTGCAGGAAATGCTGACGGTGAAGTCGGATGACGTGTCCGGCCGTACCAAGGTCTACGAGGCAATCGTTCGCGAGCAGGACGATTTCGAAGCCGGTATTCCGGAGAGCTTCAACGTTCTGATCAAGGAACTGAAGTCTCTCGGCCTGAATGTCGAACTCGAGCAGAGTGGGCTTTAATTGTCCGCTCCCTCCTTCTCGCTACGGTTCATTTTTAAAGTGTCCGCGGTACGCCGCGGAACACATTGGGGTTTCGGCGCATGAACGAACTCATGAAGATCCTGGGTCAGACCGGCCAGTCGGTGACCTTCGACCAGATCAAGATCCAGCTTGCATCCAGCGAGCAGGTGCGGTCCTGGTCTTACGGCGAAATCAAGAAGCCGGAGACCATTAACTACCGGACGTTCAAACCCGAGCGTGACGGCCTGTTCTGTGCGCGTATCTTTGGCCCGATCAAGGATTACGAATGCCTCTGCGGCAAGTACAAGCGGATGAAGTTCCGTGGCATTGTCTGCGAAAAATGTGGCGTTGAAGTCACGCTGGCCAAAGTGCGTCGCGAGCGCATGGGCCATATCGAACTGGCTTCGCCTGTCGCCCATATCTGGTTCCTGAAGTCGCTGCCGAGTCGTATCGCGACCATGCTGGATCTGCCGCTCAAGGACGTCGAGCCGGTTCTGTATTTCGAGAAATTCCTAATTCTCGACAAGGGCGTCTGTGAATCCGATCAGATCGACTCTTATAAGAACGGCAAGAAGCGCGACCAGTATCTGCTGGACGAAATCCGCTGCGAAGACCTGCTGGATGAATATCCGGACGCCGGTATCGACGTCGGAATTGGTGCAGAAGCCATCAAGCGCGCGCTTTCCAGCTATGACTGGGGCATCCCGAATGATCAGGAACGCGACCTGAGCCTTGCGGCAAAGGAAAAAGGCCTGCCGGATCCGTTCGACTATGACGCTGAAGTCATGGAAGGCGATTCCGAAAAGACCATGATGCGCAAAAAGCTGCGCAAGGCCACGTCGGAAGCTGCTCGCAAGAAGCTGGTCAAGCGCCTGAAGCTGGTCGAAGCCTTCGTGGAAAGCGGTTCGCGTCCGGACTGGATGATCATGGACATCGTACCGGTTATTCCGCCGGAACTGCGTCCGCTGGTACCGCTCGATGGTGGTCGCTTCGCAACGTCCGATCTGAACGACCTGTACCGTCGCGTCATCAACCGTAACAACCGTCTGAAGCGGCTGATTGAACTGCGTGCGCCGGATATCATTGTCCGCAACGAAAAGCGCATGCTGCAGGAAGCTGTCGACGCCCTCTTCGATAACGGACGTCGTGGCCGCGCCATCACGGGCGCCAACAAGCGTCCGCTGAAGTCGCTGTCCGACATGCTGAAGGGCAAGCAGGGACGTTTCCGTCAGAACCTGCTCGGAAAGCGTGTCGATTACTCTGGTCGTTCGGTCATTGTGGTTGGTCCGGAACTGAAGCTGCATCAGTGCGGTCTTCCGAAGAAGATGGCGCTTGAGCTGTTCAAGCCGTTCATCTACTCGAAGCTTGAGAAGTATGGTCACGCCACCACCATCAAGGCTGCAAAGCGCATGGTGGAAAAAGAGCGTCCGGAAGTTTGGGATATCCTTGAAGAGGTGATCCGCGAGCATCCGGTCATGTTGAACCGCGCGCCGACGCTTCATCGTCTGGGTATTCAGGCGTTCGAGCCGACGCTGATCGAAGGCAAGGCCATCCAGCTTCATCCGCTGGTCTGCACCGCGTTCAATGCCGACTTCGACGGCGATCAGATGGCCGTTCACGTGCCGCTGTCGCTTGAAGCCCAGCTTGAAGCTCGCGTTCTGATGATGTCCACGAACAACATCCTTAGCCCCGCGAACGGCAAGCCGATCATCGTGCCGTCTCAGGATATCGTTCTGGGCCTGTATTACCTGAGCCTCGAGGTTCCGGAATACCGCGAGACGCCGGATGATGCCGTCATCAAGGATGGTAAGGTCGTCACGGCTGCTCCGCCGGCTTATTCGGATGTTGCCGAAATCGAAAGCGCCATGCTTTCCGGCTCGCTCAAGCTGCATGACAAGATCCGTCTGCGTCTGGCGACGATTGACGCTGACGGCAAGTCCGTTCGTCAGACGATCGTCACGACGCCGGGTCGCGCCCTGATCGCGCAGATCCTGCCGAAGCATCAGGCCATCCCGTTCAGCCTGATCAACAAGCAGCTGACGAAGAAGAACGTGTCCGACGTGATCGACACGGTCTATCGTCACTGTGGTCAGAAGGAAGCGGTGATTTTCTGCGACCGCCTGATGGGGCTTGGTTTCCGTCACGCTGCTCGCGCCGGTATTTCCTTCGGCAAGGATGACATGATCATTCCGGATGCCAAGGCAACGCTGGTCGGCAAGACGTCGGAAGAAGTCAAGGAGTTCGAACAGCAGTATCAGGACGGTCTGATCACGGCTGGCGAGCGCTACAACAAGGTGGTCGATGCCTGGTCACGCTGCACGGACGAAGTCCAGGCTGCGATGCTCAAGGAGATCTCCAAGCAGGTCATTGGCAAGCCGACGAACTCGGTCTGGATGATGAGCCACTCCGGTGCCCGTGGGTCGCCGGCCCAGATGAAGCAGCTCGCCGGTATGCGCGGCCTGATGGTGAAGCCTTCGGGCGAGATTATCGAGCAGCCGATTATCGCGAACTTCAAAGAAGGTCTCTCGGTTCTCGATTACTTTACGTCCAGCCACGGTGCCCGTAAGGGTCTTGCGGATACGGCGCTGAAGACGGCGAACTCGGGTTACCTGACCCGTCGTCTGGTTGACGTGGCACAGGACTGCATCATCGTCGAGCCGGATTGCGGTACGGAACGCGGTCTGACGGTTCGCGCTGTCATGGATAGCGGCGAGGTTGTTTCCTCACTGTCCGAGCGTATTCTGGGCCGTACCCTGTCCAAGGATGTGCTGCACCCGGTCACGCAGGATGTCATCCTGCCGCGTAACACGCTGATTGAGGAAGCTGAAGCTGAACTCATCGAGAAGGCGGGCGTGGAAAGCGTTGATATCCGCTCCGTTCTGACCTGCGACAGCCGCGTCGGAATCTGTGGCCACTGCTACGGTCGCGATCTGGCGCGCGGTACGCCGGTCAATATCGGTGAAGCTGTCGGCGTTATCGCTGCACAGTCCATCGGTGAGCCGGGCACCCAGCTGACGATGCGTACCTTCCATATTGGTGGTGCAGCAACGCGTGGCGCCGAGCAGTCGATGGTTGAAGCCTCGCGCGATGGTATCGTGACGATCAAGAACCGGAACGTCGTCGAGAACTCGCAGAAGGTTCTGGTTGTGATGTCGCGTAACTGCGAAATCCTGCTGACCGACGAGAACGGTGTGGAGCGTGCCCGCTATCGTGTACCTTACGGTGCGCGTCTGATGGTCTCTGAAGGTGAAGCGGTGACGCGGACCCAGAAGATGGCCGAGTGGGACCCGTACACCCTGCCGATCATCACCGAGCAGGCTGGTACGGTCGAATATCTCGACCTGATCGACAGTATCACGCTCGTCGAGCGTATGGATGAAGTCACGGGTCTGAGTTCTAAGGTCGTCGTTGACTACAAGCAGGCAGCAAAGGGTGTGGACCTGCGTCCGCGTCTGCAGCTCAAAGATGCTTCCGGAAACGTCGTCAAACTCGCCAACGGTAACGATGCCCGCTACTTCCTTTCGCCGGACAGTATTCTGTCGGTGGAGAACGGAGCAGAGGTCAATGCCGGTGACGTGCTGGCCCGTATTCCTCGCGAGGGGTCCAAGACGCGTGACATTACGGGTGGTCTGCCGCGTGTGGCCGAACTCTTCGAGGCGCGTCGTCCGAAGGATCATGCGATCATCGCCGAAGGCGAGGGGCGTATTGAATTCGGTAAGGACTACAAGTCCAAGCGCTGTGTCATCGTCAAGAACGACGACACAGGTGAGGAGACGCAGTACCTGATCCCGAAGGGTAAGCACGTTTCCGTTCAGGAAGGCGACTTCGTCCAGAAGGGCGATCCGCTGGTCGACGGTCCGCGCGTGCCGCATGACATTCTCAAGGTTATGGGTGTCGAGGCTCTGTCTGATTATCTCGTCAACGAAATCCAGGACGTCTATCGACTGCAGGGCGTGAAGATCAATGACAAGCATATCGAAGTCATTGTTCGTCAGATGCTGCAGAAGGTGGAAATCCTCGAGCCGGGTGATTCGACCTATCTGATCGGCGAGACGGTGGATCGTATCGAGTACGAGGGTGAAAACCAGCGTTTGCTTGAGAACGGGGATACGCCTGCGAAGGCCATGCCGGTTCTGCAAGGCATCACAAAGGCCTCGTTGCAGACGCAGTCCTTCATCTCTGCGGCCTCCTTCCAGGAGACGACACGCGTCCTCACGGATGCGGCAACGTCGGGTAAGGTCGACACCCTCAACGGTCTTAAGGAGAACGTGATTGTCGGACGTCTGATCCCGGCAGGAACGGGCAGTGTGATGAACCGTCTGCGGGGCATCGCGGCCACTCAGGACCGTCAGCGTGTTGGTGGAACGTCGCAGACAGCTGTCGAAGACGCGGCGGAATGAAAACGCGATCCCCGCTTTTAAAGAAAGCGGGGATCATCGCGTCCCGATTCTGGAAACTTTCAGTGCAGAATCGGGCCATTTCAGCTGAACCACTTGACTTGGCGTCGAACCCTTCGTAGGTTCCGCGCCCTCGGCACATGCCTTCTCGGAAGGCTGAAAGAGCCGACGAAGTTTAAAGAATCGCATGCGGTGCCGCTAATTTCCCTTTGGGAAAAATGCCAAGGCCGCACGCTGGAGAGAGAAGGGAACAGTTCAGGCTGTTTCCTTTTCACGATGTGGAAATGGCAGGCGGTCCTACCGCATGTCGGTTGGAACAAATGTCACGACAGGAACAGCAATGTTGCTGTCTGAAATAGGACAAGGATTGGGAAGGGCGCATGCCGACCATCAACCAGTTGATCGCGAACGGCCGTGAGCCGGCCGCAAAGCGGAACAAGGTCCCCGCACTGCAGGGCTGCCCGCAGAAGCGCGGCGTTTGCACGCGTGTGTATACCGTAACGCCGAAGAAGCCGAACTCCGCTCTGCGTAAGGTCGCCAAGGTGCGTCTGACCAACGGGTATGAGGTCGTGAGCTACATTCCGGGTGAAGGTCATAACCTTCAGGAACACAGTGTTGTTCTGATCCGTGGTGGCCGCGTGAAGGATCTTCCTGGCGTCCGTTATCACATCCTGCGTGGTGTGCTTGATACACAGGGTCTCGCCAAGCGTCGTCAGCGTCGTTCGCTGTATGGCGCGAAGCGTCCGAAGTAAGAGGTATTTGGAATGAGTCGCCGTCACCGCGCTGTAAAGCGCGAGATCCTTCCCGATCCGAAGTTCGGAGACGTCGTCATTACGCGCTTCATGAATGCGCTGATGTACGATGGTAAGAAATCCACTGCCGAGGGCATCGTTTACGGTGCGCTCGAAGTCATGCGCCGTCGCGGCGGCACGACTGCAGATCCGGTGGCCATGTTCCACTCGGCTCTGGACAACGTGAAGCCTGCGGTTGAAGTCCGTTCGCGTCGCGTCGGTGGCGCAACCTATCAGGTTCCGGTTGAAGTCCGCGCTGAGCGTCGTCAGGCCCTCGCGATCCGCTGGCTGATCGACGCCTCCCGCAAACGTGGCGAGAACACGATGCAGGAGCGTCTGTCCAACGAACTGATGGATGCGGTCAACAATCGTGGCTCCGCTGTCAAGAAGCGCGAAGACACGCACCGCATGGCTGAAGCCAACAAGGCATTCAGCCACTATCGCTGGTAATCAGAACCGGTTAAAGGGCTTCCGGCAGTGTCACGATCTCGGGATCGTACACTGACCGGTTTGAACTTTCAGTCTTACTCCCGTTCCAGGTGGAGCGGGGTTTTGGAGAAAGACGATGGCAAAGGCTAAATTTGAGCGGACGAAGCCGCACTGCAACATCGGCACCATCGGTCACGTCGATCACGGCAAGACCTCGCTGACTGCTGCAATCACCAAGGTGCTGGCAAAGTCCGGTGGCGCAACGTTCAGCGCCTACGACCAGATCGACAAGGCTCCTGAAGAGCGCGCTCGTGGCATCACCATTTCCACGGCTCACGTTGAGTACGAGACGGCCAACCGTCACTATGCTCACGTCGACTGCCCGGGCCATGCTGACTACGTGAAGAACATGATCACGGGTGCAGCTCAGATGGACGGCGCAATTCTCGTCGTTTCCGCTGCTGACGGTCCGATGCCCCAGACGCGTGAGCACATCCTGCTCGCTCGTCAGGTCGGTGTTCCGGCTCTGGTCGTGTTCCTGAACAAGGTTGACCAGGTTGATGACCCGGAGCTGCTTGAGCTCGTGGAAATGGAAGTTCGTGAACTTCTGTCTTCCTACCAGTTCCCGGGCGACGATATCCCCATCGTCAAGGGCTCCGCTCTTGTGACGCTGGAAGATGGCGATGCAGCAATCGGTGAAGACCGCGTTCTCGAACTGATGACGCAGGTTGACGCTTACATCCCGCAGCCGGAGCGTCCGGTTGACCGTCCGTTCCTGATGCCGATCGAAGACGTGTTCTCGATCTCGGGTCGTGGTACGGTTGTCACGGGTCGTGTTGAGCGCGGCGTTGTCAACGTGGGTGACGAAGTCGAAATCGTCGGCCTGAAGGACACCATCAAGACGACCGTTACGGGCGTTGAGATGTTCCGCAAGCTGCTCGATCGCGGTGAAGCCGGTGACAACATCGGTGCACTGGTTCGTGGCACGAAGCGTGAAGACGTCGAGCGTGGCCAGGTTCTGGCAAAGCCCGGCTCCATCACGCCGCACAAGAACTTCAAGGCTGAGGCTTATATCCTCACGAAGGAAGAGGGCGGTCGTCACACGCCGTTCTTCACGAACTATCGCCCGCAGTTCTATTTCCGTACGACTGACGTCACGGGCGTCGTGACGCTGCCGGAAGGCACGGAAATGGTCATGCCGGGTGATAACGTTGCCATGGACGTGGAGCTGATCGCTCCGATCGCCATGGACGAAGGCCTGCGCTTCGCGATCCGCGAAGGTGGCCGTACCGTGGGTGCCGGTGTGGTTTCTTCCATCACCGCCTAAAGTCCTGCGTTTAGCTGTTGGCTTTGACAGCCCCGGTCAGATTTTTTCTGACCGGGGTTCCCTTTCAGGGGCAATGGCAGTAGGACGACACCCGAATTTTTGAGTTGGACGAACAAGAACATGGACAACCAGAACATCCGCATTCGCCTTAAGGCGTACGATCATCGCGTGCTGGACAACAGCACCAAAGAGATCGTAAACACGGCGAAGCGTACGGGTGCGCGGGTTCGGGGTCCGATCCCGCTGCCGACGCATATCGAACGGTTCACGGTGAACCGCTCGCCACACGTGGATAAGAAAAGCCGCGAACAGTTCGAAATTCGGACTCACCGCCGGCTGCTCGACATTGTCGAGCCGACCCCGCAGACCGTGGACGCCCTCATGAAGCTCGACCTCGCCGCTGGCGTGGACGTCGAGATCAAACTCTAAGGTCCAGACGATGCGAACCGGATTGATTGCAAAGAAGCTGGGAATGACCCGGCTGTTTAAGGAAGATGGCACGCATGTGCCTGTGACGGTCCTTCACCTTGACAATGTCGAGGTTGTGGATGCCCGCACGAACGAGCGCGATGGCTACACCGCCATTCAGCTCGGACTTGGTAATGCCAAGGTGAAGAATGTCACCAAGGCGAACCGTGGCCATTTCGCTCGGACCAAGGTCGAGCCAAAGAAGCATCTGGCAGAGTTCCGCGTCTCAGAAGACGCCCTGCTGGAAGCTGGAACCAAGCTGTCCGCTGCTCACTTCGTTGTGGGGCAGAAAGTTGACGTCACGGGCCAGAGCAAGGGCAAGGGTTTTGCGGGTGTTATGAAGCGTCATAACTTCGCAGGTCTCGAAGCGTCCCACGGCGTCTCCATCAGCCACCGTTCCCATGGTTCTACAGGCCAGCGCCAGGATCCTGGCAAGGTCTTCAAGGGAAAGAAGATGGCAGGTCACATGGGTGACGAGCGTGTTACCACGCTGAACCTTGAGATCGCTGCCGTGGATGAAGAGCGCAACCTGATCATGGTCAGGGGGGCAATTCCTGGTGCGAAGAACGGCCTTGTGCTGATTCGCGATGCAATCAAGAAGGCTCGCCATGCTGATGCGCCGTACCCGGCAGCAACAGTGGCAGCCGCCGGTTGAGGACGAGGGGCATGGAATACGATATCAAGACCCTCGATAATGGTAGCGCAGGCTCTGTCGCGCTTCCGGAAGAGATTTTCGCAGTCACTCCGCGCTCTGACATTATGGCACGCGTCGTGCACTGGCAGCTGGCAAAGCGCCGCGCCGGTACGCACCGTACCAAGGGCATGGGTGAGATTTCTGGCACGACCAAGAAGCCTTTCCGTCAGAAGGGCACGGGTTCTGCCCGTCAGGGCTCCCTGCGTGCGCCGCAGTTCCGTACGGGTGGCGTTGTTCATGGTCCGGTCGTTCGCGATCACGGCTATGACCTTCCCAAGAAGGTCCGTCGTCTCGGCCTGATCTGCGCCCTGTCGCAGAAGGCTGCCGAGGGCAAGTTGATCGTTCTCGACGCAGCCAACGGTGTCACCAAGACCCGTGAAGCCGCAGCGAAGATCAAGGCTCTGGGCTGGACGTCCGCGCTGATCGTTGATGGCGCTGTTGACGAGCAATTCGCTCGCGCAATCGCTAATCTGCCGAAGATCGACGTTCTGCCGACCATTGGTGCAAACGTCTATGACATCCTCAACCACGACGTGCTGGTCATCACCCGCGCCGGTCTTGAGGGTCTTAAGGAGCGTCTGGCATGACCACCAATACCGTCATGAACGCACACAAGACTGCACAGAACATGTCTCAGGAAACCCTGTATGACGTGATCCGTGCACCGCTGATCACCGAAAAGGCCACGCTTCTTTCCGAGCGTAACCAGGTGGTGTTCAAGGTCGCTCCTAGTGCGACGAAGCCTCAGATCAAGGTCGCGGTTGAGAAGCTCTTCAACGTAAAGGTGACCGGCGTGAGCACGCTGGTCCAGAAGGGCAAGGTCAAGCGCGTCAAGGGTCGTCCCGGCCGTCGCTCGGACATCAAGAAGGCGTATGTACAGCTTGCTGAAGGTCAGTCCATTGACCTTACAGCCAAGCTGGGCTGACGCGGGGTAGGATACCATGGCACTCAAGCACTTTAATCCCACGACGCCGAGCACACGCGGCACCGTGCTGATTGATCGCAGCGAGCTCTTCAAGGGCAAGCCGATCAAGCAGCTCACGGAAGGCAAGAACAAGTCCGGCGGCCGTAACAACCACGGTCGTACCACAGTTCGTTTCCGTGGCGGCGGGCACAAGCAGTCCTATCGTTATGTCGACTTCAAGCGTCGCAAGTTCGATGTGGCTGCAACGGTCGAGCGTCTCGAATACGATCCGAACCGCACGGCATTCATTGCTCTGATCAAGTATGAAGACGGCGAACTCGCCTACATCCTTGCTCCGCAGCGCGTGAAGGTTGGCGATCGCGTCATCTCCGGCGCCCACACGGACGTCAAACCTGGCAACGCCATGCCGCTGGGTGCAATGCCGGTCGGAACGATCGTGCATAACATTGAGCTGAAGCAGGGCGCTGGCGGCAAGCTGGCCCGTTCCGCTGGAACCTATGCCCAGCTGGTCGGCAAGGACGCCGGTTACGCTCAGATCAAGCTGCAGTCCGGTGAGCTGCGTCTTGTTCGTGGTGAATGCATGGCAACCGTTGGTGCCGTGTCCAACCCGGACAACATGAATCAGCACATGGGCAAGGCTGGTCGTTCCCGCTGGCTCGGACGTCGTCCGCACAACCGTGGCGTTGTCATGAACCCGGTCGACCATCCGCATGGTGGTGGTGAAGGCCGGACCTCTGGTGGCCGTCACCCGGTTACGCCGTGGGGTGTTCCGACCAAGGGTTACAAGACGCGTGTTAACAAAAAGACGGATAGCCTGATCATCCGTCGCCGTAAGTCCGGCAAGTAAGAGGGGGCAAACAGAGATGGCACGTTCCGTCTGGAAGGGCCCGTTCGTTGACGGGTATCTGTTCGGCAAGGCCGAAGCGTCGCGCGCTTCGGGTCGTAATGAAGTGATCAAGATTTGGTCGCGTCGTTCGACGATCCTTCCGCAGTTCGTTGGACTTACGTTCGGCGTCTATAATGGTCACAAGTTCCTGCCAGTGCAGGTCACGGAGAACATGGTCGGTCACAAGTTCGGTGAGTTCTCGCCGACACGGACCTATACCGGTCATGGCTCTGACAAGAAGTCGAAGCGGGGCTGAAAATGAGCAAGCCAAAGCATATCCGCACGCTTGCTGACACGGAAGCGCAGGCTATCGCCCGCAATATCCGCGTCAGCCCGCAAAAGCTGAACCTGGTTGCGGCAATGATCCGCAATCAGCCGGCTGACAAGGCTATCGCAGCTCTTGCCTTCTCGCGTCGTCGTATCGCGCAGCAGGTCAAGAAGACTCTTGAGAGCGCCGTGGCCAACGCTGAGAACAACCATCAGCTCGATGTCGATCAACTGGTGGTCAAGACTGCAGAAGTCGGCAAGTCCATTGTCATGAAGCGTTTCCACGCTCGTGGCCGTGGCCGTTCTTCTCAGATCCAGAAGTTCTTCAGCCACCTGAAGATTGTTGTTGCCGAGCGTGCGGAAGCACCGGAAGAGACGAAGCCGTCTCGCGGAACCAACAAAGAGCAGAAGGCAGCCTGATCCATGGGACATAAGGTCAATCCGATCGGGCTTCGGCTCGGCGTCAACCGTACCTGGGACAGCCGCTGGTACGCTGGTCAAGACTATGCGCGTCTGCTGCATGAAGATCTGAAGCTTCGTGCGTTCCTGCGTCGCAAGCTGTCCGGCGCAGGCGTGTCCCGCGTTGTTATCGAGCGTCCGGCAAAGAAGCCCCGCGTGACGATCTACGCTGCCCGTCCGGGCGTCGTGATCGGCAAGAAGGGTCAGGACATCGACGCGCTCCGCAAAGAACTGAGCCGTATGGCGAAGACCGATGTGGCGCTGAACATCGTCGAGATCCGCAAGCCGGAAATCGACGCCACTCTCGTTGCCGAGAACATCGCTCAGCAGCTGGAGCGTCGCGTTGCATTCCGTCGTGCCATGAAGCGCGCAATCCAGTCCGCAATGCGTCTGGGGGCCCAGGGCATCCGGATCACCTGCGGTGGTCGTCTGGGTGGTGCTGAAATCGCCCGTGCCGAAAAGTATCGTGAGGGACGCGTTCCCCTGCATACGCTTCGCGCCGATATCGATTACGGTACGGCAACTGCCAAGACAACGTATGGTACCTGCGGTGTGAAGGTATGGATCTTCAAGGGTGAGATCCTGGCTCATGACCCGCTGGCACAGGATCGTCGTGCTGCGGAGCAGGCTCCCCAGCGCTAAGACTGTGAGCGAAAGCTCACAGTTCCTTTGCTGGTGCTGATTTGAGGATTTAACAACATGCTTTCCCCGAAGCGGACAAAGTTTCGTAAGGCCCACAAGGGCCGCATTCACGGTCTGGCGAAAAGCGGAACCCAGCTGAACTTCGGTGCCTTTGGCCTGAAGGCGCTGGAGCCGGAGCGGATTACCGCTCGCCAGATCGAAGCCTCCCGTCGTGCGATCACGCGTGCCATGAAGCGTGCCGGTCGCGTGTGGATTCGTATCTTTCCGGACACTCCGGTCTCGACAAAGCCTGCAGAAGTGCGTATGGGCTCCGGTAAGGGTAACCCCGAGTACTGGGCCGCACGTGTCAAGCCGGGTCGTATCCTGTTCGAGATCGAAGGCGTTCCGCCTGAGGTTGCCAAGCTGGCCCTGAGTCTGGGGGCTGCAAAGCTTCCGATCAAGACCAAGTTCGTTCAGCGTATCGGAGACGCGTAATGGCCGACACGTACAAGCCTGCCGATCTGCGCGCGAAAAGCGAAGATGAGCTGAATGCTCTTCTGCTCGACCTCAAGCGCGAACAGATCAACCATCGTTTTTCGGCTGCCACTGGGCAGTCGGAGAACACAAGCCGCGTCAAGGTCGTGCGCCGTGCAGTAGCACGTATCAAGACACTGGCTCACACATCGAAGAACCGTGCGGGCGCCAAAACGTCCGCCGCTAAGTCCTGAGAGGAGACGGACGATGCCAAGGCGCGTCCTGACGGGTCGGGTCACGAGCGACAAGATGGACAAGACGGTTACCGTTCTTGTCGATCGTCGCATCATGCACCCGCTCTACAAGAAGTTTATTCGCCGCTCCAAGAAGTACGCGGCTCATGACGAAGAGAACGTCTGCCAGACGGGTGATCTGGTTCGCATTGAAGAATGCGCACCGATCTCCAAGCGCAAGACGTGGTCTGTCGTGTCGCGCAACGGCGAGGAGCTGGCTTCAGCATCCTCTTCCGTCAGCGCATAAGGGGGTAGGCACATGATTCATCCCGAGACCAACCTTGACGTCGCCGATAACTCCGGCGCACGTCGGGTGCAGTGCATCAAGGTGCTGGGCGGCTCCAAGCGGAAGACTGCCTCGGTCGGCGACGTCATTGTCGTGTCCGTCAAGGAAGCAATTCCCCGCGGCAAGGTGAAGAAGGGTGACGTCCATCAGGCCGTTATCGTTCGCACCTCCTACCCGGTTCGTCGTGCAGATGGCTCCGCCATCCGTTTCGACAAGAACGCTGCTGTTCTGCTGAACAAGCAGCAGGAGCCGATCGGTACGCGTATCTTTGGCCCGGTGGTTCGTGAGCTGCGTGCGCGCAAGTTCATGAAGATCATCTCGCTGGCTCCGGAGGTGCTGTAATGGCTGCTCGTATCAAAAAGGGTGATCAGGTTCTGGTCCTCTCCGGCAAGTCCCGTGGTGTTCGCGGCGAAGTTCTCGCTGTGATGCCGAAGGCCGAAAAGGCTGTTGTGCGCGGCGTGGCAATTGCCAAGCGTCACACGAAGCCCAACCGCACAGGCGGAGAAGGTGGAATCATCGAGCGCGAAATGCCGATCCATCTCTCCAACCTGAAGCTGGTTGACCCGAAGAGCGGCAAGCCGACACGCGTTGGTTTCCGCATTCTGGAAGACGGTCGCAAGGTTCGTGTTGCCAAGGCAACCGGCGAAGTGATCGAAGGCTGAGGAACGCAACAATGAGCGAACAGAAGAACGCTTTGCCGCGTCTGCACCAGCGTTACGAAGATGTGCTGAAGAAGCAGCTTCGTGAGCAGTTTGGTTATGCCAATGAACTCCAGGTTCCTAAGCTCGAGAAGATCGTGCTGAACATGGGCGTTGGTGAAGCCGCCGGTGACCAGAAGAAGCTTGATGCCGCTTTTGCGGAAATGACCGTGATTTCGGGTCAGAAGCCTGTCAAGACCCTTGCTCGCAAGGCTATTGCTGGATTCAAGATCCGCGAAGGTCTCCCCATTGGCTGTAAGGTCACGCTTCGTCGTGCCCGCATGTATGAGTTTCTTGACCGTCTGGTGACGATCGCCATGCCACGTATCCGCGATTTCCGCGGCCTGCCGGCAAACAAGGGCTTTGATGGACACGGTAACTTTGCCATGGGCATCAAGGAACAGATCGTGTTTCCTGAGATCGAGTATGACAAGATCGATGCCGTTCGCGGTATGGACATCATTTTCGTGACCAGCGCCAAGTCTGATGCTGAAGCAAAGGCCCTGCTGAAGGCCTTTGATCTGCCGTTCAACGGCTGATCCATAATTTTTCAGACCGATCACGGTTAAAATCAGGATTCGGCCTTCCATTGGAAGGCCGCTTTCCTTTATAGACACGCTGATTGGAAAACCGTCGGGATAGGCCTGACAGGTTCCGGGAGAAAATTCGAGATGGCGAAGGTCTCAGCGGTAAACCGTAATAACCATCGCGCTGCCCTGGTGAAGCGCGACAAGGAAAAGCGGACCGCTCTCAAGAACATCATCAAGGATCGTACACTGTCGGTTGAAGACCGCTTTGATGCGACCCTTAAGCTGGCCCAGATGCCGCGCAATGGATCCGCGACCCGCGTCCGTCTGCGTTGCAAGCTTTCTGGTCGCCCCCGTGCCAACTATCGCAAGTTCGAACTGAGCCGTATTGCTCTGCGTGATCTTGCCTCCGCCGGCCAGATTCCTGGCATGGTCAAGTCGAGCTGGTAAAGGGTAGATCGAATGTCTTTGTCTGATCCACTGGGCGATATGCTGACCCGGATCCGCAATGCGCAGCGTGCCCGTCATGCTGTCTGCGTTGCGCCTGCATCCAAGCTGCGCGCAAGCGTTCTGGAAGCCCTGAAGCGTGAAGGCTACATCCGTGGCTTCGCTGCTGAAGAGCTCCGCAAGGGTGTTGCACAGCTCCGTATTGAGCTGAAGTATGTAGAAGGCCAGCCGGTCATCAAGGAAATCCATCGCGTTTCCAAGCCAGGCCGTCGCGTCTACTCGAAGATCAAGGAACTTCCGCGCGTTTATGCCGGCCTTGGTGTGTCGATCCTGTCCACCCCGCGTGGCGTCCTGTCGGACGTCGAGGCTCGCGCTGCCAACGTTGGCGGCGAGGTCCTCTGCCGCGTCTTCTAAGGAGGGTCGCATGTCTCGCGTAGGTAAATATCCCGTCGAAGTTCCGGCTGGCGTGCAGGTTTCCATTGCTGATGGCATCTTCAAAGCCAAGGGCAAGCTGGGTGAACTGACCGTTCCGGTTTCCCGTCATGTGGAAGTCAAGATTGAAGGCAGCAATGTTTCCGTTGCTCCTCTTGGTCGTCGTTCGCGTGAAAACTGGACCATGTGGGGAACCACCCGCGCTCTGATCGCCAATACGGTCAAGGGTGTGTCGGACGGCTTCACCAAGGGGCTTGAAATTCAGGGTACGGGTTTCCGTGCTGCTGTTCAGGGCTCGAACCTGGTGATGAACCTCGGCTTCTCGCACGATGTTGTCTATCCGATTCCGGAAGGCATCAAGATCACCACGCCGCGTCCGACCGCGATTGTCGTTGAAGGTAACGACAAGCAGCGTGTTGGTCAGGTTGCGCTCGATATCCGCAGCTTCCGCAAGCCTGAGCCTTACAAGGGCAAGGGTGTTCGGTATGAGACCGAGGTTCTGCGTCGCAAGGAAGGTAAGAAGAAGTAATGGCAACGCAGCAAGGATTGCAGGAACGCCGCCGTCAGCGGCTGCGCTTCCAGCTTCGTCGCAAGAGCGGCGGCCGGCCGCGTCTGTCGGTCTTCCGTTCCAGCAAGCACATTCATGCCCAGATCATCGACGATGCACAGGGCCGTACGCTCGCCAGCGCCTCTACGCTGGAAAAGACGCTTCGCGATGCTGGTAAGACCGGTGCCGACGTGTCTGCGGCCACGGCTATCGGTAAGCTGATTGCCGAACGCGGTGTTGCAGCTGGTGTGAAGACTGTCGTGTTCGATCGCGGCTCTTATCTGTATCATGGCCGGGTCAAGGCCCTGGCAGAGGCTGCCCGTGAGGGCGGACTCTCGTTCTAAGGAGATCACACATGGCACGTGAGCCAAGAGAAGGCGGCCGTGGTGGTCGTGAACGCGAGCAGGGCGATGATCTGATCGACAAGCTCGTCACCATCAACCGTGTTGCCAAAGTCGTAAAGGGTGGTCGCCGTTTTGCGTTCGCTGCCCTCGTTGTTGTCGGTGACCAGAAGGGTCGTGTTGGTTACGGTGCGGGCAAGGCTCGTGAAGTTCCCGAAGCGATCCGCAAGGCAACCGAGCGTGCAAAGCGCACGATGATCCGCGTGCCGATGAAGGAAGGTCGTACCCTTCATCACGACACGTTCGGTCATTACGGTGCTGGCAAGGTTGTTGTTCGTGCGGCTGAAGCCGGTACGGGTATCATTGCTGGTGGTCCAATGCGTGCAGTGTTCGAAAGTCTTGGCGTTAATGACGTCGTTGCCAAGAGCCTGGGAACACGGAACCCGCATAACATGATCAAGGCGACGTTTGCTGCGCTCGAAAAGGCCAGCAGCCCGCGTCATGTTGCGTCCCGTCGCGGCAAGAAAGCTGCTGAACTGTTTGGCAAGCGCGAGCAGGGCCAGACGGAAGCGGAGGTGACAAATGGCTGAGAATGGCAAGACCGTTCAGGTTACGCAGATCGCTTCGGTCATCGGTCGTAAACCGGGCCAGGCTGAGACCATCACCGGTCTTGGTCTGCGTGGAATTGGTTCCACGCGCACGCTGGAGGATACTCCCGCCGTGCGTGGAATGATCCGCAAGGTTGCCCACCTCATCAAGGTGGAGGGTTGAAATGAACCTCAACGAACTGCGTGACAACGAGGGTTCTCGTTATCGCAAGAAGCGTCTTGGACGTGGCATCGGGTCCGGTAAGGGCAAGACGTCAGGCCGTGGCGTCAAGGGTCAGAAGGCTCGTGAAGGCGTCTCGCTCAATGGCTTCGAGGGTGGTCAGCTTCCGCTGTACCGACGTATGCCGAAGCGCGGCTTCGTGAACATTTTCCGCAAGGAATATGCTCCGGTGAACCTCGGCGCGATCTCCAAGGCCATCGAAAGCGGAAAGCTGGACAAGGCTGCAACCGTCACTGAAGAGACCCTGCGTAAGGCTGGTCTCGTCAACGGAAGCAAGCTGGCCGGTGTCCGTCTTCTGGCCCATGGTGAACTGTCGCATGGCGTGACCATCGAAGTTGCTGGCGCTTCTGCTGCTGCTCTGGCAGCTGTCGAAAAAGCTGGCGGTACCGTCAAGGTGCTCGAGACCAAGAAGGACGCTCAGGCTGAGGCCTGAGTTCTCTTCTCCCGGGTTTTGTCCGGGTTAGGGTTGGATAGTGAACAGCGTCCCGTGCTTATGTGCGGCGACGCTGTTTTCATGAAAGGACAGGTGGATGGCTTCCGCAGCAGAGCAGCTCGCCGCCAATCTCAATATGAGTTCGTTTTCCAAGGCGACCGAACTCAAGAAGCGTATCTGGTTTACTCTCGGAGCGCTGATCGTCTATCGACTTGGCACCTATATTCCGGTTCCCGGCGTCGATGCGACCGTGATGGGGCAGCTTCTTGCCCAGCATCAGGGTGGTATTCTGGGGATGTTCGACATGTTCACGGGGGGTGCGCTTGGGCGTATGACCGTGTTCGCGCTGAACATCATGCCGTATATCAGTGCCTCGATCATCATCCAGCTTCTTTCCACCGCGCTTCCCTCCATGGAAGCGATGAAGAAAGAAGGTGAGGCGGGCCGTAAAAAGCTCAATCAGTATACGCGCTATCTTACTGTGTTTATCGCTCTTTTTCAGGCTTACGGCATCGCTGTCGGACTTGAGAACATGACGGCGCATGGTGCGAATGCTGTGGTGGCTCCCGGAGTCTTCTTCATCATTTCCTGTGTCGTAACGCTTGTCGGCGGCACGATGTTTTTGATGTGGCTGGGCGAGCAAATTACGTCCAGAGGTGTCGGAAATGGTATTTCCCTCATCATTTTTGCGGGCATTGTCGCTAATCTGCCGAATGCTCTGGCCAGTCTTTTCGAACTGGGACGCACAGGAGCACTCTCGCCAATTTTCGTGGTGATTTTCCTGGTTCTGGCGATTGCTGTCATTGGTTTCATCGTTTTCATGGAACAGGCACAACGTCGCGTTGTGATCCAGTATCCGAAGCGTCAGGTCGGAAACCGTATTTTCGGCGGTGACTCCACCCACATGCCGCTGAAGGTAAACACCGCAGGTGTTATTCCGCCAATTTTCGCATCATCCGTATTGCTGATTCCTGTGACTATTTCTGGTTTCATGAATGGCCATTCGATGCCGGGATGGCTCTCCATTCTGGGGCAGCAGCTTGGCCAGGGGCAGCCGCTCTACATGCTGTTCTATGCTGCGATGATCTTGTTCTTCTCCTATTTCTATGCGGCGATTACATTCAATCCCGAGGAAACGGCAGAGAACCTGCGGAAGCAGGGCGGATTCATTCCGGGCATTCGACCTGGTGTGAGCACGGCAACGTATTTTGACAAGATCCTGTCCCGTCTGACCGCGATCGGCGCTCTGTACCTGGTTGTGGTATGTTTGTTGCCGCAGATCCTGATCAGCAAATATAATGTCCCGTTCTATTTTGGTGGCACGAGTCTGATCATTATCGTCTCGGTCACGATTGATACGGTCACACAGATTCAGTCTCATCTGGTGGCGCATCAGTATTCGGGTCTGATCCGCAAGCAGCGCAGTCGCGGAAACCGTGGCGGAGTGCAGGGAGGCACGAGACGTCGATGAACATCATTCTTCTTGGACCGCCCGGAGCCGGCAAGGGAACACAGGCCAAACGGCTTGAGACCCTTTATGGCTTCAAGCAGATTTCCACTGGCGATATGCTGCGCGCCGAGGTCGCTGCGGGTTCGGCGATTGGTAACGAAGCCAAAGCGATCATGGAGAAGGGACAGTTCGTTCCAGACCCGATTATCGTTGCTATGATTCAGAACCGTATCGCACAACCAGATTGCCAGCGTGGATTCATCCTTGATGGCTTTCCCCGGACAGAAAGTCAGGCCGAGGCGCTCGATGCGATGCTGTTTCAGCGTGACCTGACAATCGGTGCGGTCATTCTGCTGGACGTCAACGAAGACGAACTTGTGGAGCGTATCGCCAGCCGCAAGGGCGAGGACGGAACGCGGCGTCCGGACGACAACCCCGAGGTTGTGCGTGCGCGTCTTGATGTCTATCGCAAACAGACCGCTCCTATCCTGCCTTATTATGAAAAGGCCGGACGTCTGCTTCACGTCGACGGCATGAAGGACGTTGAAAGCGTTGGCAAAGCACTTGATGCCATCGTGACAGGCGCGACAAAAAACTGAGTTTCAGTTGGATATCACGAAAAAGTGATCTCTATTATTTGACTCAGGTGGGGTGGGCAGTCTATTGCGCGCCCTCGACATAGGTGTAGCCAGACCGTTCGTGCGTCTGCCGGAATCGGTGGGCGGCAGGTTTGGCTGCAAGATCATCGACCTGGCTATGGCCGGGGATATAACAGTCTGAGGCGGCTCCGGGCCGTTTCAATGGGAGTAACAAGCGTGGCACGTATTGCCGGCGTAAACATTCCGACCAACAAGCGGGTCGTCATTGCCCTGCGTTATGTCTATGGCATTGGCCCGGCGACAGCGCAGTCCATCTGCACGAAGCTCGAGATTCCCGATGCCAAGCGCGTCAACGAGCTGTCTGACGATGAGATCGTCAAGATCCGCGAACTGATCGATTCCGAACTGCGCGTCGAAGGCGACCTTCGTCGTGAAACCGCAATGAACATCAAGCGTCTGATGGATCTTGGTTGCTACCGTGGCCTTCGTCACCGTCGTGGCCTGCCGGTCCGCGGTCAGCGTACGCACACCAACGCCCGTACCCGTAAGGGCAAGGCTGTGGCGATTGCAGGCAAGAAGAAGGTTACGCGCTAATTCGCGCCTGATTTTTTTTCATCGACGTTTTGCTTAAACTTTTAGGACGACCTCTCTCATGGCGAAGGCCGCTGCTCCGCGTATCCGTAAAAAGGAACGCAAGAATATCATTTCCGGTGTTGCTCACGTGCTCTCCACGTTCAACAACACCATGATCACCATTTCTGACGCACAGGGCAACGCGATTGCCTGGTCGTCGTCGGGTGCGCAGGGCTTTAAAGGCTCCCGTAAGTCCACGCCGTATGCTGCTCAGGTCGCTGCAGAAGATGCAGGCCGCAAGGCACGCGAGCATGGCATGGAAACGCTTGAGATCGAGGTCTCCGGCCCGGGTTCGGGGCGTGAAAGCGCGCTTCGTGCCCTTCAGGCCGTAGGGTTCAACATTACGTCCATCCGCGACATGACGCCCGTGCCGCACAATGGCTGCCGTCCCCGGAAGCGTCGTCGCGTCTGAGTGATGCTGTGCTGCGTATCGCGTGCGATACGCAGCATCTGTAAGTGATTGCATCTTTTACCGCACCGTTGGTGCGGGCCCAGGTGCCGCCAATTTCCCTTGGCGTGCTTCGTTGTTTGAAAGGCCACGACCTTGGTTCTCCAGAAAAACTGGCAGTCCCTCATCAAGCCGGAGAAGCTTGAAGTCGAGCCCGGACCGGTTGCCTCGCGCATCGCCACTGTCGTGGCCGAGCCTCTGGAACGCGGCTTCGGCATGACGCTCGGTAATGCGCTGCGTCGTATTCTCCTGTCGTCGCTTCAGGGCGCTGCCGTGACCGCCATCCAGATCGATGGCGTGCTGCATGAGTTCTCCGCCGTGCCGGGCGTGCGCGAAGACGTCACGGACATCGTCCTGAACGTCAAGCAGCTTGCTCTTCGCATGCATGGTGAAGGCCCTAAGCGCATGATCCTGACGGCCACTGGCCCGGGTGAAGTGACGGCTGGCCAGATCCAGGCAGGTCACGACATCGAGATCATGAATCCCGATCTGGTGATCTGCACGCTCGATGACGGCGTGAAGCTCGGCATGGAATTCACTGTCAATATGGGCAAGGGCTATGTTGCAGCAGCAGCAAACCGTCCGGAAGATGCTCCGATTGGCCTGATTCCTATCGATGCGATTTACTCGCCGGTGCGTCGGGTTTCTTACAAGATCGAGCAGACGCGTGTTGGTCAGGTCACTGACTATGACAAGCTGCTGTTGACGGTTGAGACCAACGGTGCGGTGACGCCCGAAGACAGTCTGGCTCTTGCAGCTCGGATTCTTCAGGACCAGCTGCAATTGTTCATCAACTTCGATGAGCCGCGTCCGGTCCAGCATGAAGAACCGCAGGATGATCTGCCGTTCAACCGCAATCTTCTCCGCAAGGTTGACGAGCTTGAGCTTTCGGTGCGTAGCGCCAACTGCCTCAAGAACGACAACATTGTTTACATTGGCGATCTGGTGCAGAAGTCCGAACAGGAAATGCTCCGTACGCCTAATTTCGGGCGCAAGTCGCTCAACGAGATCAAGGAAGTTCTCACCGGTATGGGGCTGTCGCTCGGCATGAGCGTCCCAGCCTGGCCGCCCGAGAACATCGAGGATCTGGCCAAGCGTCTCGACGAGACGTTCTGAGAACTTTCAAGGTAAGGAAAACTAGCAATGCGTCATGGTGTGAGCGGGCGTAAGCTCAATGTCACCTCTTCTCACCGCGCTGCCATGTTCCGCAACATGGCCGTGGCTCTCATCAAGCACGAGCAGATCACGACGACGCTCCCGAAGGCGAAAGAACTTCGCCCGGTCGTCGAAAAGCTGATCACGCTCGGCAAGCGTGGTGATCTGCACGCCCGTCGTCAGGCCTTCGCGCAGCTGCGTGACGATGCCGTCGTGACGAAGCTGTTCTCGGCTGTCGCCGAGCGTTACAAGGGACGTGCCGGTGGCTACTCCCGCGTTCTGAAGGCTGGCGTGCGTTATGGCGACAATGCCGATATGGCCGTGATTGAACTGGTCGATCGCGATGTCGCTGCGAAGGGCCAGGACAGCGGACCGAAGCAGAACGTTGCCGCGGAGCAGGAAGCCGCCTGAGGCTCCTGTTTTTGAAGCATTGAAAAAGGCCGGGGCAGGAATGTCCCGGCCTTTTTTGATTCGTGGTTTCTTGGTCACGCAAGTGTGTGATATGCAGTCAGCACTCTTTGCAGAATCTTTGCTGTCTCTTTCAGAGGCAGTCTGAATTTCCGCTCCTTCACAAGGAGCGGTTTCTCCCTTTTGAAGAATGTTCCGTCGTTCTTCCCATAAGGGTCTGCATTATTCTGAGAAACAGGCCCGAGCACTCTCGTAGGGCCTGCCACGACGCATCGAATATGTATCCCGGCAATGAGGCCTGGATGGGTTCGTGATGCGTCCAGCGTTTGGAGAGCGTTATAATGTCTGAATCTTCCCCTCCAAAACATGGGTTGGCGGAAACCCTTGGAATACCCAGAGCCCTGTTCTGGGCGTTCGTGGGACAGCTCCTGTTCATGGTCGGTGATGGTGTGGAGGCGGGGTATCTCGATACCTACATGCTCCATCATGGCCATACGCAGGGTTTCGTGAATGAAATGTTCACGTTTTATGGCATCACCGTGATGATCGCCGCCTGGTTCTCCGGGCCTTTGTCGGATCTCATGGGGCCGAAGAAAGTCATGTGGCTTGGTCTCATTCTGTGGAGCGTGCTTGAAGTCGGGTTCCTGGCTCTGGGACTTGGGCCAAACAGTGGGCCGATGATCCTGCTGTTCTATACGCTGCGAGGGTTTGCATATCCGCTGTTTGCGTATGGCTTCCTCGTCTGGATTGCTGCTGCAACGCCGACAGCCATGCTGGGCTCGGCCGCGGGCTGGTTCTGGTTTTCCTTTTCAGCAGGTCTGCCCACTCTGGGATCGCAGTTCGCACGCTTTGCCATTCCGGAAATTGGCGAGCTTCGCACCTTCTGGTGTTCCCTGGGGCTTGTGATTCTGGGCGGCCTTGTGGCTCTGCTGTTCACGCATGAACCGACGGGCAAGAAGCGCCTTCTACCGGAACATATTCCCACCAAGGATATTTTCTTCGGTTCTATGAGCATCATGTGGCGTGAACCGAAGACGTTGATTGCCGGTATCGTCCGCGTGATTGATACGTCTTCGGAATATGCCTTCCTTGCGATCATGCCTGCATTCTTTGTGGATCATCTCGGCTTTTCCCTTGCTCAGTGGTTGAACCTCCTGTCGTTGATTTTCCTGAGTAACATCCTGTTCAATCTCGTCTCGGGCATGGTGGCGGATACACTCGGGCACCGGTTTGTCGTGGCCGTTTTCGGCGGGATCGGTGGTTTCGTAGCCATTCCGCTGTTTTATTATGTGCCGCTCTGGTTCCCGGGGAATTTCTGGGCCGTGGCTGCTGCAGGGATTTTCTATGGCGCAACGGTCGCGGCTTTCGTACCGCTGTCGGGCCTGATGCCGCAGATCTGCCCGCGCGAGAAAGCGGCTGCACTGTCTATTCTTGGTCTGGGCGCCGGTGCGTCCACATGGGTCGGACCGGCTGTTGTTGCCGGGTGTGAAGCGGTCTTCGGACCGGGCATGCAGTATGTGATCTGGACGTTTGCGGTGATCTATCTGCTGTCAGCCGGGATGACGATGGCTCTGACCATCTCTCCTGAGGCGCAGCGCTATAACGAAGAAGCCGCACGTCGGGGCGAAGACACCCCTGCCGTCGGTCACTGAGTGGATGCCCTGATTCAGGGCATTCCGTGAGCGTTCTGACGATGTAAAAGAAAAGGCAGTCCGAGACCGGGCTGCCTTTTTCTGCGTTGGGGGAATGTCATGTCAGGGGGAAGATTGATGGATGCTGGTCTGGAGCATTTGCAGGAGGATGCCGATGCTTGTCCCAAGAAAAGCTTTCTGGGAACAAAATGCTCGCGCGCGGTAAGAGAAACGGAAGCACTTCTCAGTGATTTGATGGTGGACCAGCCACTTTTTTGGCTTCTGACGGCGTCTCTTGTTGGGTTTTTGTTGGGAAAACGTCTTTTAGGAAAAAATTAAACTTCCGCAGCCGCATGACGTTACGACATAACCGCGAATTGTTGCGCAAGGAACCACCGTCATGCTGCACTATGCGATTGTTTTCTTCATTATTTCCATCATTGCTGGTGTTTTCGGCTTTTCCGGCATTTCTGCGGCTACGGCAGGAATTGCCAAGCTGTTTTTCATCGTGTTCATCGTTTTGGCAGTGCTGGCCATTCTGGCGGGTGTCGCTGGACTGCATGCATTGTAAGAACACGAAAAAGACCTGAAATAAAAAGGGCGGGTGCCGATGGCCCCGCCCTTTTTTATGATCTTTAGTTCCCGTTCTTGTCTTTCTGAATGAAAGATGGAAGCAGTGGATTGTCCGTCTGAAGCGAGTTTTTGCTTGGAAGCTGTTGCGTCGTCCAACCGCCGCCCAGATCCGTCATGAGCTTGACCTCAGCAAGAAACTGCTGCTGGCGCACGCTGAGCTGGGTTTCCTGATACTGAAGGGCGTTCTGTTCGGCAGTGATGACCGTCGTGTAGATCTGTGTTCCGGCAAGATACTCGTTCATGGACACCTGAACGGCGCTTTCTGCGGTTTTCACGGCAGCATTTTGCAAGGCAAGCTGCTGATCGAGATAGCGCAGGCCGGACATCTGATCTTCGGTGTCCTGAAGAGCTGCCAGAACCGTCTGGCGGTAGGTGGCCACGGCATTGTCGTAATCGGCTTCTGCGCTGCGCACCGCAGCGGAGCGCGCCCCGCCCTGGAAAATGGTTTCGCTTGCAGCCGCACCGAGGCTCCAAGTGCGCGTAGCGGTCTGGATCAGCTGTTCGAGAGGATTGCCGCTATAGCCATAGGACGCGGAGAGCGTGACCTGTGGGAAGAACGCGCCGATCTCGTATCCGATTTCCGCATTATAGGCTTCCATGTTGCGCTCGGCCTGCGCCACGTCCGGACGACGCTGAAGCAGCATGGAGGGCACGGCGACGGGTGCGGCGGGGATCGTCTCGGGGAGGGGAGAGTCTGCCAGTGTGAGTTCTGCTGGAGCCCGGCCCGTCAGCATGGCGATGGCGTGTTCGTATTGCGCCCGGGCGATATGGGCGTTGGACAGGCTGGCCTGCGTCGATTGCAGCAGGTAGCGGGCCTGAAGGACGCTTGTTGGATCCGCGACACCAGCGTCGAGCTGGTTCTGGAGGATTTCCAGATTGTGGCGATAGAGATCCACGTTGCGGGCATAGAGCGCAATCAGGCTGTCCTGATAGCGCAGGTCGAAATAGTCCTGCGCGAGCTGAAGCTGATAGGACAGCCGCATGTTGGCGACGAGGGCAGCGTCGGCCTGAGTGGCGGCAACCTGCTGCTGAACCTGCCGGCGAATCATGCCCCAGACGTCGACGGTCCAGCTTGCGGATGGGCCGGTCGTCCATGTGTTGGATGTGTAGGACTGGCTGGAGGTATAGGTGAAGCCTCCGCTGGTATTTTCGGCGCTGCTTCCCTGTGAGTTGCGGTTGAAGCTGAACTTGCCGCTCAGGGTCGGGAAAAGCTGCGCGCGGATCGAATCAATCGTCGCGGCCGCCTTGCGATACTGCGCCTCATATTCCTTCAGGCTCTGGTTGGACGTGGCCACGCGTTCTTCAAGGTCGTTGAGAACGGGATCGTTGAAGATCGTCCACCAGTCTCCTTTGGGCATTTTCGCAAGATCGGGGGCAGCCATCTGCCAGCCCGGTGGCGGAGGTGCTTCCTTGAACTTGGCGGAGATGATGGCTTTCGGACGATGATAGTTCGGCCCGACCATGCCGCCGATACAGCCGCTCAGGAAAGGCAGGGTCGCCGCCCCCAGCAGGGCAGTGCGCAGGGTGGATTTACGGAGGGCGGGCATCAGGACTGTGTTCCCCGGGCTGAAAGATGGAAAAAGGAAGCGACGTGGGCACGCAGACGGCCCATGGCGCGTCCGAACCGGTCGAGATACAGGAAAATGACGGGCGTGCTGTAGAGCGTCAGCAACTGGCTGACCACGAGACCGCCGAGAATGGCGATCCCCAGCGGTCGGCGGAGTTCGCAGCCATATCCGTTGCCGATGATGAGGGGCACGGCACCGAATGCAGCGGCCAGAGACGTCATGAGGATCGGGCGGAAACGCAGATGGCTGGCCTGACGGATAGCCTCTCTGGCCGACAGCCCTTCACGCTGTGCCACGAGGGCGAAGTCGATCAGCATGATGGCGTTTTTCTTGACGATGCCGATGAGCAGGATCACGCCGATCATGGCCATGAGGGAGAATTCCTCGCCGCAGATCTGAAGTGCCAGAATGGCGCCAACGCCTGCGGATGGCAGCGTTGAAAGGATCGTCAGGGGATGGATCAGGCTTTCATACAGGACGCCCAGCACGATATAGACGGCGGCGAGGGCGGCGAGGATCAGCAGAACCTCACTCCCTGCGGATTTCTGGAAAGCGGCCGCATTGCCCGCAAACCCGCCGTGAATGTCTGACGGGACATGCAGCTTCACCATGGCGGCCTGGACGGCATCCACGGCCGTGCCAAGCGAGACGCCGGGTGCAAGGTTGAAGGATACGGTCGTCGCGACGGATTGTCCTTCGTGGCTGACGGTCAGGGCGGTGTTGGTGTTGCGTTGGCGTGAGAGGACGGACAGGGGGACCATGTTGTCCACGCTGGTGGCAACGGCTGCACCGCTTGATGCCGATTTTCCACCTGCCAGCGCGTTGGCGACCGAGTTCTGATAGGATTGCTCACTCTGCGACAGGGTCGTGACAGCCGTTGTGGCGCGGGCGCGGATATTGTTCGACGCCGTGCCGCCTGCTGCTGTTCCGCCGGAGGTGCTGATCCACATCTGTTGCAACATCGACGGATCCTGCCAGTAGCGGGGCGCGGCTTCCATGATGACGCGGTACTGGTTGAGGTTGCCGTAGATAATGGAGGCGGCGCGCTGGCCGAATGCGTCATAGAGCGTATTGGAAATGAGCTGTGGCGTGACGGAATAGCGCGCTTCCGTGTCGCGGTTGATCGCGATGTTGATCCCCTGACCGCCCTGTTCCACGTCCGATGTTACGTCCATGAGTTCCGGCAGTCTGGAAAGCGCGGTTACGATCTTGGGAGTCCATTCGAAGAGGTCTTCGGCGGAGGGGCCCTCAAGTGAATATTGATAGGCGGCGTCTCCGGGCCGCGCGCCCGTGCGAACACTGCCGGGGGCCATCAGGCGGAGCTGCGCGCCGGGAATATGGGAGAACCTGCGGGTCAGGCGTTGAATGGTGGTTGCAAGATCGTCCGTCCGCTCGGATTTGGGCTTGAGTGCGATGAACATGTTCGCCGAGTTGGCCGAACGTCCACCGACACCGCCCATGACGCCCACGACATCCCGGTCGGACGCGACGCTCTTCATGGCCTTGACCACGATTTTCTGAAGCGCCTGAAACGAGATCGACTGATCGGCAACCACACGCCCCATGATCTGCCCGGTGTCTTCGGAGGGGAAGAAACCTTTGGGCATTTTCACATACAGCACACCGGCCAGCACCAAAGTGGCGGGCAGGGACATTGCGATCAGGAACTGATGCCCCAAGGCCCAGTCCAGCGATTTGCCGTAACCCGACGTGGTGGCGCTGATCATGCGTTCGAGGAAACGGCCGGTCTTCTTCCACAGACCCGGACCGTTATCGTCCGTGTGGGTCAGAAGCTGGGCGCTGATCATGGGCGTCAGCGTCAGGGACAGGAGCAGCGAAATACAGAGCGTGATGACCATGGTCATCGCAAACTCGTGGAACAGCCGCCCCGCGATCCCGCCCATGAGCATGATCGGTGCAAACACCACGATCAGCGAGACTGTGATCGAAACGACCGTGAACGCGACTTCGGTCGTGCCTTTGATGGCGGCGTCCTGTCGGTTGTAACCCATCTCCATGTAGCGAGCGATGTTTTCCAGAACGACGATGGCGTCATCGACCACGAAGCCCGTCGAAATCGTCAGGGCCATCAGCGACATGTTGTCGAGCTGGTATCCCATCAGTGCCATGGCTCCGAAGGTTCCGATAATCGAAACCGGCACCACGATGGCCGGAACCATGATGGCAGAGAGGCTGCGCAGGAACAGCAGGACGACCACGACCACGAGCACGACGGCAATGACAAGCGTCTGTTTCGTATCGTCCAAAGAGGCCCGGATTGTTTTGGAGCGGTCGATCAGGATCGAAATATTGGTATTGCCGGGCAGGGCGGACTGAAGGGCTGGCAGGCGACCGCGGATGCCGTCAATCGTCTTGATGACGTTCGCGCCACCCTGCGAGAATACCGTACAGATGATGGCGGCATTTCCGTTCAGATACCCCGCCTGACGGAGATCTTCGACGCTGTTCCTGACGTCCGCCAGATCCGTCAGGCGGACCGGCTGGTTGTTGCGATAGGCGATGACCAGATCACGATATTCCTCCGCATCCGTCGCCTGATCGTTGGTGGAGAGCATCATCCGCTCGCCATTGGCATCCAGAAAACCTTTGGGCGTATGGGCGTTGGCGGAGGCGAGGGCGGCGCGCAGATCTTCGAAGCCGATCCCGTAATGGAACAGGCGCAGCGGATTGATTTCAACACGCACGGCAGGAAGGGACGCGCCGCGGATTTCCACATCACCGACGCCCTGGATCTGGCTGAGCTGAGGGATGAGGATGTTGCTTGCGAAATCGTAGAGTTCCTGCGGCGTCCGGGTGCTGGACGATAGCGTCAAAGCGAGAATGGGCGGGCCATTGGAGTTCGCCTTCATGTAAGTCGGATTGCTGCGAAGGCTGGTGGGCAGATCCTGCCGCGCGCCCTGCAGGGCCGCTTCCACGTCACGCGCAGCGCCGTTGATGTCGCGCGACAGGTCGAACTGAAGGGTGATGCGCGTCTGGTTGACCATGGATTCCGAGGTCATTTCCGTGACGCCGGAAATCGCCCCCAGATGCCGCTCCAGAGGCCCTGCGATCGTGCTTGCAATTTCGGACGGAGAGCCGCCGGGCTGGTTCGCGGTCACCATGATGACCGGAAAGTCCACGTCCGGCAGATCGGCGACGGGCAGGGCGAAATAGCCCATAACGCCGCCGATCACGAGAGCTACCGCCAGCAGCGTCGTGCCAACGGGCCTCAGGACAAAGAGGCGAACCAGATTCACGGAGCGCCTGTATGGGAGCTTGGGGTCTGGGGCTGCGACGGTGGGTTGTGGCGACGGTGACGCTGTATGAAGGCGCGCGTTTTCGTCCCCAGTTCATCCATGAACAGATAGATGACGGGCGTGGTGAACAGGGTCAGAAGCTGGGACATCATCAGGCCGAAAACGATGGCCACACCCAGTGGTCGGCGCAGTTCGGAACCGACGCCCGTGCCGATCAGCAGGGGCAGGGCACCGAACAGGGCGGCCAGCGTGGTCATCAGGATCGGACGGAAGCGGAGCATTGCCGCCTGCTTGATGGATTCAAGCGGCGTATGGCCCTCCAGACGTTCGGCTTCGAGCGCGAAGTCGATCATCATGATGGCGTTTTTCTTCACGATACCGATCAGCAGCACGATGCCGATGATGCCCATGATGTCGAGATCCATCCCGAACAGATAAAGCCCGATCAGCGCACCGATGGCGGCGGAAGGCAGGGTGGAGAGGATCGTGATCGGGTGGATATAGCTCTCATAGAGAATACCCAACACGATATAGACAGCGATCACAGCTGCCATAACCAGCCAGACCTCGTTCGATAGCGACGAGCGGAACGCTGCTGCCGTGCCCTGAAAGGCGGTCTGGAATTCCGGCGGCAGGCCGATCTGCTTTTCCACGCGCTCGATGGCGTTGGTCGCAGCCCCCAGCGAATAGCCGCTGGCGACGTTGAACGACACGGTCGTGGCCGGGAACTGACCGAAATGGCTGATGAGCAATGGGGCGAGGACATGCGTCATCGTCGTCACCTGCGACAGTGGGACGAGCCCCGATGTCGGCTGGCGCGTCGGGCCCGACGTGCTGCCACCGGCCTGTGAGGAAATACCCGGCAGGTAGAGCTGGCTCAGGGATGTCAGGTCAGTCTGGAGTTTCGGATCGGCTTCCAGAATGACGCGGTACTGGTTGGACTGCGTATAGATCGTCGTGATCTGGCGCTGGCCGTAGCTGTCATACAGCAGGTTATCGATCGTCTGCGGTGTGATGGAGTATCGCGCGCCGGTCGGGCGGTCGAGCGAAAGCTGGGCGACCAACCCCTCGGCCTGAAGATCGGACGTGACATCCCGCAGCGACGGTTCCTTGCGGAGGGCATCCACGAATTTCGGCACCCAGATTTTGAAGGTGTCGTAATCCGGATTTTCCAGCATGAACTGGTACTGCGTGGCGGAAATCGAAGAATCCAGCGAGAGGTCCTGAATCGGCTGGACGTAAAGCTGGGCGCCGATCACCTGATCTCCAGTGGAGGACAGGCGGCGCATGATGGCTTCAAGGCTGGACGTGCGCTGGTCCCGCGGTTTGAGGTTGATCAGGAAGCGGCCAACATTCAGCGTCATGTTCTGGCCGTCAATGCCCACAAAAGACGAGATGCTGGCGACATCCGGGTCTTTCAGGATCACGTCTCCAAGAGCGGCCTGACGGTTCTTCATGCCTTCAAAGGAGATGGCCTGCGACATCACGGAGATGCCCTGAATAACGCCAGTGTCCTGTGTCGGGAAAAAGCCCTTGGGAATGGTCCAGGCCAGAACGCCGGTCAGGACGATCGTACCGAGCGTCACCAGAAGGGTCGTGACCCGGAAGCGCAACACGACATCGAGCCAGCGCCCGTACCCTGCGATCAGGGCATTGATGCCGCGCTCGGTACTATTGGACAGGCGGCTCCAGACCGTGTTTTTCGTGGACGGCGCATGCGTGTCGGAGAGCAGACGGGCACACATCATCGGCACCAGCGTCAGGGCGACGACTGCGGAAATGATGATGGTGATGGAGAGCGTCATCGCGAATTCATGGAACAGACGCCCGACGACGTCCTTCATGAACAATAGCGGGATCAGCACAGCGATCAGCGAGACCGTCAGAGAGATGATGGTGAAGCCGATCTCCCCCGCACCTTTGAGCGCAGCGGTGTAGCGGTCTTCGCCAGCCTCGACGTAACGGGCGATGTTCTCGATCACGACGATGGCGTCATCGACGACGAAGCCGGTCGCAATCGTCAGGGACATCAGCGACAGATTGTCGAGCGAGAAGCCCAGCAGATACATCGCCGCCAGCGTGCCAATCAGAGACAGCGGAACGGACAGGCTGGGAATGATCGTCGCCGGAACATTCCGCAGGAACACGAAGATCACGCCCACGACGAGAAGCATGGCGAGCGCCAGTTCATATTCTACGTCGCTAACCGAGGCGCGGATGGTGGTGGTGCGGTCGGTCAGAGGTGTAACGTCGATGCCCGGCGGCAGGTCGAGCTTGAGCTGCGGCAGGATGCGCAGCACGTTGTCCACGACGCCAATAACGTTTGCGCCGGGCTGGCGCTGTACGTTCAGGATCAGCGCAGGCGTGCGGTTGGCCCAGGCGGCAAGCTGTGCGTTCTCCGCCCCTTCAACGACCGTCGCAATGTCGCGCACGCGGATCGGACCGTTGTTCTGATACGCGATCACCTGATTCATGAGCTGTTCGACAGACTGGATCTGACCGTCGATGCGCAGGGAGGTGGAGCGCTTGGGGCCGTCGAACGTTCCGGTCGGGGAATTGACGTTGACCGTGCTGATGATGGTGCGCAGCGTATCGATCGCGATGCCGTAAGAGGTCAGCTTCGGAATGTTGACCTGAATCCGGTACGCCTTGCGATTGCCGCCCGACAGGGTGACAAGACCAACGCCGGAAATCTGGCTGATCTTCTGCTCAAGCCGCGTGTTGACGTAATCTTCGACTTCAGGAAGCGGCAGCGTTTTCGACGTGATGCCGAGCGTCAGGACGGGAGTGTCCGCCGGATTGACCTTCGCATAGATCGGAGGGGCGGGCAGATCGCTCGGCAGCAGGGAAGTCGCGTTGTTGATCGCGGCCTGAACTTCCTGCTCCGCCACGTCCATCGACATGTCCAGCCCGAAGCGCAGTGTCAGGACCGAAGCGCCACCGGAGGACTGGGATGTCATCTGGTCCAGCCCGGCCATCTGGCCAAGCTGGGTTTCCAGAGGAGCGGTAACGGACGTGCTCATGACGTCCGGCCCGGCGCCCGGATAGAATGTCGAGACCGTGATCGTGGGATATTCGACCTGCGGCAGGGCTGAGACGGCCAGAAAATGGTAGCCGAGCAGGCCGCTCAGCAGGATGGCGAACATCAGAAGGCTGGTGGCAACCGGGCGCTCGATGAACAGGCGGGACGGATTCACGATCTTGATGTTCCCTGTTTGACTGTTCTGGATGGCGATCAGTGGTTGCCGGTGTCGGCGGACGAGGACGGGTCGTTCTTCTGCTGGGGCGCATCCGAACTCTGCTGCCCGTCACGATGATGACGGTGCTGGCTGGCGCTCTTGTGCTCGGCTTCCGTCGTCTGCGCTGCTGCTGACGAGGTATCGGGGATGGAGACCTTCTGGCCGGGGCGCAGATGGCTGACGCCATCCGTCACGATCCGGTCGCCGCTGCTCAGACCCTTTTCGATCACGGCGTTCGTGCCATCGGTCGTACCGACCGTCACGGGCACGACTTCCACGGTCATGTCAGGCTTGACGCGATAGACGAAGCGACCGTCCGGGCCGGTCTGAAGAGCATTGGCGGGCACGAGCAGGGCGTCATGTAGCGTCGTGACTAGCAGATGCGGGTTGACGAACTGGTTCGGGAAAAGGTGCTCGTCCTCATTCGGGAAGATGCCACGCATCCGCACCGTCCCGGTTGCTGTGTCGATCTGGCTGTCGAGCGCCTTGACGGTGCCATTGGCAATTTTGTGGGTATTGTCGCTGTCCCACGCTTCGACGGACAGCTCGCCGGTCTTGTCCAGATATTTCATGACCTCCTGAAGCTGGTTCTGCGGAACCGTGAAGATCACGGAAATGGGCTGCATCATCGTCAGGATGGTCAGACCGCCGGACTGGCCAGCCGTCACATAGTTGCCAATGTCGAGCACACGAATACCGACACGGCCTTCGACCGGCGCAATGATGTGACAGTACATCACGTTCAGTTCGGCATTGCGGACATTGGCCCGGTCGAATTCGACCTGACCTTCAAGCTGCTGCACCGTGAATTCCTGATCGCGCGCCGTCATGGCCGAGGTCGAGTTCTGTTTGATCAGGCGCTGGTAACGGGCGTTGTCCACACGGGCTTTTTCAAGCTGCGCCATATCGGCGGCCAGTGTGCCGCGATACTGGGCGAGCGTGGCCTCATAGGGGCGCGGGTCGATCAGTTCGAGTTCGTCACCCTTATGGACGTGCTGGCCTTCCTTGTAATAGACGGCCGAGATATGGCCGTTGACGCGCGGCGTGATCGTCACGTTTGTCACGGGGACGACCGTGCCGAGCTCCTGAAAGATCACGGGCATGTCGCCAGTATGGACGGTTGCGACGGCAACGGGCTGCACGCTTCCATCGGCTGCGGCACCACGACCATGTTTGTGTGTCGCGCCATGAGGGCGAAAAATCGCGAACAGGATCAGAAGAGCAATCAGAAGAACAACGCCCCACAGGATCCAGCGCCGACGGCGGGACCGCGCAGGAGGGGGAGAAGACTGGGCGGTGCTGTTCGTAAGGCGGTCGCTGGAGCTGGCCGTCTGCTGATCCATGGTGGTTCTGTCTTTCCGCATAGCAGAGCGCAGGGCTCTCAGGCGACGATGTTATGTGTTTTCATGCTTATACGGCAGGAGGCCAGCGCCTGCCATGACGCGACCTTAAATCCTGTTCAGTTTTGGTAATGAAAATCAAAATGACCGAAAATGATACGTTTCGTTACTATTCTGCCCAACACTCTTTTTCGGGGGCTTGTCTCTTCCCTGCCCAGAGATCATATCGGACTGGAACCGGATGCCTCCGTCATGCGTTTGAACTAAGGACAGGTTAATCCGGACAGAGGAGAATAAAATGGCTGATACAACTGAGACCAAAGTCGAAGGCCTCCTGGATGAAGCCAAGGGCAAGCTCAAGGACGGTTTTGGCGGCCTGACTGGCGATGCGAAACTCCAGGCTGAAGGCAAGTTCGACCAGCTTTCCGGTATGGCTCAGCAGGATTTCGCTGATCTGTACGATGAGGGCGAAACCAAGCTCGAAGCAGCAACAGCGTTCGTTCAGGATCGTCCGCTGATCTCGCTGGTGATTGCTACGGTCGTCGGAATGATCGTTGGTGGACTGTTCTTCGGCCGCAAAAGCGATTGAGGCGCAACAGGCGTTTCGACCGGACGGACGTCTTTGTGCTAGAAGCCTTCCGGAGTGATCCGGGAGGCTTTTTTTTATGGAATGGTTTTACGACAATAACGGGCAACAGGCCGGTCCAGTCTCCCGTGAGGAAATCCTGCGCCTGATCATGCAGCGGCAGATCAAGCCTGAAACGCTCGTCTGGACGTCTGAATTCGGAGAGACGTGGAGGCCCGCCAGTGCTGCGGGGCTTGTCTCTCCGTTGACGGGACTTCTGCGGATGTCTTCGGGGAGTGCGGAACACTGGGCCTGGGTGCTTCTGGTCGGACCATGGTTGATCCAGCGTCTGACGCTGTTGATTCTGGTTTGGCGCCAGATCCCGGAGCGTGATCGGATGGGACCGTTTTCGATCGTCGCGATGATGTCGCTGTTCCTGTTTTTCATTTCCTTCATGCTGGACCGCAACTCGATCCGGGAAAGCGGGAAGACGCCACCGGGCTTCTGGTGGTGGTTGTTTCTGCCGGGATATTTCTGGAAAAGGCGCCAGATTGTCGGCCGGGGAATGTCGTTGCTGATCGTCAGCTTTGTGCTTCTTGCGGTCAACGTGACGGAGAAAATCTACCAGCTCCCTCAGATCGAGAAGGAACTGCAGATGCAGCATGAACAAACGGGCCAGCCCGCCGCCTCCTCGCCGCCGACAACCTCCGGCCAGGAGAACCAGCAGGAAGACCTCTGACGCTCCTGGTAAAGAGTCTTTCCCACCACACTTGACATATTAAACTTAGAACTCCTGCATTTTTGGGCTTCCCTTTCGAGTCGCCATGATTCAAAACCGATTCGGTCACCTGATTTCGCGGTGATCTGTCGGGGAGACGCTCACAAATGCCGGATTACGCCCTGGAAGCTGCCCATGGGGGGCTGGTCGTCGGGATCGACGAAGTCGGGCGTGGTCCTCTGGCTGGGCCGGTCGTGGCAGCTGCCGTGGCTTTTACGGCGCAGCCGTCTGACACTCTGTCTGCCCTTCTCGATGATTCCAAGAAACTGACGGCCCGGCGCCGGATGCTCGCCTATGAGGCCTTGATGGCTGACGAACAGGCGTTGATCGGCATTGGCGCGGCATCGGTTCTGGAAATCGAGCAGATCAATATCGCTCAGGCCTGCTATCTGGCCATGCGCCGGGCTCTGTCCCGGCTCGGCCGAATGCCGGACCTTGCCCTCGTGGACGGCAAACACGCCCCGAAACTGCCCTGTCCCATCAAAATGGTGATCGGTGGCGACGGGATCAGCCTGTCCATTGCCGCAGCCTCCATCATCGCCAAGGTGACGCGGGACCGCCTGATGGCACGTCTGGCCATGCGTCATGATGCCTATGGCTGGGAGCGCAATGCGGGATACGGCACGGCCGCGCACATGCAGGGTCTGAAGCTCCGTGGGGTGACACCTCATCACAGGCGCGGTTTCGCGCCGATACGAAACATGATTGAAGCAGAGGCACACGCAGCATGAGCGGTGAATTTCCCGTCGACCAGATCCTGCGTGGAGAATGCATCGAAACGATGAAGACGCTGCCCGATGGGAGCGTGGACTGCATTTTCGCCGATCCGCCGTACAATCTCCAATTGCGTGGCGAACTGCGCCGTCCGGACGAGACTGTCGTGGATGGTGTGGACGACGACTGGGACAAGTTCGCGGATTACGCGACCTATGACAATTTCACGCGCGATTGGCTCAGAGAAGCGCGCCGGATTTTGCACAAGGACGGTACGATCTGGGTCATTGGCTCCTATCACAATGTCTTCCGTCTGGGCGCGATCATGCAGGATCTGGGGTTCTGGATCCTCAACGATATCGTCTGGCGCAAATCCAACCCGATGCCGAATTTCCGCGGGCGGCGCTTTACGAACGCGCATGAGACGCTGATCTGGGCCGCGCGTGGTCCGCAGAGCAAGTATCGGTTCAACTATCAGGCCATGAAGGCCCTGAACGACGACCTTCAGATGCGTTCGGACTGGTATCTGCCGCTGTGCACGGGCAATGAACGTCTGAAGAACGAACATGGCCTGAAACTGCATCCGACGCAGAAGCCGGAAAGTCTGCTGCATCGCGTTCTGGTGGCGTCGACCAACGCCAATGATGTGGTGCTGGACCCGTTCTGCGGAAGTGGCACGACCCCGGCAATGGCCAAGCGTCTGGGCCGTCATTACATCGCCATCGAGCGGCACCCGGATTATGTCAAGGCAGCGCGTGAGCGTGTGGCGCGTGAAGAGCGTCTGACCTCCGAACAACTGGCGACGACGCCCGCCCGGCGCGAAATGCCGCGTATTCCGTTCGGAAGTTTTGTGGAAACGGGAGTCCTGCCAGCAGGAACGGTGCTTTATGACCGGCAGAAGCGTCTGAAAGCGACCGTGACACCCGATGGTACGCTTGTATCGGGCAACCAGCGCGGCTCCATCCATAAACTCGGTGCGGGTCTGACGGGCGCGCCGTCCTGCAATGGCTGGACGTTCTGGTATTTCGAGCGTGACGGCCAGTTCGTTCAGATCGACGTCCTGCGTCAGGAAAGTCAGGCGCTGCGTAACGTCGGCTGACGCAAGAACTTACGCCTATAAAAAAAGCCGGAGAAACTTCTCCGGCTTTTTTTGCGTCTGGATCAGGAGCGTTTAGTGCCCCGCAAAGCCGAGGAAGCCGATGGAAGGATCGGCTTTGCCGCCGCTTGCGTCGAAATGTGGGGACGCTGCGACGGCGGCGCGTTTGGGCGTGACGGATTTCCCGCCGATCGTCAGATGGCCGCTGCCGTTCTTCATCTCCACACCCTGATCAGACACGCTGTTCTCGATCTTTCCGTCCGGGTTATAGGTCCGCATCGACAGAAGCAGGAACATGATGTCCTTACGGTTCAGATCGATGGCCATGTCCAGCGGCGTCTGGTCCAGAACATTGTGCCCCCCCATATCGGCGCCGCGGTTGAGCGCTTCTTTTGCCGCGTTGAGTGAGCCACGGTTGATGGCATCGAACAGGGCGACAGTCGGGTTTACGTCAACGCGCGCATGACCGGCGTCGTCGTCGGAGGCTTCTGCTCCCGGAAGTGCGGAAGGCGGCGCGGCGCGCTGGGCGGCCTTACGGGCTTCGGCTTTTTTCTGATTGGCTTCGGCTTCCTGTTCAGCCTCGGCGTCGTCGGCATCCTGAGCCTGAGCATGGTGCCAGGGTACGAGAATCGTCGGCGTCATTGCCAGAGCGGCAACGAGCAGCAGGCGGGGCAGGGTGGGGAGCAGTCGCATGAAACCAATATACTGTGATCGTTCGTCCTGCGCGAGTCTGCAGATGCCTTTCGGAGGTGCCGGATTGTGACATTTTTTCAATGACCTTCCCGCCACCAACCGATTGCGAGGAAAATCAGTGCTGCAAGTAGGGCTGCCCATGCCGGAACAAGGTCTGTCGTCCGCGTCTCGCCTGCGACGGCCGCCGTGGTGACGGGAAGCCCCATCCAGTCCGAGCCGGTCGTGGCCGAACCGACGGGCACCTGTTTCAGATGGGGCGTATGGTCCGCGACCCACGCCACGATTCCTCCCGATGCCTGAGCGCTGCCGCCCATGACGGTCGCAGTGGCGCGCAGGTCCTGCCGCTCGATCGGATCGTGAGAAACGGGACTGGCGAAAGCGACCAGACCATCCTGTCGGACACTCCAGATGCCGGGCATGGTTGCGGTCAGCGTGGCGTGCCAGACGCCATCCGTCTGTTTCAGGGTAACGGGTGTGCGCTTGCCGTCCGGCGCCGTGACGAAAGCCTCAGGCGAAACAGCCTGTCCCGCAGCGTGCCGCTCAATATCGAGCTGGCCGTTTTCGATCCGGGCGGTGAGACGGTTTTCCTCAAGATCCGGCTCTTTCATGAGCCAGTGTGATAGCCGCCGCAGAAGTTCGGCTTGCGGGCCGCCACCGCCTTCGCCACGAGACCAGAGCCAGAGCTGGTCCGACATGAGCATGGCCACGCGCCCCCGATCGACACGGTCCAGCAGCAGAAGCGGCGCGCCCTCCGGGCCATGCATCAGGTCTTCGCCGTGCGACTGGTCTGCGCGGAGGGCGCGATACCAAGGGCCCCAGTCTTCCGTCAGGCCAGCCGTGACAGGATGGGTTTTGCCCAGAGCAGTCAGGGAGGGACGGAAAGCCTGCGTAACGACCCCGTCCGTCCCGACATGGGCCGGAAGAATCTGTGCGAGGCTGGTATCCTGAAGGGTGCCGTCCTGTGTGAATTCAGGCCCAGCCGTCACCAGCAGGCCGCCGCCGTTACGGACATAGTCGGCGATATTGGTCAGGTACTCGTCCGGCAGGATGTTGCTGTTGCGAAAGCCGTCCAGAATGATGAGATCGAAGCTGCGGATCTTTTCCTGAAACAGTTCGCGGATGGGGAACGGAATCAGCGCCAGATCCGAAAGCGGGGTGCCATCATCGGTGTTGGGGGAGCGCAGAATGGTGAAGTGCACGAGATCCACGGACGGATCGGCCTTCAGCAACCTGCGCCAGACGCGCTCGCCCTGATTGGGCACGCCGGAGACCAGCAGTACCCTCAGCCGGTCGCGCACGCCCCGGATCCGTACAACATCGCTATTGTTTTCCGTAGAGGCTTCCCCGGTCAGCGGAGAGACGGACAGACCGACAAGTGTTTCGCCGGGATGTTGGACGGGAACCGTGATGTCCTGTGGCGTGCCGGTCCGGATCGGGCGGGTCTGCGGCGGGGTATCGCCCGAGCGGATCGTGAGAACCGCGTCGGCGGCACCCGGAGCGCCCAGATCATCGACCTGAACGCGGATCGTGGCGTTCTGCCCGACGATGGCATAGGGCGGCGTGCTCAGGATGCGCAGGCGACGGTCCTGTTCCTCGCCCCGCGCCGTCAGCAGAAGATGCAGCGGAAGTTTCTGTCCGTCCGGTCCCTGAAAGCGCGCCGGAAGATGGGCCGGAACGTCATGATCCATGCCGTCCGTTACGACGATGGCACCTGCGAACCGGCCCTGCGGCAGATCCGCATGATCCAGCGCCTCGAACAGGCGGGTGCCGTGGCCTGTGCCGCCGGGAACATCGACGCGATGCAGGGTCAGGCCCGGAAGGTGTTCTGCGTCCTGCATGATTTGCCGTGCGGTCTGATCCGCGATGGCCGTACGGGGGCCGACCTGCATCGAGGCCGAGCGATCTACGACCAGCAGCGCATCCTGCGGCACCGGGCGGAGCACCGGGTGAAGCGCGCGGGGTCCGGACAGCCACCCCAGCAGAGCGAGAACGGCCAGAGCCCGCCAGAGCATTCCGCGCGCGCCACGCAGGGCACCGTAAATCGCTCCTGCAACACTCAGTGCGGCCAGCGTCGCCAGCAGCCAGACGGGCAGCATCGGAGAAAGATCGAACATCATGGCGCGTCCTCCTCGTCGGTGGTGTCGGGGCTGGTTGTTGCGGCTGGTGCATCCGGGCTGCCGAGGCGGCGGAGCATTTCAGGATACTGGGCCTGATCGTTCTTGTAGTTTCCGGTCAGGGCGTAGAGCACCATGTTTACGCCAAAACGATAGGCCTGCGTGCGCTGGTCTTCGCCCCCGGGAATGACGGCGAACGGATGGTTGCCCGACCCGTCCACGGCCCAGGCATGCGCCCAGTCGCCATTCCCGATGATGACGGGGCTGACGTCATCATTCGCCTCGTCCCCGTTGCGCGCGACATAAACTGGCTGTCCGGCAACGCGACCGGGAAAGCCGCTGTGCAGCAGATAGAAGGTGTGGGCCAGAACGTGCTTGTCCGTCAGCTTGGCGAGTGGGGGCACGACAAGGCCATCGGTCACGCGCTGCAACGCAGCCCGGGCGGCGGCGCTGGTGCCGGAATCTGTGTCGGTGCCCGCGCCCTGTTCGTCGATCAGCAGGATCCCACCGTGTTCCATGAAGGTATTGAGCGCTTTCGTGCGTTCGGGATCGGGCTGCATATCCGGCGTGATCGGCCAGTACAGGAGTGGATAGAACGCCAGATCGTCCTTGCCGGGAACGACACCGTCGGGATGACCGAGCGTCGCGGAACTGCGGGCGCTCGTATAGTCGGAGAGACCCTGAAGTCCTTCGCGGGAGACGGCATCGATATCGTCATGGCCCGTAAGAACATAGGCCAGCCGCGTTTCGAGTGCGGCCTGCGGTACGGTTGCCGGAAGGGTTGCGGATGTCTGTGCCTGCACATGGGCCATCGGCAGAAGTAGCAGACCTGCAACCGCCAGGGCGCCGAGCAGACCGCGCCGCCGCAGGGACAGGATCAGATCCAGCAGCAGCAGTAGCAGACCCGCCGCCATCAGCGCGGGGCCGATCGGACGATCCGCATGCGCGCCGTCGGGTAGAATCCGGGTGCCGAGCAAAGGTTCCTCCACCATCGGCGAAGCAGCGTCACCGAGATTGAGCGCGCGCGTTCCACGGGCTGGGCCATAAAGCCCGGCAGGATGCGTGACGGAAACATCCGTATGCGCCAGATCCGAAGCGCGGATGGAGCGCGCGGCCTGTGGCGGCATGACGAGGCCCCCATCACTCCCGACGATACGCCACGGTGCCAGTTCCGCAGGGCCACCGCCCGCCACTCCAGCGGACCGTTCGATCAGGCGCTCCAGCATGTCGGGAAACAGACCCGAAAGCGGCACATTCGACCAGTCGGGCGAGGGCGTGACATGGAACAGCACGATCTCTCCATTACCTTCCGCGCGCGCAGTCACGAGCGGGGTGCCGTCACTTAGAGCCGCCCAGACATGATCCGTCAGGCCCGTTTCGGGCTTGGCCAGAACCTGTCGCGAAACGGTGACATCGGGCGGAATCGTCAGGTCCGAAAACGGCGAAGTTTCGGGGAAGGGGGCCAGCGTCTGGGGTTTCCCCCATGACATCGGCCCCCCCAGCTGGCGCATTCCGCTCATGAGATGGACGGGGAGAAGCGCATCGGAGGTCGCGTCGGACGTGGCGGTCTGATCGGCGGCGAGACCGGGGCCTGCGAAGCGGACGAGCATTCCGCCATGACGCACCCATTCCAGAACGCGATGGCGCGTCTGCTCGCCCGAAAGCGCACCATCCGTGGCGATCAGAACTGACAGGGGCGCGCCCAGCAGGGCCGTGGCATCGCCGCTATGCAGGTCCGCAATCGGTTGCAGGGCGCGATTGAGGAAGAACGCTGATCCGACAAGAGGCGTGGCGTCGCCGGGCGTCTGGAGGATACCGACCGGGCGGCGATGATCGGCCTGTCCCATCAGATGTACAGCAGCAGGGCCAGTCGCGCCTTCAAGTGTCAGACGATCGAGCTGGTTGCGCAGCAGGGCCGGGAGGGAGAGCGTCTGGTCTTTCCCCGTCGTGAGGGGATAGGCCGCGAGTGTGCCGCCATTGGCGTTGACGGCATGCAGCGTCACGGTCCGGGTCGGGCAGGGCAGTGTGTCGACTTTTGCATGAAGCGCGCCGTCCTGACCTGTCGCGGCGTCAAGGCGCAGGATGTCACAGCCGTTCCAGCGTATGTCCTGAACGGACCGCGCCTTTGCCAGCGCGCCACGCAGCGCGTCGTCTCCCATCGTAGCCAGACCGTCCGAGAGAATCATTACGCGCTGGTTCGACAGATCCCGGCCCCCGAGCAGCGCGGCCAGCGCCTGACGGTCCGTCGGCCAGGGCTGCGGACGCAAATGTGAGAGATGTTCGGACAGGGCATGGGAATCGTGGGTCGTAAACGCTTCGGGCATTGCGCCGTCCGGTGCGCGTGCAGCATGCAGGAACGTGACGTCCTGACCGTTGCGGATCGCGGTTTCGCCAAGCGCGAGCGCTGCGGAAATACGGTCGGTCCAGTGCGGAATGGCGGCCCAGCCATCGTCGAGAATGAGGGTCAGCGGTCCGTTGCCGGTTTCGGTTTGATGCGGCGTCAGGACAGGGCGCGCCAGCCCGAAAATGATGAGGGCCACCGCCACCATGCGCAGAATCAGAAGCCAGAGCGGGGAACGGGCGGCGTCTTCCCGCCGTGCCGTCAGCCGGTTCAGGATGAGCAGGGACGGAAAGGACTGTTCCTGCGGAGCGGGCGGCGTCGCGCGCACCAGCCACCACAGCGCAGGCAGTGTGAGCAGACCAAGCAGCAGGAACGGAGCAAGAAGGATCATCGGCCGCCTCCGAGCGCCATGTGCAACGCCAGAAGCGCCGGAAGCGGGTTCTGCGACGTGTCATGCACGATGCAGTCGGCATGGAGTGATACCGCACTCTGTTTGAGGGCCGCAAGATGCGCGTTCATCGCCTGCTCATAGGCCGGACCGAGGCTTTCCATGGCGGGAAGAGTCAGAACGCCCCCTTCAAGACCTTCGAACCGGATTCGTCCTGCACGTTTCAACTCGCGTTCCGCCGGATCGAGAATACAGAGAAGATGGGTCCGCACCGGACGGCTGGCGCAGGTTTTGAGGAATGTGTCGATCCGGTCTTCGTCCCACAGGAAATCGCTGATTACGACCAGATCGGACCGTGGAGGAACCAGAGACATGCGGGGAAATTCGGGCTCATCCGCATCCGGACGCAGAAGGGAGGCTGCCAACCGCGGGAGAACCTGACGTCCGGCAAGGGCACGTCCGGCCTCGATTCCGGTCAGCAGACCCGCGCGTTCGCCGCCGCGCAGGGACGCGGACGCCAGCGCCAGCGTGCAAAGCTGCGCGCGCTCCGTCTTGGTCGGCAGGGTATCGGAAGACCGCCACTGCATGGAGGGCGAGGGGTCACACCACAGCATCAGCGACTGGGCGTTCTCGTGCTCGCGCTCACGGACCCAGAACGTGTCTTCGACCGGCGAGCGGGCAGACTGACGCCAGTCGATGGATGTTGCGGGCTCGCCGGCATGATAGGGCCGGAACTGCCAGAAATCCTCGCCCGGTCCTGAACGTCTGCGGCCATGAACGCCGCTTTGCAGGCTTGCAGCAATCTTTTCGGCTTCAAGAACGAGCGCGGGCAGGGGCAGGTTTTCCGCCTGTGCGCTTGACGCGCGGGAACTGGCGCCCCGGTTGCGGCGGAAGAAACTGCGCAGGGTATCGGACGGACTTTTCACGGCGATCAGAGGAGGGCCTGAGCCTGCTTGCGGATCAGGACTTCGCTGTCCGTTCCTGCGGCGCGGGCGCCAAAGCCCAGCCCGATACGATGGGACAGGACCGGGCTTGCAAGCGCCACAACATCATCAAGGCTTGGCGCCAGACGGCCATCGAGCAGCGCACGCGCACGGGTGGCGACCATCAGCGCCTGGGCCGCGCGGGGGCCGGGGCCGTAAGACACGGCCTCCCGCACGTCCGGCGAGGCGGATGGATCTTCCGGACGCAGCGAACGCGTCAGGCTGAGGATGGCATCCACGATCTGATCGCCAACTGGCAGACGCCGGACAAGGTTCTGGGCCGCGAGCAGACTTTCGGCATTCATCAGGGCAGAGACCGTCGGCGTCGTGGCGCCTGTCGTCTGAAGCAGCATCTGCCGTTCCGCGTCCCGGTTCGGAAAGCCGAGGCTGATCTGAAGCATGAACCGGTCGAGCTGGGCTTCAGGTAGGGGATAGGTGCCTTCCTGCTCGATCGGATTCTGGGTCGCGAGAACATGGAAGGGGCGCGGCAGGGCATAATCCTTGCCCCCCTGTGTGACCCGACGTTCCGCCATGGCCTGCAACAGCGCGGACTGGGTGCGGGGGCTGGCGCGGTTGATTTCGTCAGCAAGGACCAACTGGCCGAAGATCGGGCCGGGCAGGAAGCGGAAGGCGCGTCGTCCGTCAGCATCCTGATCCAGAATTTCCGCCCCGGTGATGTCCGACGGCATCAGGTCGGGCGTGAACTGGATGCGCGTGGCGTCCAGACCCAGAACCTGTGAGGCCGTGTTGACTAGCAGGGTCTTGCCCAGACCGGGCGCGCCCATCAGAAGTGCGTGACCACCTGACAGGATCGTGACAAGAACCTGTTCGATGACGCTGTCCTGGCCCAGAACAATGCTGCCGATGGCCTGACGGACATGATGGAGAACCGGAGCCAGACGATCGGCTTCAGCCACGTCCGCCTCGCCCCGCAGGGTGCCGGCGGAGACGCCGGAAGAATATTGCTGCTCGCTCATAACGCCAGTCTGACAGGTGTGGGGGTTTCATCAAGGCTCGATTGCACCCAAGTTGGTGTGAGAAGAGAGTTTTTATGCAGTTGGAGGGAAAATTGAGCGATCATCAGTTCCGGCAGGCGGCCCGGCCTGACGTCTTCGCGGCTCCAGATCCGCTGGTGGCACCGTCTTCCTTTCCCGACTGCTCGTCCACGGACCCTCGAAAGCTGCCCTTTCTGATCCAGCGCGACGGGACGTGGCTGTATCGGGGCTCTGCAGTAAAGCGCAAAGCCATGCTGTGTATGTTCTCGTCCATGCTGACCCGCGACCCCGAAGGCATCTACTGGCTGAAAACGCCGATGGAGCAGGGGATCATTCAGGTCGAGGACGCCCCGTTCGTGGTGGTCGAACTGGATTTTCGCGGAACCTGCGGGCGGCAGCAGAATCTCTGTTTCCGCACGAATATGGACGAACTGATCTGCATTGGCCCTGAACATCCGCTGTCGTGCGACTGGGACCGGCCTTCGGAAGAGTGTGCGGGGGTGCCTTATATCCATGTGCGCGACGGCGAAGGCGCCTTTCCAATCCAGGCTCGGGTGACGCGCGCGGTCCATTATGAACTCGCGGCTCTCGCCGTTCCCGGTCATGTAAAAGGAAAGCCCTGTCTCGGTGTCTGGAGTCAGGATTGCTTTTTCCCGCTTTCGCGGCCTGTATGACACAGAGCTCTGGTCTGCTGGAGCGTCTGCCGGATCGGAAAGGTCTGGACCGGATCTGGAGTGTCCTGCCTGAAGCGCGTCTTGTCGGCGGTTCGGTCCGTGATTTGCTCGCAGGGGTTCCTGTCCATGATCTGGACCTTGCGAATCCGGAGCCTCCCGAGGAAGTTCAGCGTCGGCTGGAAGGTGCGGGAATCCGTGTGATCCCGACTGGCCTGTCCCATGGAACGGTAACAGCGGTGCTGGATAGTGTTCCATATGAGATCACGACCCTGCGTCGTGACGAAGAAACGGATGGACGTCACGCGGTCGTAGTCTGGACGCAGGACTGGACGGAAGACGCGGCTCGACGCGATTTCACGATCAACGCCATGTCGTTGGATCGTCATGATCGCCTCCATGACTACTTTGGAGGACAAGAGGATCTGAAAAGCCGTCAGGTCCGTTTTGTCGGGGACGCATCACGTCGGATTGCAGAAGACGCCTTGAGAGCACTGCGTTTTTTCCGGTTCGACGCGCGTTATGGAAGTGGACGTCCTGACACGGCAGCATGTGAAGCTGTGTCCGAACAACTTGGGTTGATTGGGACGCTTTCTGCCGAACGGGTCGCGTCCGAACTCTTCAGGATTCTTTTGGGTCCGCGCCTCGCGGAAACAATCGCGGCGATGGAGGCGGTTGGACTCTTGCAGGTTATCCTGCCTGATCCGGACCCTGCTGCTTTGAATCGGTTACTGAATTGCGGTGCTCCGGAAAATCCTCTGCTCAGGTTATTCGTCCTTTGCCAGGAAAGCAGCCGGGAATTGCCCGGACGACTGAAACTTTCCAATGCGGATGCCGCGAGAATTGACGTCTGGGCTTCAGGCAGGCCGATCCTGTCTCCGCACATGTCTGACGATGACCTGCGTCGGCTGCGCGCGGAGCAGGAGCTGGACCAGAGTCTGGAACGGAGTTGGCTGCATCAGGCCTGTCTTGTGGGTAAGCCTGACAGCATTTGGGACGGTTTTCGTTCCAGATTGCAGGCGCTTCCGCAGCCGTATTTTCCGTTATCGGGTAAGGACGCCCTCGCGCACGGCGTTCCGCCGGGGCCGGGTATGGGGCAGTGGTTAAAAAAAGGCCGGGACTGGTGGATGGCGCAGGGATGTCTGCCGGATCGGGCGCAGTGTCTGGCCTATCTTCTCGCGCATCCGTGAGATGGCGGTTTCGTCCTTTTCGCAAGGTTTGCTACACCCCCGGACATGACGAAAACCACAGCCCTTGATACGGATAGCCGCGTCCTGATGAAACGCATCTGGCGCGAGGAAATGCGCCAGCATGTCGGACGGATCGTTTCCGTTGTTGTCCTGACCGTTCTGATGGCAGCGCTGACCGCGCTTTATCCTGCCGTTATCAAACGAGCCGTGGATATGTTTGCGGCGCATGATTCCCGGATCCTGTATCAGATTCCGGCTCTGGTTGTTCTCGTTACAGGGCTCAAGGCTGCATCCCAGTATGGACAGACGATTGCTGTGCAGGGGCTTGTTCTGGCGGTGATTCGCGGCTTGCAGTCCCGGATGTTCGCCCATTCGCTTCAGGCAGATGTCTCGACGATTGAAAAGGAAGCGCCCGCCAAATGGGCCGCCCGCTTTACGACTGATGCTATCTCGATCCGCGAGGCCATGATCCGTGTGGTCAATGCGCTCGGAGACGCTGTGACGGTGGTGGGGTTGGTGATTTCCATGATCGTGACGGACTGGGAACTGAGCCTGATCGCGCTCGTACTGTATCCGGTGGCGGCTGTCCCCATCCAGAAGTTGGGCAAAAAGGTACGCCGCGCCTCGGGCGGCATGCAGGAGCAGATTGGCGAGACCTCGGCGCTGCTGAACGAAAGTTTCGCTCTGGCCCGGCAGATCCGTATCTACCGCATGGAAGACCGGGAAAGCACGCGGGTCGATCACTCCCTTGATCTGCTGCATTCCGCATTTTTGCGCATTGCCAAAGGCCGTGCCCGCGTCGATCCGGTGCTTGAAGTTCTGGGTGGTGCAGCAGTGGCTGCCGTGCTGGGGTTTGCGGGCTGGCGGGCCGCTCAGGGCGGTGCGACGCTCGGAGATTTTACTGCGTTCATCGCAGCCCTTCTCACCGCATCCCGCCCCATCCGCGCGCTGGGCTCTCTCAACACGGCCCTTCAGGAAGGATTGGCCGGACTATCGCGTGTTTTCGCCGTGATCGATGAACCCCCCGCCGTGATGGAGCGGGTAGGGGCACAGCCTCTCCCGGCAGGCAAGGGGCATCTGGTGTTCGAGCAGGCCGGCTATTGTTACGAAGACGGCCGGGTCGCGTTGCGCGGCCTGACGTTCGATGTGCAGCCCGGAAAAACCGTGGCGCTTGTCGGTCCCAGTGGGGCCGGAAAATCTACGGCTCTATCCCTGATTCCGCGTCTGCATGATGTGAGTGAAGGGAGTATCCAACTGGAAGGCGTGGATCTGCGCGATCTTACGCTCTCATCCCTTCGCGATGCCATTGCCTATGTCAGTCAGGACACAACACTCTTTGACATGTCCCTGATCGAGAATATTTGGATTGGGCGACCGTCAGCCTCGCGGGATGAAGTCGAAAAGGCATGTGCCATGGCGGCGGTCGATTTTCTCGATAATCTGCCCGCGGGACTGGAAACGCGGGTAGGCCCGGGTGGACGTCGACTGTCGGGCGGCCAGCGTCAACGTGTGGCACTGGCCCGTGCACTCCTGCGCAACCCGCGAATTCTTCTGCTGGATGAAGCGACGAGCGCGCTGGACTCAGAAAGCGAAGCGCGGGTTCAAAAAGCCTTGGCCAATCTGCGTTCGGGCCGCACGACCGTGATTGTGGCGCACCGGCTCTCCACGGTGCAGGCGGCGGATCTTATCGTCGTCATGGATCATGGTGCCGTCGCCGAAGCGGGGACACATACTGAACTGATTAGGAAAGACGGTCTTTACGCGCGGCTGGTACGAACCCAGTCTTTGGCAGCGGCCTGAAACAGGGCCGTCAGTTCTGGGATTAATGCGGCATACAGGTCTTTTTTGAAGCCCAGATCGCGTTCCAGAACGTCGTTCGGCTCAACCCATTCCCAGCAGTCGAATTCCGCTGGCTCATGAAGGTCCAGCCGAATATCGGAATCCTGCCCTTCATATCCCATCACGAACCACTTCTGGGTCTGCCCCCGGAACCGGCCACCCAGGGCTCTGCCGATCAGGGCAGATGGCAGATCATAGGACAGCCACCCCTCACGTTCGGCAAGAATGCGGGCGCTGCTTGTACCGATTTCTTCGCCCATCTCTCGTATGGCGGCTGTTTCGGGCGTCTCGCCCTCATCGATCCCACCTTGCGGGCACTGCCAGACGCGTCCCGGAAGGTCCGTCCGGCAGGCGATGAACAGCTTGCCCTCCCGATTAAAGAGCGCAATTCCGACATTCGGACGATAGGGCAGGGTCATGCAATCGCTCATAAAGGGGCCACCGGGCTGGAAGACAGCAGATTGGCGGCCTGATCGTTTCCGATGCCGCTATCGACGAAACTGGACGGCGGCACCAGAACAAAGCGGCCTGCCGCCGGGCCTTTGAGCCAGTTTGCAAGACGGTCGATCATGACGGGGGTGACAGGACCAACCATCAGCAGAATTTTTGTGGGCTTTCCGTCCTGGGGCAGCAGCGCGGCAAGGCGGCTGTCCAGAGTGGCCGCGTCTGTGTCGCCATCAATCCAGGCTGTCGCAGTCATGCCGCGCGTGCGGCGACTATCCTGTGCAGAGCCAGCCAGATAAAGAAGCCCTTTACTGCTGATGAAACTGGCGATTGGAGCAAAATCCGGTGAGGTCGCATATCCGCCACCCGGCTGGTCGTCTCCGTTTTCGGAAGCGTCCGTCAGGCCTTCTGCGCCTGTGGCTCTGGATAGACACCATTCCAGTTCACGCTGGTCATCGGCGGCGGAGTTGCCATATCCGAGTGCATGCGGGCCTTCATCGACGCGTTCGGGGTGTGCGCTTTGCATCGGAAGCGTGACATAGACTTCACGATGGCTGGCATGGGCTCGCGCAATAATGTCGCCGATATTGCTCACATAAGGCGAAATCCCGACCGCAACTGGGGCTGGAATGCGCGAAAGAACGTCGTAGGTCAGCGCGTCGGAATAACCGAAACCCTGAAGCACGATTGCAATGGCGGTTTTGTCCGCCGGAACTGCGGGTGAAGGCGGTCTGACGACGGCTGCTGGACTGGCGGCGGCAGGCGACGGCAGAGGTTGTTGCGTCACTGCGGTTGAGGGGGCTGCCAGTGTGGGCGGAACGGCTTTGGCGGGAATGACTGTCGGTGCAGCAACCGGCATTGCAGGTTGCTGCACCTCAGATGGACTGACAGAACGGACTGCCTCTTTCGGCACCGGTGTGGAGACGATTGAGGAAGCGTTCTGTGCAGGCGGAGCTTCCGGTCGTGCCGGGGGGGTAGTTTTTGCCAGAACGACAGGTTTCTGCTGATGAAACAGAAACGCTGCCGCTCCTCCTGCCAGAAGGACGGCCCAGAACGCGATCAGAAGGCGTCCGATAACGGGAAGTCGTTGCCAGAGCCCTGCGCGGCTGGAGGCGGGACGGTTCTGCACGATCCGGGATGTCCTTAGTTAGTGATGTGCTTCAGACGGTTTGGGGGCAGCAGGAGCAGTAGTTTTGACCTCGGTTGCCGGTGCTGTCGCAGGAGCCGGATTTGAAATGCCTGCCATGGCGTTGACGACCTTGATGGCCTGCTGAAGCTGGAAATCCGTCGCGGGTTTCGTCGCGTCAAATGCGGGCCAGTTGGCATCCGGCATTTTGGGAATGGATTTCGCAATCGGCGGAATATCGGTGCGTGGCGTTTCGGTCGTCCGGTTACCGCCGATATTCGTCAAAATGTGGGACAGATCCGCTTCACGATATCCGTAGGAATCGTCGTCTTTTGTTTCGGAGACGGGGATATCGGGGGTGATGCCAAGGCCCTGAATGGAGCGCCCGGATGGCGTGTAGTAGCGGGCTGTCGTCAGGCGGACTGCGCCCTGATCTCCGATCGGGATCAGGGTCTGGACCGAACCCTTACCGAAAGTTTTTTCGCCGAGGATGATGGCGCGGTGATGGTCCTTCAGCGCGCCAGCCACGATTTCACTGGCCGAAGCGGAACCCCCATTTGTCAGAACGACGATCGGCAGACCATTGGTGATGTCCGTACCCTTCGCATCCCAGCGCTGGTTGTTTTCCGCATGGCGGCCACGGATGGAGACGATTTCTCCGTCCTTGATGAAATCGTCCGCGACCGCGATGGCCTGATCGAGCTTGCCGCCCGGATTGGAACGCAGATCGAGGATGATCCCGGTCAACTTGCCGCCGGGGGTCTTGGCGGCTTCTGCCTTGAGTTTGTCGAACGCGGCATGCATGGCGCCTTCAAGATCGTCATCGAATTCGGTCAGACGGATATAGCCCGTGCTGCCATAAAGCGCCGACTTTACGATCTGGACATGGACGATTTCACGCGTCATGTCGAAGGTCAGGGTCTTGCCGGTCTTGGGGCGCACGACTGTCAGGCTGATTTTGGTACCCGGATCGCCGCGCATCTTGCGGACGGCCTGATCGAGCGTCAGGTCATCAATGCTTTTGTGGTCGACCATCGTGATGAAATCGCCCGGCTGGATGCCAGCGCGTGCGGCAGGGGTGCCGTCGATCGGGGAGACGACACGGACATGGCCGGATTCACCCTGAACCTGCAGGCCCAGACCGCCAAACTTGCCCGAAATCTCGGTCTGCATGTCGTGGAACTGAGCTGCGGTCATGTAGGAGGAATGGGGGTCGAGGTTGCCGACCATGCCATCCAGCGCGTTGTTGATGAGGTCTTTGTCAGACACAGGATGGACGTATTCCGCCTTCACCACGTCCATGACGGTCCCCAGCAGCGTCAGCAGGCGGACGGTTTCCGCGCTGTTGTCATGAGAAATTTCACGGGCGAAGGCTGCGCCCGGAAAGTCGCCGGAGCCAGCAAGACGCAGGGCGCCCGGTCCGACAGCCAGTCCGGCCAGAAAGGCGGTGCCCAGCAACAGGCCACTGCGAAACTTCATGTGATCTCCATCCTCGGGCACGAAGGAACCTGCTGGCCGACGGTGCTCCGCAGGGAGACTAGGCCGGTTCAGGTTGCCAAATTACTAAGATACGATCCTACAAGGTCAGACGCTCTCGGCAAACCGGCTCAGAGGAAAGGCGCCGGGCTGACCACCTGTGCGCCGTGACGGAGCTGGACGAACAGCATCCCTTCTGCCGCAGGCATCTGGCCGAGTGTGGCAGCTTTCCTGATGCTTTGGCCACCCGAAACAGTGAGTTGGCCCAGTCCTGACAGCACGAAACGATAGTTGCGCCCACAATCAAGGATTAGCATCTGTCCGAAAGAGCGGAATGGACCGGCAAATTCGACTCGGCCCGTGCAGGGAGCCTGTACGGGGGCGGAAGAGAGGGCGGCATAGGTAATGCCGGTGGCCGGACCGGCTTCTGTTGCCTGCCCCCAGCGGATCGCAACATGGCCCGGAACCGGGGCGTGGCCGCCGGTGCTGGAAACGCCCTGTCCGGCGGAGGAGAGTGACTGGGCCTGCGAGCGCGCATGACGGGCACGTTCGAATTCGTGCTGGCGGGCGAGAGCTGCGGCTTCTTTTTCAAGTTCGGCGCGGGCCTGCGCTTCCTGTTGCACCAGGTTGGTGATTTCCGCAGACAGATCCGCTGCGGCCTGCATGGCGTCGGCGACGGCTTTGCGGGCTTTTTGCGCGCCCTGATCTGCGACGGCTTCCTGATGCGCTGCAATTCGAGTCCGGGCCGCGGCGGTGTTGCGTTCATGCGTCTGTTGCGTCAGCAGGTCTGAAAGTTCTTTCTGGTGCTGTTCCAGATCGCTGCTGATGGCATGGAGCTCGTCTTCGCGGGACTGAAGGGTCTGGGCGCGCTGTCGGGTGAGCTGGGAAAAGCCGCCGAGAATGGACAGGGCGGTGACGCTTTCGGACGCTGTTTCCGGAGACGCCAGCAAGGCGGCGTCAGGCGCTATGGACAGGCGCGCTGCGATGGGGAGCAGGGGTTGCAGGGCGGCATTCTGTTGCTGGATGCCGGCCTGAATGGCTGTCCGTTTGTTTTTCAGTTCTGAGATGTTGGCCTGAAGAGTCTGGATGTGGCTTTGGGTGCTGTCCATGGCGGACTGCGCCGTATGGGTCTGTGCGGTGTAGGCGAGCGTTCGGGCTGTATCCTGCCGGGCTTTTGCCTCGGCCTGCGCCGACGCGATCTGTTTGGCGCGCAGGGTTGCGGCTTCTGCGGCCTGTTGCTGCTCCAGCGTGCGACGTGCGGCCTGTGCGCGGGCGAGAGCTTTCTGCCCCGCGCTCGGCGCTGTCGCCGTTGATTTGGCAGGATGGTGGTGTGCCGCAGGATGCGCTGTCGCCCAGTGGGGCGACAGGAGCAGGGCAAGCGACAGAATGTGTCGTGGATCAGGGGCTTTCAAGCAGGGAGACACCCGTCATCGCGTCAGGCTGCCTGATATTCATGAGAGCCAGCATGGTCGGGGCGAGATCCGCCAGACGACCGTCATGAATGGTTTTGCCGTCTGCATGGGCCAGAATGACCGGCACGACATTCAGGGTGTGGGACGTATGGGCGCCGCCCGTTACGGGGTCCCGCATGGTTTCGCAGTTGCCGTGATCCGCTGTTACGAGCAGGGCTCCGCCTGCTTTGACAATGGCGTCATTGATACGGCCCAGTCCCTGATCGACTGTTTCGCAGGCCTTGATGGCTGCGGGCAGGGAGCCTGTGTGGCCGACCATATCCGGATTGGCGAAATTCAGGACGATCATATCGAACTTGCCGCTCTCGATGGCGGCAACGGCCTTGTCCGTCAGTTCGGGTGCGGACATTTCGGGCTGAAGATCGTAGGTCGCGACTTTGGGGGACGGGACCAGAATGCGCTCCTCACCCTCGAACTGGACTTCACGGCCACCGTTGAGGAAATAGGTGACGTGCGGATATTTCTCCGTCTCCGCCATGCGGAGCTGTGTTTTGCCTGCTTTGGCCACTACGTCTCCCAGCAGATCGTCGAGCGGCACCTTGGAGAACAGGACACTCATATAAGGGGCCAGATGGTCGGAGTAGCGGGACATGCCGCAGACGGACGCGAAGTTTATCTTCCGTCCGCTGTCGTAGTCCGCAAAATCTGGCAGAACCAGAACGTCCAGAAGCTGGCGGATGCGGTCCGCACGGAAGTTGCAGGACAGGATGCCGTCTCCGTCCTTCATGCCAGCGTAATCGCCCAGAACGGTGGGAAGAACGAATTCATCGCCCTTGTCGCTGTCGTAACTGGCCTGAAGAGCGGAGAGCGCGTCCTTGGTGTGAGGCCCCTTCGCATCGCGGATGGCCGCGACGGCTAGCCCAACACGTTCCCAGCGGCGATCGCGGTCCATGGCGTAATAGCGGCCGCTGAGTGTGGCGACTTTTACGCTGTCTGGCAGGTCGCGGAGGAATTTACCGATGAACTCCTCACCAGAACGCGGCGCGGTATCGCGGCCATCGCTGAAGATATGAACGGCGACCGGAACGCCTGCTGCGCTGACGATTTTGGCCAGTGCCACGACATGATCCTGATGGGCATGTACGCCGCCGGGCGAAATCAGGCCCATGAGGTGGCAGGTTCCGCCCGAGGCTTTCAGCGCCGCAATATGGTCCAGAAGGACGGGGTTCTGGGCCAGAGAGCCGTCCCGGGCGCTGCGGGAAATGCGGGGCAATTCCTGCATGACGACGCGGCCTGCGCCGATATTCAGATGCCCGACTTCGGAATTGCCCATCTGGCCGTCCGGAAGGCCGACATCCTCGCCGGATGTTTTCAGAAACGCATGTGGGCTTGTGGCCCAGAGGGTGTCGAATGTCGGGGTATTGGCAAGGCGGACCGCATTGTCGGACTCATCTTCACGCCAGCCGAAGCCGTCGAGAATGACCAGCATAACGGGGCGGGGCGTTGAGGATGCAGACATGACAGTCTCCTGAAGGGAAAGAAGGAGTGAACTTCCGTCCATCATGCCACCATTCCCCGCAAATGCGAACGCCCGCCATGAAGGCGGGCGCTGCATTGTGATCGGAGATGGGGGTCAGAGCTTGTCGATGCCGCTCTTGACCGCATCCTTGGCATCGCCGACGCCTTTCTGGACCTTACCCTTGAGGTTCTGGGCAATGCCTTCAGCCTCAAGCTTCTCATCGTGCGTCACGTGGCCGACTTCTTCCTTGATCTTGCCCGTCACCTGATTGGCAACGCCTTTGATCTTGTCTTCGATGGAACTCATGACCGGATCCTTCCGTCTTGATGTTGTGCGAATATTAACGGGTTTCAGCGTGCCGGGTTGCGTTCTGACAGTTTAAGATGCGTGACAAAATACGGCCGCGCTTTCATACATCCCCAAAGATCCATTCCCAGAAGACGTCCCCCAGAGTTTCCGGAGAACCAGCATGACCCAGAGTTGCGGCCCGAACGGGCAGACCGGCAGTGGTTGCGGTGTTGGCCTGACACCTGAGCAGCGGCGCATCCTTCACGAACATGGCACGGAACGCCCCGGTTCCAGCCCGCTCAATGATGAAAAACGTGCGGGAACCTATGCCTGTGCAGCCTGTGGACGCTCGCTGTTCTCCTCAGAGACTAAATATGACAGCGGCAGTGGTTGGCCGTCATTTTTCCGGCCTCTGGCTGGAGGCGTCGAGACCACGCAGGATAGCCGCTACGGCATGGTTCGCACGGAAGTTCACTGTGCGAACTGCAAGGGTCATCTGGGGCATGTCTTTCCCGATGGGCCGCCGCCCACGGGGCTTCGTTATTGTATGAACGGTCTGGCGCTCGATTTCCGCCCGGCCGAAGGAGAAAAAGCATGAGCAAGGCGCTGCCGCCTATCGTCCTCGACCATCCGCTGGTGCGCCACAAGCTGACCCGTCTGCGTGACCACAATACGTCCACGGCCGGTTTCCGGCGTCTGACGCGCGAACTCAGCCTGCTGCTGGCCTATGAAGCCACGCGGAATCTCTCGCTGGCACCGCGCCATATCGAAGCGCCGAGCGGGCCGATGGAAGGTGAGGAACTGGACGGTAAGAAGCTATGTTTCGTTTCCATCCTGCGGGCTGGAAACGGCCTTCTGGACGGGATGCTGGATCTGGTGCCGTCCGCGCGCGTAGGGCATATCGGTCTGCGCCGGGATCATGAGACGCTGGAAGTGAGTGAATACTACTTCAACATGCCGAGCGATGTTCCGGGCCGGACATGCATCGTTCTGGACCCGATGCTTGCCACGGGCCACTCGGCTGCGGCTGCGCTGACCCGCGTAAAGGCCGCCGGGGCGACGAACCCGATTTTCGCCTGCCTGCTGGCTGTTCCGGAGGGAATTGCCCACATGGCGGAACTGCATCCGGATGTGCAGATCGTGACCTGTTCGATCGACAGCCATCTGGACGAGCATGGCTATATTGTTCCGGGCCTCGGAGATGCGGGCGACCGTCTGTTCGGAACGCGCTGAAACAAAGGCACACGGTCTTGTGTGCTGAAATGTCAGGCGTTTTGTGGCGGGTATGGGGGCTCATCCTGTGGAGAGCGTTCCATGCCTGCCTATGCCCTGTTCATTCGTGAAAAACTGGCCGATCCGGCTGAATTCAAAAAATATTCGGAAGTTGTGGCTGAAACCTTCAAGGGGTTTCCGGCCAAAATCCTTGCGGCCTACGGCAAGCAGGAAAAACTCGAAGGCACTGAGCCTGATGGTGTGGTGATTATCGAGTTTCCGGACGTGGCTTCGGCCCGCGCCTGGTACGAAAGCCCGGCCTACCAGAAGGCTGCGGAGCATCGCTGGAAGGCCGGGCCGTATAATGTCGTGATCGTGGACGGGGTCTGAGGATCAATCCCGCCGGACGATGTAATGCCGCGCCAGATCGGTTTCGATCTGGTGGGCATGTTCGGTATCACGGGCTTCCACCATCACCAGCAGTTCCGCCGTCTGAACGGACGGAGAGGCAAACAGGCGGTGATGGGAAACCTCGATGATGTTGCCGCCGTAATTGCCGATACGGGTGGAGATGTCCGCCAGTGTGCCCGGACGATCGGGGATCTGGAAGATCAGCCGCAGGATCCGTCCATCCCGGAGCAGGGAGCGCAGGATCGTATTGGCGAGAATGCGGGCGTTGATGTTGCCGCCTGAAAGCGGCAGGGCGACGTGGCGTCCTTTGAACAGTTCAGGATAGGCAAGAACGGCGGCAAGGCCCGTCGCGCCCGCGCCTTCGCAGACCTGCTTGGCTTTTTCGGCCAGTGTCGTGACGGCGCTTTCGACCTGAAGCTCGCTGACGACAAGGATCTTCGAGACCTTGTTACGAAACGCGCTCAGGCAGTGATCGCCGAGTTTGGTAACAGCGATGCCTTCCGCAATGGTCGAACCGCCCAGGGTTGGGCCGTCTTCCTTGGGATAGCTGGACAGCGAGGCATAGGCTTCAACCTGTACGCCGATCACCTCAACATCCGGGCGAAGGGCTGCCATGACGGTGGCAAACCCACCAATCAGCCCGCCGCCGCCAATCGGTACGACGACCGTGTCGATATCCGGGGCGTCTTGCAGAAGCTCAAGTGCAGCCGTGCCCTGACCGGCGATAACGGCCGGATCGTTGAACGGGTGAACGAGAACGCGCCCGTCCTGTTTTTGAAGCTCGGCGGCTGTTTCGCTGGCCTGCGCGAAGTCGTCGCCCGCGAGCACCACATTCGCGCCCCAAGCCTGCGTTGCCGCGACCTTGGTGGCGGGCGTGAAGCGCGGCATGACGATGGTGGCATCAATGCCGAGAAGACTGGCCTGACGAGCCACACCCTGTGCATGATTGCCTGCCGAGACGGTAATCACGCCACGGGACCGCTCTTCCGGTGTCAGAAGGGCCATTTTGTTGGCCGCTCCGCGCTCCTTGAAGGAGCCGATCGCCTGAAGGTTTTCGAGCTTGAGCGTAATCTCCGCGCCTGTCAGCCTGGACAGGGCGGGGCAGGAAATCGTCGGCGTGCGGACCACGGTGGACGCGATACGCTCGTGGGCGCTCTCGATATCCTCGATGGTCACGACAGGGGCGGTGGACGTCAGGACGTCAGACATTAGCGATATGCGACCTTGAGGATTTCATAAGTCCGGTCTCCGCCGGGCGCGGGGACGGACACGGTGTCACCGACATCCTTGCCGATCAGGGCCTTGGCCAGCGGTGAGGAAATCGAAATCAGGCCCTGTTTGATGTCGGCCTCATGGACGCCGACGATCTGGTACAGGGCTTCCTTGTCGGTTTCTTCGTCCACCAGTTCGATATGCGCACCAAAGCGGACACGCGTTCCGGTCAGGGTCGAAGGATCGATAACTTCTGCGTTGGAAATGATGCTTTCCAGCTCCAGAACACGGCCTTCGATGAAGGACTGACGGTCACGGGCAGCGTGGTATTCGGCGTTTTCGGACAGGTCCCCATGTTCGCGGGCTTCTGCGATAGCGCGAATGACGGCCGGGCGGTCGACGCTCTTGAGGGTCCGCAGTTCGTCTTCGAGACGCTGCTGTCCCTTCGCGGTCATGGGGATCTTCTGCACTCTGAAATCCTTGGGAAAAATCATTGCGACTGAATGCGCATAAGTACCGAATAATAAGGTTTTTTAGCGATTTTTGCAAGAGTTGGAAAATTTGTTATTGAAAAACAATAAAATTATTCTGTTCGTAGAGAAGAAATTATTTCATTGAAAAACAATAAGAATTTACTGCCAGCTTTCAGCTTCGGGTTGAAACCAAATGTGATCTGGATGCTTCAATTGGGTCTGAATGAAAAGCAAAGACCGGAACGAGGCTCTCTGAATGCCCATTGCCATTAATCTGGATACGCTATTGCGTGAGCGCGGGATGACCCTGACAGAACTGTCGGAACGGGTCGGGCTGACTTTGGCGAACCTGTCTATTCTCAAAACGGGAAAGGCCAGGGCCGTCCGGTTTTCAACGCTAGAAATGCTGTGCCGTGTGCTGGAGTGTCAGCCGGGCGATATCCTCGGATTTTCCGAAGAGGAATAGCCCCGTCGAGATGATGTCCCGACGGGGATGCTCCTGTTAGAATGTACCCTTGAAGTACGACTGGAGCGGGGCGACGCCCAGATCGTCTTCCTTGAGGACTGCGATGGCATAGGTCGCCGCACGGGCGCCTGCGATCGTGGTGTAATGCGGGATCCCCATGGTCAGGGCACTGCGACGGATCTCGTAGCTATCCTGCGCAGCCTGACCGCCCTGTGAGGTGTTGATGACCATCTGCACGTCGCCCGAGCGGATGGAGTCCACGCAGTTCGGACGTCCCTGCATCACCTTGTTCACGCGCTGTACGGGAATACCGGCAGCTTCCAGGCGGGATGCCGTGCCACTGGTGGCGAAAATGCTGAAACCCATGGCGACCAGCTTGCGAGCGAGAGGCTGGACATGCGCCTTGTCGCTGTCGCGGACGGACAGGAACACAGTGCCTGCAAGCGGCAGTGTTACGCCAGCGGCAAGCTGGGACTTTGCAAAGGCGCGCTCGAAGCTGGAATCCAGCCCCATGACCTCACCCGTGGACCGCATTTCCGGGCCGAGGATCGTGTCGGCATTGGCGAAGCGGTGGAACGGGAACACCGCTTCCTTGACCGCGACATGTGGAGAAACCGCACCGCCATCGAGCTTGAACTCGGTGAGTTTTGCGCCTGCCATGACGCGCGCGCCGATCTTCGCAACCGGAACGCCTGTTGCCTTGGCGACGAACGGTACGGTTCGCGAGGCGCGGGGGTTCACTTCGAGAACGAAGACTTCCTGATCCTTGATGGCGTACTGGACGTTCATCAGGCCGCGGATGCCCAGTTCGCGGGCCATGGCTTCGGTCTGCGAGCGCAGTTCCGTTACCAGTGCCGGGGAGAGCGTGTAGGGCGGCAGGGAGCAGGCGGAGTCACCGGAGTGGATGCCGGCTTCTTCGATATGTTCCATGACGCCTGCGACATAGACGTTCTCGCCGTCGCAGATGCAGTCCACGTCTGCTTCGATGGCGTCGTTGAGGTAGTGGTCGAGCAGGACGGGGCCGGTCGAGACTTCGGGGCCGGCGGCGCGCAGGACTTCGTTGAGGTAGCGCTTGAGGCCCGGTTTGTCATAGACGATTTCCATCGCACGACCGCCAAGGACGTAGGACGGGCGGGCGACGACCGGATAGCCGACCTCTTCCGCGATGGCTTCGGCTTCCGCCGGGCTGCGGGCGATGCCGTTGCGGGGCTGGCGTAGGCCGAGCTTGCGCAGCATGGTCTGGAAGCGCTCGCGGTCCTCGGCGCGGTCGATCGCGTCCGCAGGTGTGCCGAGGAGGGGAATCCCGGCGTCTTCAAGGGCGCGGGACAGCTTGAGCGGGGTTTGGCCGCCATACTGCACGATGCAGCCCAGAACCTTTCCACCCTTTGCTTCGGTACGGATCAGGGCGATCACGTCCTCGGCGGTCAGGGGCTCGAAATACAGGCGGTCCGAGGTGTCATAGTCGGTTGAGACCGTCTCGGGGTTGCAGTTGACCATGACCGTTTCGAAACCGGCTTCGCGCAGAGCGTAGGCGGCGTGGACGCAGCAATAGTCGAACTCGATGCCCTGACCGATACGGTTCGGGCCGCCGCCGAGAATGATGATCTTGTCGCGGTTCGTCGGGCGGCTTTCGCATTCCGGCGTGCCGAACCCGCCTTCGTAGGTGGAGTACAGATAGGGCGTGTCGGAAGCGAATTCGGCGGCGCAGGTGTCGATGCGGCGATAGACCGGCGTGACAGCCAGTTTTTCGCGCAGTTCTGCGACATCCGTGACGCTCTGGCCGGAAAGGCGGGCGAGCTGGACGTCCGAGAAGCCCTGAGCCTTGAGGCGGCGCAGGTTGTAGGCGTCCGTGGGCAGGCCGTTCTTTTCGATCTCGCGTTCGGAGGCCACGATGTCTTCGAGTTGGCGGAGGAACCATGGCTCGAACTTGCAGGCTGCGTTGACCTGTTCGACCGACAATCCGGCGCGGAGGGCCTGTGCGGCCATCAGGATGCGCTCGGGGCGCGGTTCGGCCAGAGCGGCGAGATAGGCGTTGTGCGAACCGTCGCCGGGGGCTTCGACCGGGTCGAGGCCGGTGAGGCCCGTTTCCATCGAGCGCAGGCCCTTTTGGATAGCTTCGGCGAAGGAGCGGCCCACCGACATGGCTTCACCGACCGACTTCATGGACGTCGAGAGCAGCGCCGGGGAGCCGGGAAACTTCTCAAAGGTGAAGCGGGGGATCTTGGCGACGACATAGTCGATCGTCGGCTCAAAGGAGGCCGGGGTCGTTTTGGTGATGTCGTTCTTGAGTTCGTCCAGCGTGTAGCCGACGGCCAGCTTGGCGGCGATCTTGGCGATCGGGAAGCCGGTGGCCTTCGAAGCGAGCGCGGAGGAGCGCGACACGCGCGGGTTCATCTCGATGACGACCAGACGGCCATCGGCGGGGTTGACGCCGAACTGCACGTTGGAGCCGCCGGTTTCGACGCCGATCTTGCGCAGGCACGCGATCGAGGCGTCCCGCATGCGCTGGTATTCCTTGTCGGTCAGCGTCAGGGCGGGGGCGACGGTGATGGAGTCACCGGTATGGACGCCCATCGGGTCGATGTTCTCGATGGAGCAGATGATGATGCAGTTATCCGCAGTGTCGCGGACCACTTCCATCTCGTATTCTTTCCAGCCGAGGACGGATTCTTCGATCAGGACTTCTGTCGTGGGCGAGGCATCGAGGCCGCCTGCGACGATCTGGTCGAACTCTTCACGGTTATAAGCAATGCCACCACCAGCGCCACCCATGGTGAAGGAGGGGCGGATGATGGCGGGCAGGCCAACATCGGCCAGGGCCGCGCGGGCTTCTTCGAGCGTATGGGCGATGGTGCTGCGGGGGCTTTCGATCCCGATCTCGTCCATGGCTTCGCGGAACTTCTGGCGATCTTCCGCGCGGTCGATGACTTCCGCGTCCGCGCCGATCAGTTCCACGTTGTGTTTTTTGAGGAAGCCGGACTTGTCGAGCGCCATGGCGGCGTTCAGGGCTGTCTGGCCACCCATCGTCGGCAGGACGGCGTCGGGCTTTTCCTTGAGGATGATGCGCTCGACGAATTCCGGGGTGATCGGCTCGATATAGGTCGCATCCGCCAGACCGGGATCGGTCATGATGGTGGCGGGGTTCGAGTTGATCAGAATGACCCGATAGCCTTCCTCACGCAGGGCCTTGCAGGCCTGTGCGCCGGAATAGTCGAATTCGCAGGCCTGTCCGATGACGATCGGGCCAGCGCCGATGATCAGGATGGACGAAATGTCTGTCCGTTTGGGCATGGCTCAGGCTCCTGCTTTAGCGCGACGGTCCATGACCGCGACGAAACGCTCGAAAAGATAGAAACTGTCAGACGGGCCGGGGCTCGCCTCGGGGTGGTACTGGACGGAGAAGGCGTCCTTCGTGGTCGAGGCGATGCCTTCGTTGGAGCCGTCGAACAGGCTCACATGCGTCACCTTCACGTCCGTAGGCAGGGACTTTTCGTCCACTGCGAAGCCGTGGTTCTGGCTGGTGATTTCCACGCGGCCGGTCTCAATGTCTTTGACCGGCTGGTTGGCGCCGCGATGGCCGCGTTCCAGCTTGTAGGTCTTGCCGCCCAGCGCCTGTGCGAGAAGCTGGTGGCCGAGGCAGATTCCGAAGACGGGGACGTTCGCGTCGAGCACTGTGCGGATGGCGGGGACGGCATAGGTGCCGGTTGCGGCCGGATCGCCGGGGCCGTTGGAGAGGAACACGCCTTCGGGCTTGAGTTCCAGAATTTCTTCGGCGGTAGCCGTGGCGGGCAGAACGGTGACGTCACAGCCGGCGGTCACGAGGCAGCGCAGGATGTTGTCCTTGGCGCCATAGTCCATGGCGACAACGCGGCGACGGTTTTCGGTTCGGGCCGGGCGGGTGGTTTCCCACACACCCTGTGTCCAGACGCGCTTGGGCTGCGTCACCTCTTTGGCGAGGTCCATGCCTTCGAGGCCGGGCCACTGGCGGGCGCGGTTCAGCAGGCTGTCCGTGTCGATGCGGCCGTTTTCCGGGAAGGCGAGAATGGCGGTCTGGGGGCCGTTGTCGCGCAGGGTGCGGGTGATGGCGCGGGTATCGACGCCGCTGATGCCCGCACGGTTGTGTTGCTTCAGCCATGCCGCGAGGGGGTCATGCGAACGCCAGCTTGCAGGGGCGGTGATGTCTTCCTTCACGACGGCACCGAGGGCAGCCATTTTCGGGGCCTCGTTGTCATCGGCATTGGTGCCGACATTGCCGATATGCGGGAAGGTGAAGGTCACGATCTGTCCGGCGAAGGACGGGTCTGTCAGGGTTTCCTGATAGCCGGTCATGCCGGTGGAGAAGCACAGTTCACCGACGGCGCCATCGGTGTGGGCGCCGAAGCCGCGACCCCACAGGACTGTCCCGTCTGCAAGGACAAGGGCGGCGTTGGCGCCGGGAGGGCAGGGATTGGACACGTCCGTCTCTCTTTCTTGTTCTTGCTGGGCTTGTTCTTGTGGGGGTTGAGGTGCGGTGAGATCCGCTGTCAGATCCTGAAGGGCGATTCCCGGTACGCGCAGCAGGGCTGGCCAGTGTTTGGTGGGGACCATGCGGGACTGGCGCCATTTGCGCACGGCCTCCAGTCCGACGCCGGCGAGAGCGGCGATTTCGTCCGCGCCTCCGGCTTTTTCAATGATTTTGTCGATGTCCATGGTCGCCCCGTTGCTGGCTGCCGGATGTACTCTGGAGGCTCTGAATAAGGGATCGGCAACGGAATGGGAAGTTTTTTCCCACTGCGTGTTGTGCATGCCGGGAGGGGGTGGGAAGTTTTTTCCGAATGGCTCGTTTCGTGCGTTGGAAGGCTGTCGGATTGTTGCAAACCGGCTTTTGTGCGATTTTGCCGCCATTCACGGAATGAGGGACGGCTCGCCGAGGGAATTTCCTGCGGGCTGTCCGATAAAGGAGAACGGCGATGTCGCTTCGCAAGCAGATCATGGATGACCTCAAGACGGCGATGAAGGCCGGTCAGTCCGAGACGGTGGCGCAGATCCGCGGGATCACGGCCAAGATCAAGGATCTGGATGTCGCTGCCCGTGCCAAAAGCGCCGAGGTGACGGATACGGACATCATTTCCGCTCTGCGCTCCATGATCAAGTCCCGCACGGAATCCGCCACGATGTATCGTGAGGGTGGCCGTCCGGAACTGGCGGAAAAGGAAGAGGGCGAGATCGCCACGATCAAGTCCTACCTGCCGCCGGAACTCGATGAATCTGCGCTGAAGGCCGGGATTGCCGAAGCGGTGCAGAAGACCGAAGCGGCGGGCATGAAAGACATGGGCAAGGTCATGGCCGCTCTGAAAGAGCGCTTCGGCGCAGATCTGGACCCGGCGAAGGCCAGTGCGTTGGTGAAGGCCCATCTTTCGGCCTGATCGATCGTTCAAAAGCCTATAATGCAGAAAGCCGCTCCTTCGGGGGCGGCTTTTTTTGTTGGAACGGACGTTTGACAGCGGTGCGTGGAGGTCATCACTCTGATGTCCGGATTTTACGAATGAGGCCAGAATGTCCGCAGGTGGTTCAACGAAGGTCGTTTTCATTGCCCTGGGGGTCAATTTCGGAATTGCCTGCGTGAAGGGGGCCGCTGCGCTGCTGACCGGTTCGGCGGCTATGTTGGCGGAGACGGTTCATTCGTTTGTCGACTGCGGCAACCAGATCCTGCTGCTGGTGGGGATGAAGCGGGCGGCGGCTCCGGCGACGAAAGAGCATCCGCTGGGATATCACCGGGAGCTTTATTTCTGGACGCTGGTTGTGGCGGGGGCGCTGTTTGTCGGGGGTGGTGTCGCGTCCCTGCATGAAGGTTGGGAGAAGGTTTGGCACCCCTCGGCGATGGAGCCTGTTCATGTTCTGGGGCATGTTCTGCCCGGCTGGTGGTTGAACGTGGCCATTCTCGGGATTTCGGGATGTCTGGAAGGGTACGGTTTTCTGGCAGCCATGAAGTCCCTGCCATCGGGCAAGGGATCTTTGTGGACCATGATCCGGCGCAGTACCGATCCGGGACTGTTTGTCGTGTTGTTCGAGGACGGCGCGGCGCTGGTCAGTCTGGTGATCGCGCTGGTCTTTACCGTGCTGTCCGTTGTGACGGGATGGCATGTGCTGGATGGTGTCGCATCGCTGCTGATCGGGTTGGTGCTGGTGATCGTGGCGGTGTTGCTGACGAACGAGACGCGCTCTTTGCTGGTCGGAGAGAGCAATCCGGAAATTGACGCCTATGTGCGCAAGGAGGCGATGAGGCTGCCGGGCGTGGTCGGGGTGAATGAGGTTGTGACTGAAACGCGGGGGCCGGGGAGTATTATCGTGCTGCTGTCTCTGGACTGGGAGGATACGTTGACGGCAGGTCAGGTCGAGCAGGGCGTGTCAGCACTGGAGCGGATGACACGGGCGCGGTATCCGTCGGTCATGCGGATGTATGTCGAGGCACAGGATCACAAGGATGGTGTGCCGGTTCCGATCTGAAACCAGAGCAGGCCGGCCTTTCTTTAACGAAAGGCCGGTGCAGGATGTTTTACTCGGGCTGTGCCGGAGCCGGTGCGGCTGGTGCAGAGTTTGCAGGTGCGGTGTTATGCATCTGGCCGGGGCTGGTGGAATGTTCCACGTCATAGGCCGTGGCTTTCTGTTCGTAAGAGCCCTTGGCGCCCGGATGTTCCTGATCGTACAGAGCGGCCTTGGCCCGGGCTTCCTTACGGTAACGGTGACGCACATACATGCCGGTCACGCAGCCGCCCATGGCGCCCAGAAAGCCATGATGATTGGCGACATGGCCACCGACGGCACCGGCGGCCCCATATTTGAGGCATCCGCCCGGTTCGGCCTGCGCTGTTGTGAGTGACGTTGCCAGCAGGCCCGTTGCAGCTGCAAGCATCAGGTACTTTTTCATGAACGCTTCCTGTTTTTCAAAGCTGCTGGAGCACCCGGCAGCAGAGAGATGGCCTTAAGCATGCCTTAACCTTGTATCCTGAACAACGGGCGGTGCGATGTGACGGATATGGATTTCGGTGGAAAGTTTCCTTTAAACAGGAGCGCTGGCGCTGTATGCGCTCGGGAAACTTTTCTCCAACGCTCATGAAAGGCTCTTTCTGCCCATGGCAATTGATCCGGCCTTTCTGGATGAATTACGGAACCGGACGCCGCTTCCGTCGCTGATCGGGCGGCGCAACAAGCTGGTGAGGTCCGGGCGGAACTGGAAAACCTGCTGCCCGTTTCACGGCGAAAAAACGCCGTCCTTCTATATTTATGACGATCATTTCCATTGCTTCGGCTGCGGTGTGCATGGAGATGCGATTTCTTATGTGATGCAGAGCGAAGGGCGCAGCTTCCCTGAAGCCGTCGAACAGCTTGCCTCTGAAGCCGGGCTTGAGGTTCCGAAAGCGGATCCGCGGACCGAGGCGCGTGCGCGGGAAGCACAGTCTCTTGGGGATGTGCTGAATCTTGTGCAGGAGAGCTATCGGCGGCGTCTGTATCGTCCGGAAGGGCGGGAGGGGCTGGCCTATCTGCGTGGACGGGGCCTTACCGATCAGACGATTGAGCGGTTTGGTCTGGGGTGGTCGGGAGACGGACGGCAGCTGCTGGATGAACTGCGACCGCATGGTGTGAACGTTGAGATGCTGATCCGTGCGGGTGTGATGCGGGTCGATGAGCAGGGGGCGCCGAAGGGGGAACTGTTCTTCAACCGTGTGACGTTCCCGATCCGGGACCGGCGGGGGCGGATGATGTCCTTTGGTGCGCGGACGCTGGGAGACGGGCAGCCCAAATATCTCAACGGTCCGGAGACGGCGCTGTTCTCCAAGCGGCGGACGCTGTTCAATCTCGATCTGGCGCGGGAAGGCGTGCATCGTGGGGCGGATCTCGTGGTGGTCGAGGGGTATATGGACGTGATCGCCCTCGATCAGGCCGGGTTTGGCGGGGCGGTCGCGCCGCTGGGCACGGCGATGGGCGAGGAGCAGCTTGAACTGCTGTGGCGCATGTCGCCGTCGCCAATCCTGTGTCTGGATGGCGATGCGGCGGGCGCCCGGGCGGCGCTGCGGGTGTGTGAGGTCTCGCTGCCGCTGCTTTCGCCGGAACGCACGATCCGTTTCTGCCGACTGGATGCGAAGGACGATCCGGATAGCCTGATCCGCAGTCGTGGCCCCCGAGCCATGAAGGAGGCGCTGGCAGGCGCGACGTCCATGGCGGAGGAACTGTTCGGGCTTCTGACGGCGGGGCTGGTCGATCCGGGGCCGGACCAGCGGGCGGCGCTGCGGGAGAAGCTGGTGACGTTATCGAAGCTGATCCCGGACCGCTCTCTGGCGTCGGAATATCGCAGTACCCTGCTGGACATGTTCTTCGAGCGTTTCAGGCGGAAGAAAACTTTCCAGCGCAAGGCCGGAGAGAGTCTGAAGCTGTCCACACAGGCTCCGGGTGCGATGCGCGATGTGGAGTCGGGTAATGTGGAGCGGCTCAACATCATGACGACGATGCTGCTGCTGCATCCCGATATCCTTCCGGAAGTGGAACAGGCCTATGCAGGGCTTTCTCTCTCGTCGGATCTGGATCGTTTGCGCTCTGCGCTTCTGGACTGGTCCTGTCAGGAAGAGGGGCGCGATACCCTGACGGAAGAAAGCTGCATGGCGTGGCTTGAAGAGCATGGGCTGGCGGATCTGGCGGGGGCGCTGAAAAGCGGACCGCTGCCGCGCGGTGTGGGGGACGGGAAGGTCCGGGATGAGATCCTGAAGGTGGATGTCATTGAAAGCTGGTGGCATTTTTATGCTTTGGTCAATTTCCAGACCTTCGAGCGCACTCTTGAAGAAGACGTGACCAAAGCTGTTGTGAATGGTGACATGGAGTCTTTTGTGGATGAGACTGGTCAGAGTGGGTTGCGCTTTCCCAGTGCGCTTATGACCCGGCTGCGGGTACGCGATGCTCTCAAAAGCGGAGAGAGAGTCGGAGAATGAGCGCTTGATGTGATGTCGGGATCACCTGCGAAGAAACGAATGCGAAACGATTTTTATTCCCGAAAGGTTGCATTCTTTGGGGCTGCAATCTTGACTTCGGGCGAAGGATCGACCACCTGCACGCTGCCGGATTGCTAACTCGCGGCGGAGTTGACGGAGAGACGAATGGCGACGAAAACAGCCTCTGGAACGGATCGGAACGCGCAGGAACAGGAGGGGGATGCCACTCTCCTTGATACGCAGTCCGCTGCCGTCAAGCGGCTGATCGCCAAAGGGCGTGAACGCGGGCATATCACTTTTGATGAACTGAATGCGGTCCTGCCGCAGGACCAGATGTCTTCCGAGCAGATCGAAGACGTCATGGCGGCCCTGTCGGAAATGGGCATTCAGGTCCTTGAGAACGAGGATCAGGAAGAAGCCGAAGGCGCTGCCGAAAAGGAAAGCGAAGCCGAGACCGAGGAGGCCGAAGGCCCTCAGGGCGGTAACGTCGATGCCGAGGCCGCCAGCCGCACGGATGATCCGGTCCGGATGTATCTGCGTGAGATGGGTTCGGTTGAACTGCTTTCCCGCGAAGGCGAAATCGCGATCGCCAAGCGGATCGAGGCGGGTCGCGATGAGATGATCGGCGGCCTGTGCGAGAGCCCGCTGACGATTCGCGCCATCATTTCCTGGCATGAGCGCCTCAAGGACGGCGAGATGCTCCTGCGCGACATCGTCGATCTGGAGGCCAGTCAGGGCGGTGGTCCCGATCCGGACGCGGTTGAAGGCGAAGAAGGCGATGAGGCGTCCGAAGAGGACGACAAGGCCGAGGACGAGAACGAAGAGGGCGACGGCGAGCAGCAGGAAGGCAGTGGCCTGTCCCTGTCTGCGCTGGAAGAGAAGCTGAAGCCGGAAATTCTGGCCCGTTTCGAAGCCATCGAGCCGCTGTATCACAAGCTGCGCAAGATCCAGATCAAGCGTATTGAAGCCCTGACGGGTGGCGAGGATCACTCGGACAAGTCCGAGCAGACCTATGAGAAGCTGCGTCACGAGCTGGTCAGTCTGGTTGAGCAGGTGCATCTGCACAACAACCGGATCGAGGAACTGGTCGCGCAGATCAAAATGCAGGTTCAGAAGCTGAACGGCGTTGAAGGCCGGATGATGCGTCTGGCCGAGAGCTGCAAGATTTCGCGCGATGACTTCCTCATCAAGTATCGCAGCCGCGAACTGGACCCGACCTGGCTGGACAGCATTTCCGCGCTGCCCGGCAAGGGCTGGAAAAACCTGACGACCAAGCACATGGACCAGCTGCGCAACCTGCGTGGCGAGATTGCGGCTCTGTCGCATGAGACGGGTCTGCCGGTTGGTGAGTTCCGTCGCGTTTATGCGACCGTTTCCCGTGGTGAGCGTGATTCTACGCGCGCCAAGAAGGAAATGATCGAAGCGAACCTGCGTCTGGTGATCTCGATTGCCAAGAAATACACGAACCGTGGGTTGCAGTTTCTGGATCTGATTCAGGAAGGCAATATCGGCCTGATGAAGGCTGTGGACAAGTTCGAGTACCGTCGCGGCTACAAGTTCTCGACCTATGCGACCTGGTGGATCCGTCAGGCGATCACACGCTCCATCGCGGATCAGGCCAAGACGATCCGTATTCCGGTCCACATGATCGAGACGATCAACAAGCTGGTCCGGACGTCGCGTCAGATGTTGCATGAGATCGGGCGTGAGCCGGCTCCGGAAGAGCTGGCTGAGAAGCTCGGTATGCCGCTTGAGAAGGTCCGCAAGGTCCTGAAAATCGCCAAGGAGCCGATCTCGCTTGAGACGCCGATCGGTGATGAGGAAGACAGCCATCTCGGTGATTTCATCGAGGATAAGACGGCCGTTATTCCTCTGGATGCTGCGATCCAGACGAATCTGCGTGAAGCCACGACCCGCGTTCTGGCGTCTCTGACGCCGCGTGAAGAGCGCGTGTTGCGGATGCGCTTCGGTATTGGCATGAACACGGACCACACCCTTGAGGAAGTGGGCCAGCAGTTCAACGTCACGCGTGAGCGTATCCGTCAGATCGAGGCAAAGGCGCTGCGCAAGCTCAAGCATCCGAGCCGTTCGCGCAAGCTGCGCTCCTTCCTCGACGACAACTGAGCCGTCTGAGAGCGCGCGGCAATGTTGCCGGACTGGCTCAGGCCGAAAGGGGCATCCACCCGTCTTGCGGTGGATGTCACTTTTCTGGAGACGTGTTCTTCCCGACCCTCTCCGGTGCTGCCTGAAGGGTTTTCCCTGTCGCGCATGACGGGGGACGAAGCTCTTCCGCTTTACCGTTTCCTGTATTCGACAGTCGGGCAGGAATACTGCTGGTGGATGCGCCGGTCGATGCCGGATGCGGAATTGGGAGAAATCCTTCACGATCCTGCTGTCCATTTCATGGTTCTGCGTGACAATAGTGGCGAACCGGCTGGTTTCTATGAGCTGGATCTGCGGCAGGGTGGGGATGCCAATCTGGCCTATTTTGGCCTTCTGCCGCAGGCGATGGGGCGTGGGCTGGGTCGGGCGCTTCTGGACCATGCTGTTGCACGGGCGTTCGGGGCGGGAAGCTGGCGGCTGAGGGTCAATACCTGCACGCTGGACCATCCCAATGCGCTTCCGAATTATCGTCGGGCGGGATTTGCAGTCCGGCATGTTGTGTCTGAAACATGGGACGTTCCGGACGAATATGTGCCGGAAAGACTGAGGCGACTCTGAGTTAAGACTTGCTTTTGGGGGCTGTGCGTGATTAATGCCGCCTTTCCCTGCCGGGCGATGTGGCATCGCGCCGGCTATACCCGCGCCCTGTAACATGGGCCCTGTTTCCGGCATGGGTCGGAGCCAGTTGCGGGTTGACCCAATCCGAAGGGAGTCTTCATGCCATTGTATGAAAGCGTGCTCATTGCACGTAATGATGTGTCGCAGGCTCAGGTGGAAACCCTGGTCGAGACCATCGAAACCCTGCTCACGGACAACGGCGGTTCCATCCAGAAGCGCGAGTTCTGGGGCCTGCGTTCCCTCGCATACCGCATCAAGAAGAACCGCAAGGGCCATTACGTCCTGCTGGGCCTTGACTGCACCCCCGACACGCTGCGCGAAGTTGAGCGTCAGCTCGGCCTGAACGAAGACGTGCTGCGCGTCCTCACGCTGCGCGTTGACGAGATCGACGAGAACCCCTCTCCGGTTCTGGCTCGCAAGAGCGACGATCGTGGCGATCGCGGTAACTTCCGTGGCGGCTCCAAGCCGGCTGGTCGTTTCGAGAGCGGCCGTGGCGGTCCCCGTCGCAGCAGCGAAGACCGTGAAGAATATCGTGCACGCGGCGAGCATGACGATGTTCGCGAGACGGCTGGAGCGGAGTAAGAATTATGTCTGACACCATCACGCCTGATGCAAACGAAGTGAACCCCGCTGCCCGTCGCACGGCAGTTGGCGCACGTCGTCCGTTCTACCGTCGTCGCAAGTCCTGCCCGTTCTCCGGCGCCAATGCCCCGAAGATCGACTACAAGGACGTGCGTCTGCTGAGCCGCTTCCTTTCCGAGCGCGGCAAGATCGTGCCGAGCCGCATCACGGCCGTTTCGGCCAAGAAGCAGCGTGAGCTGGCACAGGCGATCAAGCGCGCCCGCTTCCTCGCCCTGCTCCCCTACGTTGTGAACTGAGGAGAGCATCATGTCCCAGACCGCACTGATCCTGCTGCAGCGGGTCGAGCATCTCGGCCAGATGGGCGACCTGGTGCACGTGAAGCCGGGCTATGCCCGTAACTTCCTGCTGCCCCAGGCCAAGGCCATGCGCGCCACGGTTGCCAACAAGAAGCGTTTCGAAACCGAGCGCGCCCAGCTTGAGGCCCAGAACCTCAAGAAGCGCGAAGAGGCCGAGCGCCTTGCCGAGCGCATGCACGAGCTGTCCGTTGTTGTCATCCGTCAGGCTGGCGACAGTGGCAGCCTGTATGGTTCCGTCAGCACCCGCGACATCGCGGTTGCCGCTACGGATGCCGGCCTGACGATTTCGCGTCAGCAGGTTGTTCTGGCACACCCGATCAAGCAGCTTGGTCTGACGGAAGCACGCGTTGTGCTGCATCCGGAAGTGTCCATTCCGCTGACGGTCAACGTTGCCCGTTCCGCTGAAGAAGCCGAGCGTCAGGCTCGTGGCGAAGAGATCGGCGTGCAGGAAGAGGATGAGAACATCCTTGGTGACCTGCAGGCTGAGAACGCCGCCGAAGAGGCTGCTGCCGAAGCTGCCGAGGCATCGGAAGAAGCGTAAGGCTTTTACCGCTGATCTTGGTTTTAAAGAACCCGGCCGGGAACACTCCCGAGCCGGGTTTTTTTATGTCCATTTGACTGGCAGGATACAACTACAGGCCCGCTGAGGCTTTTTCCTGGTATTGGAATCAGGAGATCGGAATGAAGCGAATTCTGGATTTTGTCTTGCGGAAATTCATTCAGACGGGACGCCTGCGGGTCACATTCAGCGATGGTATTGTCCGGACCTATCGCGGATCAAAGCCGGGACTTGAGGCGGGTCTGCATCTTCGGACCAAGCGGGCCGAGCGGGCCCTGATCGTCAATTCCGGTCTCGCCTTTGGTGAAGAATACATGGCGGGCAGTATTGTGCCCGATGGATGTACGCTTGAAACGCTGTTGACGGTGCTGATGGAGAACATCAACAGCCATGGTCATGTCTTCGAGGAAATCGAGGACCGTCTGCGGTATGTCACCCGGGCCTGGAAGACGCTGAATTCTCTCAAGACATCCCGAAGCAATGTGGCGCATCACTATGATCTGAACGGCGCGCTGTACGATCTGTTTCTTGATAAGGACCGGCAGTATTCCTGCGCGTATTTTGAGCGTGAGGACATGACGCTGGAGGAGGCGCAGATTGCCAAGAAGCGTCATATCGCGGCCAAGCTCAATCTGGATCGTCCGGGGCTGGAGGTGCTGGATATCGGCTGTGGCTGGGGTGGCATGGCGCTGACACTGGCGAAGGATTATGGCGCACGGGTTCTGGGAATCACGCTGTCACGGGAACAGCTTGCTGTGGCGCGGCAGCGGGCGAAGGATGAAGGGCTCGACGGGCAGGTCCGGTTTGAATTGATTGATTATCGCAACCTGCACCAGCAGTTTGACCGGATTGTTTCGGTGGGCATGTTCGAGCATGTGGGGCCGCCGCAGTTCGAGGCTTTTTTCCAAAAAGTGAAGGTCTGTCTCAAGCCCGATGGCGTGGCGCTGATCCATTCCATCGGACGGATGGACGGGCCGGGAACGACCAATCCCTGGATTCAGAAATATATTTTCCCCGGCGGTTATTCACCCGCTCTGAGCGAAACGCTGGCAGCGATTGAGCGATCAGGGCTGTGGATGACGGATTGTGAAGTGTTGCGTCTGCATTATGCGCGAACGCTGGCGGAATGGCGTAAGCGCTTTGACGCCAACCGTGAGAAGATCCGGGCGCTGTATGACGAGCGGTTTGTTCGGATGTTCGAGTTCTATCTGGTGGGAGCTGAGCTGTCGTTCCGGGTGCAGGGGCACATGAATTTTCAGCTTCAGCTGACCCGGTCGATTGATGCCGTGCCGTTCACGCGCGATTATATGTTCGAGCGTGAACGGGCGGGTGCGGGTTAATAAGGGGTTCTAGCGGCTGGCGAGATTGAGTTCCGCCAGCCGTGCGAATTCAGCGACCGAGAGGGTTTCGGCGCGGCGGGTCGGCTCGATTTCAGCTTTTTCCAGCAGGCGTTCGCCTCCAATGGATTTCAGCGAGGAGCGCAGCATTTTGCGGCGTTGTCCGAAGGCGGCCGCCGTAACCTGCTCCATGGCGCGGAACAACTGTGGGGAGGGCTGCTCGGCATGTGGGATAATGACGGCCACTGCGGAATGGACCTTGGGGGGCGGTGAGAACGCTCCGGGCGGAATGCGCAGGGCGACCGAGCAGGAGGCGCACCACTGGGCCAGAACTGCGAGGCGCCCGTAAGCTGAACTCCCCGGCTCTGCGCAGATCCGCTCGGCGACTTCGAGCTGGAACATCAGGGACAGCCGTTCCCACTGCGACGCCTGTCGCAGCCATCCCACAAGGAGAGGGGTGGCGACGTTATAGGGTAGATTGGCGATAATCTGGCGTGGTGCCGGAGCGAGGGTGGCGGCATCCAGTTTCAGGGCGTCCTCACGGACGACGTGCAGGCGGTCCGGATAGTAGGTCGCTAATTCGTCCAGAAGGGGCCAGGCGCGTTCGTCGATTTCCACGACATCGACGCGGGTGGCGGGCGTGTCCAGCAAAGCGCGGGTCAGGCCGCCGGGACCGGGACCGATTTCGACGACGCTGCGGCCTGTGAGGTCGCCGCCAAGGGCTGCGATCCGGGCGCAGATGCCCGGATCAAGAAGGAAGTGCTGGCCGAGGGATTTCTTGGCATCCAGACCATGGATCTGGATGGTGTCGCGCAGTGAGGGAAGGGACACGTCAGTTGGTGGCCTTGGCAGCAGGACGCATGTCGATGATGGCGCGGCGCTGAAGATCACGCTGAAGCTGGCGTGAAGCCTGTTCGACATGCTCGTTCATGAGCTGGTCGGCGATTTCGCTCGGGCTCTGCTGTGCCAGATTTTTTTGTTGCCGGTTGCAGACCATGAGCAGGGCGATACCGTCCATCGAGACCAGCGGACGGCTGACCTTGTTCGGCGGCAGCGATTCGAGGACTGACTTCATCTGCGGCATCAGACGTTCCAGAATCTGCGATCCGGGATTGCCGGGGCGCTTTTCACCCAGAGACTTGTTGAGCGCTTCCATGGCGTCACAGCTATGGACGGTCTGAACGGCGGCTGTGGCTTTCTGCAAGGCTGCGCGCTGCTGTTCGGTCGGGTTCTGCGGGTTCAGGGGGGCGTCGAACGGGAAAAATGCCTGTCTCAGATCAAGCTGGGTGCCCATCTGTTTGCCGACCACGCGCTTGGCCTGAACGGTGGCGATCACGAAGCCGCCTGCGACCTGAATCGGGTTAGAGATGGCGCCGATCGGCATCTGGCGGACGATGTTGACGACCTGCGGATCGAGGTTGTCTTCCTGCACCCAGCCCATGGAACCACCGTCGAGAGCAGACTGGGCCTGAGAGAACTGCGCGGCCACGATCGGGAACGGTGCGCCCTCGCGGAGCTGGGAGATGATGGTTTTGGTGAAGGCGAGTTCGGCTTCGTCATGGCGCGGGTCGGCGACGGGAACAAAGATTTCGCTCATGAAATACTGCGGGCGTCCCTGTTCCGCCTGAAGCGCCTGTTCGCGCTGGCTGATTTGGGTGGCGGTGATCCGGCCTTCTTCGCCAAGCTTTTCACGCAGAACCTGCATCCAGCCGATCTGGACGCGGATCTGGTCGATCAGTGTCGTGAGCGAGACGCCGTCCGAAGCCAGGCGGTTGCGCAGGGCGTTCTTGGGCATCCCGTTGCGCTGCTCGATATTGGCGATGGCGCCTGCGATCTGATCCGGCTCCACGTTGATGTGGCGCTTGAGAATTTCCTGCGTTTTCAGGCGTTCGTCGATCAGCTGATGGATGATCTGGCCGCGCATGCGCCCCATAATTTCCGGGCTGATGGGCAGACCAGTCGAAAGCACGAACAGCTTTGCGCGGTTGTCCACGTCACGCTGCGTGAGAACCTGTCCGTTGATGACGGCCAGAATCTGGTCTTCAGGGGGCTTGACCGGTGCTGCGGCCTCTTTGGTGGCAGCAGGTTTCGTGGCCGCCTTGTGGTGCGGGGCGGCCATGGCCGGGAGAGTGGCCGAGAAAGCCAGAAGGACAGCCAGGGCCGTGGATGCGGTGCAATGGGTCTTGGACATGCTCAACCGTTGATTCCGAAGGTGCCGATCGTCTTGAACGTGAAGTTGAAGAGGATGGTCTCGTTACGCTGTTCGCCGCCGATACGGGTGTATTGTTTGATATACATGATATCCAGCCCGAAACAGTCATTGGAATAGCCGATTGTGCCCCCGTTGGCGACGAACTGTTTCCGGGACAGGCTGCGACGGAAGAAACCTGACGCATGGTAATTGCGCCAGTGGGTGGAGAAACCGCCTGTCACTTCGCTGGTTTTGACCAAATAGGGAGCGTTGGGGCCGTTTTGGCGGAAATCTGTTGCGTAATAATAATATGGCGTGACGGGAGCATAGACGTAGCCGCCTGTCAGGCGGAACATCGGAACGCCTGTGCTGATCAGGCCTTCGCCGTAATCGAACTGGTGGGTCCAGGGATTATATCGACCGCGGGCTGTCACATCGACATACTGGTTCGGGCTGACACGCAGGCGGGCCACCGGGTCCGACAGGTGATGGTCGAGGCCGGAATAGGGCAGGCGGTTATGGTCGATATGCTGCTGGAAGCTTTCGCCGACGAGCATGTCGATTGCATGGCCGTTCCATGACCAGTTCTGATGGATGCCCACATTGGCGCGCAGGCCACCATCAAGGCGGTCGGTTCCGAGATAGCGGTTAAGGGAAAACAGCGTCGTGTCCGTGAACTCGTAGGACAGGCTGTCTTCATTAGGCAGGTGGCGGTTCTGCGAATTGCCGGTGTTGGGCGCGGCGATGATCTGGGCGATGGGTTCCAGGATCTGCGAGCCATGGCCTTTGGCGAAGCTGCGCAGGAACGGCCAGTTCATCCGCAGGGCGATGGTCGGCTGGACCTGTCCCACGAGATGGTTGCCGCCTGCGTTCATGTAATAGGTCGGCTGCTGGTAGGCCTGCGTGGCGTGATAGACCATCGAATCGATCCGCGCCGTCAGCAGGAACTGCTGGCCGAGTTTGTTGTGGAACGGACGATCCCATTGGATGGCCACCTGACCACGTTGATCGTTGATGCCGTTCTTTCGATACAGGTTGAAGTCGGTCGTCTTCACACTGAGACGGCCGCCAAACATGTCCGGCTGTCCCTGAAACGCATAGGTCAGTCGCGGTAGCGCCCAGGGCAGATCGGAGTTTCGGATGACGCCCTGGTTCAGGCCCTGATAGGCCTGCCCGTCGAAGCGCAGATACGAGCCGACGCCGTAACCTTCGAGGAACAGGTTGGAGTTCAGCATTTCCTGACCGTAGCCGGGAACGCGGTAGTCGCGCATGTAGTTGGCGGAACTGGCGACGTTGATGTTGGCGCCGAGCTGCCAGTTGCGATTGAGAGCGAAATTGCCCCGGCCGAACACATAACCCTGAATGCCGTATTCGTTGGACGAACCGACATTATCGCCGAACGTGTTTGTGTAGCGGCTTTCGTCGTGGGTATCGTAGGCAACGCCGCCGGTCACGTCGATCGCGCCGAAGTTGAGGCGGTTGCGGTACTGCGCAGTCAGTTCCGGGCCGGTCTTGGTGGAGACGAGGCCACGGACCGTCAGATCCTGATGTTCGTCGATCGCCCAGAAATACGGCAGTGTGAAATACGTGCCGAGATAGCGGTCATGCGGGCTGATGCCCGGCATCAGGAATCCGCTCTGGCGCTTCACGGACGGGTCGGTCATGGAGAAGAACGGGAAGTAGAAGACCGGCAGGCCGAGCATCTTGAGCCATGCGTGATCGAATTCGAGCCGCTTGTGCTGTACGTCCTGTGTCGCGTCGAAAGCCTGAAACTGCCAGAACGGCGGCAGGTCGGGGTTCTTCTCGCAGATTTTGCACGCCGTATAGACGGCATGCGTCAGGTCGTTCAGCATCCCGTTCGTGCGGCGCATGCCGTTGCCGGCCAGCTTGGCGTTGTCTTCCATGCGGATATAGATGCCGCTGCCAATGCCGTCGTGCATGCCATGACTGAACTCGACATAATCGGCGTAGGTCGTGCTGCCGTCGGGTTCTACGACCGCGACATGGCCCTTTGCCGACAGGATGCCGGTGCTGCGGTCATAGGTCACGCGGTCCGCGCGCATGGCGTGGTCGCCTTGCCAGACGCGCACGTTGCCGTCCCATGTGATCAGGCCGTTCTTCGCATAGCTTTCGCTATCGGCGAGATAGGTCAGGGGATCGGTCTGGGATGTGGGCTTTCCGATGACGATGACATGGGAGTTGTCGCGCTGCATCGTGTTGGCAGACATTTTCTGCGGCGCTACGAGCGCGGTTCCAGCCATCAGTGTGGCACCGACGAACGAAGCGCGTCTGCGGGCGCGTGCTGGGAGCCACAGGGGCACCGTCATCAACCATCCTCCATGTGCAGCAAAAGCGCCACGGCGAGGCAGAGCCCCGCACCCGTCGGCGCCCATGCCGCAAGAACCGGTGGCAAGGCACCGGATTCACCAAACTGTTCGGCCACTTTCGAGATGGTGAACAGCGCAAAGCCTGCGGCAATTCCCGATCCCAGCATCCGGGCCACGCCGCCGCGCCGTGTCGGACGCATCGAGAAGCCTGCGGATACCAATGCCATGGTCCCGGCCAGAATGGGAAGGGCCAGCAGCGACTGGAAATGAAGTCTGTGTCGGATCGAGGGGAATCCCGAGCGTTCCAGAAGGCTGATGAACCCCGGAAGTGCGAAGACTGACAGCGTGTCGGGGGAGGCAAAACTTTCCTGCACACGACCGACTGTCAGGTCGGATGGCAGGGTCATGTCGCCGATTTTCTGGGGTAGGTGATCGGGGTGCAGCACAGAGGTGTCGTGCAGGAGCCACTGATGATCGCCTAGACTGCCATTGGGGGATTCGACACGCAGGATCAGACGGTCCCGGTCATCGAGGCGGAAGATCGAAACGCCGGAAACGTTCAGTGCGCCGTTGACGAGATGAACATCCTGCGCGTGCAGGATCGCAACGCCGTGGGGGACCAGTCCGTCATCGGATTGTCTGAGCCACAGGGCGCCTCCGTTGAGCGTCAAGGGGCCTCCGCCAGTGCGGAGATAGGTCTGATCCAGCATTTCGGCGCTGCGGAACATGCTCGACGACAGGGCGGAAATACCGGTTGTGGTCAGTAGCCCCGTCAGAAGCGCGCAGGCCAGAGGGCTGGCGAGGAACTGCCAGGCGGAAATACCGGCGGCGCGGGCGACGATGAGTTCAGACGAGCGCGTCAGGCGCGAAAAGCAGACAATCCCCCCCAGCAGGATTCCGAAGGGCAGGACATAGATGATGTAGTACGGCACATGCAGCGCCGCGATTTTGACGACGAGGCTGGCCGGGACATTGGGCCGTGTGGCCGCTCGGCGCAGCAGGTCGATGAAATCGAACAGCGAAACCAGTCCGGTCAGCGCCAGCACCATGGACAGGGTGCTGAGCATGAACTGACGGGCGATATAGATGGCCAGTGTTGTGGAGAAACCGGCATGGTCGTCGCGGGTGCTGAAAACCTGAAAGAGCGAGGTCAGCCACAGGCCCAGTCTCGGGGAGGCGATACTTCTCATCGGGAGGCCTCTGGTGAGGGCGTCATGGGAACGGGCTGTTTCACGCTTCCGGTCCATTGTTCGAGGAACAGCAGGACGGCGCAAACGACTGCGGGCAGGAGGGCTTCAAGCCAGATGAGCGGCACCAGCGCCAGATGCCGCCCGGCGAGATTCTGGAGCATGAGCGAGAGGGCCAGCAGTCCGACGACGGTGAGGATCGCGGTCAGGGGGCGAGTGATATTGCCATGGCGGGAGAAGGCACCGCGCAGCACTGTCACCAGCCCGATCATGGCAAAAGACAGGGCGGTCAGCGGAGAGGTGAGCCGTCGCCAGCCTACGACGATATTCTTGCCGCGATCGCGTTCGGACACTTCATGGGGGTCGGGATGGAACAGTTCGTGGAGAGACATCTCGTCCGGGTCGCGGTCTTCGTGGCTGTTCCGGCGTCCTGATGTCAGGTCAATGGTGTTGCGTCCGAAGATCAGGACATTCAGTCGCCCGGTATGATGGTCGATTTCCTCGCGCGAACCGTCGTAGAGAACGACGCGGGGCTGGTCGTTCACCACGACCATGGTGCCGCGCTCGGCGAGGATCGTGGTGTGGGAATCGGGGTTGCGGTCGTCTTCGACCAGAACGCCATGAAGCTGGCCGTCACTGGTCCGTCCGCGGACATAGACTGTCATGTCACCCGAAAGGCTGGTGAAGACGCCGTCCTGAAGTAGGAAGGCTGCCATGCGGTTGCGGATCTGGAATTCGTAGCGGTGAAACGCATGATAGGACACGGGCGCGAGCCACAGGGTCAGAACATAACATAGCGCCACGGAGAAAAACGCGCAGAGCAGCCCCGGTCTGGCCAGTTCCAGCGGAGAACGCCCGGCGGCGCGCATGACGGTAAGTTCCCGGTCTCCGACCATGCGCTGATAGGTGAACAGCACGACGAGGAATGTCGTGATGGGAAGAATGACGGCAATGAACGTCGGGAGCATCAGCGAGGTAAGCTGGATGAACACGCGCAGGGACAGGCCGTGCTGAACCACCATCGAGACGAAATGCAGCGACTGGGTCAGCCAGATCAGGGCTGTTGCACCTCCGGTCAGCGCCAGCAGGGCGATGAGGAGCTGACGGAGGATGTAGCGGTCGAGCAGAGGCAGGATCTGCCGCCCGGAAGTACCGGAGGATGAGGCCATAACCCTTCATCTATCCCTAGCGCGTGGCGGGAGGAAGGCGAAAAAACGAAACAGTTTTTATCGCAGATAGGTCGCCCGGTCGATGACTGCCCTTGTCGTTGTCAGGCTGTGATAGAACTGGGTTCCGGCAATGCCGACCAGAAGGCCCGCGCCTGTTGCAAATGCCAGGGCAGCATATCGCCAGGGTTTCTGCAAACGGAAGGTCGCCACTTCCACTTGAAGCAGTCCCATGTCCATCTGGCATCGCCCCAGTCGTGACTGGGCTGTGCGGGTATCGCTTTCGCTTTGACTGAGACGGCGTTCCAGATCGCGGACGCGATCACGTAGTCCCTTTTCGCGGGCGATGACGTTTTGTGGGGAGACTGTTCCAATCCGTGTGATGAACAGGTTTTTCAGTGCGCCACCCGTGACGACGTCCCGCCGGGCCATCTGGCGGATCCGTTCCAGAGCCGTGGCGGCGTGGCCCGGTTGCTCGTCCAGAACCAGCGCCAGAATGTCGGAAAGAATCTTGATTTCCCGTGGGTCGATGTCTTTGGGGTCAGGCGCACGAGCCATGTTCAGGACGGTGCCATGGTATCTGCGTGCGTCTCTGTGCGGGGTTCGGCCGCGCGGCGCAGGCGGTCACGGATCGCGAGGCCCAGTCCGTGACGAGGGATTGTCTGGGCCGCAATGGTTTTCAGGCCGCGTCGGCTGCCTTCCGCATCCAGAAAGCGTAGTCCGGCGAAGAGGCGGGCCGCTGCTTCTTCAAGATTGCCGCTTTCGCTCAGATTCCATGTCAGGCCCGCACCGGGGAATGGTCGGCCGAAAGCAAGTTGGGCTTCGTCAGGTGCAATGGAGGTCACGTCCAGCCTGACGGGCAGGCTGGGGGCGTAATGTGAGGCCAGTCTGCCGGGGGAGGCGGGTGCGATTTCGGCGAAATCGTCCGGATGGCGGATTGGGCCGCAGAGATCGTTCAGCTCTTCGAGCGTGACCCCGCCCGGACGCAGAAGAACCGGCACGTTCCGGGTCAGGTCCAGAACCGTGCTTTCCACGCCGATGGAGCAGGGGCCGGAATCCAGAACTGCGTCGATCCGGCCGTCCAGCGAGCGCAGGACGTGGAACGCGTCGGAGGGGCTGACGGTGCCCGAAACATTGGCGGACGGTGCGGCAACCGGCGCACCGACTTCGCGCAGGAGTGCCAGTGCCGTCCGTCCGCGAGGGACACGCAGGGCGAGCGTGGAGAGCCCGGCGGCGGCGAGATCTGAGACGGTCGAGTCAGGAGAGCGGGGGAGCACCATCGTTAGCGGGCCGGGCCAGAAGCGCTCGGCCAGCGTATGGGCGATTTCTTTCATCCTGCCGCTAAGGGATGCCTGTGCGAAGGCGCTTTCGGCATCGGGAAGATGGCTGATGAGGGGATTAAAGCGCGGGCGCCCCTTGGCGGCGAAAATCCGGGCGACAGCGGTGTCGGACGAGGCGATGGCCCCAAGGCCGTAGACGGTCTCGGTACCGAAGGCGACCAGCTTTCCGGCTTTCAGAAGCTCCGCCGCGCGGCGGATGCCCTCGGGTGTGGCTGTCAGGCGTTCGGTATACGGCGTGTCGCTCAAGATGCACCTCCCGTGCAGTAAAAGGACGAATTCAGTCGGCCCGGCTTGCCATAGCGCAGGGGCTGGCCGTCCGCGTCCAGAAGGGCGCCGCCTGCCGCTTCGAGAATGGCCTGCGGGGCGGCGGTGTCCCATTCCATGGTGGGGCCAAAGCGCGGGTAGAAATCCGCCGATCCCTCTGCGACGCGCATGAATTTGACTGAAGAGGACAGTTTGTCGATGGACGCGACTTTCCGTCCTGCGAGCCAGCGGTCCAGCAGTTCCGGGTCGCCATGATGGCTGGAGGCCAGCACGCGCAGGCCTTCGACAGACGGTATTGCGGTCTGGATCGGGGTGTTGTGGGTGCCGTCCCAGCGATGCGCCCCCAAGCCCTGACCACCGCTATAGATCAGTCCGTAACCGGGAAGCGCCACAACGCCCAGAACCGGACGGTCATGGCGGACGAGGCCGATATTGACCGTAAAATCCCTGCCACCCGACGCAAAGCCCCGCGTGCCGTCCAGCGGATCGACCAGCCAGTAGGCGTCTCCTGCGGTGATACGGATCCCGGCAGAAATTTCTTCCTCGCCGATTGCGGGAATGGATGGGCAGGCCGCACGCAGACCGGAGAGGATGTGATGTTCGGAGGCATGGTCCGCTTCCGTGACGGGGGAGGCGTCGTCCTTGATATCCGTGCGAAAGCCGCGTTCGCGGATGGCGTTGATAATGTCCGAAGCTTCGGAAGCGAGCCGGAACGCCAGATCCAGCAGGGCGCGGTCATCGTTCGCGGGGACGGTAAAGGGGGAAGCGGAAGTCATTCTACCAGACTACTCCAAGATGGCTTTTGCGTCATGTGTTGATGCGAGTGGTGTCACTGCGGACAGGTCGGCACAGGCTCCTGAGGGCCGTTCCATGTTGCGAACGGAATTTTTGTTGCGGCGCTGAGCGCGATATCCGCATGGCAGGTCTTTCTCGAGGGAGGGCTTGTATGCCGGGGCGGTGTTTCCGATAACGGAGCTGACGATTTCATGTTCCAGACGACAGGGCCATCATGCTTTCAGTGATTTTCGATTCCCTTCCTGCTTTTTCGGCGGATGCGCCCAAGGCGGTTGTGCTGCTGTGCGAGGCTGCGGGTGGTGAGACGTTCTTGGCGCTGGACAAGGCGACGGCGGGTGCGGTGTCACGCGCTGTTGCCCTGAAGGGGTTCAAGGGAGAGGCCGGGCAGAGCGTGGTGCTGCCTGCTCCGGCTGAAGGGCTGTCGCAGATCGTTCTCGCCGGGGTGACGCCGAAGGGCGGCGCGGCTGTGGATGCTGTGGCGGTTGAGAATGCTGCGGGCCGGGCGGTGCGGCTGCTGGATGGTGTTGAAAATGCGGTTCTGGTCGTGTCTGGGGCACTGGAGCAGTTTGCTCCAGAATCGGCTCTGGGCGCGCGTCTGGCGTCTTATGATTTCGAGCTGTATCGCAGCAAGAAGCCCGGTGCGCGTCCGGTTCTGAAGTCGCTGACTGTTGCAGTCTCGGACGTGGCGGCGGCTCAGGCACGCTGGACGGCTCTGGATGCGGTGTCCCAAGGTGTGATCCTGACGCGGAACCTCGTGAGCGAGCCGCCGAATGTGCTTTATCCCCAGAGCTTTACGCAGCGGATTGAAGAATTGCGTGACCTTGGCCTGACGGTTGAGGTTCTTGACGAAAAAGCCATGACGGAGCTCGGGTTCGGTGCGCTTCTGGGTGTGGCGCAGGGCAGCGTACACAAGCCGCGGACGGTGATTGTCCGTCATGATGGCGGCGGCAGCGAGGCGCCTCTGGCGTTCATTGGCAAGGGGGTCACGTTCGATAGTGGTGGCATTTCCATCAAACCTGCGGCTGGCATGGACGAGATGAAGACCGATATGGGCGGGGCCGCGACCGTGATTGGTCTCATGAGTGCGCTGGCCCGTCGCAAGGCGCCGGTCAATGCGGTCGGTGTGGTCGGGCTGGTTGAGAACATGGTGTCCGGCGGGGCGCAGCGTCCGGGCGATATCGTGCGGGCCTATGACGGACAGACGATTGAGGTCCTCAATACCGATGCGGAAGGGCGTCTCGTTCTGGCGGATGTGCTGTCCTACACGCGCAAGCGGTTCAGCCCGAAGCTCATGGTCAATCTCGCCACGCTGACGGGCGCGATTGTAGTCAGCCTCGGCTATGAAAATGCCGGTCTGTTCAGCAACAGCGATGTGCTGGCCAAGGGGCTTTCGGAAGCCGGAACGCAGGTGGGTGAGGGCCTGTGGCGGATGCCGATGGGCGAGGCCTATAACCGTGAAATCGATTCCGATATTGCCGATATGAAGAATATCGGCGGACGTCCGGGCAGTGCGATCTTGGCTGCTGAGTTCCTCAAGCGCTTTGTGGGCGATACGGACTGGGCGCATCTCGATATCGCCGGGACGGCCTGGAAGACCAAGGCGTCTGCCATTGCGCCGAAGGGGGCAACGGGCTTTGGCGTGCGTCTGTTGGACCGGTTTGTGAAGGCGCATGAAGCCAGCGCCTGAGGGGCAGGATCACGCTGTGGATGTCGGGTTCTATCATCTGACGCGCACGCCGCTTGAGGAAGCGCTTCCGGCTCTTCTGGGCCGGACGCTGGATGCGGGGGAGCGCGCGCTTGTGCGCTGTCCTGATGCGGCGGCGGTCATGGCGCTGGATACGGCGCTTTGGGCGTGTCGGGACCCGGTGTGGCTTCCGCATGGGAGCGCAAAGAGTGGTCATGCGGCCCGGCAGCCGATCTGGCTGACGGAAGGCGAAGACGTGCCGAATGGGGCGCGTTTCCTGTTTCGGGTCGATGGTGCGGGGGAGGATGATTTCGCGCCATTCACCCGGATTTTCGATCTGTTCGACGGCGGCAACCCGCAATCCGTGCAGCGGGCAAGAGATCGCTGGGTGGCGATGAAAGCTTCAGGTCACAATCTCGTGTATTGGAAACAGGAAGAGCGGGGCTGGAAAAAGGCTGGGTAAGGTTTCAAAGTATGTCTGAAACCATTGATGGAAGGGGACCAATAACGGGGTCGTCTTTCATGTCATTGGAGAGGACACCTGACTGTGCCGGACCCCACGAATTCTTCCCCTGATCCTCTGAAAACCGATCTTCGTCGCGTCGATATCAATCCAGACTTCTGGTATCCGCTGGCGTGGTCGAAGGATCTTAAACGCGGGAAGACGATCGGGTGTCGGTTCGGACGTCATCCCATTGCGCTGGTCCGGCCTGCGGAAGGCAGCGTGTTTGCGCTGGAAGATCGCTGCGCGCACCGTCAGGTTCCGCTCAGTCTGGGCAAGGTGAGCGGCGAGGCTGTTCAGTGCTGCTATCACGGCTGGGCGTATGGCCGATCGGGGCGGTGCATTGATGTGCCGTATCTCGGCAAAGGCAAGCTGCCGAATGGTGTGAGGACTTATCCCTGCCGTGAGGCGGGCGGGATGATTTTCGTTTTTCCCGGTGATGCGGCGAAGGCGGACAGCATTCCCCTGCCGTCGCTGGCGCAGGTGGACAATCCGGCGTTCAAGACGCGGCATTTCAGCCCTGTCGTGAAATGCCATTACACGTTCATGCATGAGAACCTGATGGACATGAACCATCAGTTCCTGCACCGCCGCCAGATGGGGCAGATCAAGGCGCGTTTTCTGGGGCAGGATGCGGGCGAGGGCTTTATTGAGGCGCGTTACAGTTTCGCACGCAGCGGCAACCAGCAGCCACTGGCAGAGCGGCTGATTTTCGGCAAACACCATGATGATCCGGGCCGGGAGCAGCCGGTTGAGGAAATCGTCAGCATTCGCACGACCTATCCGTATCAGAGCCTGAAAATCCACGACAAGGATGGTGATCTGATCATGGAACTGTTCAGTGTTTACGTCCCGAATAGTGCTGATGGCGCGAGTACGCAGACATTCGGTCTGCTTTCGGTGCTGCGTCCGAAAACGCCATTCCTGATTGATGTGATCTGGCCCGCGCTGGGCATTTTCACGAACCGGATTTTTGAGGAAGACCGGGAGATCATGGAACTGGAGCAGGCGGCCTGGCGGGATTTGGGGGGAGATCACAACGTCGAAGTTTTCCCGATCGTGCGAAAGCTGCGCGACCTTCTGAAGGTCGAGGGGATTGTGAGGGAACAGACTGCCGATCCTGTCGTTGTTTGGGAGCATGGGTCTTGAGGGCAGGGACAGGAGGTGGTCATGAAAACAGTCACGCTCAGGAATGGTGTCACGGTTCCGGCACTGGGGATGGGAACCTGGAATATCGGCGACAGTGCTTCGCGGCGCAGCAGTGAGATCAAGAGCCTGCGCAAGGGGCTGGAGGCCGGTCTGCGGGTTATTGATACGGCTGAGATGTATGGAGACGGGCGCTCGGAAGATCTGGTGGGGGAAGCAATTTCGGATGTGCGCGAGGATGTTTATCTCGTGAGCAAGATCGTGCCGTCAAATGCGTCTTATGACGGGGTTTATAAGGCCTGTCAGCGGTCTCTGGAGCATCTGGAGACAGAGTGGTTGGATCTGTATCTGCTGCACTGGCACGGGGGGACGCCACTTGAGGAAACGGTTCAGGCTTTTGAGGATCTGAAGGACGAAGGTCTGATCCGGGGCTGGGGTGTGTCGAACTTCGATGTCGAGGACATGGAAGAGATCGAAAGCCTGTCCGAAAACTGTCTGGTCAATCAGATTCTATATAATCTGGAGCACCGGGGAACAGAGTTCGATCTTCTGGATCATGATCTGAAATCCGGAACGGTGACGATGGCCTATTCGCCGCTCGGGCAGGGCGGGGAGCTTCTGGAGCATCCGGCTCTGAAAGAGCTGGCGTCACGGCATGAGACGTCGCTTGGGCCTGCCGATCCGGCCCAGATTGCTCTGGCCTGGGTGTTGCGTCGACCAAATGTTCTGGCCATTCCGAAGGCCGCGTCTGAGAAGCATGTGGCGGGAAATCTTGCCAGTCTGGAGATCAGCCTGACGGATGCGGATCTCAAAACGCTTGACAGTGCTTTCCCTTCTCCGAAACGCAAGCTATCTCTCGCCATGATCTGACGGTCGTGATGGTTGCGGTCCGTTCTCCCTAACCTGCGGACCGCGCCCTGCATATTTTCACGTCCCTGTTCCATACTGATCCGGTTTCCCTCTGCCTTGCGGTTCTGGTGGTGCCTGCCTGTGTGCGGGTGATCCAGCCGGGGCGGTTCGGGCAGGCTGTAGTCGTGTGTCTGGCGGCTTTGGCTGCGGTATTGGCGCTTTCGCCTGCCGTTCTGGCTGTGTCGCTGGGCGTGATTGCGGCGCAGGAGCGGGATGCCTGTCCGGCGGTGTGGAGCGTTCCGGTTCTGCTGCTGAGCGTTCTGTTTCCCGCCCAGACACCTGTTTTGCTGGGGCTGCTGCCTGTTCTGTTCTGGTCTGCGCTCGTGCGTCGCAGAGACGGGGGCTGCTCCGCCGTTATGAGCATTCTGGGCGTGTCGCTGGTGTGGCATGCTCCGGAAGCTGTATCGGCCGAACTGGTTGCTGGTCTGGGTGTGGGTGTGCTCGGGCTGATCGGATGGTCCGTTCTGGGAGCGCGTCGGCCGGGAAATCTGGGGCTTTTGCGCCCCGTTCTGTTGATGGTTCTGGTGGTGGCCGCGCAGGACGAAGGGCTTGCGGTCTGTGCCCGGATTGCACTGGAAGCTGCGTTTCTTGATCTCGCAACTCTGGTTTTGACGGTATCACTGGGGCTTCGGTTTCCAGCGCTGGCCGTATTGCGTCTGCCGTTTCCGCCTTTGCCCGGACTGGTCGTTCTGTGGCTTGGGATTCATGCGGCGTTGGGCATGGCGGCGGGTGTCGAGGGCTGGAGCGTCCTCGGCGTGATTGTGGCGTTGCTTCTGGGCGTTCTGGCGCTGTCCGATCTGCTTGTTGTTGGGCGGCAGATGTCTGGAGGACAGGCTGCTATATCCGGTGTTTCCGTATTGCTGGTGGGTGCTGGGAGTCTGCTTTTGCCCGCGCTGGTGTTCGGGCTGACAAGCCCTGCGCTGCATGGTGTGGGAGGGGAATGGGTCTGGCCCGTCTGGAGTATTGGTGCAGGCGATGGCTCCCATTTCCGGTTGATGGCCTTCGTGATGGTTGGAGCCTTGATCTGGATTGTTCTCGTGCGTCCCTGGCGCATTATGGGGGGGATCGTTCAGGCGGCTTCCACGCTGGCTCCGGCATTGATGACATTGCTGGCATCAGGCGATGTCCTGTTTGAAGAGGCGCCGTCTCTGGGCTGGAGCCTGCGTCGTTTTGTCGTGTCAGGGCGAGTTCGTTTCAGGGCGCTGAAAGGGATGAAAGCGCCCGTTTTGCCCGATCTGCGTCAGGGGGCCGTGGGGCTCTGGCTTGTTCTTCTCGGCCTCGTTCTCGCGGTGCTGGGAGTGATGACGTAATGGCGCATGACGCGGGGCTGATTGCGTTGTCTGTGCTGGAAGCGCTGTTCCAACTGGGGCTGCTGCTCGTTCTGGCGCCTGTGCTGGGGTGGTGTCTGGACGGTCTGCCGTTCTGGCTGGCTGGCCGCGCGGGTGGTGCGGTGCGGTTTCGTCTTTTGGGTGCGGGTCGTTTCTGGAAAAACTTGTTCCAGACACCGCTTTCAGGGCGTCCGGCGCTTGCGTTGACCATGGGGCTGCTGGCGCTGGTGTGCCTGCCTGTGGTGACAACGGGATCGGTGCTGTCTTCGCTGGCGGATCCGCTCGTCATGGGGCTCATGCTGTTGATGGGGCGTGGATTTCTGGGGCCGGGCGTTTTGTCGGGAGAGGCATCGCGTCTGGTTCCGGCGGTTCTGCTGCTATGCCTGACGGAAGCACTGATCGCGCTGTCCGCTCCGGGGACAGATGGCCTTGGGGGCTTGTGTGCGATGTTGCATATCGAGCCTGAGCCGGGTCTGGAGGGAGCGCTAGCCGCCTGTGCGCTGGCTTTGGGAATTGCATGTCCGCCGCTTCGTTCCGAGGATGTGACGGGTATGTTGTCCGGGGTGCGGGACCGGCAGGAGCGTGAGGCGGCGCGCAGTATTGCGGATGTGCTGAACTGTGGCTGGCTGCTGTTATTGGCTGATCTGGCATGGCCGGTGAGTGTGGGGCTTGCGCAGGGAGGCGTTCAGGGCTGGTGGCTCGGACTGGTGGCACTTGCCGCACGGTTGACGCTGGCTGTGGCCGTGGCGGTCGGACTGAGACTGATGGCGCAGGAGCGGAGTGCACGTTTGACGGCGCTGTTTGCGGGGGTGGCGCTCCTTCTGGCTCTGGCGGGGAGGTTTGGCACATGATTGTAGGGTTCGGACTGCTTTTGCTGCTGGCCCTTGCAGGGTTGGGAAAAGACGGTCGGGGGTTGCCGCTTTATGGGGCGGTCTGCGCTTTTGCCGGGGCGACGGTTTGTTCGGGGTTGATGGCGCTGCTGACGTCCGTGGCGCTGATCGGGCTGAACGTTCTGGCATGGATCTGGCTGCGGCGGTTTGCACCGGAAGCGCCGGACAAGGCGGCTGTTTTGCCGGTTGTGGGCACGCTTGTTTTGTTGCTGGCGCTCGGTCTGTCAGGCGCTGGTCTGGGGCTTGCACCGGTTCTGGGCGCGGGAGCGGTTCTGGCCGGGTTATGTGGTGCTGCTTGGGGAACGCCGCTGGTTCAGTTTACCGGGTTGATCCGTGCGGCTGATGGGCTGGTTGTTGTGGCGTGCGTTCTGAATTCATGGCCGCTTTTTGCCGCTGCTCTGAGCCTGTGGGGCGTTCTGGCGGCCCTTGGCGTCACGCTGCTGCCCCGTCTGGCATGGCGACGGGTGGAGGACGTCTGATGCATCCGCTCGCACCTGTCGGTACGCTGTTTGCCGTCACTGTCTGGCCGCTTCTGGCAGCGTTCCTGCTGTTCCTGACGCCTGAAAACCGGCAGTCTGCGAGCAGTCGGACTTTTGCCGTGGCCGGGCTTGCCATCACGTCGCTGGCCGTGTGGCTGATGCCGGGCACGGATGCGCTGGCCGCTGCGTGTTCCTGCATCGTGACGGCCATTCCACTGCTTCTCCCGCAGGCCCGGGACCGAACGGGGCGGATTTTGCCGTTTCTGGTGACGGGGTGTGCGCTGCTGGCGCTGAACGTCCATTCGGCGTTCGCAGTGACCATCCTGTGTGGCGCAGGAGCAGTTCTTCTGGCGTGGCGCGAAGGGCGTGGTCCCCGGCAGGCCGCAATTGTGTGGGACATTGCGCGCAGTCGGCTCGGGGGTGTGGTCCTGGGGCTTCTGGGCGCGTCGCTGCTGCCGATGCAGCAGTCATCGCTGGGGGCGGTGCTGCTGACGGTCGGACTATGCATGGTGGCGGGTCTGGGGCCGTCACCCGCGCCTGCGCCGGAGGCGGCGCTTCTGGATACGGGGCTGCGGTTTGCGGCGCTGATGCTGATGTTCCGCCTGAGTGCCTATCCGCTGGTCCATCTGCTGATGCTGATTGCGGGTTTTGGAACACTCCTCATGCTGGTGGTGACGCGCTCGACGGGGCGGACGATTGCCTTGCCGATGCTGTCGGCGCTGGGCGCTATTGCGGCCGCGACCGGCGAAGGTCCGGCGATCGTTCTGCTGCTTCTGGCGGCGCTGGGACTGGCCGTTCTGGATCTGCATGAAGGTGAGGGAGCGGAGACCATCGGGGCAGGAGCCGCACCTTGGCCGGTGTTCTGCGCTCTGGTCGGGATCGGGCGGTCGCTTGATGCCGGGCAACTCGTTCTGCTGGTGTTGTGTCTGCTGCCTGCTTTGTGGTCCGTACGGCCTATGACATTGCTGCCAGCCTTCGGACGGGGGGAGCGGGGTATCGTCGCTGTGACACAGACTGTTCTTCTGCTGGGCGGTTTGTGTGGCCCGCTGTTTCTTGCATGGCATCCGGTGACGGGGTGGCGGCCATGAAGAGCATGGGGCGCATCATCCGTGGTGGCGAGCGTGTGGCGCTGTCGCATTATCATCTCGATCCCGCACAGTGGAGCGATATGCTCTGTGTTCCGGGCGCGACGTTGCCGCTGATCTCGTGCTGGGCGGATGATGCGCGCGCCTATGTTCTGCTGCTGGAGGGGGATCGCCCGATTCTGGCGAGTACGGTTGTGGAAGACCGTCGGTATTTGGCGCCGTCGTCGCGGTTTGCCGGGGCGGAATGGGGCGAGCGCGTGTCGTATGACCTGTATGGCGTCGAGGCTATGGAGGCGCGTGGGAACGGTACGCCTGCGCTGGATGAAGGTGGCTGGACGTCCACATGGCCATTGTCGTCCCGTCCCGGACCGGCTTCGGGGGGGCTGCGTCCGCTCGGAGGGAGCCGCTTTCTGCGCCCGGAGCAGACGGGGTTGAGTGGCCCTCTGGATCTGTCTTTCGAGGTTCTGAAAGGGAAGATCCGGGCTGTGGATGTCTGTGCGGGCGGGGCACATCGGGGTGTGGTGTCGCGTCTTTTGGGGAAGACGCCGGAGGAGGCCATGTTCCTCGTGGCGCGGATGACGGCGGGTGGTTTCGTGGCGCATCCTCTGGCTTTCGCGCGTGCTGTGGCGCAGGCGCGCGGGCAGGTTCCGGGGCCGGGAGTTCGGGATGTGTGGATGATCCTGCTGGAGATCGAGCGGATGTCGCTTCATCTGTTCGACATGGCCCGGACGGCGCGGGGCGTGGATGCGGAATTGCTGGCGACACATTGTGATCATGCGCGCGAGGCCATTGCGCAGGCCTGTTCGGAGCAGGGCGTGTCGCGGCGTTTGATGGATACGGTGAGTTGTGGCGGCTTTCGCGAGGGGTTGGAAATCGTCCCGCTGGCGCAGGCTGTTCACGCGGCGATGCAGCCACGTCTTGCAGCGCTGGAGGAGCTTCATCGGGTTTTTGCGTCCCGTCTGAACGGGTTTGCAGTTCTGGATGCGCGGCTGGCGGAGCGTTTTGCCGTTGGGGGCGTGACAGGGCGTGCGAGCGGTCGCAGCATGGATATGCGACGGCGGGAAGCCGGAATGCGGCTGGAGGCGCTGCGGGCGACGGGATCGAGCAGTGGCGATGCCCGGGCGCGTGATGGGCTGCGGCTTGCGGAAATCAGGGACTCGCTGAAGCTGATGGAACGGATTCTGGGAAGCATCGGTCTGGACGATGACGAACCCGCGCCGGACAGCACGGATGAGGGTATTGGCGTGGCCGAGGGCGCGCGCGGAGACGTGTGGTACTGGGTGCGGTTGAAAAACGGCCGGATCGAGAACCTGCATGTCCGTGATCCGGGTGTCTCGGTTCTGCCGGTTCTGGGGGTAATGTTGCAAGGCTGTCCCGTGGAGCGGGTACCTGCGGCTCTGGGGTCGATCGGGCTGTCTCCGGCGGGGATTGCGTTGTGAATGGGTTGCGACGAACGGGGCCTCTGAGCCTGCTTTATGCGTTCATGGATGCGCGGCGCTGGTGCCCGTCCTCTGACGAAGTGCTTCCGCGTCGTGAGCGCCCCATCGGGCTTTATGTGCTGGAGACGGGGGGATGCGAGGGCTGCTTCATGGAGATCGAGTCTCTGAAAAGCAGTGCTTTCGCTCTGGAGCAGGCAGGTTTTGTTTGTGTGAGCGATCCCGCGGATGCTGACTGGTTGTTGCTGACCGGCGCGGTGACGCGGGTCTGTGCTGAGATGGTGGATCGGGTCTGGCGGGCGATGCCGCCGGGCCGGAGCCTGATTGCGGTCGGGGCCTGTGCGGTCGACGGAGGGCCGTTTCCAGCCAGTTACGCGACGCTGGGGGGCTTGCAGGCTCTGACGCCGGTGCGGCGTGCGATTCCAGGCTGTCCACCCGCGCCACAGGAGATCCTGCACGCGCTTCAGGAACTGGCGCGGGTCTGATCGCGATATTCTGAAACTGGAAATTGCCTGAAACAACGAAGTTTTGTCTTCGGACGGCTTGTCGTGACACGGTTTCGCGTTAAAGCAGACGGACGCACTGGATGCGTTTTCCCATGAGGTCCGGCCACCTGTTGTTCAGGTCGCCGCACAGAGCACAGGGCTTGAGATGGCTGATTATCGCCTTGGAATTGATCTTGGTGGCACGAAGATCGAAATCGCGGTTCTAAATCGTTCGGGCGATCTCGTCCTTCGGGAACGAATTGCCAATCCCGGTATTTATAACGAGGCCGTTCTGGCGATCCGGGATCTGGTGGCGGATGTGGATCATCGTCTTGGTGCGGTGCCGAGCCACCGCGTTTCGGCGGGGCAGCATACGTCCACGCTGGGCATCGGGATTCCGGGATCAATCTCGCCAGAGAGCGGGCTGATCAAGAATGCCAATGCAACCTGGCTGAACAACCAGCCTTTCGGGCACGATCTGGAAGCCGCGCTGGCCCGTCCGGTCCGGACGGAAAACGACGCCAACTGCTTTGCCCTCTCGGAAGCTGCCGATGGTGCGGCTAAGGGCATGCTGACCGTTTTCGGTGTCATTATCGGGACGGGTATGGGCGCGGGCATCGTCAATAATGGCCGCGTTCTTGAAGGGCGTCATCATATTGCTGGTGAATGGGGGCATCTGCCTCTGCCCTGGCCGACGGAAGAAGACGCGCCGCCGCGGGAGTGCTTCTGTGGGAACAAGGGCTGCATGGAGCGCTATCTTTCGGGCCCGGCACTCGCTGCGGACTGGAAGGGGCCTGGGCATCGCAATACGGCCGGTATCGAAGAGGCTGCGGCCAATGGCGATCAGGCTGCGATTGCAGCCCTCGGCCGTTATACTGAGCGTTTTGCCCGGGCCTGCGCCATGGTCATCAACTTCCTTGATCCGGATGTGATTGTTCTAGGTGGTGGTGTTTCCAACCTTCATACGCTGTATGAGCGCGTGCCGCCGCTTCTGGCCAAGCATGTCATTACGCCGGTCTGCACGACGCCAATCGTGAAGAATAAGCATGGTGACAGCTCTGGCGTGCGTGGTGCGGCATGGCTGTGGGACGTGACGGAATAAGTCTGTCGCGTATTGGAGATGAAAAAGGCCGCCCGGAGAACCGGGCGGCCTTTTTTGTTGGGATTTCCTGCTCTCAGGCGGGTTCTTCTTCCACCGTTTCCGACATTTCCTCTGCCGCCAGTTTCAGGCGGTGGTAAGAGCGGCGGGAGAAGGGTAGGATCGCGATATAGAGCAGTCCCGCACCGGCGAGGGCGCCCCAGGGGTCTGCGACCAGAAGGGCCGCATACAGGCCGGTTCCGAGCATCAGGGGCAGGACGTAGCGGGCCGGAACCTTGAAGTTCTTGAAGGACCAGACCGGAAGCGTCGAGACCAGCAACAGCCCTGTGACGATCAGACAGACGGCCGAGACGAGGGGCAGGCGGGCGAATGCGGCCAGACCTTCAGCATGCAGGCGGTCGGCTTCAAGGCCGAGGAAGACCGGGAACAGGACCAGTCCAGCGCCCGCAGGGGCCGGGACGCCTGTGAAGAAGCTGTAGGAATAGTCCGGCTTGTCGTCGTCATCGAGGCTGGCGTTGAAGCGGGCCAGACGCAGAGCCATGCAGACGGTGAACAGGATGCACGGGACGAAAGAATAGCGCCCGGCATGTTCGAGCGACCACATCAGCAGCACGAAGGACGGTGCGACGCCGAAGCACACGAAGTCCGACAGGCTGTCGAATTCTGCGCCGAAGCGTGTGGCGCCCTTGAGGAGGCGCGCGATGCGTCCGTCGAGTCCGTCGATGCAGGCGGCGATCAGGAGTGCCACGGCCGCGGGTTCAAACTGGTGTTCGAGCGCAAACCGCATGCCGCTGAGTCCGGCGCAGAGGCCGAGCATCGTCATGATGTTGGGGATGAGGCGGTTGAACGACGGCCCGCGCACACGGGTGCGCGGGTTGCGGCCCATACGGCGGAGTCTGCGTCGTATGCGGCGCTTTCGGCCAGAGGCGCTCACAGAGGCACCAATAGACTGGGCGGGTTCGCGGGTGGGTTCAACCGTCGGAGGCTTGGTCATGTATGGCGTCTGGCTCAGAGCGTCGCCAGGACAGTTTCGCCACCAACCATGGTCTGCCCCTCCACAACCAGAGGTTCGACGCCGGGCGGCAGATAAACGTCGGTGCGCGAGCCGAAGCGGATCAGGCCGAAGCGCTCGCCTGCTTCCATGCGATCGCCTTCCTCGACGAAGCACAGGATGCGGCGCGCGATCAGGCCAGCAATCTGCACGACGCCGATATTACGGCCATCCGGCAGCGTCAGGCGCAGTTCATTGCGCTCGTTGTGTTCCGACGCCTTGTCGAGGCTGGCATTGAGGAACTTGCCTGCGTGATAGGCGATCTTCGTTACTTCACCGGCGGCGGGCATCCGGTTGATATGGACGTTCAGCACGGAGAGGAACGTCGAGACGCGCCAGACCGGCGTGTGTCCCATTTCCAGCGCGGGTGGTGGCGTGACGAGGGCGACGGATGTGACGCGGCCATCGGCGGACGCCAGCACCAGATCGGCGCGCGGCGGTGGGGTGCGTTTGGGATCGCGGAAGAAGTACAGGCAGAACGCCGTGAAGGCGATGCCCGCATTGCCCAGCAGGCGCGTGGCGCGCCAGGGCGTGGCCCGTCCGATCAGTCCGACAAGCGAACCGGCGAGGAGGAAGGGAGTCGCGGCGCGGTGCGGCGGCGACAGGACGAGCTTGAAGGACTGGATCAGCGACATGGAACGCACTCTTACGGCACACGGCGGGAGGGTCAAGAATTCGCCACAAAGAAGGCGTTTTTCGGGCAGGTTTTCTGGTTCAGGCGGGTCTGGCGACCTGTTGGGGGAGTGTGGCGGCCAGTTTGTCGTCGATCATGGGGATTCCGGCATAGGCATTTTTTCTGGCCGTGACGAGGTGGACGCCGCCGCATGGCAGGCGCAGTCTGTGCCCGATCTGCTCCATGAGCCGTCCCTGTGTGGCGGAAAGAGCGGCGGGTGGCGCCATCAGAGCACCCGAATGGTGATCGATCCGGAACAGGGTCTGGTCGAGCAGGCGGGTTAGCTGGCGGCTGCTGTAGGGACTGCCGTGGCCGAAGGGGGTGGCGTCGGTATGCGCCCAGTAGCCGGAACGGTTGGGAACGATCAGGATTAGGACGCCGTCATCAGTGAGGGTGCGCCAGATGGCCCGCAGGAAATCCGGAGCGACACGCGTGAATTCGAGACCATGCACTACGAGCACCGCGTCCATTGAAAGGTCGTCGAAAGGCAGGCGGGCGCTGTCGACGATGCAGTCTTTTGAGGAAGGGTGAAGTGTTTTCTGCGTCTGAGCGTGAAGCAGGCGCGCGGAGACTGCGAATTCGGCACTTTCGGGAAGATAGGGGGCTGTGTAGCCTATGCCGAGAATGCGTCGGCCTCGCATGGGAGGCATGATACGTCGCAGGCGCTCGTTGAGGAGCAAGGCCGTGCGCTGTCCCTGTCGGCTTTCATAGAAAGTGGCGGCATCATCGGAACGGATGCGGGCCAGGGACGTCAGCATGCAGCTACCTCATCAGCAGGACAGTCCAAGGGGAACAGTCATGCCACTTGATATCAAGCCGATTCCGGTTCTGTCGGACAATTATGCCTGGCTGCTGACAACGCCAAAGGGGGAACGGGCCATCGTGGACCCCGGTGAGGCCGGGCCGATTCTTGATGAGATTGGGGATGGGCGGCTGGACATGATCCTGCTGACCCACCATCACGCCGACCATACAGCCGGGACGGAGGCGCTCCGGGAACGCTATGGCGCGCAGGTTTACGAGCCGCGCCAGAATCAGGAACGGCTGCCTCGGCTGGATCATGCGGTTGAAGAAGGGGACGTTGTTTCTCTGGGAAATACGAAGATTCAGGTCCTGTCCACGCCGGGTCATGCAGTTGGGCATGTGTCGTATGTCGTGGCCGAGGTTCCGGTGCTGTTCTGTGGCGATGTGCTGTTCAGTCTGGGCTGCGGGCGATTGCTGGAAGGCACGGCGCAGGAACTGTTCGACAGCCTGCACCGGTATGACAGTCTGCCGGACAGCACGCTTGTCTGTGCGGGACATGAATATACGCGCTCCAACCTTGCTTTCGCACTGCATGTCGATCCGGAGAACGCCGCCCTGAAGGCGCGGGCCGGGGAAGTTGAACGTCTGCTGGAAGCCGGGCGGCCGACGCTTCCGGTCGCGCTGGGCGTGGAGCGGCGGACCAATCCGTTTCTGCTTGCGCCGGATGTTGCGACTTTTGCGCGGCTGCGCCGGGAAAAGGATACGTTCTGACAGCACAAAAAAAGCCCCGCTCGAAAGAGATGGGGCTTTTTTTGTGGCTTGCTAAGGCCGTTACCAGCCGAAGATGATTTTCTTGAGCAATTCGGCACCAAGGCCGACGACAACAACGCCGCCCGCCCAGATCGCCACGAACCAGCTCACGCGTTTCATCCAGTTCAGGAAGCCCGGTTTCTCGTCGGGCTGACCGTATTCGATACGCATGGGGCTGGTCCTCTGCCGTTAGTGGTAGTGGTGTCCGGCGGACATTTTTCCGCGGAACACATAGTACGAATAGGCGGTGTAGGAGAGGATCAGCGGCAGGAGGAACATCGTTCCGACCAGCAGGAAGGTTTGGCTCTCCGGCGGAGAGGAGGCCTGCCAGATGGTGATGGTCGGCGGCACGATATAGGGCCACACATTGATGCCCAGACCGCTGAAGCACAGGAAGAACAGGCCCAGTGTCGCGATGAACGGCAGCAGATGCGAGCGCGGGTTGCGCAGTCCGAAGAAGAGCGCTCCTGCAAGAACGACCACTGCAACCGGAACCGGCGCCACCAGAGCGAGCTGCGGCATGTCCAGCCAGTGCTGCATGTAGGTGGTGTGGAGCATGGGCGTCCAGATCGAGACGAGCGCGATCGTCACCAGCATAAGGCCGCCGAGGACGAAGGAAATCCGGCGCATCGCATCGTGCAGTTCACCTTCGCAGCGCCACAGAAGCCAAGTCGCGCCGAGCAGCGCATAGCCGATGACGACCGCAAGGCCACAGAACAGGGCGAACGGGGTGAACCAGTCAAAGCTGGACCCGACGAACACATTGTTCTCGATTTTGATCCCCTGAACGAGCGTTCCGAGAATGACGCCCTGCATGAAGGCCGCAACGATGGAGCCGCCGCAGAAGGAGCTGTCCCAGAAGAACTGGCTCATGGGCGATTCCGACTTGAAGCGGAACTCGAAAGACACGCCGCGCAGGATCAGGGCCAGCAGCATGAACAGGATCGGCAGGTAAAGGGCCGGGAGGATTGTGCCGTAGGCGACGGGGAAGACGCCGTAGAGCGCCGCTCCGCCAAAGATCATCCAGGTTTCGTTGCCGTCCCAGACGGGGGCCACGGTGTTGACCATAAGGTTCCGGTGATCGTGGTCCTTTTCCTTGAGGAAAAGGATGCCGATCCCGAGATCGAAACCATCAAGGCAGACATAGAGGAAGATGGCGGTTGCTGCGAGCAGCGCCCAGACCACCGGAAGCCAGAAGCCGGCTGTTTCTGTCATGGTTCTTACTCCGCCATGCCAGCGCCGGCCGTCGGGCCAGACGGGGGCTGATGGGAGACCTGTGTTGTACCTGCGGCGCGCTGGGGCTGGTCTTCAGCGGGGCCGTGTTCACCCGAATGGGGTTCTTCGGCGAAGGTCCGCAGCAGGATGGTGATGCCGCCCATGAACACGATGAAATAGACGACGATGAAGGCAATCATCGACGTTGCGATGCTCGGCAGGGCGATCGGAGAGACGCTGTCGGCGGTCCGCATAAGGCCATAGACAGTGAAGGGCTGACGGCCCACCTCAGTCGTGACCCAGCCACACAGCAGCGCGAGGAAGCCCGCCGGAGACATGAACAATGCGACCCGATGCAGAAGCGGCGTGTCGTACAGTTTGCCTTTCCAGCGCAGATAAAGCGACCACAGACCGACCAGCACCATCAACATGCCGAGGGCGACCATGATGCGGAAGGAGAAGAACAGCAGCGGAGAATAGGCGCGGTCTTCTTTTGGGAAGTCCTTCAGGCCCGGGACCTTGCCGTCGAGGCTGTGCGTCAGGATCAGCGAGCCCAGATATGGGATGGCGATCTTGTAGCGGGTGGTCTCGCTTTCCATGTCGGGAATGCCGAACAGGATTTCCGGTGCGCGGCTTTCGGACTCCCAATCACCTTCAAGCGCGGCAATTTTGGCGGGTTGATATTCCAGCGTGTTCAGGCCCTGCGTATCACCGGCTAGAACCTGAATCGGGGAGACGATGGCGGCCATCCACATCGCCATGGAGAACATCAGGCGGACCTGTTCGGACGCCTGACGGCCCTCACGGCGCGCCTTGAGCAGATGCCATCCGGCCACGCCTGCCACGATAAACGCCACGCACAGGAAGGCTGCGAGGCCCATATGGACGATGCGGTATGGGAAAGACGGGTTGAAGACGATCTGCCACCAGTCGACGGGCAGGAAGCGGCCAGTGGCTTCGTCGATGCGATAGCCGCGAGGAGTCTGCATCCAGGAATTGGAGGACAGGATCCAGCTCATGGAAATCAGCGTGCCGATCGAGACCATGCAGGTGGCTGCGAAATGCAGGCCTTTGCCGACGCGGTTGAGGCCGAACATCATGACGCCGAGGAACCCGGCTTCAAGAAAGAACGCCGTCATGACCTCGTAGGCCAGCATCGGGCCAAGGATCGGACCGGCCTTCTGGGAGAAAGCCGACCAGTTCGTTCCGAATTCGTAGGACATGACGAGGCCGGAGACCACGCCCATGCCGAAGACGACGGAAAAGACCTTCAGCCAGTATTTGAAGAGGTCCAGATAGGCGCTGCGGCCTGTCTTAAGCCAGAGGCCTTCCAGAACAGCCAGATACGCTGCAAGACCGATTGAGAACGCCGGGAACACGATGTGAAACCCGACCGTAAACGCGAACTGGAACCGCGCCAGGAATAAAGCCGAGAGGCCAAACATTTCAGTTGCCTTCTGGATAGATGGCGAGAGGCAGATTCCGTCAGAAGCAAGGCCGCTCCCTGCGGGATCTGACGCACGCAGAACGAGGATAACGAAGTTGTGATCGTTTCGTGTGTCGCCGTCTTTTGAACCCACAGAACGTGTTTGGCCAGAGAAAGTTCTGTGTTCCGGTGGGTTTTTTGATGGAAATCAAGCGGGAGTTTCGGCCTCAGGGAGGAGGGAGTGTCCCGTTGAAAAGCGTGGAAATCGCCTGTGTATCCGGGAGGATCTGGCCGTTGACGACGGGGAGCGCCACCGAAAGTGGTTGTTCGCTTTTGGGCTGTGGAACGGCAGCCTTTTCCAGCGCTTTGCGGAGGGCGGCCTGAAGGTCTGGGGCGAGGTGCGACTCTATTTCGGGCCGATCCAGAAGGCGTGCTGCAAGCTCCTGCCAGTGGATTAGGGAGAGGGTGAGTGTGCCGGTTTGGCTTGGGAGGGTGAGGGCGCCGGACAGGGTGATGTGGCTGTCTGTCGAGGCCGGGGAGGCTGAGGCGTCCTGAAGCAGGAGGCGGCCGTATGACGCCGGGTCAAGAAATGAACGGCCTGTGGAAGACACGGATGCTGTCAGGGCGAGTGCAAGATGCGCCTGATGCAGGTTGGCGGAGGCTCCATAGAGCAGTGGAAACCCGGACAGTTCCGCCGTCTTTGCCTCTATGCCGAGCCGTGTTGCGCCGACGAGGGCTTCGGGAAAGCGAATAAGGCGTCCGGAGAGGTTTTTTGCGAAGATCTGCCTGTCAGGCCATCCGCCCGAGAGCGCCATCTGAAATTGTGGTGCTGAAAATCGCAGGTCTTCTGGGTTTCTGAAACGGATCTGAACACCCGACGTCAGAACAGTCAGGATTTTGTCATTCAGGACAAGCCGTATCGCCTGATGCCCCGTCAGAGAAAGCGGAAATCCTGCGAGAAGCAGGGAGGCCCATGATCCTCCAAGACGAAGATGCTCTGCGGCCCAGCCTGCGTCGTAGGGCGAACCGGGCGATGCCGGATGTGTGACGTCCAGATGCTCCAGTTCCACCCATGCGCCGAACGGCCAGCCGCCTCTCCGTAACGGAGTCGCATGAACGGCCCAGCCGTTTTTGTCTGCCGTGGCGCTGGCGGTGTGGGCGCTGGTCTCCAGCCGGTGGATCGTGTGATGCCAGCAGAGTGTATCGAGGAGGATCGATATTGCGAGAATGGCAATCAAGACCACAGCATATTTGCTGTAACCGACAGTAAAGAGCGGACGATCCATTGAGCATCTCTTTTCAGGAGTGGCTGCGGGATTGGTCAACCCCTGTTTGTTTTATCCCCAGCCGTAGAGAGTGCTTCGGGAGTGCCGGAAAGTGTGTCTGCAGGCCGGTTTGTCAGAAAAGCCATGGCGGTTGTGCAGTAGTGAAAACCGCAGAAAACCAAAGGATATGGAGATTTTGTTAATGGTTGGATGTTGGAAGCGCGAAGTTCTTGAGAGAGCGTTGAAAGATTTCAGTTTTTTGCAGCCCGATCATGCGTTTTCCGGGTCCACAGAGTTATCCACAGGATCTCTGGGTAGGGTGTGGGTTGTGCACAGTTCGTCCCACGTGCTTTCCAGAGCCTCGGTAAAGGCCTTGCGTTCCTGTTGCGGCGGGAGGGACTGACCGATCACAACGTGAAGGGTGCCCGGACGTTTGAGCCAGGGGTTTCGGTCCCAGAAGAGCCCTGAATCGGTTGCGACGGGCACGACGGGAACGTTGGCCTGTCGTGCTAGAGCGACGATACCGGGCTGGATCGGATGACGTTCGCCGGGCAGTGTGCGGGTGCCTTCGGGGAAGATGATGATCTGGCGGCCCGCGTCGTGAGCGGATTTTGCATCCTGCATCATGGTGCGCAGGGCTTTTGATCCGGCTTTCCGGTCGACGGAAATCATGCCCGTCAGACGCAGCATCGGGCCGACGACGGGTATGCGTGTCAGTTCCGTTTTGATGATGTAGTCGGGGCGGTCAACGAGGGTCATCCAGATGAAGCCATCGAAGAAGGACTGATGCTGCGAGGCGATCAGCAGCGGGCCGGGTGGCAGGTTCTCTTGACCTGTGATCTCGATCCGGACCGAAGAGATCCGGGTGAAGCCGAACAGAACGGCGCGCGCCCAGAGTTTTGCATAAGAGAGGGCCAGATCCTGATTTTTCATCAGGCGGATCGGAATGGTCCCGAGGCCCATGAACAGGGTGATCCAGAAGAGATAGAGATTGAACAGGGCGCCGCGCAGAATGCTCATCATGGTGTTCTGCACACCAGAAAAACCTGTCCGGCACAAGGGCTGTCAGGCGCCATCCAGTCCTTCACGACCATCTGGCAGGCCTGTCAGGACGCCAATTTCGGCGCCGAGTAGTTTGTTGTATTCCCGAAACATCAGAAAAAGCGTTCTGCGCGAAGGGACGCCTTGCAGGGCGAGCGGCACCACCGGATAGGCGATGAGGTCCAGATCGGGAGCTGTGCGGTGGATTTCGAGAACGGCCCGACGAATATGATAGCCGGAGGTGACGACGAGAAGGCGGTGCAGGCGGTTGTCCATGGCCCATTGGGCCGTTTCATGGGCATTGCCGATTGTGCTGGTGGCGCGGCGCCCCAGAGTGATGCGTGCGGCCAGAGGTGAGGACAGGGGTTCCTGTTGAAGATGCAGGATATGTTGCAGTGTAACATGGGGCCCAACGCCCGAAATCAACAACAGATGTCCGTATCCGCCTCGCAGGAGCGTAATGGCCGTATCGACGCGCTGTTCTCCGCCGGTCAGGGCGACAATGCCATCACAGACAGTGGCGGTGACGGGAGGGCTGCTGGCGTCCTGAACGAACCAGACGAATCCCGCCAGCCAGAGACCTCCCAGCGCCAGACATGCCCGGAAGAGACGTGTCATGGCAGGCGTCGGAGCCAGGCGAGCACGACGGTCTGTGCGGTGAGCCAACCCAGACAGGCGGCGATCAGGGGCAGGGCGCCGAGTTCTTCAAGAAGTATGCGCGGCAGGACGTGCAGGGTGCTCCACCATGCGGCGATCAGGGCGTCCCATGTGTTGGCGGGAGAGTCGGTTGGAGGTGTGCCATGTGAAAAAGGCGTAAGCTTCCGGGCCAGCATGGTGATGACCGGGCTCAGAAGCAGAAGGCCGACGAACCCTCCGGCGAGACTGAGCAATGCTGCCCGTCCGGCGATCCTGCTGGAGATGGTCAGGTCTCCTGCGCCAAGGAAATGGACGATTTCGACGGCCTTGCGCTGGGCCATGACGGAACGGCGGACGGTCATGCCGACTGAAAGAACCGCAATGGCCGCGATGAGGCTGACGGCCAGCCATGCACAGGCGATCAGGCTGCTTCCCAGGCCGTTGAGGCGTTCACCCCAGCGGCGGTCTTCTTCCACGACGGCTTCAGGCAGGACGTTATGTACGATCGTGCCCAGATCGGGCGTGCCGGTATGGGCGACAATCAGGACGACAGGCAGTGAGAGGCCGGGAAGGCCTGCGCTGTCAGACACCTGCCCCAGCCATGGTGCGAGAAGGGTTTGAACTTCTTTGGTGGAGAGTTCGCGGACTGCCGTGACATTGGGCGTTTTGTTCAGGGTCTGGACTAAGGTGTGGGTGTGGTCTGCAAGCTGGGGCGTGTCGGACGGGATCTCGATTGTGGTTGCGTTTCGGGCGGCACCGGACCAGCTTTCGGCAAGGGTCTGCACGCCTGCCAGCCCAGCAAGTGAGAGGCCTGCGAGCAGGGTCATGAGTGCGACCAGAAGCGGCAGGCTGCCTGAACGCAGTCCGGGGGAGACCGGGGCACTCATGAGCGTTCTGCCCGTCGGGTGGAAATTCCGTTCTGAATGTCGGTATTTGCGATCGTGCCGTCCTGAAGGATGATGGAGGCTGCCGGAGCTTCGCGGACCAAGGCCTCGTTATGGGTGGCGACGATGACGGTCGTGCCCATTTCGATCAATTCCTGAAATGTCGTCAGAAGGCGTCTGGCCTGCGCGTCTTCGAGCGCATTGGTCGGTTCATCGGCGAGCAGGAGTTCGGGGCGACCGATCAGGGCGCGGGCAATGGCCGTGCGCTGCTGCTCACCGCCGGACAGGGCGCCGGGGCGCTTATCGGCGAGATGTGCCACATCCAGCCATTCCAGTACGGCGAACGCCTCGCGTCTGGTGTCGCGCTCGGAAGCGCCGCGCAGTCTGAGCGGGAGAGCCACATTGTCGAACACCGTCCATTCCCCGATCAGGCGATAGTCCTGAGGAACAAACCCGATTCTTCGGCGCAGGTTTCGCAGCGTTGCGCGGCTGGCGTGGCTGACGGAAACGCCGAGCAGGTCCATCTGACCGGCGGATGGGCGTGTTTCGAGCGTCAGGAGGCGCAGAAGGCTCGACTTGCCAGCGCCGGATGGTCCGAGCAGCCAGCGGAACTCTCCCTGCGGCACGGAAAGCGTCAGGTTTCGCAAGACCGGCTGCCCTACGCCGGGAGGCATCATCGAGACATTCAGGAGGCGGATCATGACGCTTTCATTGAAAATTGGAGTAATTTATTAACCATTTAATAACGATCATTTTGTCATAACAGACAAGTACGCGGATCAGGCTAGGCTGGATCGGAGCCGGCTGTCGAAGGGATTGATTGAATGCGCATTGAATGCCCCCATTGTCATGCGGTCTTTGAAGTACCGGAGGCGATGGCAAAAGGGGTTAAGCGTCTGCGCTGCGCCAATTGTGGAGACAGTTGGGAAATGACTGCCCCTGCGGTGACGGCGCAGGAATCTGTTCCCGAAGCCACGCCGGCTGTTTTTGAAGTTCCGGAAGAGGAAAGCAGCAGCAAGCCTGATGTGGTGGACGCCCCTTCGTCCGTTTCGGAAGGAACATTCCGGGCGACCGGGGTGATGGCGGGACGAAACGCTGAGCGCCGTTCGGCTGTCCTGCATTCCCGTTCAGCTGGCGACGTTCAGGCACGGACTGAACAGGTTGGTCCGTCGATGATCGGGTCTACGGGTCTTTGGGTTGCGGCCTGGGGTGCCAGTCTTGTGCTGGCGGGCTCCGGAGCTGCGGCGTTGTGGTACTGCAAGGGCGCGGGGGTTTTCGGTTTTCTTCCGGGGATCGGACATTTTTCCTGAACCCCGGTTTGGGCCGCCCCGGGGGGGGGCTTACATGTTGCGGGCGGCGAGTGCCGAGAGTGTGGCCCCGATGGCAGCTACGGCCATGAGCAGGATGCCGTCGAAAATAAGGGAGCCCGGCGTGATGAGGTGGCTGCCGATTTGAAGATGGGTCGGAAGGGTTCCGGCGACGTGATTCATGACGTCGCGTGCCTGTGGGTCGGCACTGGCTGCGCTGGTTGTGATCGCATTGACGATGTGCGGAAGAATGTACCAGCCCAGACCCAGAATCAGCAGGAGAGGCGCCATGAGTTCGGCAATCTGCTGGGCCAGATAGAAAGCAAAATAGCAGACGGACCAGACGCCCATCCGGATCATCGACGATGTTGTGAGCGATGACTCGCTCCGGCTTCTGCTACCGAGGAGACGGTCCGTGATATGGGGCGGGGGCTGCATGTCCATGAGATATGGCTTCCAGTGGTCCGGCAACGGGAGTTAGTGTTCGTCCCTGAAATCGGACGAATGGTTCACTTCGGACTAGCTGCAAGAGATCGCCAATGCAAACTTTCCCGTGCCGTCATGCCTTTTCCTGAATTCGAGATGCCGATGGTAACGCCGAATATGCCCCGGGTCGTTCTGGTGGAGCCTGACTGCGACCATGCCCGGCAGATTGCCCGGATTCTGGTCAATGAAGGCTTTGCGCTCACCTGCGCGACGAGCGGCGAGGAAGGTTTGGGCACGATCGAGGATACGATGCCTGATCTGGTGGTGGCCTGTACCGAACTGCCGGGGATGAGCGGAGGGCAGCTTGCGCGGCGGCTGCGGCTGGATGCGCTGACTCGCAACATTCCGATCCTGATGCTGACGGAAGATGCGTCGCCGGGCGTCGAGCGTGAGGGGCTCGAAAGCGGGGCTGACGCTTATATTTCCAAATCGGCTCATCCTGACCTGATGGTTCTGCGGATGCGGGCGCTGTTGCGGGAAGGGCCTGAGCTTCTTCAGGTGGATGAAGCATCCCGGTTGCGTCGGGCCCGGATCGTGATCGTCAATTCTCCACGCGAGGAGGAAGACGAAGACGATACAGCTGAGGAAGCACCCGAAACGACGCTGGGAGAGTTGCTCTGGCGTGACGGGCATACCGTGACATCAATTGAACGTTCGGACGATCTGATCGAAGGCGGATGGCTGCGGGGAGCCGACAGTCCGGATTGTCTGGTGCTGGAACTTGGGAGCGGGGACGAGGATCTGAAATTCTGCCGTCTTCTGGATGCGCGGCGGCAGGCTGTTCTGGAGGCCGGTGGCATTCCGTTCCGGACGTTGGGGATCGTGGAGGCATCACGGTTCAGGCGGCAGTCTTCCGGAGAATTTTTTGAAGCCGGAATCGATGATCTGGTGCCGAGCGATATCGCGCTTGAAGCTCTTGCGATGCGAATCCGGACGCTGGCCCAGCGCAGAATGGCGCAGGACGAGTTCCGCCAGCAGGAAATCGAGCGTCAGCAGAACGCGCTGACACTGGAGGCCGCACGAGCCAAGGCGGAAATGGCCGAAGCGCTGGCGCAGGCCAATATGGAGCTGGCGCGCACGAACGAGCGGCTTCTTCAGGCGCAGTCCAAGCTCGTGCAGACGGCAAAAATGGCCTCGCTGGGTGAACTGGTGGCCGGGATTGCGCACGAGATTAACAATCCGCTGGCCTTCACGATTGCCCATGCCGATACGGTGGCGCGGACGTTGAAGCGGTTACAGGGCGTCAATGCGTCTGACGAGGCAATCTCGCTGACGAAAAAAGGCATGTCGCGTCTGGACTCCATGAAGCTCGGCTTGCAGCGGATTCAAAATCTGGTGCTGAGCCTGAGGCGGTTTTCACGTCTGGATGAAAGCTCGTTCCAGAAGGTCGATGTTCCGGCCGCGCTGGACACGGCGCTGGCTTTGCTGGCCCATAAACTGGGGCCGGGGATTGTGGTTCGGAAGGACCTTCAGGCACCGCCTGAACTGGTCTGTCAGCCGGCATTTCTTAATCAGGTTGTCATGAACATCATTTCCAATGCGGCGGATGCGCTCGCGGATCTGTCCGTGGATAGTGATGTGGTGCGCGGTACGATCGTCATCGCCTCGCGTCTGGAGAACGGGCGTTATGAAATGAGTGTGAGCGATGACGGGCCGGGTCTGCCGTATGAATTGCGGACACGGATCTTTGACCCGTTTTTCACGACCAAACCTGTGGGAACAGGGACGGGGCTGGGACTGGCCATTGCCTATAGTGTCATGGAAGCGCATGACGGGACGATCGAAGTAACGGACGCCAATCTGCCGGGCGGGCATGGTATCGGAGCCTGTTTCCGGCTGAGTCTGCCCGTTCGCATGACCGAGGAGGGGCCGGTGGCGACTGGCCGCGCAGCATGACTTTCTGGAGCGCAAAGGGACCGTCGCGTCCTCTGATTCTGTTGGTGGACGATGAGGAGGAAATCCTCGTTGCCCTGACGGATCTGCTGGAAGACCAGTATGAAATCCTGTCCACGACGGACCCGCTGCGGGCACTGGATCTGCTGCGGGAACATCGGGATGTTGCGACCATCATTTCCGACCAGCGGATGCCAGGCCTGACTGGGGACCAGTTGCTGATGCAGGCGCGGGCCGTTTCGGACGCGCGCAGTATTCTGCTGACGGGATATGCCGATCTGGAGGCCGTCGTATCGGCGCTGAATCAGGGGCAGGTACAGGCTTATGTGCACAAGCCTTGGGATTCGGATGCGCTGCGTTCACTGGTTGGGGAAGTCACGCAGCATTGTCTGGCGCAGCGGGCGTTGCGGACCGAGCAGGCTCTGCTGCGGGGACTGATGGAAGCGCTGCCGATTGGACTGGTTTTTTCTGATCGCGACGGGCGGTGCATCCGCAGCAATGTGCGCGATGAATCCGAAAATGGTGCCGAAACCGAGCAGGCCCATTTTCCGGAAAATCTGTGGCCTGACGTGGAGGCTATGCGAGAGAGCGTCCGCAGGTCCGGGCAGGAAGAACGGCTGGTTGGGGAAGTTCTTGCGCAGGAGGATGGCAAAACGTCCATGCGCTGGCATGAACTGACGCGACTGGCGCTGGCGTGGCCGGAAGGTGCGGCTTCGGAAGATGCCTGGCAGGTCAGTATGGACCGGGATGTGACATCGCGTGTTGCCATGGAATCACGGCTGCGACAGGCGGAAAAGCTTCAGTCTCTTGGGACTCTGGCAGGAGGAATTGCTCATGATTTCAATAATCTGCTCGCCGCGATTTCCGGGTCTCTCGAACTGCTGGAAGATATTGCCGATCTTGACGAGGCGTCTTTAACGCTGCTGCGCAATGCTGCTGATTCGGCGCAACGCGGGGCGGTTTTGACACGACGGTTGCTCCAGTTTGGACGTCCGCGCGAGGCGCGGCTGTCCGCGGTATCGCTGGAGCAGCTTTTGCCCGGTTTGACGGATCTTCTGCGTCAGAGCCTCAAGAAGCGTGGTGCGCCTGCGGTGGCGTCACCTTGTGCGCTGTGCGTTGAAGACCTCCCGCAGGATCTGCCGCTGGTGTGGTCGGATGCCGATCAGCTTGAAATGGCGCTTTTGAATCTGTGTGTGAATGCACGCGATGCCATGGCGGACGGTGGAACGGTGCGGATCAGCGCGCGGGTTGTGGATCAGAAGCGGACGGACCTGCCTGCGGAGTGTTGTCTCAATCGAGCAGTGGCGCTGGACGTCGTGGATGAAGGTGCGGGCATGACGCCGGACATTGCGGCGAGAATTTTTGATCCGTTCTTTACGACCAAGGATGTCGGGCGCGGGACGGGGCTGGGCCTGTCGAGTGTGTATGGGTTCCTCAGCCGCAGTTATGGGGAGATCGTTGTCGACAGTGTCGTGGGTGAGGGAACGCGCATGACGCTGATTCTGCCTGTAGCGCGGAGCGGGCAGCAGGGAGTTAGTCAGCCTGAACGTCCCGGCGGGAGTGTCGGGTGGTCGCTGAAGGTTCTGGTTCTGGATGATGAAGCGCCGGTACGCATGGTGACAGCCGGTTTCCTTACACAGGACAGACATAAGGTGACGGCTGTTTCTTCGCTGGAAGAGGCGTTGAATTCTGTTGATCCATCCTCTCCGTTTGATCTGGCGATCGTCGATATGCGGATGCCTGATCATGATGGCCTGACCTGTGCGGCAGCGTTACAGAAAGCCGTGTTGGGATTGAAGGTGTTGTTTATCAGCGGACATACAGATGATATGCCGACGCCTGAAAACGGTCTGCTTCTGCCAAAGCCTTTTACGCAGGACGCCTTGCGCAGAGCCGTTGCCGAAACCATGCGTCACGGCAGCGGGAGCACGGACTGAAGCCTGTAACGGAGATTATGACGCGTGAGTGATGCCTATTTTGTTCCCCCGGAAGACACTGCTGCGGCAGCCATTGAGGAGATCGAGGCTGAGCTGAGTCTGTTTGACGACTGGATGGAGCGGTATCAGTACATCATCGAGATGGGCCGCAAGTTGCCGCCATTTCCGGAAGACTGGCAGGATGATGTCCATCGTGTTCCGGGCTGTCAGAGCCAGGTCTGGCTTGAAGCGGTTGAGCGCGACGGGAAGCTGTTTTTTGCCGGTGCATCCGATGCTGCGATCGTTCAGGGGCTCGTGGCGCTGTTGCTGAGGGTTTACTCAGGCCGATCCAGCGCAGAAATCCTTGGGACAAGTCCGGTATTTTTGCACGAGATGGGGCTGGTCAAAGCGCTTTCGACAAATCGCGGCAACGGGGTGGAAGCCATGGCGCAGGCTATCCAGAAGCGGGCCGCCCTTCAGGCGTGAAAACCCCCGTTGGCTGAGGCCTTCGGGGGTGTGAAATGTTACTTCGGAGCTGTTGCAGGAGCCGTGCTGGTGGCAGGTGCGGGGCACTTGGTGAACTTGCCTTTTGCGTCACGGCAGGGCTTCGGTTTCGGAGGGGCTTCACATTTTGTGAACTTGCCCTTGTCATCACGACAGGGCTTGGCATGAGCCATCTGGGCCCCGAGGGCCATAACGGCAAAAGCGGCAACGGACAGGCGGCGGAATGACATGATGAAGGTCTCCAAAGAAGGACCGGGTCGTGGAAGCCGCGTCCCAGATTTTTGGAAATCATGCATTATGTTTCGGGTGCGGCGCAAGTTGCCTCATTGCCGCTGAACTAGCGAAATCCTTTCTGATCCGCGGGATGAGATGAGTCCCAGTTGATGCTGCCGTGATACTGCGCCGAAATGGGCTGACCGTCCTTCAGGGCCGGGTAGTATCTTGCGAGACCGAAATAGGCGAGCGATGCCTGTTTCAGGATAGCGGGGCCGTCGCTGGCGGTGCAGTCATGGGCGACACCGATCGGATCAATCTGGCAGGTGACGGCGATGTGCGCGCCAAGTGCGGCGACATCTGCCGCTTCGGGATAATGGGGCGGTGCAGAATGGAGCTTATCGAGCAGCGGGCTCGTCAGGTCGGGGTGCGCGTGGAAAGTATATGCATATTCCCACGTGCTCTGAACGGGGCTGCCATGTTCGTAAGCTGGCAGGAATTTTGAACTATAGGCCAGATGTTCGGCAGCGAGCGCGAAATCCGGCTGTGAGGCGGATGTCTCACATTCTGTGGGAAAACCCATGGCACTGATGGTGCAGCGGATATGGGCCGTACCGCTTTTGCGTTGTTCGAGTTCCGCCGGTGGGTAGATGAGCTGACCATGATGGTGGGGGTCCAGCATTGCTCCGAGAGACTTATCCTCGGCGTGTGCTGTTATCATCGTACTTAAAAATATGACCGTCACAGCGAGTGCGGGGCGGGCGGCGGGCAATCTCATGGCATGTCTTTCGTCTGCGACCGAATTATTACCATATGTAACGAACATGTCTGTGGCCAGTACGCTGCCATCAAAAAAGGGGAGATGCCGGATGGCACCTCCCCTTTTTCATGACCTGTGTGGTCCTGTCAGATCATTTCTGATCGGGCAGGGCGTAGGCGATGATGTCATCGCCCATGCGGGTCGGGAACGAGTTGTGTCCGCCAGCATAGGTCACGATGTACTGCTTGCCGTTGATGGCATAGGTCATCGGAGTGTTCTGGGCACCAGCCGGCAGACGATCCTGCCAGAGGACCTTACCCGTCGTCAGGTTGTAAGCCCGGATGTAGTAATCCATGGACGACGTCAGGATACCGATGTTGCCAGCCGTGGAGAGCGGGCCACCAAGGCTCGGGACACCGATCTTGATCGGCGGGAGCGGGATCGGCAGGGAGCTGCCATACATCGAGTCACGCAGAGTGCCGTTGCGGTGCTGCCAGACGACCTTGTTGGTCTTCAGGTCAATACCGGCGACATAGCCCCAGGGCGGCGTGCGGCAGGGCATCTTAATGCCGAGCGGCAGCAGCACTGGATCCAGGAACGGATGCAGGTTGACGGCATAGGGAATGCCATAGTTGTGCTGCAGGCCGGTTTCGCCGCCTGTGCCTTTGGCGTTTTCTTCAGGCCAGAGCGGGTTGCCCGGTCCGCGAGGAACCAGCTGGGAGACGAACGGCAGGGAGATTGGGTTGGCAAAAGCCACCTGACGCTGCGGATCGACGGCTAGGCCACCCCATTCAAACATTCCCAGATCGCCCGGGAAGATGAGCGAGCCCTGAAGCGACGGTGGCGTGAAGGGGCCCTCGTAGCGCAGGCTGTGGAAATAGATGCTGCAGAACATCTGGTCGAAGATCGTGCCGCCCCAGATATCGGAGTCGTTCAGCGGGTTCTTCGGACGCAGGGTCAGCTTGGACATCCGCTGTGTCGGGTTGGTGTAATCGCCAGGAGCAGCGCCGCCGGGAACGGGGGTTTCCGGAGCTGCGACAATTTCCTTGCCGGTGCGACGGTCGAGGACGAAGATATCGCCGGTCTTGGTCGGGATATACATGGCCGGAACAAGTGTGCCGTCCTTTTGCGTAATATCCACGAGGCTCGGCTGGGACGGAACGTCCATGTCCCACAGATCGTGATGAACCGTCTGGTAGAACCAGGCGAGCTTGCCCGTGTCTGCGTTCAGCGCGACGATGCCCGGAGCAAAACGCTCGGAATCCTTCGTGCGATACCCGCCCCACTGGTCGGGAGTGCCCACGCCCATCGGAATGTAAACGAGGTTCAGGTTCTTGTCGTAGGACGACACGATCCAGGAGTTCGGAGAATTCGGATGGAAGACAGGATGGTTTTCATCCGGAAGCTGGTTCGGGTCGGAGTTCGAGGCATCGAAGACCCAGACGCGCTTGCCGGTATAGACGTCGAATGCCTGCGTGGCGCCCGAAGCCTGCTTGACCGAACCGTTATCGGTGATCGCACTGTTGGCGATGATCAGCTTGTCCGCAATGACCGGCGGGGACGTCGGCTCGTACTGGCCGGGCGTCGTGTAGGGCTGGTTCGGAACGCGCAGATCGATTTCGCCATTGGTGCCGAAGCCCGAGCAGGTCTTGCCCGTGTCCGCGTCGACTTCAACCAGACGGCCATCGTTAACCGGCAGGATGATGCGCTTGGCGCAGTCCGTCGGAGCGGGATTGCCATCGGAATCGGTCGCATTGGCCGGCGTTTCGTGGAAGCTGACGCCACGGCAGGTCAGATGCTGGAAGCCGGGATTGATCTGGAGTTTCGGATCATAGACCCATTTGACGTTGCCGGTCGCGCCGTCGATCGCAAACAGCTTCTGGTGCAGGGAGCACATGTAAAGCGTGTTGTTGAATTCGATCGGGGTGGCTTCGTTCGTTGCTTCGCCCGGGTCGTTGGGCGTCATCATATCGTGCGTATGAATATGCCATGCGACCTTGAGGTTGCTGACGTTCGATGCATTGACCTGATTCAGCGGGGACCAGCGGTCACCGGCCTGCGTACGGCCGTAAGCGTGCCATTCGCTGGCCGGGACGTTGTCCGGGTCGACGGGGGAGGCATTTGCGATCTGCGTCGGTAGTTCGCCGCTGATGTCGTGCGGGTCCGTGAAGAGGCTGGCGAACAGGGCCAGCACCGCAACGCCAACGGCACCTGCGAGCGGCAGAATGGTCGTACGCGTTCCGCCGATCTGACGGGAGACGAACGGCAGCAGCAGCCAGATGCCGAGAATGATGACGATATCCGAACGCGGGATCAGGGCCCAGATGTCGAGGCCGACAACTGTGAGTTCCCAGATGACCGTTGCGAAAACGACGACTGCGAACAGATAGAGTGCAGCCGGATTGCGTCGGAATGAGAGGAAAGCCGTGGCAAGAAGTGCCAGGCCAAGGAGGACGTAATAGAGTGGGCCGCCGATAGCGGCGACCCAGGCGCCGCCTACGGTAAGGATCGCGCCGCAAAGCGCGAAGACCGCGGCCGTTATCAGGGCCCAGAGCCCTGGCCGGGATGATGTGCTCATGATGTTCCTGAAGATGTTGTTCTGGTGCAGCACGGTGACTTCCGGACAAAGCACATGGAAGGATATCAAGGGTCAAGATGTCAGAAGGTTCACTTTGCTCACGTCACTGTGAGGACATTCACGTCGTCGTGACTTGAGGAAAGGAGGCACTTATGATTGAGCGTTCAAGAAAATAATGCGCTTGCAGAATACTTTGGCCTCCGATAAGGACACCGCTTCCGCGCACGCGTCCGGGCCACGAGTGGCATGCCCGGCCGTGCAGAGTCCCTACTGTGCGAGGGACCAATCGTTTACGGCGAGGGAGACCGAAATGCCCAAGATGAAGACCAAGTCGTCGGTCAAGAAGCGGTTCAAGATCACCGCGACCGGCAAAGTGATGTGCGGCCCGGGCAACAAGCGCCATGGCCTTATCAACCGTCCGCAGAAGATGAAGCGCACCAACCGTGGTCCCCAGACCATGACGGACATGGATGCGAAGACAATCAAGCAGTGGGCGCCCTACGGGCTCTGAGGAGATAAGGTACTATGGCACGTGTCAAGCGGGGCGTAACGTCGCACGCCCGTCACAAGAAGGTTCTCGGGCTCGCCAAGGGCTATCGTGGCCGTTCGTCCACGAACTATCGCATTGCTCTCGAGCGCGTCGAGAAGGCGCTGCGTTATGCGTATCGTGACCGTCGCAACAAGAAGCGTGATTTCCGCGCCCTGTGGATCCAGCGTATCAACGCTGCCGTCCGCGAGCACGGTCTGACCTACAGCCGCTTCATCAACGGTCTGGACAAGGCTGGCATCGAGATCGACCGTAAGGTTCTCGCTGCCATCGCTTTTGACGATAGCGCCGCTTTCGGTGAAATCGTGAAGAAGGCCCAGGCCGCTCTCGGCTGAGCTTTTTCCGGCTTGATCCCATCCTCGGGGTCTGGTGGCTGGCGGGCCGTCCTGTTATCAGGACGGCCCGTTTTGTTTTGTGCTGCAGGAGATGGGCGGTATGGCTGACGATCTCGATATACTCAGGAATGACACGCTGGCGGCGCTGGCTGGCGCGCAGGACCGTGCGCAGTGGGACGCGATCCGCGTCGGGACACTGGGTAAATCCGGTGCGTTGACTGGTTTGCTCAAGCAGCTCGGCAAGCTGGAACCTGAGGAGCGCAAGGAGCGCGGTCAGGCGCTGAACCGTCTGCGCGACGAATTGACGGCCGCTGTCGAGGCGCGTGGTCGTGATCTTGAGGAAGAGGCGCTTCAAGCCCGTCTGCGCTCTGAGCGCGTCGATGTGACGATGCCGGCGCCTGCGGTTGTGACGGGCACCATCCATCCCATCAGCCGCACCATTGAAGAAATGACGGCCATTTTCGGCGCGATGGGTTTTTCCGTTGCCGAAGGACCGGATATCGAGAGCCAGTGGCACAATTTCTCGGCGCTCAACACGCCGGACCATCATCCTGCACGGACCGAGCACGACACATTCTATCTGCCGCCAAAGACTGAAGGCGGAGAGCCACGGGTGCTGCGGACGCAGACATCGGGCGTGCAGATCCGCACGATGCTCGGCTCACAGCCTCCTATCCGTATTATTGCACCCGGCCGGACGTATCGTGCCGACCATGATGCCACGCATTCGCCGATGTTCCATCAGTGCGAAGGTCTGGTGGTGGATCGTAATATCACGCTGGGTCATCTCAAAGGCTGCCTGATCGAGTTCCTGCGCGTTTATTTCGACAAGCCGAACCTGCCTGTTCGTTTCCGGGCCTCTTACTTTCCGTTCACTGAGCCTTCCATGGAAGTCGATATCGGCTGGTCGAAGGCGACGGGCGAGATCGGCGGAGGGTCTGACTGGCTTGAGGTTCTGGGTTCGGGGATGATCCATCCGCGGGTTCTGGCGAATTGCGGACTGGACCCGGCTGAATGGCAGGGCTTTGCGTTCGGAATGGGAATAGAGCGTCTGGCGATGCTGAAGAATGGCATCCCCGATTTGCGCTCTTTCTATGAGAGCGACCTGCGCTGGCTGCGTCATTATGGATTTTCGGCGTTTTCGCCTGCCACGCTGACGGAGGGCGTGTGACATGAAGTTCTCTCTTTCATGGCTGCGTGAACATCTTGATTTTACGGCTTCTGTTGAAGACATCTGCGCCCGGCTGAACGTTATCGGGCTTGAGGTCGAAGGCGTTGAGAATCCTGCCGACCGTCTGGTGGGTTTCCGGACGGCCAAGATTGTCGAAGCGCATCGTCATCCCGATGCGGACCGGCTTCAGGTCTGTCGTGTGGCGGCTGGCGGTGGTTTTGAAGACGTGCAGGTTGTGTGTGGTGCGCCGAATGCACGCGCGGGTCTGCATGTGATTTTCGCTACGCCGGGGACGTATGTTCCGGGTCTCGATATCACCATCAAGAAGGGCAAGATCCGCGGGCAGGACAGCAACGGAATGCTGTGCTCCCTGAAGGAGCTGGGGCTGGGCGAGGAAAGCAACGGGATTGCCGAGCTTTCCGAAGCAGCTCCGATTGGGGAGTCCTATGCTGCCTATGCGGAACTGGACGATCCGGTTATCGAGATCGCGATTACGCCCAATCGTGGCGATGCGCTGAGCATTCGTGGCATTGCGCGGGATCTGGCTGCAGGAGGCATCGGACGTCTCAAACCCTGGCTTACGGAAGCCGTGGAAGGCGATTTTCCATCTCCGCTGGCATGGAAAACCGAGCATCCGGCCTGTCCGTATATCGTTGGGCGCGTTATTCGGAATGTGAAGAACGGGCCGAGCCCGGACTGGCTGCGGCGGCGTTTGGAGGCCGTTGGGGTCAAGCCGATTTCGGCGCTCGTCGATGTAACGAATTACCTTACATATGATCTTGGCCGACCGCTGCATGTCTTTGATCTTGCGAAACTTAAAGGCGATACGCTGACGGTGACGCACGCGGCTCGCGAGACCTTCACCGGCCTTGACGGACGCGAATATGTGCTCGGAACCGAGGACATGGTCATTGTCGATGAAGCCGGGGTGCAGTCGCTTGCCGGGCTGATTGGCGGCGAGAGCAGTGGTGTGGATGAGAACACGACGGATGTGTTCGTAGAATCTGCTTTATTTGATCCGGTGCGGATTGCCCTGACTGGACGTCGTCTGGCCATTCACACCGATGCGCGCCAGCGTTTCGAGCGTGGGATTGATCCGGCACAGGTTCTCAACGGGCTTGAAGCCGCCACGGTCATGATCCGTGATCTGTGTGGCGGTGAAGTCAGCGAAATTATCGAAGCGGGCACTCTGCCAGACTGGAAGCGGACCGCGACGTTGCGTTTCGAGCGCCTGAAGACGTTGGGGGGCGTGGATATCGCGTCTGAAGATGCCGTACGCGCTCTGGAACATCTCGGCTTTGAGGTGACGGAGCAGACGGCGGACGCCGCGACGTTCCTTGTGCCGTCCTGGCGGAATGATGTCGCTTCGGGACAGGTTCTGGCGCAGGCCCCGACGCTGGATGAGGCTATGGCGGCGAAGGCTGCCGATCATGTTCGGGCCATGGAGGCGGAGTGCGATCTTCTTGAAGAAGTGCTGCGTCTTTACGGGCTGGACAATGTCCCGGCGGTCGCGTTGCCGCAGGTGACGGTGGTTCCGGCTCCGGCTGTGACGTCTCTTCAGGCCCGTGCGGCTCTGCTTCGGCGGATCTGTGCGGCGCGTGGATTGACTGAGACAGTCGGCTTTTCCTTTGTGGCGCAGGACGATGCTGCACTGTTCGGAGATCTGCCGGAGACCCAGCATCTTCTGAACCCGATCGCCACGGATCTGGATCAGCTCCGTCCGACCCCATTGGTCAATCTGGCGCGGGCGCTGTCTCGCAATCTGGCGCGTGGCCTCGGTGTTTCGGGAGAAGGTGCGCTGTTCGAAGTCGGACCGTGCTTTGATGCCGAAGGGCAGCATCTGCGTCTTGCCGGACTGCGGGCTGGACAGACAGCGCGTGAGCCGGGTGTGGCCGCGCATGATGCAACCTTGTGGGATGCGAAGGCGGATCTGTCGGCGGCTCTGGTGGCGCTTGGCGTGCCGGAAGCTGCACTCTCCGTGACGGCGGATGCTCCGGGCTTCTATCATCCGGGTCGGTCAGGGCAGGTCCGGCAGGGACCGAAGACGGTCCTGGGTAGCTTTGGTGAATTGCATCCGCGTGTTGCACGCGCCTTGGGCCTGAGCGGAACCGTGGTGGCGTTTGAAGTCTATCTGGATCAGGTGCCGCAGCCGAAGGTCAAACGGAAATCCGTGCCTGTCCTGTCGGCGTTGCAGCCTGTGCGACGTGACTTTGCCTTCGTTGCCGGACCGGATGTCGAAATCCAGGCCGTTCTGAAAGCGGTGCGGATGGCGGATCGCAATCTGGTGCAGGATGTGCGTCTGTTCGATGTGTTCGAAGGCGGCAGTCTGCCGGAAGGGCATCGCTCGCTCGGTGTGGAAGTGGTCTTGCAGCCGCAGACCGAGAGTCTTACGGATACGCAGCTTGAAGCAGTTTCCAAATCGGTGGAAGCTGCGGTTCTCAAGGCAACAGGGGCAGTACTGCGTCGATGAACTCTCTTCCAGAATCCGGATCTGACGGACAGGCCACGGTGGACCCTTCCCAAAAGACCACGCCTTTGCCCTGTTATGGGCGGGTGATCTGGATTCTGGCAGGTGAGGCCAGTGGAGACGTGATTGGCGCGCGCCTGATGCAGGCGCTTCATGCGCAGGACCCGTCGCTGGTTTTTGCCGGTGTTGGCGGGGGGCGCATGGAAGCGTTGGGGCTGCACAGCCTGTTTCCCATGAGCGATCTGGCGGTGATGGGGTTTGTCGAGGTTCTGCCCCGGCTGCGGCATCTGTCGCAGCGGCTTCTCGAAGCCGTGCAGGATATCGAACTGCGGAAACCCGATCTTGTCGTGACGATCGACAGTCCGGGTTTTGCCCTGCGGCTGTTGCAGAAGATCGAGCGTTCCGGGATCAAGCGCGTTCATTATGTGGCGCCGCAGGTCTGGGCTTGGCGGGAAAGCCGGGTCAAGGAATTTCCGGGTCTGTGGGACAGGCTTCTTTGCCTGTTGCCTTTCGAGCCTGAATGGTTTGCAAAACGCGGACTTGAGGGGCGGTTTGTCGGGCATCCGGTGCTTCAGTCCGGTGTTCGGCAGGGGAATGCGCAGCGGTTCAGGTTGAGGCACAATATTCCGCCCCATGCGCCGGTCGTGATCCTGATGCCGGGCAGTCGGCGTTCGGAAGCGCCCCGGCTTCTGCCTGTGTTCCGTAAGATGTTGGATCTACTGCGGGTGCAGTATCCGGATATCTGTCCTGTGATCCCGGTTGCGCCTGTGATTGCGCCGACGATCCGTCAATTGATCCGCAAATGGCCGATCCAGCCGCATATCGTCACGGACATCCATGACAAGCACGATGCCTTTGCGGCAGCGCAGTGCGCCCTGACCAAGTCAGGGACGTCTACGTTGGAGCTTGCGATGGGCAATGTGCCGATGGCGGTGACGTATCGGGTCAATCCGGTGACGGCAACAATCGCGCGGCGTCTGATCAAAGTGCCGCATGTGGCGATGGTCAATCTGCTAGCTGGTCGGGAAGTTGTGCCGGAACTGCTTCAGGAAGACTGCACGCCGAAGAAGCTGGCCGAGATGGTCTCGAAGCTGTTGAGCGATCCGCAGGTGGTGGAAAAGCAGCGTATGGCATTTGCCGACGTGCTTGAGATGCTCGCGCCGCCTGTGGGAACGCCTGCCGATGCAGCGGCTGCCGAGATCATGGATCTGCTGAACGAACCGGTTTCCCGGTCGTCCAGCCTCTGAAATTTTAACGTAGGAAGCCGACGAGGCGTTCGGCTTCCTGAACGATCGGTTCCGAAACGCTGTTTGCACGTTCGGCACCGGCACGCAGAACCGAGAGCAGATGTGCTTCGTCCTGAAGTAGGCGCTGTGTTTCGCTGGCGACCGGGGCCAGACGTTCCACCAGAAGATCCGCGAGAGCGTTCTTGAACGGGCCAAAGCCCTGACCGCTGAAACGGGCCAGAATGTCTGCCGGTGTTTCATTCGACATGGCTGCATAGATGGAGACGAGGTTCCGGGCTTCCGGACGTTCGCTCAGACCGTCCATTTCGCTGGGGAGCGGTTCGGAATCAGTTTTGGCGCGGCGGATCTTCAAGGCGATGTCATCTGCCGTGTCGGTCAGGACGATGCGGCTCTGTTCTGACGGGTCGGACTTGGACATTTTCTTGCTGCCGTCGCGCAGGCTCATGACGCGGGCCGCGGCAGGCGGAATGAAGGCTTCCACTTGCGGGAAGAACTCCACGCCCATGTCGTGATTGAATTTCTGGCCGATATCGTTGGTAAGTTCGATATGCTGGCGCTGGTCTTCGCCGACGGGGACGCGGGTTGCGTGGAAGGCCAGAATGTCAGCGGCCATCAGGTTGGGATAGACATACAGGCCCGCCGAATGGTTCTCGCGGTTCTTGCCAGCCTTGTCCTTGAACTGGGTCATGCGGTTGAGCCAGCCGAGGCGTGAGACGCAGTTGAAAATCCAGCCGAGGCGGGCATGCGCGCTGACGGCGGACTGGTTGTACAGACGTGTGGGTTCGATTCCGGCCGCGAGCAGGCAGGCTGTTGAGCCGAGTGTCTGTTCACGCAGGGTTTGCGGGTCCCAGGGCATCGTGATGGAGTGCAGGTCCACCAGACAGAAGACGCAGTCGTGGTCTTCCTGCAGCGTAACCCAGTTGCGGATTGCTCCGAGATAATTGCCCAGATGGGGAATGCCGGTTGGCTGAATGCCGGAAAATACGCGCTGCATGGGTTCTGTCTTCATTTGCTGGGAAAGGGGAAGCGAAAGGCTTCAATGAACGGGGGTTTGCAGGTCCAGCCTCTGGCGTTCCTGCAGGACATCCGCCGCCGACATCGGATGAGCTCGTGCGGCTGCGATGTCAGCGGCAGTGAATTTGGGGGCGTCTGCGGGCATTTCCTGACTTGCGACGAATGTCAGGATGCGGGCGATTTCGTCGTTGGAAAGACGATGGAAAGAGGGCATGGAGCTGTTGTAATGGCCGTCTCCCGCCGTGATGGGGCCGTTTAGTCCGTAAAGCAGGACATCGACAAGATAGTGATGACCGGCAGGGGACTGGGCAATCGGGCCAACGCGACCGAAGATGGGGGCGACTTCAGAAACCTGACCATGACCGCCATGGTGGCAGGTGCTGCATTCATTAGCGTATTCGCGCGGGGCCTGAGCGCGATTTTCCCAGGCGTGACCGACAACGAAGACCACCACCATGAAAATGGCGAGAAACAGAGGCAGTCGGACGGCTGGGTCAATTCTGATCACAGTGCCGTTGTCGCATCTTCGGAGGCGTTTCAGCAAGTCCGGGGCTTGGCAAATCGGCTGTAATAGGGCTCATGGCGCTATCGGGAGGAGAAACCATGACCGTCAGAGGCCGTCTTGTAGTGTATGTGGGGCCGATGTTTGCGGGGAAATCCGCGCATCTGATTGCTGCCGCGAAAAAGCAGACGGATGTTCTGGCCCTCAAACCCGGCTTTGATACGCGCGATGGCGCCGAGCTTGTCAGCCGGGATGGATCTCATCTCGCTGCGATGTCGGTGAACACATGGCCCGCAGATGCGGACAGGTACGGCCATATCGTTCTGGATGAAGGACAGTTCTGGGTTGCGCCGCATTATCAGGGCGATATCGTTGAGGATATCCGGGGTGTTCGGGCGCAGGGCGTGGATGTGACCGTCGGGGGGCTGGATACCGATTACCGGCGCGTTCCGTTCGACGTCATGGAGCGGCTGAGGGGAGAGGCAGACGAAGTTATTCTCCTGACGGCGCGCTGTCATGTTTGTGGTGCGCCCGCCGCGTGGACCGCGAAAACCCATGACACCGGTCATTTGCTGGAGACGGGCGATCAGGAGCTTTACGAAGCGCGCTGCGAGGCGCACTGGACCTTGCCGGAACGGCCCTGAAGGCGGCTCCGGCAGAGGTGACGGCTTTTACTGCTGGCCGCCGCCACCGTTGTTGACGCCCAGCAGACGGATCTTGAAGATCAGCGGGCTGTTGGGCGGGATAATGCCCATGGAGCGCTTGCCGTAGCCGAGGTTCGGCGGCAGGTAGAGCATCCATTCATCGCCGACATGCATCATGGGGAGGGCTTCAAGCCAACCCTGCACAAGGCCGTCGAGCGGCATTTCCATGTAGGCGCCGTTCCCGTGCTGGTCGGAGCTGTCGAAAATGCCACCATCGGGGAGGCGACCCTCGTAGATGACCATGATGGTGGAGCCGTGATGCGGGCTGTCACCATCCTTCGGGCCTGACTGGAGAACCTTGTAGGCCAGGCCGTCCGGCAGGGTCTTGACGCCGGGCTGGGCATGGATTTTCGCCATGAACTGCGCCGGTGTCAGGTCGGAATCATCCACCGGCTTGGGAGCGCCCGAGCAGCCCGCGAGGGCAAAGGCGCCACACAGGGCGAAAGCGGATGTAAGACGGATCAGACTGGTCATGGTTTCCCGGGGAGTCAGTTGAGAAGTCAGAGCGTGCCGCCGCGACGGCCGATCTGACCGCCGAGCCGCAGACGCAGGGCGTTGAGCTTGATGAAGCCCTGCGCATCCTGCTGATTATAGGCGCCTTCGTCGTCTTCGAAAGTCACGACGCGGGTATCGTACAGGCTGTTCGGGCTCTCACGGCCAACGCAGGTCACATTGCCCTTGTACAGGCGCATGCGGACACGTCCGGTCACGGAATGCTGGCTGGTGTCGATGAGGGCCTGAAGCATCCGGCGCTCGGGCGAGAACCAGAAGCCGTTATAGATGATTTCGGCATAGCGCGGCATGATGCTGTCCTTGAGATGGGCAGCTTCGCGGTCGAGCGTGATGCTTTCGATGGAGCGGTGCGCGGCCAGCAGGATCGTGCCGCCCGGCGTTTCGTAGATGCCGCGGGACTTCATGCCGACGAAGCGGTTTTCTACGATGTCGAGACGACCGATGCCGTTGTCGCGGCCCAGTTCGTTCAGGCGGGTCAGCAGAGTTGCCGGGGTCATTTCAACGCCGTTGATGGCGACCGGGTCACCGCTGACGAAATCGATGGCGATTTCGGTTGCGACGTCAGGAGCAGCTTCCGGCGAGATCGTGCGCTGGAAGACGATTTCTTCGGCTGCGATCGATGGGTCTTCGAGCAGCTTACCTTCGGAAGAGGAGTGCAGAAGATTCGCATCCACGGAGAACGGAGCCTCGCCGCGCTTGTCCTTCGTGACGGGGATCTGGTTCTCTTCAGCGAAGGCGAGGAGCTTCGTGCGGGACGTCAGATCCCATTCGCGCCAGGGAGCGATGACCTTTACGTCCGGCTTGAGCGAATAATAACCCAGTTCGAAACGGACCTGATCGTTGCCCTTGCCGGTCGCACCATGCGCCACGGCATCGGCACCGACGGCTTCGGCGATTTCGATCTGGCGCTGTGCGATCAGCGGACGGGCGATAGACGTGCCCAGCAGGTACTGACCTTCATAGAGCGTGTTGGCCCGGAACATCGGGAACACGAAATCCTTGACGAAGGTTTCGCGCAGATCCTCGACGAAGATTTCCTTGACGCCGAACATCTCGGCCTTTTTGCGGGCCGGCTCCAGTTCTTCACCCTGCCCGAGATCGGCAGTGAAGGTGACAACCTCACAGTTATAGGTTTTCTGAAGCCAGCGAAGAATAACCGAAGTGTCCAGGCCGCCAGAATAGGCGAGCACAACTTTCTTGACGTCCTGGTGGGCACTCATAACGGTGTGGTCCTCGGTGTGTTTCGTTTGAGAAGCGTTTCTAGCAGTTCAGCCGACAGAGGGAAACCGGGCGCGTGTCAGGTATCCGATGCGGCTGTACGGCGCTGGCGTTCGCTTTCGGTTTTCAACTGACCGCAGGCTGCGAGGATGTCCTGTCCGCGTGCCGCGCGGATGGGGGAGGCGAAGCCTGCGTCCATCACGATATTGGCGAATTTCGCGATCTGGGCGCGGCTGGACGGCTGGAAGTCCGAGCCAGGCCAGGGATTGAACGGGATCAGGTTCACCTTGGCTGGAAGGTCGCGAATCAGACGGACCAGTTCGCGGGCATCGGCTTCGCTGTCGTTCACGCCCCGGAGCATGATGTATTCGAAGGTAATGCGCCGCGCGTTGGACGCAGCCGGATAACGGCGGCAGGCAGCGATCAGCTCTTCGATCGGGTATTTGCGGTTCAGCGGGACGATCTGGTCGCGCAGTTCGTTCGTCACGGCATGCAGGGAAATGGCCAGATTGATGCCAAGTTCTTCGCCGCAGCGATCCATCATTGGGACGACACCGGAAGTCGAAAGCGTGATGCGGCGGCGGGAAAGGGCGATGCCTTCGCCATCCATGATGATCCGCATGGCTTTTGCGACATTTTCGTAATTATAGAGCGGCTCACCCATGCCCATCAGGACGATCGTGGACAGGTAGCGTGGCATGTCCGCGCTGGGGCTGGGCCATTCGCCGTAGCTGTCACGGGCGGCCATGAACTGACCGACGATCTCGGCCGGGCCGAGGTTACGGACCAGCTTCTGGGTGCCCGTGTGGCAGAAGGTGCAGGATAGGGTGCAGCCGACCTGCGAGGAAATGCAAACAGCGCCTCGGTCTTCCCGACGATCCGGAATATAGACGGTTTCGGCTTCCTGACCGTCGCGGAAGCGGAAGAGGAACTTGCGCGTCTCGTCTACGGAGGTCTGTTCGGTCGCGGTCTCAGGGCGGCTGACGACGAAATGCTCGGCGAGTTTGGCCTGCATCGGCTTGGCGATGGTGGTCATCGCCGAGAAATCGGTGGCGCCCTGGTGATAGATCCAGTGCCAGAGCTGTTTGGCGCGGAAGGGCTTCTCGCCGATATCCGTCATGAGCGCGGCCAGTTCCTCGCGCGACAGGCCCACCAGATCGCGCCGTCCGTCGGCCATTCGCGCCTCGGGTGGTGCGAAGAGAGCGGATTTCGCATGAATGCGCTCGCGCTCGGCGGCGTTCAGGTCGTCGGAGGCGACGGAATTGATTCGGGGGCGGATGTCGGGATGGATTACGGCTGTCATGACGGCGGAGCCATAGCACGGAGAAGACCCGCAGTTCCAAAGGAAAAGCGCGGTCTTTCCGGGAAAACTGTTTTGGAAAACTATTCCGCTTCCGGCTGGGCTGGAGCAGTTTTTCTGGCAGCGATCAGGAACTCGCGGTTGCCTTCGGGACCGGTGATGGGGCTCGCTTCGATCCCGAGAACGTCCCAGCCGGGGAGGGCTGCGAACCATTCGCGGATTTCTTCGCAGACACGTTCATGAACCGCAGGGTCGCGGACGACGCCTTTCGCACCAACCTCGCCGCGTCCCGCTTCGAACTGCGGTTTGATGAGCGCGACGGCCCAGGCATCCGGCGTGGTGAGTTCAAGGGCTGCGGGGAGGACGGTGCGCAGGCCGATGAAGCTTGCATCGCAGACGACAATTCCAGCGGGTTCGGGAATCTGTTCGACCGTCAGGGCGCGGGCATTCGTCTTTTCCATGACGACGACGCGTTCGTCCGAGCGGATTTTCCAGGCGAGCTGTCCGTGTCCAACGTCCACGGCATAGACCTTTTCGGCGCCGTGGGTCAGCAGGACGTCCGTGAAGCCTCCGGTCGAGGCACCCACGTCAATGGCGATGCGGCCTTTCGGATCCAGCCCGAAATGTTCAATGGCGTGAATCAGCTTGAGCCCGCCGCGCGATACCCAAGGATGGTCCTGCCCTTTGAGGGCGAGGGGGGCATCCTCGGGAAGCTGGTCGCCAGCCTTCGAGATCCGGCGGTCGCTGGTATAGACGAGGCCAGCCATGATCAGGGCCTGAGCCCGTGTCCGGCTTTCGACCAGCCCTCTGTCAACGAGGAGCTGGTCGGCGCGGCGTTTGGCCATCAGTCGCTCAGGCGGACTGCTGGGCGACGTCCACGCCCAGAGCCGTGGCAGCGACATGCACGATGTTCGGCGCGGTCAGGCCGGCTTCCTCGTACTGTGCGTCCTGCGTGTTGTGGTCGATGTAACGATCCGGCAGGGCGAGCGGGCGGAACTTGACCTTGTCCAGCAGGCCGGTTTCGGCAAGATGCTGCACGACAAGACTGCTGAAGCCGCCAATGGCACCTTCTTCAAGCGTGATGAAGACTTCGTGCTGGTTGGCCAGATCTTCGACAAGGGCCTTGTCGATCGGCTTGGCGAAACGGGCATCGGCAACCGTGACCGGAACGCCCTGTGCGGCAAGAAGGTCGGCGGCGCGCAGGGATTCATGCAGGCGTGGACCAAGCGACAGGATGGCGACGCCACCGCGGGCGTTCGGCGCGCGACGGGCTTCGCGGACGATGCGGCCCTTGCCGATTTCCAAAACTTCGCCCTTTTCAGGCAGATCAAGCCCGATGCCGTTGCCGCGCGGGTAGCGGAAAGCGATCGGACCGGCATCATATTCACAGGCCGTCGCCGTGGCGTGTAGCAGTTCGATCTCGTCGCACGGTGCCATGACGACCATGTTCGGCAGGCAGCACAGGTAGTTGAGGTCGAACGAACCGGCATGGGTGGCGCCATCGGCACCGACCAGACCGGCGCGGTCGATGGCGAAGCGGACCGGAAGGTTCTGGAGCGCCACGTCGTGAACGACCTGATCGTAGGCGCGCTGCAGGAAGGTCGAGTAGATCGCGCAGAACGGGCGTAGACCTTCGGACGCAATACCGGCTGCGAAAGTGACCGCGTGCTGTTCGGCAATCCCGACGTCGAAGAAGCGATCCGGATAGGCCTTGGCAAACGCGCTCAGACCCGTGCCGGACGGCATGGCCGCCGTGATCGTGACGAGCTTGTCGTCGGTCTTGGCGCGGCGCATCAGTTCGCGGCTGAAGATGGACGTGTAGCTCGGCGGACCGGCCGGAGCCTTCTTCTGCTCACCCGTGACGACGTTGAACTTGCTGACGGCGTGGTACTTGTCACCGGCGGCTTCAGCGGGTTTGTAGCCGCGGCCCTTCTCGGTGATGATGTGCAGCAGGATCGGACCCTGATCGTCGGCATCGCGCAGATTGCGCAGGATCGGCACGAGCTGGCTCATGTCATGTCCGTTGACCGGGCCGACATAATAGAAGCCGAGCTCTTCAAACAGCGTGCCACCTGTGATCAGGCCGCGGGCATATTCTTCGGCGCGCTTGGCGGTGCGCTCGATCTTGCCCGGAAGGCGCTTGGCGACCTTGCCGGCGAGATCGCGCAGGCTGAAGAACTGGCGCGAAGACATCAGACGCGACAGATAGTCCGACATCGAACCAACCGGGGGGGCGATCGACATTTCGTTGTCGTTCAGCACCACGATCAGGCGGTTTGCGCCGGGGCCTGCGACTGCGGCGTTGTTCATGGCTTCATAGGCCATGCCAGCCGAAATCGAGCCGTCGCCGATCACGGCAATCACGTTGCGCTCGTGATAGCTCGGGTCTTCTTCCGCGCGCAGGTGATGCGCGACGGCCATGCCGAGGCCCGCCGAGATGGACGTGGACGAATGTGCTGCGCCGAACGGGTCGTATTCGCTTTCCGAGCGACGGGTAAAGCCGGACAGGCCCTCGGGCTGACGCAGGGTGCGGATCCGGTCGCGACGGCCGGTCAGGATCTTGTGCGGATAAGCCTGATGGCCGACATCCCAGATGATGCGGTCGTCCGGTGTGTTGAAGACGGCGTGCAGGGCAACGGTCAGTTCGACCACGCCAAGAGAGGCGCCGAGATGGCCGCCCGTGGTGGAGACGGCGTCAACGGTTTCCGAGCGCAGTTCGTCGGCAAGCTGCTTGAGCTGATCGACGGACAGGTTCCGCATGTCGGCAGGGAAGCGGACGCGATCCAGTTCGGGATAGCGGCCATAGGTAGGAATCGTGGAGGAATTCTTGCTCATGGGATCAGTTCCTGCGCTCGACGACATAATCTGCCAGTGCCCTGAGGGCGTCGGCCTGTGCACCGAAGGATGAAAGAGCCTCCCGGGCCCGGTCGCTCAGGCGACGGGCTTCGGCGCGGGCACCGTCGATGCCAAGCAGGGAGACATAGGTTGATTTGCCGCTGGCTTCGTCCTTGCCAGCGGTTTTGCCGAGTTCCTCGGCGGTGGCGGTAGAATCCAGAACGTCATCGGCGACCTGAAACGCCGTGCCCAGATCGCGGCCATAGGCGACGATGGCGGCGCGGCGTTCATCGTCCACATCAGCCAGAATGACGCCAGATTCGGCGGCATAGCGGATGAGGGCGCCGGTTTTCAGGGCGTGCAGACGGCGCACCTGATCCAGCGGCAGGGCGCGGCCTTCGCCACGGATATCGATGACCTGACCGCCGACCATGCCAGCCGATCCAGAGGCCTGCGCCAAGGCAAGGGCCAGATTGGCGCGGACGGCCGGATTGGGGCTGGTTTCGGGTTCGACGAGAATTTCGAAAGCCCGGGTCTGAAGGGCATCGCCTGCCAGAATCGCGATCGCTTCGTCGAACTGCTTGTGCGTGGACGGCTGACCGCGTCGCAGGTCGTCGTCGTCCATGGACGGCAGGTCGTCATGGACCAGCGAATAGGCGTGCAGCAGTTCGACCGACGCGGCAACGCGTAGGGCGGCTTCGCGGTCTGCGCCAAACAATGTCGCCACTTCGACGGCCAGAAAACCGCGCAGACGCTTGCCGCCGCCGAGGGCGGCATAACGCATGGCGTCCAGAAGAACAGACTCGTCTCCCGGAACCATGGGCAGAAGGGCGTCGATTGTGCTTTCGATTTCGGCACAGGCGCGGGAAAGCGCGTCCTTCAGGGAAACAGACGGGGTAGGGGCATTCATCGGCCGGAGTCTCCGGTATCGGCAAGAGGCTCCGTGCCTGTCGTGCCGTCATCGTTCTGCACGATGGCACGCACACGCATCTCGGCCTCTCCCAGCTTCGCATCGCAATGTCTGCGCAGGGCAGCACCGCGTTCATAGGCGGAAATAGCGTCCTCGAGCTTCATCTGCCCGCCTTCAAGGCCACGGACGATCCTCTCCAGTTCGGACAGGGCATCCTCAAAAGACAGGGCATCCATGGGGGCATCAATGGGTTCGGGCATGAAAAGCCTCAAGGCACACTTTGGAACAAGGTAGCGAGGGGATTACAGGCAGAAGACAGTTTTTGCCAGCCCCGCACACGGGAACGCTGGAGTTTCCTCAGGAGGGTGACGTTTCTGCACGTCGCCGGATCACGAAGGAAAGCATGCCTGCGGTTTCGGTGAACGCAATGAGGGCATGGCCGGTTTCGCGGCAATAGGACTGGAAATCCGCCACTGAGGCGCGGTCGGTGGCGAGGATGCGCAGCTTCGCACCCGGGGCCATGTCACGCAGGGCGCGATTGGCTTTGAGGACGGGCATGGGGCAGGCCAGACCACGCAGATCGAGAAGTGTTTCTGTCGGAGGAACAGTCATGGGGCGCGACTATGCGCCTATCTCCGAAGGGGGCCAAGCCAGCTTTTGGTGCGCTTGGCTGAAGGTTTCAGGTTTTCATTGATAAATCAGGTGTTTGTTTCTATATTAATGGCTTAATGCCACAAAAGCGTTCCTTCCGGGGAGCGCTTTTTTTATTTGGGGGACGGCATGTCTGACGGGGAAGGCCAGGTAGTCAGTCTGGCTGATGGAAATGAGAGACGCGCCTATACGCTGCGGATGCTTGAAGATCGGGTTCTGCGGCTGGAGACGATCGCGGGAGGGCTTTCGGATCGATATGAGGAACTGCGGACCGAGATGCGGCAGGAAATCTCGTCGCTACGGGATCAGATGAAACTGTTGGAGACGAAGGTTGATGAGGGGAATCGCGTGGTTAACGGGAAGCTGGACCGGCTGATCGGGGGGCGGGCGGTTATTACGGGGATCATCACGCTGGTCACATCCATTCTGGGGACGGGCATGGTGCATGTCGCCCTGTCCCTGACTACGAAGTGAGGAGATGCCATGAGTGGAATTGATGCAGGCCAGCTCAAGCATCTGGTAGTTGCCCCAGCACTGGCGGCGCTCGGGCTGGATGGGGACGTTGCGGTCAATCTGGTGACGGGCACGGCACTTGCGGAAAGTCGGGGAACATATGTCCGGCAGATCGGTGGTGGCCCGGCTCTGGGTTTGTGGCAGATGGAGCCAGCGACGCATGACGACTGCTGGGTCAACTTTCTGTGTTATCCGGCAGGCAGGAGGTTCGAGCGGATTCTGGAGGGGATGCTTTCGCAGGATCTGCCCCGAAGCGCGCAACTTGTCTCCAATTTGAGATATGCCTCGGCAATGGCCCGCATCCGGTATTACCGGACGCCGGTCTCCCTGCCGTCGTCGAGCGATCCGGCCGTTCTGAGCCGTTTTCACAAGCAGTATTACAACACGGCTGCAGGGGCGGCTGACCCTGTGGCCAACATCCCGTTTTTCCGTCAGGCGGTTATGGTCTGAAGAGAGTGGGAGCGGTGTCGGGGAATGTATGCATCACGCTCCCGACACCGCATGACTGTTTAAACCGGTTTAATATGACCGAATAGTGGCAGATGATGCTGGAAAATGCGCCGTTTGAGGTTCAGGGTGTAGAAAGTGGCAGCGTTCGCGCAGACAGGTCGCCTTTGAACGTCGTGCTGCCTGTATGGGTCAGGGATAGACCGCGGTGGAGGGCGACCTTTCCTCCGATTGTGATCCAGCGGCGGCAGAAGGCGAAATCTTCGGAAAGATAGGTCCGGGTTTCCGGGTCGATCAGACAGTCGAACAGGGCATAGGCGTCTGACGACGGTGCTTGCGAAGTCTGGCCTTCGGACTTCGCGTCGATGCGGCTGTAACGGGTTTCGGGATAGTGGGCGATCATGTCGAGGACCATCTGACGGGTCATGAGCATGAAGCCGGTTCCGATATAGGAGACAGTGACGATATCTTCCGAGGGGTTGCCGTCATGCAGCGCGGCGCAGTCTCCGACATAGCGTAGGCTGGCTGTTCTGGACTCTTCGCCAGCGGCCATGAAACGGTCCGTATCGTGGTCCCAGTAATGGGATTTCAGGGGATAGGCTCCTCCGATCAGAGGGCGGTTTGCATCCAGCAGGGCGAGAATGTCGGTAATCGAAAAGCCGATGTCGCTGTCGATGAAAAGAAGATGGGTGGCATCGGTCATGGTCACGAACTGATGCAGAAGCGTGTTTCTGGCCCGCGTGATGAGGGCGTCACTGCCGATCGTGGACAGGGTGAGTTGCAGATTATGGGCCGGTGCTGTGGCCGTGCAGCCGATGAGGGACTGCATGTAATCCAGTGTGATGGTGCCACCGAAGCAGGGCGTGGCGATAAAGACGTGGCGCGGGTTGGGGGGGCAGGAAGTCATGCGAGGCAGCCTGCCCTGAAGCTATGAAAAAAGAATTAAAACGGCGCTTTAAAAAGTCTTCATGCTCCCATGTGCGCCTGAAGAACCATGTAAAAGACGAAAGCGGCGTCCAGACCGAGGACAATTGGCGTTAGGCGCTGGAACTGACGTGTGGCGACAGCGAGCGCGGTGTAGATCAGCAGGCCGCAGGACAGACTCAGCATGAAATTGCCGGTCACGCCTGCGATGAGCAGCATCATCAGGGGCGGGATGGCTTCTGCGGGTGTTTCAGCAACGCGGCTGAGGCTGCCGAGCATGTTCAGTCCCACGAGAATGAGCACGGGCGCTGTGGCGATCGCGGGAATGGCGGTGATGAGCGGCCAGAAAACGGAAGACAGTGCAAACAGGACTGCGACGACCAGTGCGCTCAGGCCTGTCCGGCCTCCGGCTTCCACGCCTGCCAGGCTCTCGACATAGGCGGAGACCGTGCAGGTTCCGAGCGAGGCGCCGATGATGCTGGCGGCTCCATCGGAACCGAAAGCGCGATGGTCGAGCGCAGGTTTTTCAACCGTTCCGTCCAGGCCTGCGCGGTGTGCGACGCTCATCATTGTTGCGGTTGCGTCGAAGAAATCGCTCAGCAGAAAATAGAGCGTGATGGGGACGAGAAGTCCGAGATGGGAAAAATATTCGTGGAAATCGAAGGGCAGGAACAGGTTGGTCGGATAATGCGGCCAGTCCAGAAGTTGGGCTGGAAGATGCGTGATCGGGCCTGAGGGCGTGTGGATGAACAGTCCGGCGATGGTAATGGTGAGGATGGCAAGGAGCAGCCCGGCCGGGACGCGCAGGACGACGAGAATGGCGCTCAGGACGACGCCAGCCATGCTGAGCAGGACGGACGGGTTGCTCAGGGAGCCAAATGTCAGACCTTCGGGCGAAGGAACGGCGATGCCGCCCGTCATCAGGCCGATCCGGGCGATGAAGGCACCGAGTGCGATCTGGATCCCAAGCACAATCGAGGGCGGAAAGCCACGGATGATGCGCTGGCGGATCTGGCTCAGCGAGAGGGCAGTGAAGCATAATCCGCTGAACAGGACGACCGTAAAGGCTGTGCGCGGGCTGACATGGGCTTGCTGCACGACAACCTGTGCGAACAGGACATTGCTGCTCATGGCGGGGGCAAGAGCGATGGGCAGTCTGGCCCAGAGCGCCATTAGCAGCGTACCCGCGATGGCGCCGGCGATCGTGGTCATGACCATGTCGTGACGGTCCAGACCCGCCGCCGAGAGGATAGCCGGATTGACGGCCACGATATAGGCCATGGCCCCGAAGACCGTCAGTCCGGCAATGACCTCACGCGGGATCGTTGAACCGCGGGCGGTGATATGGAACCAGCGGTCGAGTCTGGATAGCAGCAAGCGGACACTCCGGGGGCAGGGGATGGCTGGGCCAAGCTATAGTCAAAAAAGCTGGTTCTGCCACGACCCGGAGCGTATCTTTTCATTTCGGATTCGATTTTTTCTCCCATGCCTTGTGGATCTCTGCCGGAGACAGGCGATGGTGTGAGGTTTGCGGATGCGTTGCTGTCTGTGGGTGTGCTGGGTGCGGGATGCTGCTGGGGCCTGAGCCTGTGGTGGCGCCGGGTGCGATCCCGGCGGCGGGATGTTCATTGGCTTCCAGAATGGCTTTTTCGCAGGCCGAGCCCTTGCCGACACCAAGCTGGATGGTCGGGATCAGAGCTGCTGGCGGAAAGACGATCCCAAGCCCCACAGAGGCTGTGACGCGGCCGATCAGTTCCGCACCCGGCAGAATTGTGGGGTTGTTGATCGGGCCAAAAATATGGACCGCGCCGGGCAGAGACAGGATCTGTGGTCCGATCGAGCGGGTGGTGATGGCGTAATCCAGTGTGTCCTTATGAAAATTGACGGTGCCAGTGCCGCTTGTCCGGGTAGTACCGGTTTGCAGGAGCATTGCATCGGTATGCACAATACCGTCCTTGAGCGGCAGATCCGCCACGAGGCATTCCAGTTTTGAGCGATCCGGAATTCCGAGCGCAGACAGAATGGCCGAGCCGAGCTTGAGCCCCAGCAGATCGGGAAGAAGGGCCGTCACATCACCTCCGCGGTCCAGCACCAGTGTCGTCCCACCGTTGCCGTTTTCGACCAGCGTTGCGACCGAATTGCCAGTCGAATTAAGCGTTACATGACCGCCAATAGTGCCTTCACCCTGGAACATGTCCTTGGATGTCATGATGCGGGAGAGGGGAAGGCGGGAGACGTCCAGACGGAAGCGGGTGTGGAACTGGGCGTTTTTGGTCGGCTCAAGCGTAGCATTTGCGGAAATGGTTCCTGTCCCGGTGGCAAAGGTCAGGTGTTTGAGGTCAATGGCGCCGTCGTGGATGTCGAGTTCGGTATCAATATTGTCCAGAGGCCAGTTTTTATTGCGGATGTGATCGCCGTGATATGTCAGATGCACGTTGGCGGCATTGAGTTTCGGGACATTGATGGCCTTGTCCGGCAGTACACGGGTGCTGGCCGGTTCGGCTTTTTTCGCTTCGCCGGGCTGTGCGCCAATGAAGCCACCCAGATCCGCCAGATCCACTTGATGGGAATGAAGGGCCGCATCCACGAAGGTCGGTTTCTGATGCGGATTGACGTTGATGTCGCCGCCGATATCCGAAGAGCCCATATGGCCTTCGAATTTCTGGAAACGGATTGCGTGGTCGGAATAGGCCAGATTGCCGGTGACGCTATAGGCCGGGGTTTCCGGAATGGGTACGCCCGTCAGTGGGTAAAGGAGCGCCATGTCCGGGCCGGCAAAATGCAGGGCAAGATTGGTACCGCGGAAGTGGATCGGATCGTCAACCGTGCCGCGCAGAGTGATGTAGGTGGGGCCGTTGGCGAGGCGTCCATCGATTGGATAGGGATGCGTGGTGTCTGTGATGTCCAGAAGGGCGCCCCCAACAATATGACCCGTGATGGGTGCGCGGGCGTACCGGCCTTCGAGATCAATGACGATATGCCCGTCGTCGCCGTCTTTTGGCGGAACGGTATGGATAAGGACGTGCATGTCCGTCTTCAGCTTTGCCATCGCTACACGGATATCGCCGTCATTGATCTCGATCTTGCCGAGCTTGGGCAGTGTTGTTGAAGGCGACGCTGTCTGGGAGGATGTGTTGGACGATGAGGGGAACGTATAGTTGTTCGTGCCATCAGCCAGTGAAACGATGTCGCCTTTTGGTGTGTCGACACGGATCAGTGGCACGGAGAGACCGCCACCTGTCAGGTAACGCCATGCATCGACCTTGACCGTGATGGCGTGAGCCGAGGCAAAGTCGTCTTTTTCTTTCCCGAAGCCCTCGGGCTGGCCGATTTTTAGATCATCGATCGTAATTGTTGGTTTGAAGCCAAGATGAACATGCAGATGCGCGATGCTGACGGGGCGTTGCAGGGCTGCTGTGGCCTTGCGGTCAATGTAGGGAACGAACCAATCCCATTGCCAGACCAGGATCAGCACGATGAGGGCGGCCACCAGCGCTCCGACAATACCGCCAGCGGTTTTCAGGCGCCGGTGTCGCTTCCCCCGCCCGGTGAGAGGGTTGTCAGAAGGGGATGGTGTTCGGGGCAGGGTGCTGCTCAACGGCGTTTCTCCGGAATTTGTGGTGTGCCGAGACGGATCTGGTTGTTGCAAGTCACTCTAATTACGGACAGAATCAGAAACGGTTTCACAAAAGACGGGAAGGTCGGAACGGATGGACACGGTTGAACGCATCGGCAGTCAGGACGGCTCAGGCCTTGCGGAACTGCGACGTGTCAGCCGAAAGGCGCACGAAGCCGTGGATGAAGTTTTTTCGCGTTTCGATCTTGCGGATAAAGAATCCTACGGTGCGTTTCTGACAGCTCATGCAGGCGCGCTTCTGACGGCCGAGACTTATCTCGCGAAGCATGCGAGTGTGCTGCCATCATGGCATTCACGCTCGGAACTGCTGAAGGAGGATCTGCGGCAGATGGGGGTTGAAGTTCCTGCGGCGCGTCAGGACATCTTTCCCGAGCATGACGGCATGGCGCTGGGTGTGTTGTATGTTCTGGAGGGATCGCGCCTTGGCGGTCGGGTGCTTTCGGCCCGTGTAGCTGAGGGCTTGCCTCGGGCGTATCTGTCGGCGTTTCATCAGAAAGGGGAATGGCCGGAGTTTCTGGCCTATCTGGAGCACTTTCTGAACGAGAGCGATGTGGCACAGCGTAAGGCTGTTACGGCTGGGGCAGTCCTGACGTTTGACTTGTTCCGCAATAGCGCCGGTTCTCAGGCCTGAGGCGGTCGGGCCGACCGCACATTCCTTGGGACAACACCCGGAAAAGCATCGGACAGACGCTCGGCCTCCTCGAACGGCAGCATAGCAACCGCACATCCCAGGGCGCTTGCATCTGCTGCGGGAAGCCTTTCAATTCCGCGCAGTAATCCTGCGAGGTTATGGCCCCCCGCCGTCAGAACCATGAAAGATGTAATGCGGCTGTAGAGACTTATTGTGGCGTCAATTTCCGTCAGGGCATGATCGGGGATGGCGATATGGATGTCGTCACCACTCACGGGGGACTGAACCGTGTTTTCAGCGATTTTGATGTGGAGCGGTACCATGGGCAGGAGCGTCGGCGAGCCTGCGAGTGAGAGATATCGGCCGGGCAGTGGGTTTTCCACAAACAGGCATGCGTTCCAGATATCGGTATCCGATACTTCCAAAGCCATGATGAGCGGATTGTAGCGCCCGAAATTCGTGTCAGTTTCTCCAACAGGAACGAGAGAGCCGGTTTGCATATCCAGCATCAGGCGCTGCGTTGCCCCGAGCGTACAGAAACGAAACTGTGGTTGTGAGCGGGAAGACGAAGACACGGAAAGCTGATCGGGTGTCAGGCCAAGTTTTTGCAGAGTGGACTTATCTGCATGGGTCATGACGGCCTTGAGGCGCCAATAAAGATCGGTCAGCGACGCCTGGGTCAGGAATGAGGCGATCCGGCGGCTTCCGGGAAGCCAGCGGTTTGCGCCGCCATATTCAGCATCATTGCGATCGAAATTTTTCCAGGCCTGTTCAGGCGTCGCGCTAGAATCGCGCTTGAAGAAACTTTCCCGGTCGCTGGCGGCAAAGTGAAGAATCCGCGCTTCGTCCCAGACGGCATTTCTATCCAACGCCGAAAAGGGGTCAGGCAGGCCGGTGTCGAGAGAGCGTGGCTGAACAAGATGCCGCACAACGCGATGATCAGGCAGGCTGAGAAGGCCGTGACGGATGAAGGTCTCGACCGGGGAAAAGGCCGAGGGTGTCAGGCGTCCGGAAGAGCCGAACAGGCACCAGTTTACGGGAATTGTCGTTCCGGGGGCATTGGCCGTGAATTCAGCGACGGATCGGGCGGTCTCGAAATGCAGGTACTCGTCCGCCGCCAGAATCATCATCCAGTCGAATTCGTCGTGACCCTGTGCGAGCGCGTTTTCGTGGAACCGGGTCTGACGTTCCAGCCGCGTGGAGAGCGTTGTATCCGCAGACTGGACCCGGATGTCGTAGAGTGTGGCAGCGTTTGAGAGGGCCGTAAGCGTCCCGTCTGTCGAATGGTCGTCACAAACAATCAGGGTCGAGAAACCGATTGTTGCGTGATGGGCCAGCCACCATCCGATCGTATCAACCTCGTTGTGAACGAACAGGATGGCGGCGCTTTTCGACATGGGACAGGTCTCAGTCCATTTTCAGGGCGGCAAGGAAGGCGCTCTGCGGGATTTCGACCTTACCGAACTGCCGCATGCGCTTCTTGCCTTCCTTCTGCTTGTCCAGAAGTTTGCGCTTACGGGAAATATCGCCGCCATAACATTTGGCCGTCACGTCCTTGGACAACGCGCCGATCGTTTCACGGGCGATGACCTTGGAGCCGATGGCGGCCTGAATGGCGATCTTGAAGAGCTGCTTGGGGATCAGATCCTTGAGCTTGCCGCAGATCGAGCGCCCACGCTGCTCGGCGACGGTGCGGTGCGAGATGAAGGACAGGGCATCGACTGGCTCGTGATTCACGAGAATGGAGATGCGGACCAGATCGCTCTCTTCGTAGCCGTCCATCTGATAGTCGAAAGAGGCGTAGCCACGGCTGATGGATTTCAGACGGTCGTAGAAATCGAACACCACTTCATTCAGCGGCAGGCGATAGACGGCCATGGCGCGGTTGCCGACATAGGTCAGGTCCACCTGCACGCCACGGCGTTCGGAACAGAGAGTCAGGACCGGGCCAAGATATTCGTCCTGCACCATGATGGTGGCCTTGATCCACGGCTCATCAATGGTTTCGATCTTGCTCAGTTCCGGCATGTCCGCCGGATTGTGCAGATCCTCGACTGTGCCATCCGTCATGTGCATCTTGTAGACCACGGACGGAGCGGTTGCGATCAGGTCCAGATTGAATTCGCGGGACAGGCGTTCCTGAATGATTTCCAGATGCAGCAGGCCGAGGAAGCCGCAGCGGAAGCCGAAACCCAGAGCAGCCGATGTCTCAGCTTCAAAGTGGAATGAAGCATCGTTCAGACGCAGCTTCGCAAGACTGTCGCGCAGCTTTTCGAAATCGTCGGCGTCGATCGGGAACAGACCGCACCACACGACGGGAATGGATGGCTTGAAGCCCGGAAGAGCTTTCTCGGCAGGGCGACGGTCAAGAGTGACGGTATCGCCGACATTGCAGTCCGCGACGGTCTTGATGGCAGCGTTGATGTAGCCCATCTCGCCCGGGCCGAGGCTGTCGACCGACTGCATCTTGGGCAGGAATACACCGACCTGATCGACGTGATAGGTCGCGCCAGTCTGCATCATGCGGATGCGGTCGCCGCGCTTGAGGCGGCCGTCCTTGATGCGAACGAGGATGATGACGCCCAGATACGCATCGTACCAACTGTCGACCAGCAGGGCTTGAAGCGGGGCTTCGGCGTCACCCGTGGGGGCGGGGAGGCGCTGGACGAGAGCTTCGAGCACGCCTTCGATATTGATGCCGGTCTTGGCGCTGATTTCGACGGCGTCATCGGCGGGGATTCCGACAACTTCCTCGATCTGGGCGCGGACGCGCTCAGGTTCAGCAGCCGGAAGGTCGATCTTGTTCAGGACCGGGACGATCTCGTGATTGGCGTCGAGGGCTTGATAAACGTTCGCCAGTGTCTGGGCTTCCACGCCCTGAGAGGCGTCCACGACCAGAAGCGAGCCTTCACAGGCAGCGAGCGAGCGGCTGACTTCGTAGGCGAAGTCGACATGGCCCGGCGTGTCCATGAGGTTCAGCGTGTAAGTCTGGCCGTCTTTCGCCGGATAGGTCAGGCGCACGGTCTGCGCCTTGATGGTGATCCCGCGCTCCTGCTCGAGTTCCATCGAATCGAGGACCTGATTTTTCATCTCGCGCGCGGTCAGGGCGCCACAGGCCTGAATCAGGCGATCGGCCAGCGTCGATTTGCCGTGATCGATGTGGGCGATGATCGAGAAATTGCGGATAAGGGAGAGCGGGGTATCGGTCATGGCTGCTACATAAGGGATTATCGCAGAAATGTCAGTAGATCTGCGCAAAAGCCTGCCTTTGTGAAAAGGCAGGCGGGAGTGGGATCAGCGGTCCGTCAGACGGAACTCGATCCTGCGGTTTCTGGCGTAGGCTGCCGGTGTGGTGGCAGCGTCCAGAGGCTGGTAGTCGGCAAAGCCTGTTGCGGCCAGATGGCGCGGGTCCACGCCCTCGGCAATCAGCAGTTTGACCACCGTGATGGCGCGCTCCGACGACAGTTCCCAGTTGCTGGGAAAGGCGCTGTGGATCGGTTGGCGGTCAGCATGACCATCCACGCGCAGAATCCACGGAAGATCCGTCGGAATCGTTGAGGCGACCTGTTTGAAGGTGTGGGCGAGGGTTGTGATCTCCTTGCGTCCTTCCGGCGTCAGTTCGGCACTCCCCTGCGGGAACAGGATTTCCGACTGGAAGACAAAACGGTCTCCCACGACATTCACGCCTTTCTGGTTTTTCAGCAGATCCCGCAGACGTCCGAAGAACTCTGAACGATAGCGTTTGAGCTGATTGACCTTATCGGCCAGCGCTAGATTGAGCTTGTTGCCAAGGTCCGCGATCTGCGCGTCCTTGCCCTGCTCGTTCTTCTTCTCAATGTCGAGGGCGTTGCTGATCGCCTGAAGCTGGCGGGTCAGTTCTTCAACCTGAGCCTGAAGGTCCGAGATCTTACTGTTCTGCTGTTTGCTTGTGTCGTCTGCCGAGGCCAATGCCTGATCTTTCGACTGAAGCTGTCCCGTCAGGGCGGCGATCTGGGTCGAAAGGGTCTGGAGCTGGGCCTGGTTGTGTTGTTTTTCGTCAGACAGGGTGGCGACGGTTGAGGACAGGCTTTTATTTTTGTCTTCCGTCATCGACAGCATGTGCGACAGTTCGGCCAGTTGCTTTTGCAGGGCGTCGAGCGTGTGTTCGCGTCGTGAGAGCGAGACCGACAGGAATTGCTGCCCCACGACGAAGACGAGCAGAACGAAGGTGACGACCATCAGCAGGGTGGACAAAGCGTCCACATAGCCGGGCCATGCATCAAGGGCGTTGTGAGATCCGCGTCTGCGCCGGGCCATGGATCAGTCCTGCCTGCCGGGGGAGGGCGTCGTGCTGCCTGAGGCTGCGGCAATCGTGCGGGCCAGAACACGGAGATCGTTGCGTAACTCGCCGATTGTCTGGGCGCGGCCTTCATGAAGCTCTTGGATCAGGCGGCTGAGATGCGTTTCGATCCGCAGGAGCGCCGTTCCCTGAGAGCCCGGACCATCATCGCCCATATGGCGCAGAAGGGCGGTCTGGGTTTCGGCGGTGCGGGTCATGAGGGTCTGGTTGGCGGCGAGCAGATCCGTCATGCCGCGCAGACGTTCCTGAAGGCTGTCGAGCATGTGCAGTTCGCGGACGCGGTTTTCCTCGCTGCGGGAGACGGCGTTCTGGAGCGTTTCCAGATTTTCGGCGGTCTGTTCGAGCAAGGCCTGAACATAGGCCGGAACAGGGGCGCCGTCGCTCTCGATGGACGTGCTGCCCGTGACGCGGGTGACGCCAGCCAGCCATTCTTCCAGTTCATTGAAGAAGCGGGTCTGGGCCTGCCCGGCTGTGAGATCCAGAAAGCCGAGAACCAGTGCGCCGGCGAGGCCGAACATCGAGCCCGAGAACGCCGTGGACATTCCGGCGAGTGGTCCGGCAAGGCCCGTCTTGAGCTGGTTGAACATGACGTCCATGTCGCCGCTGCCTGCGGACATGCCACCGATTACACCGGCAATCGAACTCACCGTTAGCAGAAGGCCGTAGAACGTGCCCAACAGACCCAGAAAAATCAGAAGCTGGGTCATGTAGCGGGAGATTTCCCGGCTTTCGTCCAGACGAGAGGACAGGCTGTCGAGCATGGCCTGTGTAGTCTGGGTCGAGAGCGTCAGGCGGTCCGTCCGGTTGCGGGCTGCCAGCATGCTGGCCATGGGCGCGAGCAGGCGGGGCGCCTTGGGCGCGGCCAGACCGGCGCGAGGCTGGCGTAGGAGTTCAACCCAGTGAACTTCCGGCATGAGGCGCTGGACGACATGCAGGTTCCACAGGATGCCCAGCAGGAGCACACCGAGGATAATGGCATCGAGCTTCGGGTTCGCGCTGAAGGCCTGAAGCAGGGTTGTGCCCATTGTCGCGGCCAGAAGGCCGACCGCGACAAGGAAAACGGCCATTCGGAGCAGATAGGTCGTAGGACGTGTCACGGCGTGTCTTTCCTGATGTTATTTCGGCAGGCCGTTTGCGGAAGGTGAGGGGTCGACGGGATTTGTCTCAATGACAACATCCAGCCGGTCGGCAGGCGCGCTGTCTCCGGCGTCCGGTCGTCCCAGCGCGCGGGGATAAAGACGGGTCGTGGCGACACCTGCGTGAATGAAGATCGAACGGACGGCAAGTGCGCGGGCCAGCGCGATGCGGCGCGGCATGGACACGTCATCGCCCGGCAGGGTGGCATGAGCGATCAGCACGACCCGCTCTTCCGGGTGATGGGAGAGTTCGGTTCCGTAAGCCTGAAGCGCTTTGAGGCTGTCGGCGTTCAACGCCTCGCTTCCGGATGGAAACAGAACTCTCATTCCACCGTCAGGCAGCGATTCCGTGTGGCTTGCGGCATCGGCGACAGCGGTCACGTCCGTCGGAGGAACGGGGGGATGGAGCTGAACTGGAACGAATGGTGGGGGCAGCACGACGGGCGGTGGCGGGGCGGCAGGAACGCCCGGAACCGTCTCATGCGCTGGAGCAGATTTGACCGGAGTGGCTGCCGGGGCAGGCGTGGATGTCGCAGCAGGTTTCTGCGAGACCGGCTTCGTGTTGCTGTGTGCGGCGGAGGTGTGGGCCGTATGTGGCGCAGCAGCCGTTTTTTTTGCGGTGGGAGCGGACTTGCCCTGAGGCAGATCATCCAGATTGCTGGTGACCTGTGCCTGTGCGGCGGGCAGCGAAAGGCAGGCCAGAAAGGCCGCCAGAGAAAGGGAGGAGAGGATCGGCCTGTTCATGTCAGGCCGATCCTAGACGACGCCTCACGACTCCCGCAATGGGGCGTGAGGGCAGTTTCGTCAGCTCCGAGAGATCAACCCCGGTTCAGGGCCTCATGCACGAGCGCGCGCAGGGTGCCGTGCAGGTTGGTGTTTCCGGCAACGACATTCACGTCGTCCGGCAGATCGTGGAGTTCGTTACCGTCCGGGTCGGTCGCATAACCACCGGCTTCACGGACGAGAAGCAGACCGGCTGCGCAGTCCCACGGCTTGATGCCGAATTCCCAGTAGCCTTCGTAGCGGCCTGCTGCCACCCATGCGAGATCAAGGGCAGCGGCACCGAAGCGGCGAATCCCTGCGACCTGCGGCATCAGTGCGCCCAGAACGCGGGCGAACGGCAGACGGCTGCTGCTTGGGACTTTCGCAAAGGGAATGCCTGTCGCGAAAACGGCTTCCAGCATGTTGCGGCGACCGGACACGCGGAGGCGGCGCTCGTTGAGGAACGCGCCCACGCCCTTTTCGGCCCAGAACATTTCGTTGGCCGCCGGGTTGTAGACAACCGCCGCGACCAGTTCGACCGATCCGTCCTGAAGTCTGCGCTGAAGGCCGATGGAAATGGCCCAGTGCGGAATGCCGTGCAGGAAGTTCGTCGTGCCGTCCAGCGGATCGACAATCCAGCGCCAGGTCCAGTTATCCCCGCCCGAAGCGCCGCTTTCTTCCATCAGGAAGGCGTAGCCCGGCCGCGCACGGCTCAGTTCTTCGCGGAGGATGGTTTCGGCGCGCAGGTCGGCCTGGGAGACGAAATCTCCCGGGCCCTTGATGCTGACCTGAAGCTGTTCGACCTCGGCAAAGTCACGGAGCAGACGGCGCGAGGCCTTCTGCGCAGCACCCTGCATGACGGCCATGTGCGGGGAGAGACGCATGATGGATCAGTCCTTCGCGCGTTCGACGTAGGATGCGTCTTCCGTGCGGACAACGATGCGCTCACCGGCTTCGATGAACGGCGGGACCAGCGTCTTGACGCCGTTGGACAGGACGGCAGGCTTGTAGGACGAGCTGGCCGTCTGGCCCTTGACCACCGGATCGGCTTCCGTGATTTCCAGCGTCACATGCGGCGGCAGTTCCACGCCCACCGGGTCGCCTTCGACCAGCTTGACGTTCAGCGGCATGTTATCCTGAAGGAATGCGAACTGGTCGCCGAAGATGTCCTTGGCGAGGATCAGCTGCTCGAACGTCTCCGGGTCCATCAGGACGACATTGTCACCATCCATGTAGGAATAGGTGTAGTCCTTGTCTTCCGTCATCAGACGCTCGACGGAGTCAGCCGTTCTCCAGCGCTCGTTGGTCTTGTTGCCAGTCTTGAGATCGCGCATTTCGACCTGGATGAAGGCGCCACCCTTGCCCGGGGTGATGATCTGCTGCTTGAGAACCGTCCAGCGGCGACCGTCGTGCTCGATGACCTGGCCGGCCCGGATAAGGTTGGCTTGCTGTTTCATGCTTGTGTCCTGATGACCCTTGAATAGGGATTTTCTGTCACGTCTGTGGGCTTCTAGCGCCGCAGGGGGCTTCTAAGCAAGGCACAAGGGCTGCGTGGGCTGCGGGGACTTCAGGAAAGTGTGAAGGAAAGGGGGCTTGGGGCCGCACGCCGGGCAGGTCATGTCAGACTGTGTGTGCGTCCTGAGGGTCAGGGCGAAACGCAAGGAGAAGACGCATGTACGATATGAAGAACCTCTCGCGCATTTCCCATCTCGAAGCCAATGCCTCCAAGGGTATGGAGGCTTTCTGGCAATTCGATCGTGCTGCTTTCGAGGAAGGGGCCGTCAGCGCCCTGACCAAGCAGCTCGCCGCTGTGGCGGTCGCCCTGACAACCCAGTGCCCGTATTGTATTGAACTTCATGTGAAGGCAGCGCGCGAAGCCGGGGCGACGGACGCCCAGCTTTCTGAAATCGCCCTCGTGGCCGCCGCCATCCGTGCGGGTGGCGCGATCACGCATGCCACGCATATGTTCGAAGCGAAGTAAGGTTTTCTTTCGCTTTAGGTGAAGTCGCAAATCTCTCCGTCAGGTGTTGAAACCGCACCCGGAGAGCCGGGCTCGAGATATTCCGGACCAATCGGGACTTTGCCCCGGCCGCCCGGAATATCCAGAACATAGGTTGGCCAGGCGAGACCCGTCACCCGCCCGCGGAGTTGCCGCAGCAGCGCCTGTCCTTCCTCGACCGGAACATGAAAGTGTCCGGTCCCCGCGGCTGCATCCAGATGATGCAGATAATAGGGTTTGACCCGCGCTTTCAGAAACGCCCGCAGAAGGGCTTCCAGACTTTCCACCGTATCGTTGACCCCGCGCAGCAGAACGGACTGCGACAGGACCGGAATGGCGCGCGACAGCACGGCGCGGATGGCTTTCGTGGCCTTCGGCGTCAGTTCGCTGGCGTGGTTGGCGTGGACCACGAGCCACATGGCGCGGTCCGTTTCCATCGCATCGAGAAGCTCTTCCGTCATGCGGGCCGGATCGGCGACTGGCACGCGGGAATGGATGCGGATGGTCTCGATATGGGGAATGTCGGACAGGGATTGCACGATGTGCTTCAGCCGGCGGGGCGCCAGCATGAGCGGATCGCCACCCGTGAGGATGATTTCGCGGACATCGGAATGCTGCCGCACCCAGTCCAGTGCGGTTTCAAGTTGCGCATCATTCAAAAGGCCGCCGCCGGGCCCGACATGTTCTCGGCGGAAGCAGAAGCGGCAATAGAGCGGGCAGACCAATAGCGGCTTGAGCAGGGCACGATCGGCATAGCGATGCACGATTCCGGGAACGGGCGAGAGCGCATCATCGCCGATCGGGTCCGTATCTTCGTGCGGCAGCGTGATCAACTCGCGCGCATCGGGGATGACCTGTCGGGCGATAGGGTCGTCCGGATGGGTGATCAGGTCCTGAAAGGCGGGTGGAATGGCCATCGTGAAGCGTTCGCCGACGGCTTCGAGCGCTGAACGGTCTGCCTCGTTCGCCAGCCCCGCGTCGATCAGGTCCGAGGGTGTGCGGAGGGTGGCGCGTTTTGGGGAATGCTTTTGGGCTGTCTTGACCATATCGTGCATGTGATGCCTCTAGCGGTGCGGGTCCCCGTTTTGCAACAGGAGCGATAGACGCCATGACCGTATTGTCCGCTGGATTGGCCGCTGATTCGGCCCGGATCGCCGAGCGCCTACCGTTGCTTGAGCGGCGCTCGCAGATGGTGAAATCCGTTCGGACCTTCTTTGAAAAACGGGGCTATCTGGAAGTCGAGACGCCCTGCGCCGTTCTTGTTCCGGGAGAAGAGGTCCATCTGCGGTGCTTCAGAACCGAGCTTGAACGTCCCGACGGCTCCCGCGAGGCGCGTTTCCTGCATACGAGTCCGGAATTTGCGATGAAGCGGATCGTGGCGGCGACGGGACGGGCCGTGTTCCAGTTGGCGCGCGTCTGGCGCAATGGTGAGGCGAGCAACACGCATGCGCCTGAGTTCACCATGCTGGAATGGTATCGTCCGGGTGCTGATCTGTCGTCTCTGATGGATGAAACGGAAGATTTTCTCCGGGCTCTTCTGCCGCCTGTGGTGCATCGGGGGATGGATGTCATTGATCTGTCACTCCCCTTCGAACGTCTGACGATGCAGGGTGCGTTTGCGCGTTATGTGGGTGCGGATCTGCTGGGGACGGCCGGAAATGCCGAAGCCCTTGCCGAACAGGCGCGCGTTGGTCTGCGGAACGGAGAGACGTGGGAGGATCTGTTTTTCCGCCTTCTGCTGGAGCGCGTCGAACCCGTGATCGGGCGTGAACGCCCGACATTCCTGACGCACTGGCCTGCCGAACAGGCCGCTCTCGCGCGACGGGACCCGGCGGACGGGCGCGCGGCTCTGCGGTTTGAGCTGTATGTAGGGGGGCTGGAACTGGCGAATGCGTTCGAGGAACTGACCGACGCGGTAGAGCAGCGGGAGCGTTTTGTAACGGACCGCAAGCGCCGTATCGGTCTGTCACCGGATCAGGACTGGCCGGTGGACGAAGCCTTTTTGGCAGCGTTGCCGGATCTGCCAGCCTGTTCGGGGATTGCGCTCGGGTTTGACCGGCTGGTCATGCTGGCGACAGGGGCGCCGCGGATCAGTGACATTTTGTGGTTGGCCTGATCTTTTCGGAACTTGCAGGAGTTTTAATCCTTCTTTTGCGTCAGAAGGGCTAGAACGTGTCGAAAGAGGAACATGACCGCGTTGCAGCGGCACAGTCGGGGAAGAAGATGATGAAAAAAGTTGGCGTGCTGTCCGTTCTGGTGCTGCTGGGCCTTTCTGCCTGTGAGGTCCCGACCCTTCAGCAGCGCAAGGTTCTGGATTCCATGGTCGGCAAGTCCGAGGTGGATGTTCTGCGCCAGTTCGGTGTGCCGACCCGCAACTACGATGCGCAGGGCCATACTTTCCTCGCCTATATCGACAACCAGACGCAGTATTCTCCCGGTGGCGGCTGGGGCTGGGATGGCTGGGGCGGCGGCTGGGGAGGCTGGGGCGGTGGCTGGGGTGGTGGCTGGGGTGGTATGGGCGGCTGGGGTGGCGGCTGGGGCGGTATGGGTGGATGGGGTGGCGGTTTTCCGTCGACCTATTACAACACCAGCTGTCAGACGACATTCGAACTGGTCAGCGGTCATGTCGTCGGATGGACCATGCGTGGGGACGGGTGCTGAAACACCCGACCTGCTCTATGGTCGTCTCTCCCGCTCACAGGATGGTGCGATCAGGCATGGATGTGCGACTCGATGTTTTCCCTTCAGGACGGTTTGCGGGCTGGGGGAAGGGACTGAAACTCGGCGTGGGGCTCCTTCTCGGGGCCACACTGTCCGCCTGTGGCGATCCTGACTGGCAGGGCACGGACTGGACGAAGAACTATCAGGACAGTTTCGAGACCCAGATCAGCGCCCGCGCGTCTGCAATGCCGGGAAGCACTGATGGCGCCTATAAGCCCAGTGCGGACGGGACACCCAACAGTCCTGTCGCCTATCACTCCCCTCCGATGCTGTCTTATGAGGATCGTCCGCTTGACGAGAATATCGCGGGTTCTCTGGAACTCAGCGACTACGTCAAGGCGATCCAGGTGGCGAAGCTGGAGCCGTGGATCAGTGGTCCGGGGCCGTACACGCTTTTTGCGATTCCCAATGCGGCTATGGAACGCCTGAGTGCACGCTGGCCCGGTGGGCTGCTGGCTCCGGCCAATCGCGGGCAGCTCGTCCATATTCTGGGCTACACGATTGCCTATGGAAAATGGAACGAAGCCGCTTTGCGCCGGGCCATCCAACGCAATCATGGCCATGCAATCGGCCTGAAGACCCTATATGGCGATCTTCTGGGCGTGGAAGTATCGCCGCGTACGGGCGAACTGCTGCTTGAAAACGCAGCGGGTGAGACTAACCGTCTGTGGGGCAAGTCTTTCCCGCAGTCCAATGGTGTTCTTTACTTCACTCAGGACGCTTTGCTGCCGATACCTACCGTAAAGGTCTCAGCCGGCCGCAAGCACGGCCATCGCTGAAAACCGCTCTTTGTCCTTGCCATCAAACTGAAGGGGGATGGCAAGGAAATCGGCACCGGCAGTGATCGCGGAGGAAGCATCCGCCGCAGTCGTGACGTTCTCCGTGACGCCCGGAAGTTCCATAACGGAACTCCACCATGTCACGAGTTCCAGATCCCCCGCAGGAAACGCGACGTAATCGGCGCCCGATTCGCCAGCTTTCATGGCATCATCGCGGTTGTCGCACGCACAGCCGATCGGCATATCGCTCCCGACCGTTTTGCGAAGGGTGACCAGATTCTCGACACAGGCGACATGCAGCCCATCGCAGATCCCCAGAAGAGAGTCCGGAGTATTGGACAGCGGAATGCCGACTTCAGGGATCAGGGCGACACCATTGGCATGGAGCAGGTCCACCAGTTTTGAAAGCTGCGCTTTCTCTGGCGTCCAGCCGCAGGGCAACCGAAGGGCGGTGACTTCAGGCAGCGGTAGAATATCGCGGAGCACCTCTAGAGCGGCATCCATATCAAAACCGGCAGGTAAAACGGGGTAGAGATCACAGGCTGTCATGGGGATGTTCTCGCAGATTGTGGATGCGGGAGCTAGGCGGTCTGAACGTCAGGATCCGTCCGCGGTATCGGTCGTAGGAGTCCAGTGTGCGAAGCTGCGGGGAATTGACCCGGCAGATCGCCCAGCCGACCCCGCAATCCAGCGCCAGTCGTGCCGCTGTGGGAGACGCGCCGCAATCCAGAACAGACAATCCCGCATGGTCATTCATGACGTTCAGCCACCAGGGAACGCCAAAGCTGCTGCCTGCGCTTTCAACAGAGAGGGCAAGAAAGCGATTTCCCTTAAGCCGCGCAATCCGATCCATCTCATGGTGCGACGAAATGACGAAAACAGGATAGTGAAAGGGCAGGGATGTCCTTGACCCCAAAGCGGGATCGGGTCTTTCCTGAGCAACGGGCCGGAGCGGGTCTGTATCGGGCATTTGACTGGCATAATGATTGCAGGAACGGGAAGAACGTGGCGGTAAACGAGACAGGTATGGCGCAGGACGATAAGACGGTTGAGCGTCTTGAGGAAGCGATGATGCGGATTGCCGCTGCGTCCGAGCGTCATGTTCTGGCAAAGGAAGCCTGTGAGCGCGCCCTTCATTCCGCGCCTGACCTTTCGGAATTTGCAGCCAATATCGATGCGCTGTGCGCCCGCATTCAGGGCGTGCTGAACAGGAAAGAGGGCTGAGCGATGGGACAGGTATCCATTCGACTTAATGGCTACGTCTATAATGTCGGCTGTCAGGATGGCGAAGAAGCCCATCTGTATGATATGGCCCGTCATGTCGAAGGCTGGCTTCAGCGGGCCCGGAGTCTGGGTGGGGCTGCAAGCGAATCCAAAACGCTCATGATGGCTGCGCTTCTGATGGCTGATGAAATCTTTGAACTGAAGCACCGGCAGATTTCGCCGCAGGCCGAGGCGCAGATCCAGCAGGCCGGGCATCTGCTGCAGCGTGAGGGCGCGCGTCAGGAACGTCTGGTCCGTCTGGCGGGGCAGGCAGAGCTTCTTGCCTCGGAACTGGAGCGCACTTCCTGATTCTTCAAGGTTTGCATTGAATATCGGGCCGGACAGTCTAATATAGGTGATGGAGCTGCCTGGTGCGTCAGGCAAATCATCCCCCGGGCCGATAAGCATTCCTACGGGAACTGGCTCTGTCGTGGCTCTGGTCACGTTAACCGGTGCCCACCTGCACTTGCAGGTCTAGGAGGGCTGAAAAGACCAACGGCTTTGGCGGCTCCACAGATTTCCGAAATCGACGTTCTGAAAAAAAGCCTGCGCCGCAAAATGGCCGAATATCGGCAGGGCCTGTCTTCTGAAAACGAAGAGAAGCTGCGCGGCTTTCTCTTAAAAGAAATTCTCGCACAGCCTGCTCAAAAAATTGCCGCAGTCTGGCCTCTTGCCGAAGAAGTCGATCTTCGCCCCCTGTGTCATGCTCTGTCTGAAGCTGGGCGTCAGGTTCTGTTGCCTGAAACCACACCAAAAGGTTCTCCTTTGATCTTCAGGCGCTGGACGCCTTCATCTTCCATGATTGCGGGCCGTTTCGGAACATCGCATCCGGAGGGTGAGATTGAAGTTCCAGATCTTGTTCTCGTGCCATTTCTGGCATTTGACCGTTCTGGTTACAGGCTTGGATATGGTGGCGGCTATTATGACCGTACTTTGGCCGCACTGAATGTTCCGGCGATCGGCTTTGGCTTTGCCGGTCAGCAGATCGATGCCGTTCCCACGGGCCCGTACGATATTCCGTTAAAAACGATCGTCACGGAGTACGGGGTTCTCCAGACTGATAACCCAAAATCTTTATGAAAGACTGACTGTTGAGACTGCTGTTTCTGGGCGACATTATCGGGCGTAGCGGGCGTGAGGCCATTATCCGAAATCTGGCCGACTGGCGTGAGAAACTCTCGCTGGATCTGGTGGTCGCCAATGGTGAGAATGCCTCACACGGCTATGGCCTCTCCCCGGATATAGCGAAAAACCTGCATAGTGCCGGCGTCGATGTCATTACGCTGGGCAACCATGCGTGGGATCGCCGTGATATGCTCGGCTATATCAACCAAGCCCCCCATATCGTCAGGCCTGCCAATTATCCTGTCGGAACGCCGGGGCAGGGGACCCATATCGTTGAAATCAGCCGTGGGCGCAGGGCTCTCGTCATCAATGTGATGGGGCGCATTTTCATGGACCCGCTGGATGATCCTTTCCGGGTCGTCAGCGAGATTTTGTCAAAACATCGGCTTGGCGTGACGGTTCATGCCATCCTGATTGACGTTCATGCCGAAGCCACCAGCGAGAAAATGGGCTTTGGAGCTTATTTTGATGGCCGGGCCTCCGTTGTGGTGGGAACGCATACGCATGTTCCCACTGCGGACCATCGCATTCTGCCTGCGGGTACGGCCTATCAGACGGATGCCGGGATGTGTGGCGACTACGATAGCGTCATAGGAATGGGGAAACCCGCAGCACTCCACAAGCTGGTTCGCAAAACTCCGGGTGACCGTCCGCAGCCGGCGGAAGGGGAGGCGACAGTCTGTGGGCTTATGGTTGAAACGGATGACGCCACCGGTCTGGCCAGAAAGGTCGCTCCGCTGCGGATTGGGGGACATCTGGCTCCCAACTGGCCGGACTTCTGAGAAAAGCAGAAAAATTGAGAAAAAACCGTCTTTTTTCGAGTGCGATTCGCAATGAATAATGGGGGTTAGTCTTTTCTGTCGCAGAAAACCGGGATTTTATCTGTTGATAAGTGTCTTGTGAATTCTGTTTGACACTCTGGGATCTCCCCCG
>NZ_BEWP01000006.1 GCF_002723995.1 Gluconobacter kondonii | reverse complement strand
CCGCTTGGTACATATAAGCTTCTGGATTTTATTCCGTTTGATCCTGTTAATAAAAAAACAGTCGGAATTGTGCAGGATACTGCGGGACATAACCTCCGTTATGCCAAGGGAGCACCACAAGTTATTGCGAAGTTGTGCGGGCTGGTAGAAGGAGCGGTCGACTCTAATGATTCCAGTCCAACAACCGAATATTTCGGCAAGGTTTCTGAGTTAGCCAGTCACGGAACCAGATCTTTGGGCGTGGCCGTTTCTCAGGACGATGGAAAAACTTGGGTCCTGTTAGGGCTACTGCCTATGCTGGATCCACCGCGTCCTGACGCAGCGGCAACTATCGCTCAGGCAAAAAAACTTGGACTATCCGTGAAGATGGTCACAGGTGACGACGTCGCAATTGGCTCTGAGATTGCCCATCAACTGGGATTGGGAGAGCACCTGCTTAAAGCGAGTGATATATTCTCACCAGATATGAACCCAAATAAAATTCCAGTTGATGCAGCGCGTGCAGTTGAAGTTGCAGATGGATTTGGACGTGTTTTCCCTGAACATAAATTTGAAATTGTTAAAGCTCTGCAGGAATTGGGTCATATCGTCGCCATGACGGGGGATGGTGTTAATGATGCCCCCGCTTTAAAACAGGCAGATTGCGGTGTTGCCGTGAGTGGAGCGACTGATGCTGCCCGTTCTGCAGCGGCACTTGTGCTCACTGCTCCGGGATTATCAACGATCGTAAATGCGATAGTTGAAGCTCGGGCAATTTTCGAACGTATCACATCGTATATTTATTATCGTATCGCGATGACGATTGATATTATGTTCTTAGTGGTCGCTTCTTATCTCGTTTTCGGTTTCCAGCCTTTGACCGCTATTATGATCGTTGTATTGGCTCTCCTTGACGACATTCCGATTATGACAATTGCTTACGATAATGTTGTGACATCACCTCAGCCAGTGCGCTGGGACATGCATCGCATTATTTCCTTTTCTTCCATTATGGGTATTGCATCTTTGGCCGAAAGCTTTGGCCTTCTACTTCTTGGTATTGCTTGGATGCATACACCTTGGTTGATGGGAATCGTTTCGCTGACGACTGCTCACCTTCAGACAATGATCTTCCTGCAACTTGCTGCTGGTGGCCATTTGCTTCTGTTTGTTGTGCGAACGCGGCACACGATTTTTAAACCCCCTTATCCTAGCCGTCCGCTCTTCCTTGCGGTGGTTGGAACACAGATTGTGGCAGTTTTACTCTGTGTATTCGGTGTTCTTGTGCCGGCGCTGCCTTGGATAATGATTGGTGTTGTTTGGGCATATGCTCTTGTTTGGATGGTGATTATTGACGGAATTAAGATTTTCACTAACTCTCAAATGATGCGTCGTGAAAAAAATAGTCAAAAATTATCTCATCCTATTAATCAGTAGTTGAAAACTTTAATAAGGAATTTATGTCATGGATTTACGTCGCAAACTGATTGTCAAACCAGGTACAAGCGTTCGATTGAAAAATATCGATGCTTCTTATCACGCACACTACAAATCAGAACATGAAGCTGAAAAAGATATTGAAAATCATCAGGCTCGCGTCGGGGAACACCAGCAAAAACTATATGCTGAAAAAAAACATGCTCTTCTAATTGTTCTTCAAGGCATTGATGCCGCGGGAAAAGATGGTACTTGCTGGCATGTAATGAAGGCAATGAACCCTCAAGGCACATCTGTGCAGGGTTTCAAGCAGCCGACAGAAGAAGAAAAACTTCATGACTTCTTGTGGCGTGTCCATCCACACACACCTGGTCGAGGACAAGTGGGAGTTTTTAACCGATCACATTACGAAGATGTGCTGGTGACAAGGGTGCATGATCTTGTTCCCAAAAAAGTCTGGTCAAATCGATATGACCTCATCAATGATTTCGAAAAAATGCTGGTCGCGAATAATGTGACTATTCTAAAATTTTTCCTGTATATTACGCCAGAAGAGCAACTAGAACGCTTTCGTCAACGTCTCGACGACCCTACTAGACAGTGGAAAATTAGTGACGCTGACTATAAGGAGCGAGAATACTGGGATAAATATACTGATGCGTATCAGGACATGATGGAAAAATGTTCAACAAAACACGCTCCTTGGTTTATTATTCCGTCAAATAATAAATGGTTTAGAAATCTTGCGGTGTCCAATATTATATGGAAAACCCTTCAGGACATGAACCTACTTTTCCCAGAGCCTACGGTTGATATTGAAAAAATTAGAAAGGAATATCATCAGGCAAAAAAGGAGAAGATTTAATTCAATTGTTTAAGACCGGTCTCCCGGCTTGAACTTTAATGTTCTTGATGTCTAGACTGGTACAATTTATGAATGTAACTCTTTTTATTTTCTTAATGGTTTATTTGGCAATGGGGCTAGGCAAATTGCCTGGCTTCAAAGTCGATCGTACCGGAGCCGCCATGATTGGTGCCATGGCTATGATGGCTGTGGGCAGTATCGGTGCTAAAGCGGCATGGGTGGCGGTAGATTATCGAACGATCGGTATGCTTTTTGGCTTAATGGTCGTGTCGGGTGCGTTTGCTGAGTCTGGTTTTTATGAATGGGCTGCACGTAAAGTCGCGACCTTATCTGTCGGACCGATAGCGCTTTTGGCAGTTTTCGTAGTTGTGTCTGGTTTCCTCTCGGCATTACTAACAAACGATGTCGTTGTTGTTGCTATGACGCCCCTTTTAGTATCCGTCACTTTGGCTCGAAGACTTAATCCTGTGCCATTTTTATTGGCATTTTGCTTTGCGGCAAATACGGGATCAGCTGGAACTTTAATTGGCAGCCCGCAAAATATGATTGCTGCACAAGAACTAGGAATTTCATTTACGGGATTCTTATCTGTAGCTGGGATACCCGCTTTATTATCGCTGCCAGTTGTGTGGGGTATTGTTGCTTGGATGTATAGAGGAAAATTTACTTTAAAAGATTCAGAAATTCCCCAAAACATATCAACTAAACAACCCGTAGCAATGCCTTTAAATATTCATGAAACTTGCAAAGCTGCTATCATTACCGTCGCTGTTATCATTGCATTTGTTTTGGATTTTTGGCCAAAAGAGCTAGTTTCTCTAACTGCTGCAGCAATTTTATTGCTAAACCGTAAAATTTCTTCTCAAGATGTTCTTCATAGAGTCGATGCCAACCTTTTGCTTTTAATATCCGGATTATTTATTGTAAACGCTGCCCTATCGAATACAGGATTACCCCAAAATATTTTATACCATCTTCATAAAGGGGGTGTTGATTTGAATGATCCTATATCATTATTTTTCACCAGCGCGACTTTGAGTAATATTATCGGAAATAATCCTACTGTTATGTTACTTGTTCCATTCTTGAATCCTGGAACGCATGCAAATGCTATGGGAGCAGCGCTTGCATTAGGGACAGGATTTTTCAGCAACCTGATAATTTTCGGAAGCCTTGCGGGCATTATTGTTGTAGAACAGGCAGCGCTTTGCGGCGTAAAAATTTCATTTAAAACATTTACGCGCGTGGGAGCTCCGGTCTCTATAATTTGTATGTTAATGGCAACGGGTTGGATCTCTTTCCTTATGAGAAATTATTAATAAGACTGATAGGGAAAGACTTATTATCGATCCGATCAGTATATCTGGTTGCTTTACGGAAGAAGCAACCAGATCCTTGTCAGGAATTATTATTATCTCTGGAACGCTGGAGCATTCCAAACAGATCACGTGGATCGTCTGGATCAGCCAACATGTCCAGCTTTTCATATAAGCCGGTAGTCTCCAATTTATCGCGAACGTAACGCAGAGCTGAGAAATCCTCGATTGCAAAACCAACGGAGTCAAATAGAGTAATCTGGTTTTCTCCTGAACGACCTTTAGCTTCGCCAGTGATAACCTGCCAGAGTTCAGTGACCGGATGATTTTCAGGCAACTGCTGGATTTCACCTTCAATACGTGTCTGAGGCGGATATTCAGCAAAGATAGAGGAACGCAGAAGAATATCACGCTGCAGTTCTGTCTTTCCGGGACAGTCCCCACCGACCGCATTGATATGAATGCCCGCGCCGATCATATTATCAGACAGAATAGTTGCACATTGTTTATCAGCGGTGACAGTCGTGATGATGTCCGCACCATCTACAGCATCTTCGCTAGTCGTACAGATTGTGATATCGAAGCCCTGTCCTTTCAGGTTACGAGCACATTTTTCCGAAGCTGAACGATCCAGATCGTACAGGCGTAGTGCATTGATTCCGACAATCTCCCGAAACGCCATAGCCTGAAACTCAGACTGTGCGCCATTCCCAATAATCGCCATGGTCTTGGAGTGTGCGGGAGCCAGGTATTTGGCCGCCATTGCAGAAGTTGCTGCTGTGCGAAGTGCAGTTAATAATGTCATTTCAGACAAGAGTACCGGATATCCTGATGCCACATCAGCGAGCATTCCGAATGCTGTTACTGTCTGCAGCCCTTCCTTCATGTTCTTCGGGTGACCGTTGACATATTTGAAACCGTATAAACTACTATCGCTTGTCGGCATCAATTCGATGACACCTTCCGCTGAATGAGCAGCCACACGAGGGGTTTTGTCAAATTCCGGCCAACGCTTGAAATCAGCTTCCAGATATTCCCCAAGTTCGCGCAGAAAAGTCTCAATCCCGATTGTATGAACGAGCGCCATCATGTTCTGAACTGACACGAATGGTACAAAGGCGAGATGTGAAGGGGCAGGAGCAGAAAAAGGCATCTCAGTAGGTCCTTGTTTTGCGTTCGAGAACACGGCGTCCAAAGAGACTGGCAGTCAGATCGGTCATAAGCAATGCAGTTTTGGCGCGCACATCAAGAAAGGGATTGAGTTCTGCCAGATCCAATGATGTCACGAGGCCGCTATCGTGAAGCATCTCCATGATAAGATGCGCCTCACGGAATGTTGCGCCACCGCAAACAGTTGTTCCGACGGCAGGAGCAATATCCGGGTCCAGAAAATCCACATCCAGACTGACATGTAATCGACCATTAGCTGCTCGGACCCGTTCCAGAAAGCTGTTGAGTGGCGCAACAATTCCCTGTTCATCAATCGCGCGCATATCGAAGACCGTAATGCCGATTTCCGAGACATGGCGTTTTTCCGCCTGATCGACTGAGCGAATACCCATCATACATATATTACGAGGATCCACAGGAGCAAGTGGTGGTGGAAAGCCCTCGAAACCCGTTTGGCCAGTGAAATAAGCAACAGGCGTGCCGTGCAGATTTCCACTGGTCGTTGTGTGAAGAGTATGCAGATCTGTATGTGCATCCAACCACAGGACGAACTGGGGGCACCCCAGATCCTGTGAATGACGGGCAACGCCGGAGACTGTTCCCGCGGACATGGAGTGATCGCCACCGAGGAAAATCGGGAAGTCACAGGCTCGGGCCATTTCGTATGCCCGCTCGCTGAGACTTTTTGTCCAGGCGATGATTGCATCCAGATTTCGCACGGCGGGGTTGGAATGACTTATGTCCGGCATTTCTGTCGGCACGGCATCTCCGACATCCGTTACCGCCCATCCCAGACCTCGCAGGATTTCTGGCAGTTCGGCTATGCGAAAAGCTGTCGGACCCATGATGCATCCTCTTTCGGATGTTCCACTTTGTGTGGGAACTCCGAGGATATGGCATGTTTTCACCTCAGCTCCTTTCAGGTAAACGGCTTACTGATCACATAAGATTCTGTATTCGGTTATCCGGTATCTTTCTAGTGAAGCTTCTTGTGAATGACGCATCCCATGCAAAATGTAACGGTCGTCATTGATGTCGGGAATCCTGAGCTCGACAGCAAAATCAAATGGGTTAATGCTTCTGACCCTGCAACAAGGATTTTGAGGCAAGTCTACAGGCTGCGAGATCCCACGCAGCACACCCGACGCTTTTGAAAAAGATCGGTTGTACTTCAGGCGGCCTGTTTTGAAGGAAATCCGCCAGAGATCTGACTTCGGACCAGTTCTTTCCGGCCTGTAGAATATCTCCTGCTTCGTGTGGTGCGCCAATAGGATCATCGACGACGCAAAGGCTTTTCAAGACGATTTCGGGACCGATCTCGATCATGTCTGGGCGATACGCTCCCACGCCAATAACCAGCGTTTTCGATGAAGCACTTGCATCAAACAGAATGTTACGGCTGCTGGTTACGGTAATGACGGCGTCGTACTGATACGCAGTATCCTGTTCGACCTCGATCCGTAAAGCAGGGTAGGGGCCTTCAACCAGAAAACCTATGCGCTTCTTGTTCCTTCCTCGTATTGAAACTGACAGACCCGGATAGAGTTCATTCAAGGCTTCAAGATGAACGGCAGCCTGAGCCCCGGTTCCAATGAGTAGAACGTGGTGGAGGTTTGCAGGACGCAAGCAGGACAGTCCCAGCAGTGAAACTGCGGCGGTACGGCGTTCGGTCGCGGTAATGCCGTCCATGGCAAACAGAAATCGTCCGTCTGCTCCGTCCAGGCACGTTACCTGTCCCTGGAGTGTTGGCAGGTCTGTATTCTCCGGGAAAATAGTCAATAGTTTGTGGGCGATCAGATCCGGGCTACAGGCCACCATCGACAGCACGGTTCCGCGTTGATCGGCCGTTGGAACGACGAGGCGTTCCGGGCAGATGATTGTCCCGTCCCGGTATTCTGTGATGGCTGCCCTGAGCGCTGTGATCAGCGGCTGAAAGGGCAGAGCCTGTCGTGTTTCATCGGCTGAAAGAATGCGCATGGAAGCTCCGGGACGGTGTCAGGGAATCAGAATTTTTTCAGGATCCGAGGCGTGCAACCAGAGTCATTTCGACTTTCCAGGCCGGGTCCGCCAGACGTGCCTCTACCGTGGCACGGGCAGGCTTGGCACCTTGATCGAGCCATGCGTCCCATGCCTTGTTCATCTCGCCAATCTCGGAAATATCCGTCAGAAAGATCTGTACAGAGACGATGTCGCTTTTCCGGCTTCCGGCTTGTGCCAGAAGGCTATCAATCTGATGGAGGACGTTGGCAGTCTGCCCTTCCGTGTCCAAAGTTTCGTCGGTTGTCACCTGACCCGCGAAATGGATCATGCCATTGCAGATGACGGCGCCGCTGAGGCGCTCATGAGGATCCAGACGTGTGATCGACATTGCTGATGGTCCTTGTTCTTGGAGAAGGAAATTTCAGGAAATGATTGCGGGCTGCGTCATGATGTCCTGCAAATAGGCGTCATACAGACTGCGAAATACCGGACCGGGAGCACCGCCACCGACACTCACACCATCCATTTCGATAACGGGAACGGCGATCGTCGAGGCGCTCGTGTAAAAGGCTTCTGTCGCACTCAGAACTTCCGCCTTTGAAAATGGCCGCTCCACGATTGTCAGACCATGACGTTTGGCAATTTCAATGATCGTCCGGCGCGTAATGCCCGGCAGGATATCCTGGGAAAGATTGCGCGTAATCAGTTCGTTGCTCGCACTGACGATGAATGCAGTTGAGGAAGCGCCTTCGGTAATCTCGTCGCCATCCAGCATCCATGCTTCGTTGACCCCAGCCTGCTTCACGGCGTGCTTGGCCATGACCTGCGCCAGAAGCGATGTGGACTTGATGTCCCGCCGCGCCCAGCGCAGATCGGGCACGGTGATGATCCGCCCACCGGTTTCGATGAGCGGATTGGACTGGACCCGTGAGAATTGTGGAAACATCACAACGGTCGGTTCAAGGCCTTCGGCATATTGGAAAGCCCGCTCCGCCACGCCGCGACTGACCTGAATATAGATCAGCCCGTTGCGCAGTTCATTGCGCCGCATGAGTTCGGTTTCAATCTCGGTCCATGCTGCAATGCTGAACGGATTGGCAATCCCGATCTCCGCCAGAGAGCGCTCCAGACGCTGGAGATGGTGGTCGTTATCCACAAGACGCCCCTCGATGACAGCCGTCACTTCATAGACGCCATCACCGAAAAGAAATCCGCGATCCATGACAGGAATGACGGCATCCCGAAGAGGAACGAATTCCCCCCGTACGAACCCGATACGGTTGTCGACAGTCGACACGATCCCTCCATTGCAAGCCGGTCTGTTGAGATCCTGTATAAAAGAAGTTTCCTGCACTGGCATATCGGATATCCGGATCTGCTATTCACCAGTGTGATACTGCCCAGCAACTGGCGATAGAGCAGACACTGGACGTACCAGCGCATGCCATGGAGTATTTTTCGACCCGATATCACTCGTAGAACAGGCAGGCGATCCTTATGGAGCATTTTGATCTCATTCTGAAAAACGGGACTGTCGTTACTTCATCGCAGGAACGTGCCGATATCGGCTGTCGAAACGGCAGGATCGTCGCCATCGGAAATCTCGGCCGCGCAGAGGCAACCGAAGTCATCGATTGTACCGGCCTGCACGTATTGCCGGGTGTCATTGACCCCCATGTCCATCTGCGCGAACCGGGCAATCCCAGCGTCGAGACCATCCATGACGGAACGAAAGGTGCCATTCTTGGTGACGTGCTCCCCGGAAATGTCACCATTTTAAAGTAGAGTCCGATCGAGAAGGATACGGACGAATGAAACGCAGTCGTTTTACGGAAGAGCAGATCATAGGGGTGCTGAAGGAACAGGAGGCTGGGCTCAAGGTCTCTGATCTTTGCCGCAGACACGGGATCAGTGATGCGACGTTTTACAAATGGAAGACCCGCTATGGTGGCCTTGAAATATCGGAAGCCAAACGGTTGAAGGCATTGGAAGATGAAAACAGTCGTCTGAAGCGTCTCCTGGCGGATGCGATGCTGGATAATGCGGCGTTGAAGGAAATTGTTGGAAAAAAGTGGTGACGCCTGTCGCAAAGCGGCAGGCGGTCCTACACCTTCAAAAGGGTCTGGAACTGAGTGAGCGTCGCGCCTGTGCCCTTGTTGGTCTTGCCAGGCGTGTTGCGCGGTATGTTTCCACCCGGGCAGATGATGCCGCCCTGCGCCAGCGCCTGCGGGATCTGGCGAGCCAGAGACGCCGCTTTGGCTATCGCCGCCTGGGTTATCTTCTGGCTTGGGAAGGGTTTAGCCCCAATCACAAGAAGCTGTTCCGCCTTTACAAGGAGGAAGGGCTGAAAGTCCGCCATCGGGGTGGCCGCAAGAGGGCACTGGGGACGCGTTCTCCCATGACCATCCCTCAGGAACCCGGGCAGCGCTGGAGCCTGGATTTTGTCTCGGATGCCCTGATCTGTGGCCGCCGGTTCCGCATTCTAGCTGTTATCGACGATTTCAGTCGCAAGAACCTGACATTGGTTGCCGACACGTCATTATCAGGTGGACGGGTGGCGCGGGAACTGACGGTCCTGGTAGAACGATATGGCAAACCCTTCATGATTGTCAGCGACAACGGTACGGAGTTCACATCCCATGCCATCCTGAAATGGGCGGATGAGATGAAGATTGAATGGCACTATATCGCCCCCGGTAAACCGCAGCAGAACGGCTTTGTCGAAAGTTTCAACGGCCGGCTGAGGGATGAATGCCTCAACGAAACGCTGTTCACCTCCCTCAGCCATGCCCGACAGGTTCTGGCTGACTGGCGGGAAGACTACAACACGGTGCGTCCCCATTCCCAGCTGGGTGGCAGGACACCGGATCAGGTCGCCAGACAAGTGTCTCGGGGGCATGCCCCCGAGACACTTGTCATCCCACCAACCCCAAGCCATAAAAAACGAAAACTCTCCTTTTGAGTGGATACAAAAAGGGGGGCACGTCAGCAGGAAAGCCGATTGGGACAGGATTGAGCAGGTGTTCAATCTCAACCGTCAGGGCATCTCTAATACTGAAATCGGTAAGCGTCTCGGGATATCACGCTCTTACGTCTGGAAAGTGATTCGCAGGCAAGGAGAGCTTTTTGCTTCTTGATAGGTGTGGGTTGCTTTCTCCAAAAGACTACTCCAAAATCGTTCTCCAACCCATAATCTTGGGTTGATAAAACATAACGATTTCAAGGAGTTATCTAATGCACTGGCGGAGAGAGTGTCTTCCGCAAATATTATATAATACATTGATAATAATTCATTTTATTTAAGATTTTAATTTTAATCCCACATAAAATACCTACCAAGAGATCCTTAATAAGAGCAATACGGTATGCCTCCTAACGCCTTCATATCTGCCGGTCCAGTAACCAATCCGCTTTTCAAAAAGCAGTCATTCCTTATACAAATCCGTGTAAATAGTGACCGTCATGAAGGTAAGGTCGGGTTCCACTCGAACCCAGAAGAGATGAGACCCGCTTCAGCCTAAGCTGTTAATTAATAAATTTTTTCCAAAGAAAAATCAGAACCTGATGTGACGCAGGCGAAAGATCTATCGTTCTGAAAGTTCCTAGTATATAATCTTTGCATTTAAGAGATGGGGTTAAGGAGAGCGACGACAATGTATATTTTGAGCGGCAGATGTGCATCTGATGACTAATGCAGCTCAGACGCCGACTCCCTTTCCTCGAGGAGTATTTGAGGCGTCTATGAATTTGCTGGAAAAGCAGTTGTGGCTTTTTAAGAAGGCGCCGGAATTTACAGCCCTTCTTGCTGAATGTCCCAGCGACCAGCATCGGCAGATGATTATTGATCTGCTTGCGCGGACAACCTATGTTTCCGCGGTACAATATTTTGATATTATCGATCAGATGCGCGAACATGTGGAAACAGTTTGGAAACTGACACCTGCCGAGACTCTGTTCGTCAGCTCGAACAATAAGCATCATATTGACAGTTCGAAAGAGGTACTGAACCAACTCAAATCGAGCGCTTGGAAGAACTCAGCGTGGAATAGGCAACAATTCCACGTCGCGTTCTCGAGCGCGATAAACGCCGCCAAGGATGGTTATACCCTTGTGATCACAGATGACTTTGTTGGGTCTGGCGGCAGCATGCTTAAGGCATTGGATTGGTTCGTGAGAGAATCTAATAAGAAGAACATATCAATAGACTTGCGCGTCCTGACGGCTGGCGGTTGCCAAGAAGGTATCTCGAATATCCGCAGCAACGGATATACAGTAGAGTGCATGCTCACGATAAAAAAAGGGCTATCCGATTACCTGTCGGGTCAATCGCTTTCCGACGCGCTCAGTCAGATGACGGACCTCGAGAATGCTTTGGCGAAAATTAGTATAAATAGTTTCTGCAATTACCGGCTTGGTTGGGGGCAGCAGGAAGCTATCTACGTACGGCAAGGTGGTAACACACCTAATAACGTGTTCCCAATATTCTGGTGGAGGCGACTGAAACACGGTAAGGTCCGCGGCTCCATCATGCACCGGACCTGATCATGCGCTCTTCGATCAGAGAACTAGCGCGCGTCATATATTTTTCTGAGGGTGAGGTCGATTTATATAAGCTCCACTTGGAGTATCGGCTTTCGCCGTTCGAGGTGTCATTTGCTGCCCGATTTTTTGTAAAAGTTGGCATCGCAGAGCTCGATGGTATCAGTTTGGTGTTGCGCACGAGTGCCAAAGAATGGCTTTTCGAACGTCGTCAACGGTTCTTTATGCAGGCGAAGCGGCCGTGGGCAAATGACTTAAGGGATGGGGTTGATCCGTCAGAGCCTTATCTACCAGAACTTTCTCGTGTGGACCGGGATTTTTTCTATCGCAAGTTGCGTCATTTGGAGCTGTGAGTTATAAAATGAATAGCGATGGTGTGGTTAGACAAAGAGGCGGGTTCGCCTCGGTTGCAAAGGGCTTCGTTAGGCGCTCGGTAATCGTTCGATTACCGAAACGCGCTTTCAGCGCTCTTAGAACTACATATAATAGTAGTTCTAGCAAATCTCTATGATCGATAGTATCCGCACCATCGCGTCAAACTTCCGCATTGACGTGAATGATTGGAGGTCTTTTTTTGAGATCCATGGCGGTCGTCAGAAGCGTCTGATTGCGGGGTACCTCGCTTTTGTCGAGGAAATGGCGACGCACGGCTTGCCGCCAATTTTCGAAGGTCGGCATCTGCGAAAGCTCCTCGGCGCAACGCAAGCTGAATTCGGTAGTATGACCAGTAATCCGGAAAGCCACTACCGGTCCTTCACCATTCCGAAACGCAATGGTGGTGAACGAACAATTCTCACTCCCACCCCGCTTTTGCTTTACTGTCAACGGTGGATTGACTTGTTTATCCTCCGCAAAATTCCAGTACACGATGCCGCGCATGGTTATATCGCCGGCCGGTCTAATATTTCTAATGCGAAAATTCACTTGGGCAGCGCCCAACTCCTTTCGGTGGATATTTCCAATTTTTTTGAGAATGTAAATGCTGGGAAGGTTGCTTATGTCTTTCAATCGGCGGGCTACCCTCCAGCCGTTGTCTTCTTGCTCACGAGACTGTGCACCTACAAGGGACATTTACCGCAGGGAGCTGCATCCAGTCCGCAGCTCAGCAACCTCGTGATGCGAGGTTTTGACGAAACGCTCCAATCTTATGCAAACGTACGAGGACTTCGTTATTCTCGCTATGTTGATGACATTGTTTTGTCCGGGCGACATATTGGACCAAACGATGTCAATGCTGTGGAGGAAGCGCTTAAGCAAGTCGGTCTAGCCCTCAACCCAAAAAAAATCCATTTCCAGCGCGGTCGAAAAAAAATTGTCACTGGAATCTCAATCGGTTCAGGTCGACTGCTTTTGCCACGCGAGTTACGTCGGCGCTATAGGAATGAAACATTTTTGACGTTGAAGAATATTACCGCTGCTACCGAAAGAGATCCTATTGCGTTGGAACGGCACCTCGGACAACTTGCGTATTGGACAAATATCGAACCCGGAAATGAGCGTGCTCTGCATTTGCTCAAACAGGTCCGGAGCGTGTCGACTTGCTAAAACCGGATCTAGAGCCCTTTTGGAAATTCGTTATCTGACGCTAAATCATTCTTACCGAGCGCGTATGGTGTCAGAAAATAGCAAATTTCCGTTATTCTCATGGCTATATGGCGTTCTTCTCTCTACCCATTTTTGCCTCGCTAGCCTTTTCAAAAGGGGCTCTTACTCGCTCGAGTAATTTGTTGTTTAAGATCGCCTGATCCGCTCCAAAATGAGCCTGTCGGTGGCAATTGGGGCAAAGTGCGGCAACCGATGCTGGGTGATCCGGACCGCCATCACTGAGTTTGTGGATGTGGTGAGCTTCTAGATAAGGCTGCCCTGAGGACGTCAAAAACGGAGCCGGACTTCTGCAAGCCTCACACAACCCCGCAGCACGGGCCAAAACGTAGTCTCGCACGGCCTTGCTGCGTGCTCTGACATTCGCAAGCGCGACACGTGAGCTTGCCGCTGTGGGGGCAAGAGCCGCTTTCAATGCTCGTCTTTTCAGTTCTGCTAAAGGCAGATCGGTCGGAGCCTCTGCCGCAAGATCTTCAGCCTCGATGGAGAGCCCGTTCTGAGGCACCAACGTAAAGACAATCGCCTGCCGCGGTTGGCCGTTCATATCGGGCTGCTGTTCCATTTCCCAACCACCACAGACATAGAGTCCTTCAAACCGAACTGGGCCGCCTTTCTTGGTTTGCTGAAACAACAACAGGTCTTTGCCATTCTGCACATGGTCGCAGATGGCTCGATTTCCCGAGATCATCTGCATATCGCCAAGCTGGCCTTGCCCCGTATATCGGAAGCTCCCATCCGCCTCGAAAACGTCTTGGTAGCCGACATGGCCGGCACCATGCCCAGTAAAAATGAAGATCCCAGGTGCGTTAGCAGGCGTTGAGATACCGCCCTGTTGTTGCCCACCAAAGCGCGCATGAATGTCATTGCGACGATGATAGGATCGATGAAGTTCGAACGGCCAAAGCATGGCTCAATTGGTTCCATAAGATTGCAGCAGGCACAATGGCGTGCCTCACAGAGCGAGACTGGCGTCCTGAGCCTTTTCTCGCGCCTTGTGCTCTCCCACCTGCATATCGGCTCCGCGTTCCTTAAGCGCACGAGCCGCCATTCCTGCACGCTCCTGGAGCCCAACTTGCATCTTCGAGCGGTTATCCGTGTAAAGCACGCTCTCAGCCTTGGCCCGCGAAAGGGCCACATAGAAGCTCTTCTGCTCCAAAAGATGCGTGGCCGAGCTCTCGGCGTTGGCAAACACCCGATCTGCCGTTCGTCCTTGAGCTGCAAACGCGGTGGACACATAAGCATGAGAGAGATGTCGGTCTCGTGTGCTCTCCAGGACGATCGTCTCAATCCGATTTCCTTGGAGTTTGACGCGGGCAAAGCCTTGGGCTGCATCGATTGCGACCACCTCTCCAAGCTGCCCATTCACGCGCTTCGCCGCTTTATCGTTCCGCGTAAACTGCACCCGATCCCCAACGCGAAGCTCTAGCGCTTCCTCGCGATAGACTTGGGCCTGCGCCGCCCCCCATTGCTTCGGATGCCAGGCAAGCTCTCGCCCGCGCTCATCCTGAAGCATGAGCACATTCCTGGCCTCATCGATTTGAATGACCCGATACGCGCCATGCCGAGAGACGCCCTTATCGGCGTAATCCTTCGCAAAGCGCACAATATCGCCGAGCTCATAACTCTCCGCCCGCTTGGCCTCCGCTTTGGTGAGGTCCTTGGACACGAACTTCGTCGCGTTGAGAGCCTCAGCGCCAAGCTGACCGCGTTCGATGAGTTTGTTCCGAATATCCTGGGTCAGAGCATCCCGTCCTTCGCGTGAGGGCTCAATGACCAATGTTTTCTGGCGCTCCTCGGTGCTGAGAGCGGCATAGTCCGCAGCAATCTGCGCAAAGCGGGCTTCACGACCGGCAATCTCCACCACACGCCCGCCGCCACGATCCAGGGCCTCCAAAGCCTTTTTGGCGTTCCCCTCCAAGCTGGCCTCAACGGCAGCCTTTGTGTGCTCATTGGTCTGGCGCAAGATCGTTGTCAGCTTAGCCGTTTCCATGCCCGCTTCTTGGAGTTGCTCAAAGGCGGCTCCGGCTTCAATGGAGCCAAGCTGCTTGATATCGCCTACCAAAAGCACCCGCGCCCGATGGCTCTGGGCGGTGCTCATGAGCTTCGCCATGTCCTTGGCAGAGACAAGCGACGCTTCATCGACAATCCAGAGCTGACGCTGCGAGCTGGGGCGCCCTGGTGCCAGAAGATGACGCGCCAAAGTATCGGCTCGACTGTCGAGCGCATTCCCCAGCACCTGCGCGGCTGAGGCGGTCGGGGCCAGGGCTGTGACGCGATAGCCTTGCGCTTCCGCGCTTTTCGCAACAGTCGCCAAGACCGTCGATGTCTTGGCCGTGCCTGCATAGCCTTGGAGGCCAACGATCTGATTGCTGTTTGTGAGGATCTGCGCGGTCGCGGCACGCTGCTCCTCATTCCAGACGTACCCTTTGAGAGCTGAGCGCTGCTCAGCCTGAGCCACGGTTTTGCCCGCCTCAAGGGGTGAGAGGATGGGCGCAACTTTGTGCCGTCCGTTCTCTTCCAACCGCAAGAGCGTCATCTCATGGGCGATATTGGCCGACGTCGTCATGCCCTCAAAAGCCGCACCCCGATAATCAAGATAGGCCCGCCTTTCCAGGCTGCCAGCCGTCTCAGCCCGCGTGATCGCCTCGGCAATGTCGGTCTGACTGACCGCACCAAGCGCAAAGCGTCCTGCCGCCTCATGCAGCGCTGTCGTGGCAAAGACAGAATTGCGCTCGCCCAGCATCGCCGCCCCTTGAGCAACAACCTGATCCGCTAACAGCTCCCGGCCAAACGTGTTAGGGCTCTCTTGGCCGGCTTGCGCCGCAAGGCGCCCCTGAGCCTCTGCCACAAGCTGACGGCGCTTTTCCTCTGTCAGTCCGGCTGAGTCTGCGGCCTCTCTCCAAGCCTGCACGAGTTCAGCCTGGGGCACGGCCTCTTTGGCTTGGCGAGTATCCAGCGTGATCGTCTGTTTTTCGGCGGCACTCGCCTGAGCGCGCGACTTCCCACGCTCCGCCAGCTGCGCCTCGATCGCCTGCGCTCTTTGACTGAATGTCTCCAAGCTCTCAGGAGAGAGACCGGCAATCTCAAAGCTCGAATCTTTGCCTTTGGTGATCTCGTAGCCCAGCTGTGTCACCTCATGCGCTAACTCTTGGCGATAAAGCGCACCCAGCTGCTTTTGGAGTTGATACAGAGCCCGTGGTTCCAAGCTCCGCCAATGGCCGTCTTGGTCCTGGGTCATGTTCAAAATGACGTTGTGGCTATGGAGCTGCGGATCGAGCGCGCGGCTGGTCCCGTGTCGGAAGCTTGCAATCACAAGGTTCTGCGTGACCTCACGGCGGACCTCGCCATCTTCCCGAATGCGGGTTGCCGCCAAATGCTGCTCGGCAAGGGCCAGTGTGCGCTGTACCGCTGCCTCATGGGCTTCAATCAGACGACGATCGCCTGCTACTTCCGCCATGACCGATACCGACTTCGGCGCACTAAAAGTGAGATCCCATCCAGGGCGATGGCTCCATTCTCCATCGCGCTGTGTGCCCAGACGCTGATCCGCAGAAATCTGTCCGTGGAGGAGGCGTGTAAACGCCTCCTGATCGACCTCACCAGAGAGGCCGAGTTCGGCCGCACCTTTGCCCAACCAGACAGAGGGCGCATGGCCGTCCTCCGAATAATAGTCGTCGGCCTCATAATAGGCGCTGGCTTGCGCCGCATTGGTCAGCCCGGAAACGGTCGCCACCATCAGACTGGCCCCCGATCACGTGCGGGTTTGGGTGGAACGGCTGATGTCGGTTTTTGCGCCGTCTTGGATGGCGTTTTCTCAAGGGCGGCGTCTTCACGTACAGCATTCTGCCTGTCTTGTTTGCCCCAGAATGTTTTGGCGGGGTCGATCGCTTCAAAAGCTGCGGCTTTTGGAGCGCCACGGGCCGAAATGTGGTCTGTGCTGAGTGCGATTTGAGCCACTGGCAAGCCATCCGGGAGGAGCAGATAACCGCGTCCTGGAGGGAGGCGGAACTGGCTCTCCATCACAGCAGGCCGGACTTCCCGCCGAGAGCTCACGGTGATTTGGGGTTTGCGGGTCTTGGTATCCATCACGCCCGAGACAGTTTGGATCTCCACCTCGACCTTGCCGATCGTGCCAGAGGCGCGCTCGCGGCTTTCCGTATCTGAAAGCTGAAGAAACAGCTTCGTGTTACAGTTACCCAAAATGGCCTGGGCATCTTGCTCGCCGTAACGGCTGCGCATCTGACCGATGCTCTGAAAGGTCAGAATGACCGCCGCCCCGAACTGTCGGCCTTGCGGCAAGAGGCGCGTCATATTGTCAACGCGAGGAAGATCAGGGAATTCGTCGAGCACAAACCACAGGCGCCGCGTGTTTGAGGGTGGTAACGCTAGAGTGGCGGAGGCCGCGCATTCGAGCCAAAGCGCCATGAGCGGTTTGACGGCCTCGAAGTAATCTTCCTTGCGCGGCACAAAGACCCACGGGGCGCGTGTTCCGTTTTTGTGCTGATCCAAGATTTTGAAGAAGGCAGCAAAAGAGAAGCTCTTCGCGCCCGGTTCCGGCTCGGCCCGCAGGAACATCAGCAGATTGACGGCCTTGGCGAGCATGAAGAGCACGCTGGCTGTGGCGCGTTCTGCATCTTGGGCAAAGGTGCGTGCTGAGGAGGTATGCGCCAGCCATCGGCCCAGCTCCTCGCTCGTCATATATTGCAGGGCCTCAATCAGCGCGGTCGGTGTTCCGCGTTGTTCTTCCCAAAGCTGGCGCAAGATATTGGCGACCAGGATGCGCGCTGTCTCCAACCAGACATCCCGATCCCGGTCACCAGTTTCATTGATCAGATAGCGCGCAAGCCGCGCTGCATCCGCCGGATGCTGGATCTCGTCGAAGAGATTCCAATAAGCTCCGCGGGCATCAAAGGGGCTGAGAATGATGTCGCCCCGCACGGGGTTATAATACTGAGCGACGAAGGTGCCGGAGATGTCATAGACAATCGCAGGCTCGCCACGGGCTTCGATGCCGTCGAGAATCTGACGCATGGCTGTGGTCTTGCCGGACCCCGTCGAGCCATCCAGCTCAAAATGGCGGGTTTCAAAACCGCGCGGGATCGGCACTGATCCGATGAAGAGTGGCGCAGGGTCATCAGGGTTGGCCGTGGCCTTGGCGAGCGTTTGGGCTGAGACCAGTTGCGTTCCGCTGATATAGCGGTCTGCTAGCTCAGCAGCGGCTTTGCGCTGTCGTTTGTCTTTGGTGAGCCAAAGACCCGCAATTGCGGCACCGCAACCCAGGATCAGGCCGATTGCGACGCGCTCAAAAAGGCCAAACATGCGCCCCCGGAGCCAAGGCTCGCTCAGAACCTCCTGCGCGGCGGTGTCGTAGGTTTTGCCTTCAATACTTACGTGCATGGGCACGTCTTTGCCCGTCATCGCCATGACGGGGCGTTGCGCCTCTGCATAGAGAAAAGGACCTGCCAGGCGCAGCGTCTCCTGTGGTGTCGTGGCAAGACCTGCCAGCAGGCCAGTCACGAGGGCCGCGAAGAGGACGATGAGTAGAGCCTGACGCGCACGGGCGCCGCTCTCGGAGCGTCGAAGGGCGCGCAAAGCTTGAGCATGAGCGCGTTGGTCGAGATCATTGCTCATGAGGCGTCTCCGGCATGAGAAAGCTGGCGCTGAAAGGCGGCCATGATGTCATCGCTGAGTTGGGTGTCATCGACACGGGCCGGTGCGGCGGCGCGGGCATAGACATAGGCTGCACAGGCCACATAGAGCGTGCGTTCTGTGAGACGCTCGACATGGGCAACGCGGGCGCTGAGCGCTCCCAGTTCTTGCGCGACCTCGTTGAGGAGCGGGGTTTGGCCGCGCTCTTCGATCACGCTCGCGAGTCCGCTACGCACGCAGAGCTGTAAGAGCGCATAAGGGGTCAGTTCACGAGCTGCCGCGTGCTTGCGTAGAGCCTGATCGAGCGCCCTTGGCAGGCGCAGAGTGTGCTGGACCGTGCTCATGGCTGCACCTGCCCGTGTAGGCCATCCGCACTCTCGAAAAAATTAGGCGCGCCAAGGTGTCGACCAGAACCGCTGGATGTGTAGGCGGATCGCACGCGCTGAAAAGCGCAGCCCCAAGCCGCAGGCCAGTGCGTGGGGTGTGTTCTTCTTTCTGTGGCCCGAGACGAAGTCTCGGGTCGGTCGAACGGGAGAGAGACAGACTGTCGTTTAGACATGCTGACCTCCTCTGGATGAGGAGGTCGAACGGCGCCGTTTCTGTGTTTTGGCGGGTGTAGGCCGTGTCTCTAATGAGTCTGGATGAAACACTGAGGCCGTATCGTCAAGAAGCGCGTCGAGATCGACTGTTGGGCCTGGCGGATGGCGAGGCTCAGGGGCAGGCTCGCGCTCTTGATACTCCGCGACCCAATCGACGATCGTGCTTTCGATGGCGATCTGGATCTGTTGGTCCAGGTCGTACGCGTCTTCTGGCGGGAGGCGAACATCGAAGCCGGGTGTCTCAATGATTGCGCCTGTCGGGCGGTAGGCTTTGCCGTGCTCCAGCAACGGACCAGAGATGACACAGGTCGATGTGGAGCCATGATAATAGGCCAGAGGGGGCATGTCGTAGCGAAACCAATGCGACGTGGCGCAGCGGTAGCTCTCGCCAATTTTGTCATCAGTGATGAGCTTCTCGATGATGGGGCCAACCCCCCGTAGAATACGGGCTGGCGCTTTGACCGAGAGGGTCTGGTCAGAGGCGGGCGATAGCCAGGACTGAAGGCGTGCAAAAGCACTCAGGAACACGGGCATGCGAGATCCTTTTCGCGTTCGAGGACGCAAATTCGTGGAAGGGTGAGAATGTTCGAGAGGTCTGAGGCGGTGTGGCGCTTAACGACGCAGGCGCCGCCTCAGACCGCTAGCGGTAGGATTGGGTCGGGAGGCTCTTGAGCCAGTGCTCAATGTCGCCAGAGCGCCATCGGACGCGGCCTCCGCCAACCATGATCGGGAGCGGGATTTGGGAGCGCTTCATCAGGCGGTAAATGCTCGACCGGCTGCGATAGCCCGTCATACGGAGCACATCATCAATCGTGAGAAGAAGAGTGTTTGGCATCAAACTGTCCATGTGTGTGCAATCCCATTTCAAGTTGCACCACCACGTTGGACGCGTTGAAACCAAACGATAATGTCGTTGATGAATTATGATTAAGGATGACTATTTTTGAAAAAAATGAGGTTCTTAAGAACCTCATTTTTTTTGCGACGGTGTGGAAAAATAAGGCCGGATATCTTTTGTGCCTCTTTTTCCGAGAAGCAGGTTAGTGAGAGTTGTGCGGCCAAAACCGTGAATTTCACGGGTCTTCATCTGAAGCTTGTTTCTGATCTCATCCTCGATACGTTCCTTTATTTTTTCGAGTGTGCCTCTGGCACCGCCTCGTCTTAACTCGCGTCTCGCGGCAGTGAGCGCCGTTTTATAAATTGTTGACTTATGAGGCGGTATCTCGCCCAGAAGGAACGCGTCTAGACATGTTTCGAACGATGGCTCATCGCCTTGGCAGAGCCAATCGTAATCGGGATTCTTATTGCGATTAGGTTCTTCTTGAGAAATGAGAGGCTGGTCGTCGTTGTGGCTTGGATTGACGCTATCTTGGGTGAGTTCTGCTACGTGGTCTTCAGTAGGCAACTGTCGTGAGGTCTCTGAGGCGCCACTTTCAGCATTCCTGATTGTTTCGGGTTGAATGAGTTCAGGTTGCCTTAAAACGTATACTGGTCTCTCAAACCCCGTCCCAAAACGAGAGACTGAAACATATGACCAAAGTTTCTTGCGTTGCGAAGCAAGCAGGGGAGAATATCGATTACGATAAAAATCAGGAGAGATCCTCTTATCGAGACAGATATTGTTTTTTGAGATTTTGGTATCGAGCGAAACCTTGCCGGGTAACGCACGATAGAAACTTTCCAGCTGGCCACTAAGTAAATCGTCAAAAATCTCAGAGAGATAATTTTCCAAAGGATCAGCCGGGGTGAATTTATTCTCGTTTGTGCCATGGTTTTGATAAAAATGTATGAATGGTATTATTCCGATCGCTGCTAAAATGCTTGCAGGTAACAATAAAAGACTAATGGCATGATAAATTTTATGCTGAGTGTTTATCGTTGAAAAAACACCAGAAGAAGAAATTATAAAAACAATTATACATGCAACAAAAACTGTAGAGGATAAATTATTCAGCCTCTTGGCTCGATAGAAAATAGGTTTTATATCCTTCTCAATATCGTTTTCGCTTTTTTGGCTTTTGTCGGTAATATATTGATTGAGTGTTACTGCTTCTAACTCGTGTATCTTGTTGAGCATATTAGACACAGTACTGCCCCCACGCATCCATCATCACCCGCCGTTTCTCCAACAGGTTTCCTCGGCGATAAGCGGCTTCGACCTTGTTCCCAATCGCATGGGCCAAGGCCATTTCGGCGATATCACCATCAAAGGTGGTTTCTTCTGCCACCCAGTCCCGGAACGACGATCGAAAGCCATGTGGGACGGCTTCGATTTTGGCGTCTCGACAGATTTTAGTTAGCGTCATGTCTGATAAGGGCTTCGCACCTCGCTGTCCTGGAAAGACGAGAGGGCTCCGTGCCTCCCGATAAGTCGCAGCTTTACGCAGTAGGGCAAGTGTGGGTGGTGAGAGAGGGATGACATGCTCTCGACCAGCTTTCATACGTTCCGCCGGTATCGTCCAGAGGGCAGTCTCAAAGTCGATCTCATCCCACGTTGCGCCCCGGACCTCGCCAGAGCGTGTTGCCGTGAGGATTAGCACCGAAAGAGCCAAGCGACCGATCGAATCACTGTCTTGGAGGTAAGCGAGAAATTGCGGCACGTTTGCATAGGGTAACGCTGCGTGATGAACGGGCTTGGCTTTGATCCGAGGCAGAGACTTGTCCATGGCGGCCAAAGGGAGCGGCAGGGTTCGGTAGCCTTTGCCGATAGCCCAATCGACGACGCTACCAATGCGCTGACGGACCCGGCGCGCGGTTTCCGGCTTCTCCGACCAAATGGGGGCGACAACATCGCGCGCGTGGTGCCCCTCGAGTTCGGCGATCGAAAGATCGCCAATGATTGGAAACGCATAGCGTTCAAGGGTAGAAAGCCACTGAGCGCGGTGCTTCTGATTTTTCCAGCTCGCTTTGTTCTCAGCAAAGACCAGAGAGACGGCTTCTCGAAATGTGGGAATGCCTGCTTCTTTGCGGCGCTCAGAGACTGGGTCGATTCCGACCTCGACCTGCATCCGTGTTTTTACGGCGCGCTCTCTTGCAAGCGCTAAGGGCACCTTTTTGATGCTGCCTAAGCCGATATCCCGCCGTTTGCCGTTCTTCTGAACCCGGCAAACCCAGGACTTGCTTCCCGAGGCGGTCACAACAAGATAGAGCCCGTCTCCATCTCCGTAGCGTCCAGGCTCTTTGGTGGCTTTCACAGAGGTCGCTGATAACCGGCCCATCTATTCCCACACTCCATACCACGCGTGATGTGGGATAGAGTGCAATTCAGTGAGTCCGGATGCAACACCAAATGTGAAGATATCCGCAGAAATCCGCCATTTTTGGGACTATTTAAAACTGGATTGTAAGGGTGGCTGGCGGAGAGAGTGGGATTCGAACCCACGGTACGCTATTAACGTACACACGCTTTCCAAGCGTGCGCCTTAAGCCGCTCGGCCATCTCTCCTGTCGAGCGAGGCGGTGTTTACGAAAGGTTTGACGTCAGATCAAGCCCCTTTCGGGCATTTGCTACAAATTTTTCAATCAGTTCAGCAGATTTATAGCCCGGGGAGGATTCAACCCCTGAGGAAACGTCTACTGCCGGGGCCTGACTTTCCTGAATTGCGTTTCGGACATTCTGAGGGGTCAGACCGCCTGCAAGCATCCAGAATGAAGGGGAAGCCCAGTTTTGCGTTAAGGACCAGTCAAAGGTTCGACCAAGCCCTCCCGGACGGCTGTCCTGTGCCTGTTTCGGGGCTTCGATAACATATCCTGACATTTGTGGATCTGTCGGTAAGTCAGCACGTGAGGCGATGCCACAGGCCCGCCAGACAGGACGTCCAAAGCGGGACTGAATTTCGAGCGCGCGGTCAGCAGTATCGTAAATCTGCAGGATATCCAGCGGAACTGCCTTCAGAACCTGTTCTATCGATCTGTCATCTGCTTTGACAAAGAGGCCAACCCGAAGGGGGCCGTTTTCCTGCGCGGATGGTGCGCTATCGTGCAGCCGTGATGCCTGATCGGCCATCACGACTCTGGGGGAGGTTTCGCAGAACACGAACCCGACCCAGTCCACTCTCAGGCGGGCACAGAGCGCCATCGTCTGAACGTCCCGGATGCCGCAGATCTTGACGCCCGTCATACGCTGGCAAGGTCTTCCATGATCGCTCTGGCAGCCTGAACAGGATTGGTGGCTTTCGTGATGGGCCTGCCGACAACGATCCAATCTGCGCCCGCCTTAGCAGCCTGAACAGGGGTCATGATCCGTTTCTGATCGTCAGCCGCGCTGCCAGCAGGACGAATGCCAGGAACGACCAGAATGGGATCGTCACCCAGAGCATCGCGCAGAGGGGCTATTTCATGTGCAGAGCAGATCAGACCATCTGCGCCGGCCTGAACAGCCAGTTTCCCAAGCCTGAGCACCTGCTCCTGAGGCGTTGCATTCACACCGGTCTCAAGCAGCCCTTCAGCATTCATGCTGGTCAGGACAGTAACTGCCAGCAGTTTGGGGCGCTGCGTCTGTTCGGGAAAGGCAGCTTCAAGAGCTTCTCTGGATCGCGAAATCATTTCCGTGCCGCCACTGGCATGGATGGTCGTCAGGGTCGGCTTCAGCGGGGCGAGGGCGGCAAGACCCGATGCAACTGTATGGGGAATATCGTGCAGTTTCAGATCCAGAAACAGTCGATGCCCCTTGGACACCGTTTTCACGGCATCCAGTCCGCAGGCATAAGTAAATTCAAGCCCCAGTTTGATGGCGTCGACGTCATTTTTCAGACTGTCTGCCCAATGCTGGGCCTGAGTACGCGAAGCGGTATCAAGAGCTACGATCAGTCGTGTGCGGCGCGACATGCTGGAAGTCAGACCTTTGTTTCTGGAGAAGCAACGGAAGAGGAGAGGGGAGATGTCGGGTTTTGCAGGCGGTCGAGACGCTGGTGAAGTTCCACAAGCTGGCTCTCCAGCGTGCGGACATGCTGCTCGGCCCGACGTGCACGTGAACGCTGCTGCATGTCACCGATCAGGCCGATCAGGAACCCGAACAGAAGCGCCACCACGCCAACCCCCAAAACCAGCGTACCAATCGACACATGCCAGCCGAAGGAAACCAGCCAAATGGGTTCCAGATCCGTATTGCTCAAGGCAAAAACGATCAGGACCGCAAGAAGAATAACGAGGATGAGCAATCTGAGCATGAACATGGTCCTATCGTGCTGTCTGCAGCGCAACAAGTCGTGCGGACAAGAAGAATGTTTTCCTGTCAGCACTGACGCAGGATGGCGATATCATTCCCAACGTATCGCAGAAGATCCATCACTGCACGAGTGAGGAAATAGAGCATGTCATTTTTTCCGAAAAACCGGATTTTCGACCAGAAACCGAGATATTGGACAACAGGCACATCTCAAACTGTCCCGCTGGTCAAAGCTGAAACATCGTGACAGAGTGCCGCGCGCCACATTTGATTGCATTTCAATGCAATACGAAATGGACGGGGTTAATGACCGCATGAGGAAGCAAACCAATGGATCAGACATACACCGATACCGTGACGGGCAGCCCTGCCAGCCTTGATGTATCAGATTCCCTGCCTTCTTCCTCATCACTGATCGTCGGATCGCAATATCTGCGTACTTTGTTAATCGACATTCAGAACACCCCAGATGTCTACCGCGATCTTCCATCTCAACCCCATATCGGCATGACAGTGGACGTTACGGGGCGGCAGCTTGGGGATCAGCCGACGTTTGAAGTCAGCCTGGCCATCCGGGCGCAGGGCCTCGAGAGCGCACCGGCGCAGGACGCACCAGCACCTAAAGTGCTATACGAAATCAGTCTGGCTTATGCTGGCCTTTTCGGGCTCACAGGCCGCATCCCACAAGAGGCGGTTGAGCCCCTGTTACTGGTTGAGGCGCCACGTTTCCTGTTTCCACCTGCACGAAGCGTCATGCTCAATATTATCCGCGAGGCCGGGTTTCCGTCTCCGAACATCCAGCCCATAGATTTTCATGCTCTTTGGCAGAGCCGGCGCGCTCAACAGCGATAAAAAGCAAAGTCATGGCTTAGGTGCTCAAAAGGTGGTTCCGGAGGATATCAGTGTCAACGAAAGATCATATTCTTGAATCCCCGGCTTTTGCGGGTGACCGACCACCTTTATGGGCCGCATTTGACGCGGAATGGTATCGTACGCGCTATGGACAGCGGCTTCGGCAGGAAGCCCGAGAAGAAGAGAGCGCATCCGAACTTGATCTGAGTGACGAGGGCCTCGAGCGCCACTGGAAAACCCGCGGAGCCAGAGCGGGACTTTCTCCTAACCGCTTCTTCGACGAAGAATGGTATCTTCGTCAGAACCCGGATGTCCGGGAAGGGATCCGTCTGGGGATTTTTGACAGCGGCTTCCTTCATTACTGCGAAAGCGGTTTTCGGAGCCGCTCTCCCCACTGGCTGTTTTCCGAAGAAAATTATTTCAGCTGCAATCCTGACCTGAGCCCTCATGTTCTCACAGCACAGGGCTTTTGTAATGGTTATGACCATTACCTTGCGATAGGCGATCAGGAGCACCGCAAATCTCACGCTTTTTTTGATCCTGAAGTTTTCCGCGCAGCCAGTATGGCCGAGCGGCAACATTATGATTTCAGCATGGGGGACTTCTTCCAGTTCATCAGATTTTCATCTGCTGGCCGCCGACGGAGTTCATGGTATTTTGATCCCAAATGGTATCTGGACCATTACCCCGACGTGGTCGAAGATCTGAAAAACAACAGGTATCAGAGCCCGCTTCATCATTACCTGACCAATGGAAATCCGACAGCTTACGATCCCAATCCATGGTTCAGCGAAGCCTTCTATGCCGCACAGTATCCTGATGTCAGCGCCGTTGTGGAACAAGGGCGCTTCCGCAACAGCTATGAACACTTCATCCGCTTTGGTATCTCAGAAAAACGTCAGCCTCAGGCGGATGTCGATCTCGCAGACTTCTTGAGACAAAGCGGGATGCAACGCATGTTGCGTCAGCCCAATATCCCCGACACCTTTGCGCTATGGATTCAGTCACAGGGCAGCCCTGTTCAGGACGAAACCGTAGAAGCATCAGAAGAACAGTGTCAATTACTTGATCTTCAGCGAGCCCAGACGCTTATTCCGTCAATGGTTCGTGCGCCATTGAATTTTCAACCTATAACAATCCCTGATATAACAGTTATCCTGCCTGTTTCGAATCAGTTTCAGGAAACGCTTTCTACTCTTGCAGCGCTTCACGCCAATAATGACCGTAGTCTGCAGGTTATTCTGATTGATTCAGGTTCCACGGATGAAACCTCAGAAATCGAGAGATTCGTTCGCGGCATCCATATTATCCGCCCCCCTTACCGTACCACCCACGCAGAACAGCTGGGGCTTGGTCTCGAACTGGCACGGGCCGAGATCGTCCTGCTGCTTTCCGCCGGGACCCAGCCATTTCCCGGATCTTTGAAAATTGCTCTTGAAGCCTTTACAGATCCGCAGGTCTGGGCCGTTGGTGGACAGTCTCTGGGATTGAACGGCAAAGTCCGGGAGGCTGGAAGCATCGTGTGGAGAAATGCGAGCTTTACGCCTTTCGGCAGTGGAATGCGGGCGAACGAACCTGAGATCGCATTCCGGCGATGGGTGGATGGTTTCACCGGCGGACTCCTGTTTTGCCGGCGCTCTGCTTTGCGGGAGCATAATCGCCTGACACTGGAGTGCATCGGTCCGGAAGCGGAGATGTTGGCGATCTGCCTTTCCTTGCGTCAGGCAGGCGGTAAAATCCTCTACGACCCGGACGTGATCGACAGATCAGCTTCTGAGCCGGCAATTGCGCCAGATCTTCGGGCTCGCAACGAAGCCTGGCTGAAACGTCGTTTTGCAGGATTGCTCTCCCGACAGATGTTGCCTGGAAGCAGCATCATGCGAGCCCGCTCCACGGTCGAAACATCGGGCATACTGTTCCTGTGCCAGCAATTGCCCCATACTATACTGGGCACTACCTACCTGCGTCATCGGGATATGATGATCGGCCTGAGCCAGCTCGGGTATCAGGTGACTGTTTTCCCCCTGGACGGCACGCTTCATGACTGTGTTGCAACAGCGCTTGATTTTCCGCCTGATATCGAACTGATGGATGACTGTGATCTGTCGGAATTACCGGGTTTTCTAAAAGATCGGGCAGAATGCTTCGACACTGTCTGGGTGGGCGGGACACAAACCCTTCAGCAAGTCGCGCTGATTTTGCAACAGCATTCCCGATCATTGCCAAAACTTGGAATAGTGGTGGATGTGCATGCAAGTCCTGCCAGAGAATCTCATCTCCGCAGACGTGTAGGAGCCGTCAACAACCATGAACTGTTTCTCGATGACCTGGAACTCGATACTGATCAGGTCTGGCTGGCACAGGCTGTTGTTGTCGGCAACGAAGACGAAAAAACGGATCTGGAAGCTCTCGGTCTGACCAATATCCGTGTTATCGGGTCGCCCCCAATTCCCCCCACACTCTCCCCGCCCTTTGAAGAACGTTCAGGTATTCTTCTGGCTCTTCCTGTTCACGCCAGCGGAGATTCAGTTCATGATGGCCTGCATTTTTTCATCCATGATGTTCTTTCAAAACTGGACCGGGATCTTCCGCCTGAAGCAACAGTTCTGCTGGCAGGCTACCGATCTGATCTGATCGATCTCTCTGCCTATACAAGATATCGTCGACTGGAAGCCTTTATGGAAAACAGCGATCTGGCCACTCTCTACAGATCCCGGCGTATTCTTGTAGAACCAGCCCGTGTCCTGACATCAGCCCCGCGCGAAATTCTGGACGCCGCCGCCGCCGGACTGCCAGCAGTTCTCTCGGAGACAGTCTGCCACACCTTGGGGCTGGAAGACGGAAAGACCTGTCTGTCAGGTGGATTTTGTGATCCCGAAAGGTTCGCTCAGGCCGTAATACGATTATATACAGACAGAGACCTGTGGAACACGATCAGCCGGCAGGCACAGGCCAGAATGGAGGAGGACGCGATCCATTCGACCTTTTATGATGACTTGAAGGGCATTATTTCCGTTGCCGCAGGAGACACGCCTTTGGCAGCTTCGACCGTACCACTGCGGCCGCATAAAAATTATGAACCACAAACGGCCTTCGCTCCTGCGCCGATCCGGTTGCAGCCGCGCCGCCTCACCACCACGTCCTGAAGAGACGGCCCGTCTGTACCGCTCTGAAAAGATCAATAAGCCTGAACATGGAACACAAGATGACTGCCTATTCCGAAAAACTTGATGCCGTTCTCCAGAATGTCGACACCCATCTGGAGGCGTCGGTATCACGTCTTTTCGAGATCCTGCGTATTCCGAGCATTTCAACCCAGCCCACACATGCCGCCGATTGCCGCAAGGCCGCCAACTGGATGCAGAACGAACTCGAAAAGCTGGGCATGACGGCGGATGTTCGCGACGTTCATTGGGCAGCCCCCGGTCATCCGATGGTTGTCGGGCATGATCAAGGCTCAGCCGAAGGCGACAGTCGCCCGCATGTTCTGTTCTATGGACACTATGATGTTCAGCCGACAGATCCGGAATCGCTCTGGACGGCACCTCCCTTCGAGCCACGCCTGATCGAAGAACCATCGGGCCGCAAGGTGATCGTTGCCCGTGGCGCCAGCGACGACAAAGGACAGGTCATGACCTTCCTTGAAGCGTGCCGGGCATGGAAGCAGGTTACGGGATCACTGCCAGTCCGGGTTAGCGTTCTGCTGGAAGGCGAAGAGGAGTGTGGGGGTGCCAACCTATTCCCATTCCTCAAGGAAAACGCTGCAGAACTGAAAGCAGATGTCGCGCTCGTCTGTGATACGTCCATGGCCGACCGGCAAACACCGGGTATCACCACGTCCCTGCGCGGCATGATGGCTGATGAAGTGGTCATCCAGTGCGCCAGCCATGACCTTCATTCCGGGCTGTACGGCAATGCAGCCGCCAACCCGATTACCGTTCTGTGTCAGGCTCTGGCCACATTACGGAACGCGGATGGCAGCGTGACGCTTGCAGGGTTCTATGACGGTATTCAGGATCCGGCTCCCGCAACACGCGCGCAGTGGAGCAAACTCTTTCCAGACGACAGTTCTCTGCTTGACGAAGCGGGTCTGTCGGTGGCCGCTGGCGAAAAGAACTATAGTGCGATCGAGCAGACATGGTGCCGTCCGAGCTGCGAAATCAACGGGATTTCGGGGGGCTATGAAGGCGAGGGCTTCAAGACCGTCCTGCCTGCCAAAGCCATGGCAAAAGTCTCGTTCCGTCTGGTGCCGGGTCAGAACCCGGACCGCATCCGTGAGGCTTTTCGCGCGCATATCCGAGCAGCCCTGCCAGCAGACGCCCGTGTGACCTTTACGGCGCATGGTGGCTCTCCGGGCTTCGAGGTTTCCCGTGACAGCCGTTTCCTGACACCGGCGCTTCAGGCCCTGAGCGATGAGTGGGGCGTTCCGGCCGCCATGGTCGGATCGGGTGGCTCCATTCCCGTGGCTGGAGAAGTCCGGGATGCTCTGGGGCTGGATGCGCTCATGATCGGCTTTGCCCAGAATGACGATCGGATCCATTCTCCGAACGAACAATACGGGCTGGACTCCTTCCACAAAGGAATCCGTTCCTGGGTTCGGGTGCTCGCCGCTCTCGCTGAAGCAGGCTGATGATGCCCCCCTCCAGACCATTGGCACTGACGCTGGGAGATCCTGCGGGTATCGGCCCGCAGCTTGCGGCGGAAGCATGGCGCAGGTTGCGGCATTCAGGGGAGGGGGCGTTCTTCTGGCTGGGCGATCCGCATCTGGTCGAGGCCGCAGTGCCCGTCACTCTGATCGAAACGCCGGAAGAAGCAGGCGCGGTTTTCGCCGACAGCCTGCCCATCCTGCCAGTTCTCTGTGAAGCCGACGTGATTCCGGGCCAGCCCGATCCGCGTAATGCCGCAGCCACGATCAGCAGCATCCGTCTGGCCGTTGAATACGCACTTGCGGCCCGGGCTGGCGGCGTCGTCACCAACCCAATCGCCAAACATGTTCTGGCGACGGCAGGTTTTCCGTATCCGGGGCATACGGAGTTTCTGGCAGCACTCTGTGGAATGACAGGGGAGGAGATCATGATGCTCGTCTCGCCCCAACTCAGGGTCGTGCCGGTAACGGTGCATGTTTCGCTGCGAAAGGCGCTGGAAACGCTGACGACCGATCGCATCGTGAGCATAGCGGAAACGGCATATACAGCCCTGAAACGCGATTTCGGAATTGAAGCTCCGCGTCTGGCAATTGCGGGGCTCAACCCTCATGCCGGGGAACAGGGGTTGATGGGCGAGGAGGAAATCACGATCATCCGCCCTGCAATCGAGCGCCTGCGCGCACGAGGGATCGACTGTCAGGGACCGTTCCCCCCGGATACGATGTTCAGCGCCACGGCCCGACCAAACTATGATGCCGCCATCTGCATGTACCACGATCAGGCTCTCATCCCGCTCAAAACGATCGATATGGCCGAAGGCGTTAATGTGACGCTGGGGCTGCCCATTATCCGCACATCGCCCGATCACGGCACCGCCTTCGATATCGCGGGCCCTGTAACGGAGACATGCCGCGCCGACGTCTCAAGTCTTCTGGCCGCCATCCGTCTGGCAGACGGGATGAGCGCCTATCGGGAAGGAAAAAGATCATGATCCGTCTTGGTGTAAACATCGACCACGTCGCCACGTTGCGGAATGCCAGAGGCGGCACGTTTCCCGATCCTATCGCCGCAGCGGAACTGGCGATTGTCTCAGGAGCGGACGGAATCACGGCGCATCTGCGGGAAGACCGTCGCCATATCCGCGACGCTGACATGCCGCGTCTGAAGGCACTTTCCGCGCCACTGAACTTCGAAATGGCCGCGACGGACGAAATGGTCCGGCTCGCCTGTGAACTGCGTCCGCATGCCTGCTGTCTGGTCCCGGAAAAACGGCAGGAAGTCACAACCGAAGGCGGGCTTGATGTCGTCGGGCAGCGTGAAGCCCTGAGTTCCAAAATCAACCGCCTGAAAGACGCAGGAATACGGGTTTCCCTGTTCATCGATCCCGATACGCGACAAATCGAGACGGCAGCAGCTTTGGGAGCGCCCGTCGTGGAGCTTCATACGGGCGCCTATGCGCTGGGAGGCTCGCATGAGCTGGAACGTCTGCAAAAAGCCGCACATACGGCTTTAACCTGTGGGCTGGAACTTCATGCAGGGCACGGGCTGACCTACGACAACGTCGAAGCCATTGCCGCCCTGAAAGGTCTTGCCGAACTCAATATCGGCCATTTCCTGATCGGACAGGCCATTTTCGACGGCCTGGGACCAGCCGTGCAGAAAATGAAGCGTCTCATAAACTCCTGAACAACAAAGGGCCGGGACAAACTCTGTCCCGGCCCTTTTTTAACTCACTTGACCGGCTGAATAACCGGCTGGGTGTCGTCCTTGCTGAACTTCGGAACGTATTTGCCGGACTGATCGGAATAGGTGGCCGTAGCGCTCTGGGGCGGTGTGCGCGGCGGATGGAAAGCCGACACTGGACCGAACGGCCCCGCATTTACACGGCGCATCGTCGATTCACGCTGACGAGCACAGCCTCGCGTAATGATGGAGCAGATACCATCCGTTCCGATATATTCATCGTCATTGCCGGTATAATGAACTTCCGAAACCCGATCATGATCCACGCGGACCAGCATCCGGCAGGTCGTGCCACCGCCACCCAGAGCGGACTGGTAAATGCTGATTGCGGACTGGACGGGAATGAAGCCGGAATCAGCAGGCATGGTCGGCAGCGCCATGCTTCCGTCATACTGCCAGAGCTCGGTCGTATCGTTCAGCTTCTTCGTGCTGGCTGGAATACCAGCGCAGGACTGAAGATCGTAGCTGGTCATCCCGATCATTTCGTACTGCGCCTTATGGGCGTTCCGGGAGTCAAAATATCCACATCCCGAAAGGGCGGCGGTGGAAGTCAGGGCAACGATTATTCGGAGGAAAACCGGGCGCATCATGTCTCCTTTGCGCGGAAGGGGAAACAGACTGCGGACCCTGAACGATTCATGGCGAACAGGACACAATCACATGTGAAGTGCCCGATTTCTACAACAGCATCCCTGAGGGGGATAGAGGAGGCGGGTTCCTTTGTACGTGTCGATGGGTTACAGGGCAGTTCCCTTGCAGCACAGGAATGCCACCAATGGCCGATATGACCCCATCCGAGGTGACACGCCTCCAGACCACGCTCCAGCGCCTGCTGGGCTCTCCGAAACTGACCGTCAACAAGCCCAGCCGCAAGGGCATGAGCGTTGAACTGGCTGTATCGGGAGAAGTGATCGGAACGGTTCACCGTGACGAAGACGAAGGCGAAGTTTCCTACGCCATTCACATCACGGTTCTGGAAGAAGACCTTCCCGCAGCCTGAAACGTCAGGCTGCGTGTGCCGGAGCAGGCATCTCGAATCGCGTGATCTTCCAGCCCCAGTGCTCGAATTTCATATGCAGGACGAATGGTGTCTGCCCCGGCTGATCCAGACTGGCCTCGAACTTTCCCGCACTTACGAAATGGGCATGCACGCTATGCCAGACCCCGAGCCAGCCGGAGGTTGATACGTCATGCGGCATAACCTGGTGGGCTGTGCTCATCAGCGTCGCAGGCGTTAGATGTGTGTCAATTGCGTTGGACACGACCTGTCCGGCAAAGGAACTCCCAAAACCAGGCAGGTCATCATCGGCAGGAACGGCCGGTGTGAATTGTTCCTTAAGACAATGGCTCAGCGACGACCAGTCCACATGCGGCGCCAGACGTGACGCATTGTTGCCGTGCAAGGCCCGATCAATGTCCCACAGGGCAAGATAAGGGGATACGGCATAGGCGGCCAGAACGGCACCGGCCGTAACGCCCAGACCTTGCCATGCACGGGGCATGGCTCTGCGAAATCCTTTTCTCATGACATTTCCCTGCCTCGGGTCCCGCTAATGCAACCCCACGGTGACGGACGATTATCACGCTAACGTCTTTCAAGAGCGAAAGTCAGCAATTATCATCGTTCCATGGACATGAATTTTTCCGACCAGGAACTGGAACGGTATTCCCGCCACATCCTGCTGCCTCAGGTGGGCGCGACCGGACAGGCGCAGCTTCGACAGACTTCCGTGCTCGTCGTCGGCGCAGGTGGCCTCGGAGCGCCGCTGCTCCAGCAGCTTGCGGCTTCGGGCATTGGGCATATCGGGATTATGGATCATGACCATCTGGAACTCAGCAACTTCCAGCGGCAGGTTCTTTACGGAACAGACGATCTTGGACTGCTTAAGGTCGAAGCCGCAGTCCGACGCCTGAAAGCGCTCAATCCACTGGTCAAAATCAGTCCCTACGCGGTTCGCGCAACGGAGGCGACGCTGGACGATCTTGTACCGCAATACGATCTCATCTGTGACGGCACCGATAATTTTCCAACCCGGCTTGCAGTTTCCGATGCCTGCGTCCGGCACGGTCGCTCTCTGGTTTCTGGCGCTGTACAAGGATTTTCGGGGCAACTCGCCGTCTTTCGGTCTCAGAAGGGCGGTCCCTGTTATCGCTGTCTGTTCCCCGAAGCCGAACAGACAGCGGCACCGGACTGCGGAATGTCGGGTGTGCTGGGCGCCGCCACAGGCGTTATGGGAAGTCTGATGGCCGTCGAAGTCATGCGTGAAATCATCGGCCTCGAAGGGCGTGACGAAACGCGGGTGAGTATGTGGGACGCGCTGTCGGGAACGATGACCGGTTTTACGCTCAGACGCGATCCCCGCTGTCCGGCACATCATGAGGACACCGTCAAACCATGAGCCGTCCCCTGTTTCTGACGCTGGCAGATGATTCGTGGCAACGCGCCCATTATGCGATGGTGGTCGCGGCAGGGGCGCTCTCGCTCGGGCGTGACGTCACAATTTTCGCAGGCGGACGCAGCGTGCTGGCCCTGACGCTGGATTGGTCAGGGCTTCAGGGCTTCATCACTGATAACGTGCTTGAGACCCGGGGAATTGCAGGGTTCGGCGAATTGCGAGCGGCGGTGCTCGATTTTGGCGCTACTGTCATGGCCTGCGAAACCGGTCTGACGATGGCAGGGCTGGTTCCGGAAGAGCTTTTGGAAGGCGTGATGGTGAAAGGAATTGTCAGCTTTCTCGAACTGGCGGGAGACAATCCGCTCCTTGCGCTGTAAGTTTTCCTTAAAGATTACGGGTTCAGGATGTCTTTCCCGTTTTGATGACTTGCCCAAACCGTCGGCCCTTGGCAGGGATGCGCTCATGAGAATGTCAGTCTTCCTTTCGCGTTCCGCCACAGGCCCATCCGCTTTTCTGCGTGTGCTTCTGGCTGGTACGATCCTGCTTGCCGCTCACGGCGCGCAGGCGGCCCACCATCATAAGAAACATACAGAAAGCGCCGCAAAACCCGCGGAAAAACACGCTTCTGCGAAAAAACACCACAAGGCCGACGCAGCAAAGCCGACATCTCCGGCGCCGCATCACAAAGCAGCCCATCATGCTGCCCTGAAACATGCGGCTCCCGTAGTCGCCGGGGCGGCTGTGGCAGGAGCTGCGGCTTCAACGGCAGCCACCCCGGATCAGGCTGTGCCTCCAGCAGTTCCTCCCGCGCCCGAAAATGCGGACAAAGGCAGCAATACCGGTCTGCCCCTGCCGCGCTACGCCGCGCTTCGGGCCGACAAGGTCTATATGCGTCGCGGCCCCGGAGATCGTTATCCCATCGACTGGGTCTATCATCGACGCGGGCTTCCCGTTCAGATCGAGCGTGAGTTCGATGTCTGGCGGCTCGTGGAGGACTCCGACGGTCAGAAGGGCTGGGTTCATCAGGCAACGCTGTATGGAAGCCGCACATTCGTGATTCCAGGCCTCCCTCCCGAAGGTGTGAAAGCCCAGACGGGCGAGGCAAGCGCGCAGGAAGGCGACCATATCGGCAAGGCTGATGCCCGGATCCTCGCCCGTGTAGCAACGCAGGAGGAGGCGAGGGCACATAAAAATGATGTGCTTCTCATGAGCCATCCGGAGGAAGATAGCACTGTGGTTGCGGTTCTGGAGCAGGGAACGGTGGGCAACATCAAGCTGTGCCCGCAGAACTCCCAATGGTGCCATGTTAGCGTGAAGGGCTACGACGGCTGGCTGCCACGCCGTCTTTTCTGGGGCCTGCTCCCGGGCGAGACGATTCAACCCAACTGATTTTTTCCGATCGAGGACGCCGTATATGACATCGAGTTCCCATCACCGCCGCACGCGGATCGTCGCCACACTGGGGCCGGCTTCATCGTCCCCCGAGATGATCCTTTCTCTGGCGCAGGCCGGTGTGAATGTCTTCCGGCTCAATTTCTCCCATGGCGCGCATGAAGATCATGGCGAGCGTCATGCCGCCATTCGTGCCGCCGAAGAGAAGGTCGGCCATCCGCTGGCGATCCTTGCAGATCTTCAGGGCCCCAAACTGCGCGTTGGCGTGTTTGAAAACGGCCCGGTGATTCTGGAGGAAGGCAAGCCGTTCCGTCTGGATCTGGACCGCACGCCGGGCACAATTTCGCGGGTTTGCCTGCCACATCCGGAAATCATTTCCGCCGCAAAGCAGGGAAGTCATCTTCTGCTGGATGATGGCAAGCTCAAGCTCCGTGTCGTGACGGTTGGGGAAGGCTTTCTGGAAACCGTCGTAGTGGTCGGAGGCAAGTTGTCTGAACGCAAGGGCGTCAATGTCCCTGATGTGACACTTCCCATTCCAGCACTGACCGAAAAAGACCGTCGCGACTTTGATTTCGCCCTGTCGCTAGGCGTTGATTTCGTGGCTCTGTCTTTTGTGCAACGCCCGGAAGACGTTCAGGAAGCCCGCGATATTGCGAACGGTCGCGCAGCAATCGTCACAAAGCTCGAAAAACCTCAGGCGATGGAAGATCTGGAAGCCATCGTGCATCTTTCGGATGCGATCATGGTGGCGCGTGGCGATCTCGGCGTGGAGCTGCCGCCGGAGGAAGTTCCAGTTGCACAGAAGCGTGCGGTTGCCGAAGCGCGCAAACAGTGTCGTCCGGTCATCGTGGCAACACAGATGCTCGAAAGCATGATTGAAAGTCCGACCCCGACACGGGCCGAGGTCTCCGACGTATCCAACGCTGTCTATGATGGTGCGGACGCGGTCATGCTATCTGCGGAAAGCGCTGCCGGCAAATACCCGCTCGAAGCCGTGTCAATGATGGTGCGGATCGCCGAGCGGGTCGAGCAGGATCATGAATGGCGGCTCCGCATGGACCGTCTGCGCCCCACGCCGGACGAGACCGTTCAATGCGCAATCGTTCAGGCGGCCTGGCAGGTCAGTCGTACGCTTCATGCCGGTGTGATTGCGTCCCATACCCGTGGTGGTGGCGGCGCAATGCGCATGGCACGTGAGCGGCCGCATTGTCCGATCATTGCCCTGACGCCGGAACTCGACGTCGCACGTCGCCTCTGCATCGTGTGGGGGACATTCCCGCATGTCGTGGATCGCGAACAGACAGCTCATGGCATTGAGGATCTGGCTGGCCCTGCCGCAGAACTCGCTCGCAGCATGAACTTCTGCAAACCCGGCGACCGGGTTCTGGTTCTGGCTGGACTGCCTTACGGCCATTCCGGCAGCACGAATACCCTGCGTGTTGTCACCGCCTGAAGAAACAACCTGCTGCCGGGACATAGCCCGGCAGCAGGTTCATACATCTTAAAAAATCTCAGGCCTGACGGTTTTCGATCAGAGTTCGGCGGATCGTGCGCCCACGTTCGATCTTGCTGGTTATGGTCGCCTCGTCGCCATTGCGGATCGCATCCGCCATGGCCTGCGTATCGGCTACGAACCTGTCGAGCGTGCCCAGAAGCGCCTCACGATTGGCGAGGAAAATATCCCGCCACATAACAGGATCTGACGCCGCGATCCGGGTAAAATCCCGAAATCCCGAAGCCGCATAATCCAGCACCGCTGCGCGGATTTCGTCCGACAGATTGTCGGCCGTATCGCAGATCGTGAAGGCCAGAAGATGCGGAAGGTGACTCACCATGGCGCAGATCTGATCGTGCTGTTCGTCAGACAGGGTTTTCGTTCGGGCGCCACAAAGGTTCCAGAGCGCTTCAATCTTGGAAATACCTACCGGATCGGCTCCGTCAGGAGGGACAAGCAGTGCCCAACGGTCCTCAAACAGGGTTGCAAAACCGGCATCCGGCCCCGAATGCTCCGTTCCAGCCATGGGATGACCCGGCACATAGGACACACCTTGGGGGAGGATCGCGTGAATCTTCGGTCCAAGTTGTCCCCGCACAGAAGCGACATCCGTGAGAATACTTCCGGGCTTCATGTATGGAAGAACCTGTCGTGCGACGTTTTCCACCGCACCAACAGGAACACAGATCATGACGCACTCCGCCTGAGCGAAAACGGCAGGATCAGACGTCGTGATGTCCGCGATATCCAGTTCACGAACCCGTTCAAGCACTCGAGGGTTTGAATCCGCTGCGATCAGTGTTCCGGCAATTGCATGTGTTTCTTTGGCTCGACGAAGAACAGAAGAGCCAATCAGCCCCGGTCCAACGACACAAAGGGATCCGAAAAGTGGTGTCATAGTCCGCGGGGTGCCGTTGCGAAGGAAGTGTCCTCGGACGTCTTTCCGTCACGGGACGCCCCCTCATTCTTGATGTTGCCCGCAATGGCTGTCACCGCCGGGGAGATAACTTTCTTGCGACGAGACCCAGGTGTGGAGCGTTCATGACGAAGACGCCGCATCTCAACGAACTGCCAGATCAGCAGAACCGGAATACCAATCAAAATATCCCGTCCGCGCCGCAGGAGCGAAAGGCTGAGAGACACTTCCGCATCCACGCCAAAAATCATCCCAAGCGCGACATAAGCGGCTTCCTGAACCCCCAGCGCGCCAGGAACCAGAAAACCTGCCGACATAATGCCACAGACTACACCTTCAATGGCGACGGACGAGAAAAATCCGATATGCGCGCCCAGAAGCTGAAGTCCCAGCCACGTCATGGCAGCACTGCCTGTCCAGCATATCAGATGACAAAGTGCGCCCAAAGAAATCCGGTCCGGACGGCTCCAGAGTTCTTCCAAGCGAGACTGGAAAGCAGCGGTATTTCCGATCAGCGAGTCACGCCATTCGGCAGCGATGTGCCGCCCCAGAAATGTCGCAACCTTACTGACCGTCGCTCCACCGCGCTGCTGGGTCCAGATGAAACCGGCAATTCCGAGGCTAAGCAGCGCCATTCCGCCAATGAGCGGCCAGACAAATCTTGCAGCGTCGTGATGGCCGATAAGGCAAAGCAGGGCGATCAGCACGAAGGCAATCTGCCCCAGAACTTCTGTTGTGATGTCCACCAGATTGGCGGCGACAGCTTCTGGCCAGTGCAGTTCTTCGCCCTGTTCAGTTCTTGGGTCCACACCTGCCATTGTTGCACGAACACCAATGACCATTCCGCCAAGCTGGGAGAACGGCAGACAGGCTCCAGCACTGTCACGAACAAGGCGTGCGGCCATCAGGCGTTTGACGCTGAGAATGGGAACGGCTGCATGCCAGGCAATCCCCAAGCCCACATCCACCACAAGCTGACAGGCCGCAAGGAGCAGGAAGCCGCCAAGCCCGACTTTGGAGAGCGCTTCCATGACAGGATGGATACCGGCTCTGGCCGCAATGAAGGTGAACAGGGCCACCCCGAGAAGGGAAAGGAGAACAGGGAGAGTTTTTTTCAACGTCTTCGTCACATGCCGTTTGCACACGATCTATCGCAGGTATCGTTAATATTCCACCCTCACAGACGCTTTCCCCGAAAAGCCGGGAGGATTATGCTGTCATAAATTGCAACCATCTGCTGATGAACCAAGGAGACACTGCCACCATGAACGATGTCACACTCGTGACGGGGGCTACCGGGTTTGTCGGCTCTGCCGTCGCCCGCGTCCTTGAAGAACGCGGACACCGCCTGAGGCTTTTCGTCCGCCCGACATCCGACCGTTCAAATATTGCGGAGCTTGACGCGGAAATCGTTGTCGGAGATCTCGCCGATCCGGACACGCTCGCTCCAGCACTGAAAAACGTTAAAACCCTTTTCCACGTCGCTGCCGATTACCGACTCTGGGTTCCGGATCCGGAAATCATGATGAAGGCCAATGTGGAGGGGACACGCAATCTGATGCTGGCCGCTCTGGAGGCCGGGGTAGAAAAAATCATCTACTGTTCCTCAGTGGCTGCACTCGGCCTGTGCAAAAATGGCGAATCAGCTGACGAGAACACCCCTGTTACGGAAAGTCAGGTCATCGGGATCTACAAGCTTTCGAAATATCGTGCGGAACAGGAAGTCCTGCGGCTGATCCGCGAGAAGAACCTGCCTGCGATTATCGTTAATCCGTCGACCCCCGTTGGCCCCCGGGACATCAGGCCGACACCGACGGGCCAGATGGTTCTCGACTGTGCCAGCGGAAACATGCCGGCCTATGTCGAGACGGGTCTAAACATCGTGCATGTCGATGATGTCGCGGAAGGACATGCTCTGGCTCTGGAACGGGGCAAGATCGGCGAGAAATACATCCTTGGCGGCGAGAACATCATGCTGGGAGATCTTTTCCGCATGGTCAGTCAGATTGCCGGGGTGAAGCCGCCGGGAATCAAACTCAAGCAGTCCTGGCTCTATCCCGTGGCCCTTGTCTCCGAATGGCTGGCACGCGGGTTCGGCATTGAACCGCGGGTGACGCGTGAAACACTGGCCATGTCCAAGAAACTGATGTTCTTCTCATCCGACAAGGCCAAGAGAGAACTCGGATACACCCCGCGCCCGGCCCGCGATGCCGTGACAGATGCGATCGTCTGGTTCCGTCAGCATGGGCGGATGAAATAATGCTGTTCGGAAGCGCACTGACCAGCCTGGGAGCCTGGATCTATCTTTCGCTGTTTCATGGAAATTTCTGGCAGAAAGGCCCCATTCTTGAGCCAAAATCCACCCCAGATGCAGCTCCGGATGTGGCCATCGTTATTCCCGCACGGGACGAAGCCGAGTCCATCGCAGCCTGCCTGACGTCTCTTCTGGAACAGGATTATGATGGTAAGCTGTCCATTATCCTGATCGATGACGAGAGCACGGATGGAACGGCCGATATTGCTCGCTCCCTGCCTGATCCGCATGAGCGCCTGACGGTCATCACAGGCGCTAAACGTCCCGCAGGATGGAGCGGCAAGCTCTGGGCCGTCCATCAGGGAGAACAGGAAGCGCTGACGCGGATCGGCCCCTATGGATACGTCCTCCTGACCGATGCCGACATCATGCACGCGCCAGAGCATCTGGCCTCTCTGGTCGCCAAGGCACGGGAAGACGATCTGGATCTTGTCTCGGAAATGGTGGCGCTGAACTGCGAAAGTAATGCGGAGCGCTTTCTGGTCCCGGCGTTCGTCTATTTCTTTGCCATGCTCTACCCGTTTTCGCGGATCGCCAGCGAACGCTCTCGCATTGCCGGGGCTGCGGGAGGAACTATTCTCCTGCGCCGCCGGGCCTTGGAGCGGATCGGCGGAATTAAGGCACTGCGCGGGGCCTTGATCGACGACTGCACTCTGGCCGCTCATGTCAAACGGTCCGGTGGACGGCTCTATCTGGGACACAGTGCGCTGGCATGGTCGATCAGGCCATATCGCGGCATGAAGGATGTCTGGCACATGATTGCCCGCACGGCCTATGTGCAACTTCGGCACTCGCCGCTCCTTCTGTTTGCGACAATTTTGGGAATGGCCATGATATGGCTGCTTCCAATCGGGCTAACACTGTTTGGCAAGGGACGGGAACGGCGGATCGGACTTCTGACCTATCTCCTGTCGTGCCTGACCTTTGTCCCCACACTCCGCCGTTTCGGCCTGCCGCTGTGGCGTGCCATTCCTCTTCCACTTGTTGCGGCTTTTTACATGGCAGCAACCATCGGATCGGCCATCGATCACCATCGTGGCGTTGGTGTGCGGTGGAAAAATCGTTCCTACACGGATGAAGCATCGTGACAGACACCATCTGGGGGACGAAAGACGTCACCTCCGCCAAAGGCAAATCCGACGAAAATTTTCCCGTTGGATCATTTCTGATCGCCCCGCGTCTGCGACCTTACGTTCACAACTACTATAATTTCGCGCGTGTCGCGGATGATATGGTGGACACGACTGAGCTGACGCCTCCCGAAAAGATTGCACGCCTCAAGGGCATGGCAGCCGTTATCCGAGGCGAAATCACAGCCCCTCAGCGCGCCGACGCACAAACAGCAGTCAAACTTCGCGACGTCCTTCTCCAGACGGGTGTGCCGCTGGAAACGGCAACGGATCTTCTCGAAGCGTTCTGCATGGATGCCGAAAAGAACCGCTACGAAAGCTGGGACGAACTGCTGCATTACTGCAAATATTCCGCCAACCCTGTAGGGCGCTTTCTGCTCCTGCTACACGGCGAGGCGGAAGAAACGCTCGCGCCATCCGATGCGCTCTGTTCCGCACTTCAGGTCATCAATCATCTTCAGGATGTCGCGGGCGATCTGAAGGATCTGGACCGGTGCTATGTCCCGCTACCCTGGCTGGAAGAAGAAGGCGTCTGTCTGGATGACCTGCGCCTGGTCCGCAGCAAGCCGGGGGTGCGTCGCGTGTTCAATCGGATGCTGGATGGTGTGGATGTTCTTAACAGGAACGCAAGGACCCTGCCGCTGCTCGTTCGGGATCGCCGGATGCGACTGGAAGCTGCTGTGATTGTGGAATTATGCCACATCCTGACGGCACGTCTGCGTCGTCAGGACCCGCTTCTGGAACGCGTGGCCCTGACAAAAGCAGATGGGGCAAAGGCCCTGTTCCGAGCCCTGTGCTATTTCCCTGCCGTCGGTTGAATCGCAACGGCAGGGTTATCTGGACCAGATCAGGTGTAAATCTGGTCCAGTGCGGTACAGAAGGTCTTCATTTCATCCATGGAGCCAACCGTAATCCGCGAAGCATTTGGCCAGATAGGCCATGAGCGACCGATCAGAACATTCTGCTTCAGGAAGGCATCCTGAATGGGTTTTGCAGGCTTCTTCCAGTCGATGATGAACATGTTTGCATCAGACGGAATGAAATGAATGCCCCGCTTGCGAAGATGCTGGAACGTCATGTTGCGCGCCGCAATCATCTCCTCCTTGCGGGCCGCGATCGCGGACTTCATGGTGAGGCTCATCGTGCCACAGGCCATGGCCGGAACCGGAAGCATCGAAGTGGCGCTTTTCCCATCATAGCGCATCATGCTCTCATGAAGATCGGGCCTTGCAAATGACAGGCCAAGGCGCATTCCAGCCATAGCGAACATTTTCGAGAAAGTCCTGAGAACGACGACATCCTTGTTGTTGGCCACCAATTCCACAGCACTCGGGGCATTCGCAAAATGGATGTAAGCCTCATCCACCAGTACAATCGAACCCTTGGGCTTGTTCTCAACCAGCCACGCGATATCTCGCAGCGGCGTCAGAGTGCCCGTCGGATTGTTCGGAGAACAAATATAGTAGACGCCTGCATTGGGATCAGCCGCCAGCATGGCCCGGACATCCGTCTTGTATCCGTTTTTCGCCGTCAGTGGCACACGGGCCAGAGGAATTTTCAACCAGTCCGCAGCGACCCATCCAGCTTCATAGCTGGGGTCAGCCGTCACAAGCCCGCGGGTGGGCGAACAGAACGTGACGATGGCACGGGCGAGGGGATCGGACGAACCACACCACGTCATGACGTGGGTCTGGGGAAGTCCTTCGACATCGGAAACCGTCTTGATAAGGTCATCACGCATGTGACCGGTCGGATCGTAGCGATTGCTCTGAAAAACCGAGGATGCGCCAGCCTGTGCAGCTTCCGGGAAGGGACCAGTCCAGCATTCATTGCTACCAAGACGGGTAACGCCCTCGAAATTGATCCCCGACGGAAGAATATCCGCGCGGGCTGAGTTTGTCAGGGCCTTTACGGTCGCACCTGCGGCCAGAAGTGTAGCAATTCGCCCAAAGCTGCGCCGGGAATATCCCCGGGCAAGAAGGTCGCTACGGGCGGCAGAAGAGAGGGGACTGGTCATTGTGGGCCATACTCCAGACTAGGTCCGGAACATGTTAGTTCCGAAACGTTTTCCCTGTCAAAGCACACCCGAAGATATTTTCAGTATTCTTTCTGCTGGCCGGGCAGAGGGATGGACGTCGGCTTTCCGGGCGACCCCGCATAGGTCAGCAGAAGAACCGTCTGGCCGTCGCCCGTGACGCCACGATGAACATCATTGACCGATTCCGCAAAGGCTTCGCCTTGATGGAACGTCCGCTTTTTGCCGCTTTGCCGATCCTCGATCGTGAGCGTTCCTTCTAGGACATAACCCGCATTCGGATACGGATGAACATGCCAGGGAAGGGCGGAATGCGCAGGAATGGTCAGCTTAATCATACTGAGCATCGGTCGCGTGGTCGGGTAGCGGTCGTAGGGCGTGCCATTCCAGGAATGATCGTCCGCAAGGAGATGCTCCGCGTGCCCGCTGGCCGTTGTGGGAGGCGTTGTCTGGGCAGAGGCGAGGGGAGCGATCAGCACTGCGGCGAGAAAGGCGGCGTTTTTCATAGAGAGAAGGCGCATGACGAAAGACTCCTTTTCAGGTGTTGCCTTTTGGCATCACATTAACACAGGGCGGCCCTTTCGGTTCAGGTCATCTTTGTCTCGCCGGGATTTGGGTCTAGAACCCTGATCTTCTGAAACGAGACAGGGGACAGACATGGTTTTCAGCAGGATGCGCGCTTCTTCAGGTCTTCCCTGCGCGCAGGCCGATCTGGATCATGTCGAAAGGATCGTCACCGCCTCGGGAACATCCTTTGCCCGTGGAATGCGTATCCTTCCGGCGGATCGCCGTCAGGCGATGTTCGCGGTATATGCGTTCTGTCGTCAGGTGGACGATATCGCCGATGGCGATGCGGGCGTTGCAGATCCTATGGCCGCTCTTCAGGACTGGCATCGTCGCGTTGACGGCCTCTATGAAGGGATCGCAACGGATGCACTCGACCGAGTTCTGATCGTGGCGATCCACCGTTACCAGCTTCAGCCTCAGGATTTTCACGACGTCATTGACGGCATGGCCATGGATTGTGGAGCGCCGATCGTCGCACCGGACGAGGCGACGCTGGATCTGTACTGCGATCGTGTGGCGTCGGCTGTCGGGCGCCTGTCGGTCTGCGTGTTCGGAGATTCTTCCGACAATGCGCGGCGCGTTGCCTATCATCTGGGGCGCGCGCTTCAGCTGACGAATATTCTGCGCGATATCGCCGAAGATGCGGGCCGCGACCGGCTGTATCTTCCATCCGAACTCCTGACCCGGTTCGATGTCCCGAAAAATCCTCACGAAGCGCTTTACGCTCACGGTCTAGATCAGGTGGGGCGCATCCTCGCCCAGCGTGCGCGGGACCATTTTCGGGAAGCGCGGAAGGCCATGCAACTGTGCGACAGCACCGCAATGCGTCCGGCACGCATGATGGCCGCGTCCTACGCGCCCATCCTGTCGGCCCTGCAAAAGCGCGGCTGGAAAACACCCGACATCGCCCCGAAAGTCTCCAAACCATTGAGACAGCTTCGTACCCTCGCAGCGTATGTGAAGTAACCGATGAGCCACGTCCACATCATTGGCGGTGGTCTGGCAGGCCTCTCCGCCGCAATCGAACTGGCGGCGCAGGCCCGCGTCACCGTTTACGAAGCAGGCCCGGCCTGCGGCGGCCGGGCGCGTTCCTTTCACGACCGCTCCCTCGACGCCCGGATCGATAACGGCAACCATCTGATCCTGTCATCGAACGATCTGACCTTCCGTTATCTGGACATTATCGGTTCGCGTCATACCCTGACTGGGCCGGGACTGCCGATCTTCCCCTATTACGATCTGGAAGACAGCCTCGCTTGGACGCTGCGCCTGTCGAAGGGAAAGCTCCCTTTCTGGGCGCTTCCGGGCGGCCGGCGCGTTCCGGGCATGAAACTGTCCGAACTGGCCTCTCTCGGACGTTTCCTGCGCGCAGGAGACAGAACGACCGTAGAGAGCTGCCTCAGTTCCGGCCAACTGAGTCGCAGACTGCTGATCCCGTTCGCCATCTCGGTTCTCAATACAGACATCCATACAGGCAGCGCCAAACTCCTTGGCAACGTGATCCGTAAGTCTCTTGCCAAGGGAGGCATGGCCTGCTGTCCGTGGTTTCCAGCCGTCGGTCTGTCCGAAACCCTGATCGACCCAGCAATAGCCTATCTCAAACGCTTTCATGGCGACGTGCGCACAGGCGTCCGTGTGAGTGCCATCGAACAGCAGAACGGTCGCGCCACGGCATTGGAAACCGGGGAAGGGCGGATTGAACTCGGCCCTGAAGATCAGATCATTCTGGCCGTTCCGGGGCCAGTAGCACAGTCCCTGCTACCAGGACTGACAGCGCCTGACGCCTTTGAAAGCATTGCCAACGCACATTTCCGTCTGCCTGCAAAAGTTCAGGCCCGGGGCGTTGTGGCGCAGGCCGGTTTCGTAGGACTGGTCGGGGGCATTTCGGAATGGATCTTCCTGAAAGGGGATATCCTCTCCGTGACCGTCAGCGCAGCCAACCGCTACGCAGATCGCAGCAACAACGAACTGCTGGCCACGATCTGGTCAGAGATCCGACGTGCGCTCGATCCCGTTCTGTCGCAGCCGCTGCCGGTCGCCATCCCACCGTCGCGTTTGGTATGGGAAAAGCGGGCGACGTTTGCTGCAACGCCGGAACAGAACCTCCTGCGTCCGGGAGCCAGAACCGACCTCGTCAATCTGGCACTGGCCGGAGACTGGACGGAGACCGGACTGCCCTCCACGATCGAAGGCTCCATCCAGTCCGGACTTCAGGCCGTCGCTGCTCTGGGCTTCCGGTCAGCCGTAGAAAACACAGGATCGTGATGAGCGGTCGTCCTGTCATGATTGTAACACAGCTCCCGCCTTTGAGGACTGCCTGTGTCGGAAGAGCCGAACAATGCTGATCTATTCTGATATTCTGGAAAAGGAGGATCGCGTGAGCGAAACCTTGTCCCGTCAATCGGTCGAACCCGATGAGATCAACCATGCCATCGAAAGCGCACAGGACGCGCTGGGCGGGAAACAGAAATCAGACGGTCACTGGGTTTACGAACTCGAAGCAGATGCGACGATCCCAGCAGAATATGTCCTGCTCGAACACTATCTCGACCGGATCGATCCGGAAAAACAGACCAAGATCGGCGTCTATCTGCGCCGGATTCAAGGCGAACACGGGGGGTGGCCACTCTATCACGATGGCGGCTTCGATCTATCGGCGAGCGTAAAAGCTTACTTCGCGCTCAAAGCGATCGGGGATGACATCAATGCGCCCCACATGCGTATTGCCCGAGAGGCCATTCTCGATCACGGCGGAGCCGCACGCACCAACGTGTTCACGCGGATCCAGCTTGCCTTGTTCGGGGAGGTCCCCTGGAATGCAACGCCTGTCATGCCCGTTGAGCTGATGCTCCTGCCACGCAAGGCGTTCTTCTCGGTCTGGAACATGTCCTACTGGTCCCGGGCTGTGATCGCACCGCTGCTGATCCTCAATGCGCTTCGTCCCAAAGCCATCAATCCGCATGGCATCCATGTGCAGGAACTCTTCGTCAAACCGCCTTCCGAAGTCACAGACTGGATCCGCGGCCCGTACCGCTCGGTCTGGGGGCGGTTTTTCAAACATCTTGATTCCGCCCTGCGCCCCGTCCTGCCGCTCATTCCACAGAGCGTGCACAACAAAGCCCTGAAAGCCGCTAGCGATTTCATCGAGCCGCGTCTGAGCAGGGGAGGGCTGGGTGCCATCTATCCCGCGATGGCGAATGTCGTGATGATGTATCGCGCGCAGGGCGTCCCCGATAGCGACCCACGCGCCCAAACCGCATGGGAGGCCGTGCAGGACCTGCTGGTGGATCATGGCGACGAAATTTATTGCCAGCCCTGCGTCTCGCCGGTTTGGGATACCGGCCTGTCCGGTCTTGCGATGATCGAAGCCGCTTCTGGCCCCGCTGGCACCAAGCATGAAGAAACGCTCGCTTCCCTGAAAAAGAGCGCCGAATGGCTTCGGGAACGCCAGATCCTGAACGTCAAGGGCGACTGGGCCATCAACACACCGGACCTGCGTCCTGGTGGCTGGGCGTTCCAGTACGAAAATGACTACTACCCGGACGTCGATGATACCGCCGTCGTCGGAATGCTGCTGCATCGTGTTGATCCCGAAGGCAGCCGCGAGGCGATCGCACGTGCGCGGGAATGGATCATTGGCATGCAGAGCACCAATGGTGGCTGGGGTGCGTTCGATATCGACAACGATCTCGAACTGCTCAACCACATCCCGTTCTCTGATCATGGCGCGCTTCTGGACCCGCCGACGGCCGACGTTTCGGCCCGCTGCATTTCTTTTCTGGCCCAGCTTGGCGATCCGGACGACCGTCCTGTCATTCTCAAGGCACTGGAGTATCTGCGCTCCGAGCAGGAGCCGGAAGGCAGCTGGTTCGGTCGTTGGGGCACCAACTACATCTATGGCACATGGTCTGTCCTGTGCGCGCTGAACGTCGCTGGTGTGCCGCATGACGATCCGATGGTTTTGCGCGCTGTAAACTGGCTCGAAGGCGTCCAGCGTCCTGATGGCGGCTGGGGTGAAGACTGTGCGACCTATGAAGGGGGCACTGCGGGCGAATACAACAAGAGTCTGCCCTCCCAGACGGCCTGGGCTGTTCTGGCCCTCATGGCCGTCGGGCGCCGCGAGAGCGACGCCGTCAAGCGCGGTGTTGCGTATCTGGTCACTCAACAGAACGACAAGGGGGAGTGGCAGGAAGACGCCTATAATGCCGTTGGTTTCCCGAAAGTCTTTTACCTGCGCTACCACGGCTATAAGCAGTTCTTCCCGCTGACCGCACTGGCCCGCTACCGTAACCTCGGCGCAAGTAACAGCGGCAAGGTGGAGTACGGGTTCTGATGCTGGGCATTCTCGCAGGCCTGAAACAGGAAGCCCGTCTGATCCGGCGTTTTCTGCCGGATGCTCCTCTTGCCCTTAGCCATGCGACGCCTGAGGGCGCACGACAGGGCGTAGAGCGCCTGCTTCGCGCGGGCGTTACAGAACTCCTGTCTTTCGGCTGTGCGGGAAGTCTTTCGCCAGAAGCGCCTCCCGGTACGGTCATCGTGGCCGATCATGTGCATCATGAGAACCGAAATATTCCCTGCGATCCCGCTCTGAGCCAAATGTTTGGCTCTGCCTTCGCACGCCGGGGCGGCATTCTGCATAGCGATGCGCTGGTTGAATTCGCCTCTGAAAAGGCACGCTATTTTACCGAAACGCACTGTCTTGCAGTGGATATGGAAAGCGGCGTCGTGGCACAGAGCGGCCTTCCGTTTGCCGTCCTCAGGGTTGTTTGCGACGACGCCACACAGGACCTGCCTCCCGCTGTGAAGACCAGCGTCAAGGAAGGTGCGGTGTATATCCCCGGACTGATCGGCTCGCTTGTCCGGCATCCGTTGCAGATCGGCGGTTTGATCCGCCTCGGCAAAGAAGCGGCCCTCGCGCAGCGCGCGATGGCATCATTTCTTCAGGCCAATCCGCCGCAGACCTGAAAACACCTTCGCTCCAGCGAAAGTGGCCGTCACTCCCGCAGGAACGAGCCAGGGAAAAGCGATGGCATGTCCTTCGATCCTGACGAAAGACATGAGACCCAGCGCGCCAACCGCCGAGACAAAGCCGAAAATTGCCGCCTTCTCATCCCGCGAGCGACCGATCATCGCCAACAGGAATACCCCAAGCGTCGCACCATAGCTGTAGGATGCAATGGAAAGTCCAAAAACGACTGCCGATCCATTGGGCCGCGAAAACAGCAACGCGGTCAGTACAAGAAGGCCGGCCCAGATAACCGTCAGACCCCGCAGGGAAAATTTCGCGTGCGACAGGAAATCGGCCTTGGTCGCAGCCGCCATGGCATTCATCGCGCTCGACAGAGATCCCATGGTCGCAGCCAGGATACCCGCAACCAGCAAACCGCTCAGAACAGGAGGCAGCGTCAGGATGAACTGCGGAAACAGAGCGTCCGGCCTCGCACCCTGACCCGGCATGAGATCACGCAACGCAACCCCGATGCATGATAGCAGAGCGAACAGCAGCCCCACGATAAAGACACTGCCGATCATGGCAGCCCGTGCGCCGTTCAGTGTTTTTGCCGCAAGACAGCGTTGCAGCATCAACTGGTCTGTCCCATGCGATGCCAGAGCCAGAATAGCTCCTCCGATCACAGCACCAGCTATGGAAAACGGATCCGTAAAAGGTGGCATCCCATGGCTGAAAACAGGCGCCCAGTAAAAGGGTGCCACGCCTGCACGAGACCAGATCACGGCCAGACAGGCGATGCTCCCGCCCAGATAAAGTCCCAGTTGCAGGCTGTCAGACCAGACAACCGCCCTCAACCCACCTGCCACGGTATAAGCCAGCGTCAACAAAACAATCAGAACTAACAGAAGCAGATCTGGGACGGCGTAGCCCATGCTGACAAACAGCATCGATACGGGAAGCATTCCAGCGTAAAGCCGAACACCTTCGGCAACGAGACGGGTTGCAAGGAATGTTCCTGAAAGAACTTTCTGAAGTTTTGTGCCAAATCTCTGACCGATATAGCGATAGATCGACGTTGCACCGCGTTCGTGTAACGGCAGGAACCAGATCGCAACCGCGATACGTCCGACGAGATAACCCGCAGCCAGACCAACGAAAACATACCCTTTAAGGTAAGCAACCCCCGGAACGCTGACGATGGTCAGGGTAGATGTTTCGGTCGCGACAAGGGAAAGACAGATCGCCCAGGGAGGAAGATCCTTGCGCGGCTGGCGGGCCAGCGTAATCGAAATGACGGGCAGCAGGCAGAGATACAGGAGAATAACAAACAGGCTTGCAGTCATCAGAAATTATTGCTTTTTCGGAATAGTGTTCCCGTAAGAAAAGGGAGGCAAATACCTCCCTTTTCTCATTCCTGCTCCGGCCATCAGGAAGGGTCGGTCACGCCTGTCAGGCGTTCAGGACGAAACCCCGTTGCCACAACATAAAGCTCGCTTGATTCCTTGCGCGAGGCAGGGGGTTTGACATGCCTTACACTGGCAAAGGCAGTTTTCATTGTCGCCAGCATGTCTTTTTCCGAACCGCCCTGAAAAACCTTGGCGATAAAGCTGCCACCTTCGGCCAGAACCTGAAACGCAAAATCCAACGCGCCCTCTGCAAGGCCCATGATCCGCATATGATCTGTCGCAGCATGACCAGTCGTGTTGGGCGCCATGTCGGACATGACCAGATCAGCAGGACCGCCCAGCATCTCTTTCAGCCGATCAGGCATCTCGGGATCCGTGAAGTCTCCCTCAATGATCTCTGCTCCGGCAACAGGATCAACCGGAAGCAGATCAAGCCCGACCACATGCTTTGCCCCCCGCTTGACCGCAACCTGCGTCCAGCCGCCCGGAGCAGCACCCAGATCGATGATGCGGGTTCCTTCTTCAATCAGCTTGAAGCGGTCGTCGATCTCAATCAGCTTGAAAGCCGCACGAGACCGCCAACCCTGCTTGCGGGCTGCCGCGACATAGGGATCGTTGAGCTGACGGTTCAGCCAGCGCTGCTGGGCCGTCGTCCGTCCACGGGCCGTTTTGAGCGAAACGGTCTTGTTGCGAGCCGTTTTTGACGTTGCGGAATCACGTGTTGCGTCGTTTTCACCGGGATTGGAGGCACTTTTCAGAGCCTTTCCCGGAATACGCTTCGGTCCCGTATCCTTACTGGAACCGGAACGGGATCTTGGCGGCTTCATAGTGTGGCATATGTCCCGAATGGGCCCCTTGAACGGGGCGTGGCATGACGACTGGTCGTGTGACGTCCCTTGCCGGAACGCTGACCATGATCGCGGGCCATACGCAGCAACATCCCATCGCGCAACCCCCGGTCTGCAATCGTGACGTCTTCGACCGGCCATAAACGATGGATGGCTTCGAAGATTGCGCAGCCCGGCAAGACGAACTTCATGCGCTCAGATCCCACGCAGGGATGATCCGCCAGTTCTTCATTGTTGAGACGCCGCAAACTTCCAATAGCATCCACCATGCTCGACCCCGGAAGCGTCAGTCCATCAATCGCCGCACGATTATAGCGGGGCAGGGAGAGGGCCACTCCGGCCAGAGTTGTTACGGTTCCAGACGTCCCGATCAGACGCGTCTTTCCGTGCGTAACCTCACGCCGGATGCGATGTACGTTCTCAAAGCCATTCAGATACTCCTGAACATGGCTGACCATCGTCTCATAAGAAGGGCCATGACCTTCACCGAACATTTCCTGAAGCGTAATCACGCCAACAGGAACACTCGTCGTGCCAATGAGTGTCTGCGTCTGCCGTTCGGGGTCAATCCGCACCCATGCGACTTCAGTGGACCCACCGCCGATATCGAAAAGAACGCCCCGATCGGCGCGAACGGGTCGATGTTCCGGCTGACGGAAAAGGGGAGAACAACTCTCAAGAGCCAGCTCCGCTTCTTCACGGGCCGTGATAATGTCGATCGTCAGACCCGTCTCATGCTGAACACGCGCCAGAAACTCGCGCCCATTGACAGCCTGACGACAAGCTTCCGTCGCAACCGCACGAACATGGACCAGAGGCCACTGCCTCATACGCTCCGCACAGACCCGCAGGGCATCGAGCGCGCGCTTCATGGAATCTTCAGCAAGCCGCCCGCTGGCACGCAGACCTTCCCCAAGTCGGACAGACCGGTTGAAACTGTCCACGACGCGAAAACCGGTCGGCGTTCCCGCAGCAATCATGAGGCGGCAGTTATTGGTACCAAGATCAATGGCGCCAAAGAACGGACCCGTACGTCTTGCAGACGCATGAACAGGCATCGGGCCTGACAGGTTGTGATCCGTTCCGTACCTCATCATGTATTTCGGCTCCCGCTTGCCCGTGATCTGGGACCTTGGAAAAGCAGCATGGCGCCCGGGGGACCCTGCTCGCAAGAAAAATATGTGTTTTTTCAAAAAAATGTCCTGATCGCTCTTGCGCCCCACGGGGTCGGTTGATAAACACCCTCTCACCGCTTGGGAGATAGTTTAGCGGTAGAACTACCGGCTCTGACCCGGTCAGCCCTGGTTCGAATCCAGGTCTCCCAGCCAAGAAAACCCTCAGAAAATACCGCAAAAAAGAGACTTCCCCTCGGGGGGTAAAGTGCTCTATGAGGACCCGCCAACGGCCGGTCGGCCTTCTGGCCTCCGGTTCACACACATCGCGTCTTTCACGACGCATGACGTAACGGGGGCACGCGGCTCATGACTTCATCTTCCCACACAACAAATCTGAATGAGCGCATCCGCGAGGCGCTGGCTTTCGACGATGTTCTCGTCGAACCGGCAGAATCGTCGGTCCTTCCAGCCCAGACCTCGACGCGCACACGCCTGACACGCTCCATCGAGTTGAACATCCCCTTGATGTCTTCCGCAATGGACACCGTGACTGAAGACGGCATGGCCATCGCCATGGCGCAGCAGGGCGGCATGGGCGTTATTCACAAGAACCTCTCGATTGAAGAGCAGGCCGAGCAGGTCCGTCGCGTCAAGCGCTTCGAATCAGGCATGGTCGTCAATCCCGTCACGGTCGGCCCCGACCAGACGCTGGCAGAAGTGCAGGCCATCATGGCGCGTCACGGCGTCTCCGGCCTTCCGGTTATTGAAGACGGCAGCGGCGTTCTGGTCGGTATCCTGACGAACCGCGACATGCGCTTCACGACCGATCCAAACACCCGCGTCCGTGACCTGATGACGCACGAGAACCTCGTGACGGTCCTCAACGGCGCAGCACCGGACGAAGCCCGCACACTTCTGCACCGCCACCGCATCGAAAAACTGCTGGTGGTTGACGAAGCACAGCGCTGCATCGGACTGATCACCGTCAAAGACATGGACAAGGCCATTGCCCATCCGTTGGCCATCAAGGACTCGCAGGGACGCCTGCGCTGCGCCGCTGCTGTCGGTGTGGGCGAAGACGGCTTCCGCCGCGCCGCCGCACTCGCTGAAGCTGGTGTGGATGTCATCGTCGTAGATACGGCCCACGGCCATTCACACGGCGTTCTGAGTGCCGTCGAAACCCTCAAGAGCCGTCATGGCGGGTTGCAGGTCATTGCGGGCAACGTTGCCACCCCACAGGCCGCCCGCGCCCTGATCGCCGCCGGTGCCGACTGCGTGAAGATCGGTATTGGACCGGGCTCCATCTGCACCACGCGCGTCGTCGCCGGTGTGGGTGTGCCGCAGTTCTCGGCTGTTATGGAAACAGCCGCAGCCTGTCATGAACTGGACATCCCGGCCATTGCGGACGGTGGCGTTCGGACGTCCGGCGATATCGTGAAGGCTCTGGGTGCAGGTGCTGATGTAGTTATGGTTGGCTCACTTCTGGCGGGCACCGACGAGAGCCCGGGTGAGACGTTCCTGTATCAAGGCCGCTCGTATAAGGCCTATCGCGGCATGGGATCGCTCGGCGCCATGGCCCGCGGTTCCGCAGACCGGTATTTCCAGGCGGAAGTCCGCGATACACTCAAGCTGGTCCCGGAAGGCATTGAAGGTCAGGTTCCCTACAAGGGGGGCATGTCCGCCGTCATTCACCAACTCGTCGGTGGTCTGAAAGCAGGGATGGGTTATACGGGATCGGCCACGATTGCCGATCTTCAGGTCCGCACCATGTTCCGTCGCATCACGAATGCAGGCCTGCGTGAGAGCCATGTCCATGACGTGACGATCACCCGCGAAGCCCCGAACTACCGCCGGGACTGAACCTCCCTGCATCAAAGTCTCTCGCATTGAGAGGCTAAACGGGCTACGGGGGCGCTATGACCCCCGCAGCCCGTCTTTCAGGCGCCATCGATCTGCTCTGTGCGATCCAGAATGCGCCCCGCCGTCCCGCCGACGCCACAGCCAACGCCTTTTTCCGCGAACGCCGTTATATTGGTGGCGGAGACCGTCGGGCCATTTCCACGATCGTCTGGGATGTCCTGCGTGGCTGGAGACGGCTGCAATGGAATCTCAGAGATATTTCCGGCGATATTTCCCCACGACTGATCTGTGCGGCATCGCTCCTGCTTGGCGGAGAGACGATGGAGAATGTCCGTCGGCTTTTCTCCGGGGAGCGTTACGCGCAGAACCCTCTGACCTCCCGTGAGGATGTGGCCCTCAAGGGCTTGGAGGGAAAAGAACTTTCCACCCAGAAGCAGCCGTTGGCCGTGCGGCTTGAATACCCGGACTGGCTGGACAGCGCGCTCCGGGAAACGTTTGGCAACCGGCTGCCAGACGAAATGGAAGCGATGTTGGGTACGCCGACGCTCGACCTTCGCGTCAACCTGCTCAAGGGAAGCCGCGAGCAGGCCGCGCGGGAACTGCGTCGCGAATCGCTTCCGGCAGAAATGACGAAACTGTCTCCGTGGGGTCTGCGTCTTGATGGGCGCCAGCCCGTCACGGCAACACAAGCCTTTAAAGACGGTCTGGTTGAAATTCAGGACGAAGGCAGTCAGCTTGTGGTCGCGGCCGCCGATGCGCGTGGTGAGCACCGAGTTCTGGATTATTGCGCTGGGGCAGGCGGTAAAACGCTGGCACTGGCGATGACCATGGAAAACCGTGGACATATCGTGGCCTGTGACGTGCATGAAAAACGTCTGGATGGGGCGGTCAAGCGGCTGCGTCGTGCAGGCGTTCATAACGTAGAACGGCACCTTCTCGTATCCGGAGACAAATGGGCGAAGCGTCGGGCTGGCAGCTTTGATCGCGTGCTTGTCGATGCGCCTTGCTCGGGAACCGGGACATGGCGGCGCAACCCGGATGCACGTCTGCGCCTGACGCCCGAAGACATTCAGGAACTCGTCATCAAACAGGCGCAGATCCTTGATCGTGCAGCATCTTTGGTGAAGCCAGGCGGACGTATGATCTATGCGACGTGCTCGCTTCTGGCCTGTGAGAACGGCCAACAGATCGACGCCTTCCTCAAGCGTCGCGATGACTTCAGACGCCTGCCGAAGGAGCAGATGTCCGAACTTCTGCCCGCCGAGCTGCGGAGCAAGGCCCAGTTCTCGCTGACGCCGTTGCGGGATAGCACGGACGGATTCTTCGCCTGCGTTCTCGAACGCGTCGTAACGGAAGCGAAAACGCAAGAGGAAGACGTGGCCATTACGCTCCCGGTGACAGAAGATCCTTCCACATAACAAGAGCGTCCACATATCCTTCCGAAGGGTGATCGAAGGCGCCTGGCAGCGTTCCGATCACCCGAAACCCCAGTGATTTCCACAGATCTACGGCACGCAGATTGGTACTGACGACGAAATTGAACTGCATGGCGCGAAAGCCGAGTTTCGTCGCTTCAGCAAGCGCTTCTTCGGCCATTGCCCGACCAGCACCGAAACCGGGACGTGCAACGAATCCCGCATTGGCGATGTGACTTCCACCGCCTTTCTGGTTGGCCTGAAGATAGAATGTGCCCACGATTTCATGATCGTGGGTCTGAGCGACATAAACGCGATGCTCAACAGCCATCCAGTATGCCAGAGTCTGCTGCCGCCCCCAGTGTCGGGGCAGTGCGTAAGTTTCGCCTTTACGCAATACAGGAGACAGAAGACGCCAGATTCCTTCCCGATCCAGAGACTGGGCGGGACGAATCAGGAGGTTGCTTCCGGTTTGAGCTGAAGACGATGGCATAACAGGGCTTTCTTCCGTGTTTTAGGTGCGCGACGGCATTTGAGGTATGATAACGCTTCATATCCATCATGCGGAGCCCGTGCCGAACATCCATGCAGTATGACATTCTTATCGGCATTGCCTCGACTTTTGGCGCGGGAATGCTGGCCCAGTGGGTCGCCTGGCGCTTTCGGCTTCCGGCCATTGTCCTTCTCTTCTCGCTGGGTCTGATTTTTGGGCCGGGGCTGGGTATTCTTCATCCTTCCGAAACGATGGGATGGATGTTCCGGCCTCTGGTGTCACTGCTGGTGGCGCTTGTCGTGTTCGAAGGCGGCATGGCGCTCGATTTCCGCCAGTTGCGCGAAGCCGGGGAGGGGGTCGCACGCCTGACGATGCTCGCACTGCCCATCAACTGGGTGCTGGGCTCTCTGGCGGCGCATTATGTCGCGCATCTGGAATGGGGCACCTCCATGCTGTTCGGGGCGATCGTCGTCGTGACGGGCCCGACGGTGGTGCTGCCACTTTTGCGAAGTGCCAAACTGCAACCGCGTGTAGCGGCGTTCCTGCGGTGGGAAGCCATCGTCAACGATCCGTTAGGCGCCATTCTGGCCGCAGTCGTGCTTCAGCTCATGCTTCTGCGGGCAGACGTTCATGCGGGTGTCTTCTTCACCCACACACTACCTGATCTGCTGGGCGCAATTGCCGTCGCGCTCTCTGCGGGCATCCTGCCAGCCTATCTGATCCGGTATCTGTTCACCCGCGATCTGATGCCGGAAATTCTCAAGACGCCCATGCTGATTTCGATGGCACTGGTCGTTTTCTCGTTATGCAACCTCGAAATGGGTGGCGCGGGGCTGATGGCGGTCACGATCTTTGGAATGGCGCTGGCGAACCTCCAGATCCCCGGTTTGACAGAACTGCGACGCATGAAGGAATCGCTGGTCGTTCTGGTCGTATCAGTGCTGTTCATCATGCTGACCGCAGATCTGCACCGGGACGTTCTGGCGCAACTTTCAATCCCGATTTTCGCATTGACCGTTGTGGTTCTGTTTGTCGTGCGTCCTTTGGGTATTTTCCTTTCAACTCTCGGCACGAGCATGCCGTGGAAGGAAAAATTGTTTGTCGGATGGATTGCCCCACGCGGTATCGTCGCTGCTGCTGTGGCAGGTGAGGCCGGGGTCAGTCTTAAAGAAGCAGGGTATCAGTCTGCTGACCTGATCATGCCTGCAGTATTCGCGGTCATCGCGGTCACGATGATCCTGCACGGCTTTTCGCTTGGCCCCCTTGCACGACGCCTCAAACTCACGCTCTCCAACGATCCGGCCATCGCAATTCTGGGAGCGAGCGGCTGGTCCATCAACCTTGCATCCTGCCTGCGCAAAGCAGGGGTGCCGGTCTTGCTGGTGGATAATCGATCCAGCGCACTTCTGCCTGCAACCCGGCAGGATATTCCGGTACTGCGCGCGGAACTCCTGTCACAACACGGACAGGAGTCTCTTGAGGAGCGCCCTGCCGATTATCTGATCGCAACAACAGCTGACGGCATTTATAACGGTATGGTCTGCGGGCATCTGGCCCCGACCATGGGGCGACAGCGCGTCTATCAGATCAGTCCCGGCGTAGCGCGGCTGGATTTCTATCATGGCCTGTCACGCGATGCGCGTGGCAAGGTTCTGGGCGAACCGGCGTGGAATTATACGCTGTTCGATACGCTATTCGATCAAGGCTGGCGTTTCAGCGCCAGAGAAGCAACCGAAGAGAGCGCATCAATGTTCGGGAATGACGAAAACAGGCTTGATATTCTTGTAGTGCGTCGTGACGGAGGCATCCTGATCCGCTCGGCTGAAGACAATGACAAAGCCGTGCCCCAACCGGGAGACTACATGATCTCTATGGCCCCACCAGAGGCGGTATAAATATTGAACAACCAATGTAATATTCTGGCATGACGGCTATAAAATGAAAGACAAACTCTAAAAATAACGTCTAATTCTTTATATAGAACTTCCTCTTTTTCCTCTTCCCTTGCTTACATGGCGCCGCCATCATATAGAAAACGGAGAACTCGCATGGACGTACAGACTTGCGTTTGTTATTGCACTGATCGCTCATATCTTTTTCCAACTCTTGTTAGTGCACTTCAGGCGCGCGCTCATGCAACACCGCAAGTTACAGACATTATCATTGTCTGTTTTGACGTTGATGCAGCGACGATTTCCATCGCTCAATCAATATGCAATAAAAACAATATTATTCTCTTCTCAAAATCCGGGGCAGACATAGACAACACGCCCGCTATGCTCGGAAGACTGTATCTTGATGAGATTTTACCTGAAAATTATAAAAATATCCTTTATATCGATGGCGATACACAGATCAAATCATCGCTGAACGAATTTCTGTCCTGCACTCCGCCTGAAGGACGCTTTTTCGCTTCAGCCGATCCTATGGTCTTCCTGCTTGAAGATCATTCAAAAGAAGGGGAAGCAGTCCGGAAGCATTTTCAGGAAATCGGCCTCACTCCTGAGCAATCCAGGCAATATTTCAATACAGGAGTTCTCTACTTCAATCGCTCAGCCTGGGCTGTTATCGCGGAGAAGGCGCGGACAATTATTCGGTCTCAGAACACAATGTCCAGATTTCCGGATCAGGATATTCTTAATATTGTCGGCATTGAACGTGCGCTGCCGATGTCGCTATCGTGGAATTTTCCCGTCTTTCTACACAATGCCCGGCTTGAGAGCACGATTCAACCCAAAATTGTCCACTATATGTCCCAGCCAAAGCCATGGGACGGGATCTTTCAGCCATGGCAGGCAAGTGACTATGCGCCATACCCGGCATTTGTTGCGGCTTATCCCGAATTTTCCGGACTTTGGAAAAGAAGTTCGCTCTCTCGAAAGTTAAGATATTTCGCGCAACAGCATTACAAACGCTTCTGCGAGACCCGGAAATGGGGGCATGGTGCTGTGCATGCCCTTGTTCTGGATTACGAAGCCAAATGCCGTAATGACGCGAAACAGGTTTAACGACTATAATTTTAATAGGACCCTCAAGATGGCTCTTCGACTGTAATATGCGATAAACCGGCTTCAAGAAGCGCACGGAGGTCCTTTTCCTCAACGGCAATACAGCCCTCCGTGTATCCACTGACAGGCGGTAGGTGCAGGAAAATCGCCGATCCGCATCCCGACTTGGCTGGCGCATCATTCCACCCCAGAACGATACAGAGATCGTAAACATGATCGTCACGCCACAGGTTTTCGCATGAGGCGGGATGAGGGAGCGTTACGGCGCAATTATAGTCGGAATGGGCGGGATCGTCGCACCAGCCATCATTAGGAGCAATAGGCTCGATAGGGAGGCCTGCTGTGCAGACCGGACGCGATAGACGGTCCGCACGGTAGAAAACGCGCCGAAGTGGCAGCCCCCCGACGGGAGTACGAAGGTCTCCTTCCCTTTTGTCAAGAGACAGGCCGCGTTGTCCGATCAAAGCCGGAATGATTTTCCCCTGAAAGTGAAGAAAAGCGCGGTCTCCAGCGGTTCTCAAAATAGCTTTAGCCATAATGCTGTTTCCTTTTCCGGCTGTACTTGCCATAGTCTGATGCGAAAGCATGCTGCTTTCTTCCCGTTTACCGGGAATGGTAAGTCCGGATGTGCAAGTTACGAACACCGAATTTTTGCGGATGTATCGTTTCTTCCGTCGCGAGAGAACGAGACAGGTTATTATGGCAGGTCCACGCCCCATCCTGGTTGTTGACGATGATGATACGCTCCGTCGTCTTCTGGCGGAGCAGCTTCAGCACGGCGGCGAACTGGAAGCGGTTGAGGCGACGTCCGTTGCCGCAGCACGCGAACTCCTCGCCAAGCCTGGTGCCCGGTATGACGCCATGCTGCTGGACATTACCCTTCCCGATGGTGACGGACGCGATTTCTGCGCGGAACTGCGACGCGCCGGCGTCCGCATGCCAATCATCATCCTGACAGGCTCCGACGACGAACACGACGTGGTGCGCGGCCTTGATGCAGGGGCCAACGACTACGTTGCCAAGCCCTTCCGGATTGGTGAGCTTCTGGCCCGTCTACGCGCCCAGTTGCGGATTTTCGAGAACAGCGAAGACGCCGTATTTGAAATCGGCCCTTATGCGTTCCGCCCGTCCGCAAAACTGCTGCTCGAAACCGCTCGAAACCGCCGGATCCGTCTGACGGAGAAGGAAGCGGCGATCCTGAAATATCTCTATCGTGCAGGTCAGCGTCCGGTGGCACGTCAGGTTCTTCTGAACGAGGTCTGGGGTTATAACGCCGCCGTCACCACCCATACGCTTGAGACGCATATCTATCGCCTGCGTCAGAAAATTGAGCCCGATCCGACACGCACGTCGCTTCTGATTACAGAAGGCGGCGGATACCGTCTTGATCCTGAAGGACGTGGCGTTATTGGCTCCGACAGCCTGTCAGCCTGAAGGCTGACAGGAGCGGTGAGGGGTCAGGCTGGATCGAAGTCCAGCACGACCGGGACGTGATCGGAGGGGCTTTCCCAGTCCCGTACGTCCTGTAAGACCCTGATATCCCGCAGGCCCGGCATAAGATCGGGCGTCATCCAGACATGATCCAGCCGCCGTCCGCGGTTGGATTTTTTCCAGTCCTTGTTGCGGTATGACCACCATGTGTAGAGCTTTTCCGGCTCCGGTGTGATCTTCCGCATGGCATCCTGAAATCCTGTCGCCATCCAGGCCTTCAGACGTTCGATTTCGGGCGGTGTGTGGCTAACGATTTTCAGGAGCTGTTTGTGGCTCCAGACGTCATGTTCCAGCGGCGCGATATTGAGGTCTCCGACCAGAATGCTGCGGGCAGGGGGCATATTGCTGAACCAGCCCGTGGCTTCATCCACAAAAGCGAGTTTGTGGGCGAATTTTTCATTTTCCACCGGATCAGGGATATCGCCTCCTGCCGGCACATAGAAATCATGCAGCAGGATCGGGCCGGCGGCGGTCGCAATGCTTGCTGCGATATGCCGACAATCGGAGCGGGTGCACCAGTCGGGCGTGCCCGCCACACTCTGCAGCGGGTGTCGCGACAGGATCGCCACACCATTATAGCTCTTCATGCCTTTATAGACCTGATGAGGCAGGCCCATTTCAGCCAGAGCCTGAGCGGGAAAGAGCGGATCCGGGACTTTCGTTTCCTGTAGACAGACGATGTCCGGGGCTTCCTGTTCGACGATCTGCTTCAGCAGAGGCAGTCTGAGTCGAAGGGAATTGATGTTCCAGGTGATGAGACGCATGAAGACTGGATCGACCGGATCAGGTGTTTTGACAAGCACCCTCTTGCACACAAAGCTTTCCCGTCCGATCTAGAACGAACCATGACTGATCTGCACAACACGCTCCTGACGCTTGATTCCCATATCGATATTCCCTGGCCGGACCGGCAGGATGCCTGGGCGGAAGATACGCCGAGGCAGGTAAATGTCCCCAAGACACGCAAAGGTGGCCTGAAAGCCGTATGCCTTGCAGCCTATATTCCGCAGGGTTCGCGTGATGAGGCGGGACATGCCGAAGCCTGGGAGCGGGTTCAGGGCATGCTGGATGTCATTTCCGGGATCGAAGGACGTCAGGGCGATCACAGCGCACGCGTCTGCCGAACGGCTGCGGATGTGCGTGCAGCCTATGAAGCAGGCGACCTTGCCGTCATTCCGGCGATCGAAAACGGCCATGGGCTGGGCGGTCAGCCAGAGCGTATCGCGGAACTCGCTCGTCGTTATGGTGTGCGCTACATGACGCTGACCCATAACGGGCATAATGCGCTGGCGGATGCTGCCATTCCGCGCAAGGATCTGGTGGACAGCGAAACGCTTCACGGCGGACTGTCAGATCTCGGGCGTGAGGCAATCGCACACATGAATCGCTCCGGCGTTCTGGTGGACGTCTCCCATGCCGCAAAATCGACCATGATGAAGGCCAGTGAAGTCTCCGCCACACCGATTTTCGCAAGCCACTCCTGTGCCCGCGCCCTGTGCGATCACCCGCGCAATCTGGACGATGAGCAGCTTGATCGCCTGAAAGAAACGGGCGGCCTGATTCAGGTGACGGCGATGGGGTCATTCCTGAAGAAAGGTGGCGGCGGGACGGTCGAAGATCTGGTGCGCCACGTTTCGTATATTGCGAACCGGATCGGTGTCGAACATGTGGGCATCTCCTCGGACTTCGATGGCGGCGGCGGCATTCCGGGTTGGAAAGATGCAACCGAAACCGCAAATGTGACGCATGCCCTTCAGGCGGCCGGGTTCAGTGATGCGGACATTTCTGCCATCTGGGGTGGTAACATGCTGCGCCTTCTGGAAACGGCTGAAAAAGCCGCAATAGCATTCTGAAACTAGCATTGAAAACTCGTTTCGACAGACCGACAAAGAACAGAACATGATCATAGTGGACAAAACAGACGCCGCTTCGTCCACCATGATCTGTTGCGGCACCTAAAAGCCTCCTGCCGATCCTTTCCTTCCTTCCAGAAATGCTTCTTGGAATGCAGAAGGAAAGTAAGAAGCGATTGTTTTCAATGACTTACAAAATATGATTAAAAATTAGGCAATCCGAAGGCAGGTCTGGCAAACCGTGGCTTTCATGATTCTGTCACAGACCAGCCCACAGACTTTTCCACAGGTTCAGTGGATGACTGAAGAAGCCCGATGACCGACCTTCCTCCCCAGAACTCCAACCGGCCCGACGACCATGACGAACCCACTGTTTCTTCGGAAAAAAGACAAGGTGTGGAGGCGATCCGCGAGGCCCTGAAGACCATTCCCTACAGCCCTGGCGTGTATCGCATGCTGAGTGCGAAAGGGGAGGTGCTGTATGTCGGCAAGGCGCTGAGCCTGAAAAAACGCGTCTCATCCTATACCCGCATCAACCAACTCCCGGAGCGGCTGCGGCGTATGGTGTCGATGACGGTTTCAATGGAAATTGTCATTACGAAAACAGAAGCGGACGCCCTGCTTCTGGAAGCGAACTACATCAAGCGCATGAAGCCGCGCTTCAACATCCTGCTGCGCGACGACAAGAGCTATCCGTGGTTGATGCTGACTGAAAGCCACGAGTTTCCGCAAATCACCAAACAGCGCGGCAAACCCGTAAAAGGCGCGACCTACTGGGGCCCGTTTGCCAATGCCTGGGCCGTCAACCAGACGCTCAATCTGGTACAGCGCAGCTTTCTGCTCCGCTCCTGTTCGGATGCCGTGCTGAACAGCAGAACGCGGCCGTGCCTGCTGTACCAGATCAAACGCTGTTCGGCGCCTTGTGTGGACCGTATCTCCGGACCTGATTATGCGAAACTGGTTGACGAGGCCCGGCAGTTCCTTTCGGGACACAGCACGGACCTGCAACAGCGTCTGGCTGCCGAGATGGAGCAGGCCTCGCAGGACATGGATTACGAGCGGGCTGCGTCGATCCGAGACAGGATCCGGGGCTTCGCCAGCATTCAGGGCTCCAGCACCGTTAACCCTGCGTCGATCAATGACGCCGATATCATGACTATCTGGCAGGAAGCCGGTCAGAGCTGCATTCAGGTCTTCTTCATCCGGGGCAGCCGCAATAACGGCAATCGGGCATTCTATCCGGCTCATGCAGAGGAAGAGACCGCAGCGGATGTGCTGTCGGCATTTATGATCCAGTTCTACGACAACAAACCGCCCCCGCCCACAATTCTGGTGAACTGCGAGATTCCTGAACTGAATCTGGTCGAAGAGGCGCTCAGCATCCGACGCGGACAGAAGGTCGAAATTCTCAGACCACAACGGGGGGAGAAAAAGGACGTCGTCGAGCATGCCGCGCTGAACGCCCGGGAGGCGCTGGAGCGCAAGCTGGCCGAGAATACCGGACAGCGCAAACTCCTCGAAGGGGTTGCGGAGGTCTTCGGTCTTCCGGAAACGCCACAGCGCATCGAGACCTACGACAATTCCCACATCATGGGGCAGGCGCCTTATGGTGTAATGGTCGTCGGCGGCCCTGAAGGCTTCAACAAACGCGCTTACCGCAAATACGGTATCAAGGGTCCGATCGCGCCGGGAGATGATTTCGGCATGATGCGTGAAGTCATGGAACGCCGGTTCGGGAAACGACCGGAAAACGGAGAGCGGCCGGAGGACTGGCCGGATCTGCTTCTTATCGACGGCGGTCTTGGACAGTTCAATGCCGTGCGGAAGGTATTGGCCGATATCGGCGTCACCGGAATTCCGATCGTGGCCATCGCCAAAGGGCCGGATCGGGATGCCGGACGGGAGTGGTTCTTCACTGAGACGAAAGCGCCCTTCCAACTCCCTCCGAGAGATCCAGTTCTCTATTATCTGCAAAGACTGCGTGACGAAGCCCACAGATTCGCGATCACCACACACCGGACAGGACGCTCGAAGGGCTTACGCAGCTCCGAACTGGATAATGTGCCGGGAATCGGAGCCGCGCGGAAAAAGGCTCTTCTCAATTATTTCGGCTCGGCAAAATCGGTCAGACAGGCGAGTCTTGAGGAGCTGGAAAATGCGCCCGGCATAAGTTCGAGCACGGCAACTGCCATATACGGGCATTTCCATCCCGAATGGGTCCAGAAAGCCTCAACCGATCATCGCAGCCCCTGAGACCCGTTCGACGATTTACACGAAAAATACATCTTTCGCGGACACATTGGCGCATACCGGTATGAGGGAAACTGTTCTAGACTGATCGTGATGCTGACAGATCTGCCAAACATTCTGACACTGCTGCGTATCGCGTCCATTCCCGTACTGGTCGTGCTGCTCTCCGTGCATTCACCGACCGCGAATGTGATCGCCTGCGTGGTCTATACGGCTGCCTGCATCACAGACTATCTGGACGGCGCACTGGCCCGTCGCTGGCAACAGCTGTCCGAGCTGGGTCGGATGATGGACCCAATCGCGGACAAGCTGCTAGTCGGATCACTTCTGCTGGCTCTGGCAGGACTGACGCAACTGCCTGTCTATTCGCTCTATGCAGCGATCATCATCATGATCCGGGAAATTCTGGTCAGCGGCCTGCGGGAATATATGGCGTCCCAGCGCGAAACACTGCCATCGACCCGGCTGGCGAAATGGAAGACCGGCATCCAGATGGTGGCAATCGGTTTTCTGATCGGTGGCGATGGAGCCGCAGGAATGCTGGGACTTTCCTTCCTGCCGGCAACGCTGATTGGCGGGATCCTCCTCTGGTTCTCAGTCATTCCGACCGTGATCAGCGGTTGGGGCTATCTGACCGCAGGTCTCACTCGCATAATGGCTGGCCAATCCCGCAAATCGTCCAAAATCAGCTTCTGACGTCACAAGTCGAAAGAATTGTAGCGTTCTTCGACTGTCTTCATCTGGCGCTCCGTTACAAGGACCGCTAAAGGTCATGGATTGACCTCGTGGGAGTAAGAAATGCGGAAGACCGCTCTGCTGGCACTACCTCTCGCTCTGAGCGGCTGTTCAGGCATGGGCAAGTATATCCGCGACACGATGGTCTGGACGGCGCTCGATAATCCGAACGGCCCTCATGGAGACAGCGAGAATATTCATCGCGCCCGTGGTGAAAAATATTCTGAAACTCCCATTTTTCCTGAAAGCGGCAATATCTGGCCCGGAGCTCCACAACCGCTCCCGACGCTTAAGGATGTCGAAAACCCCAACAGTACGTTCAGTCATGCTTTGGGAGATCCGGCGACCTACTTTGGCGGTGCTGCGCTCGACGAGAGCTTCATGGGTGGAATCGCTGGTAAGGGGGCTCTTGGAGCGTCCGGTCCGCAGCTCATGCAGGGCCAGAGCCTATCAGTCGGTGAGGGTGCCGATACGCATCAAGGTGTGTCCCGGGACCATACCCACCTTATTCCGACACTTCCTTCATCAGTTCCCGATAGTGCGGCCCGCTTTCTGAACAAAAGCCCCAGCAAGGCCATCATCATTCCTAATGGAGATGGCACCAGCACGGTTATCGGCCCGGACGGAAGTGTGAAGGTCATTCATGGAACGACCTTACCCCCCACCAAATAAGGATTTGCTGATAGGCCGTAACCGCATCAGCATCCTATTACTCCAGACGCCTATCTTTAATACTGACGAAAAAGGGCGATCAGCCGTCCCTGAATGTTCACACGCTCTGCTGGAAAAATGCGCGTTTCGTAATCCCGGTTCGCAGCTTCCAGTGCAATCATTGATCCGCGACGGCGCAGCTTTTTGAGCGTCACTTCCTGCCCGTCAATGAGAGCAACAATAATCTGTCCATTTTCGGCCGTCTCACGTCGCCGGATAATGGCGATGTCTCCATCCAAGATTCCAGCCTCGATCATCGAATCGCCAGCTACGGTAAGGGCGTAATGCTCTCCGGTGCCCAGAAGCGAAATGGGGACTTCGATCCTGTCGCTGTCGTCCTGCATGGCTTCAATCGGCAGACCCGCTGCGATACGTCCATAAAGAGGAATGCTGACGGTCTGACGATCATTAGCAACACTGGCTTCGGAGAAGGCTCCATCAAGGCCAGTCTCACCCTGGCTCAGAACAGCCGGGACGAAACCTGTTTCGGAGGCGAGAGCGGCGACAGGAGCTTCCGTACCCATATGGGGCAGACGCAGTACCTCGAGCGCTCGTGCGCGATGATGGTGACGACGAAGAAAGCCACGCTCTTCCAAAGCGGAGATCAGACGATGAATGCCCGATTTGGAACGCAGCTCGAGAGCATCTTTCATCTCATCGAAAGAGGGCGAATATCCCGTGCGGCGGAGATGATCGTCGATATACAGCAAAAGCTGGTGCTGCTTACGGGTCAGCATACAGGCGCTCCCATGCGCCTCGGCGGAGGCAGGTCAGAACAGGACACAGAATGACGGGCATCCTGCATTTGTTCCTTATAGGTTCCCACCTGTTGCCCTTCAAGCAAAGAGACGCACCGACAGAGTTATGCAGCAAGAATTTTTAAGCTTCAAACTCCTTGAAACTACAGGAAAACCGCTAAATCGTGCGCAAAGGTCTTGACCTACGGGCCACAAATCAGCATGGTGCGCCAAATCTAGAGATCAACATGCTGCATCGACACCTTCGAGCGGCATAAGTTATGGCGAAAGCCCGAGGGTATCATGGGAAAGAGCAACGTTATTCAGATCCGGCTCGTTTCGTCAGCTGAAACCGGCTACTTCTACGTCACGAAGAAGAATGCCCGTTCTGCTACGGGAAAGATGGAAGTACGCAAGTACGATCCGGTCGCACGCAAGCACGTCGTGTTCCGCGAAGCCAAGATCAAGTAAGACTGCTCCAACAGTCTTCATAAAAAAAGCGGCCTTCGGGCCGCTTTTTTTATGCTCCGAGAGCTGTTCGTTTTAACTACTGCTTAGAACAGCTTGTCATGCGGTCCGTAGGGAACAACCAGATCGCCGCTGCGCGTCAGGTTCATCGTGGCACGGGCACGCTCATCCAGCATGTCAGCGTCCAGCGCTTTCTCCTTGAGAGCAACAACACGGCGACGCCAGACATTCTGCTCATCATCAGCGTCCTGCCGGGCCTGAAGCGCATCCTTTTGAAGCTGGGTCTGCTCCTGATAAGCGTGAATCCCGTGCGCTCCATGCAGAGCGTTCCAGCCGAAATAGGCGGTAAGCGACAGGAAAAAAGCCGGAGGAGCTACGGCGCGGACACCACGCTTGATAAGTCGGATCAGTGTCACGTCGTGCAAACTCCGTTCTGAGAGACTGTATCAGTCTATATCAGTCATTTGTGACCAGACAATGAATGATACGGACATCAATCATATTCAGGCACAAAAAGGCCTCATTCCGGGGAGGAATGAGGCCTGGCTCAGTCTCAGGAGCTTCTGAGAATGTTGCGACCGGCATAACGGGCCGCACTGCCGAGCTGCTGCTCGATGCGAATAAGCTGATTGTACTTGGCCGTACGGTCAGAGCGGGAGAGGGAACCCGTCTTGATCTGACCGCAATTCGTGGCGACCGCGAGATCAGCAATGACGGAGTCTTCCGTCTCGCCCGAACGGTGGCTCATGACGCAGGCATAGCCAGCCTTGTGGGCGGTTTCCACAGCTTCCAGAGTCTCGGTCAGCGTGCCGATCTGGTTGACCTTCACGAGCAGGGCGTTACCGGTTCCAGCCTTGATGCCACGACGCAGACGCTCGGGATTGGTGACGAACAGATCGTCTCCGACCAGCTGGAGCTTCTTGCCCAAACGGGTCGTCAGCTCAGCCCAGCCTTCCCAGTCATCTTCCGCCAGACCGTCTTCGATGGAGACGATCGGATAGCGGTTGGCCAGATCTTCAAGGTAGGAAATCATGCCCGACGCATCAAATTCCTTGCCTTCACCCTTCAGATTGTAGCGTCCGTCGGCATAGAATTCGGTGGCGGCGCAGTCGAGAGCGAAGGTCACGTCCTCACCCAGGCGGTAGCCAGCAGCCTCCACAGATTTTGCAATAAAACCAAGAGCTTCATCCGCAGACTTCAGGTTCGGTGCGAAACCGCCTTCATCGCCGACATTGGTGTTATGACCGGCTTCGGACAGACCTTTCTTCAGGCGTGCGAAGATTTCGGAGCCCATACGGATGGCATCCGCGATCGTCGGCGCGCCGACCGGCTGGATCATGAACTCCTGAATGTCGATCGGATTGTCGGCATGCTCGCCACCATTGACGATGTTCATCATCGGCACGGGAAGAAGGTGGGAATAGGCGCCACCGACATAGCGGTACAGCGGCAGTTCCAGTTCCTCGGCGGTCGCCTTGGCAACAGCAAGCGAGACGCCGAGAATGGCATTGGCGCCCAGACGGGACTTGTTGGACGTTCCGTCCAGATCGATCATCGCATTGTCGATAGCGATCTGATCTTCGGATTCGGCTCCCTGAAGCACTTCAAGGATGTCGTTCTCGACGTGACTACAGGCCTTCAGGACGCCTTTGCCGCCATAACGGGACTTGTCACCATCACGCAGTTCCACGGCTTCATGTGCGCCTGTGGAAGCACCGGACGGGACGGCTGCACGGCCGCGGGCACCGGAGGACAGCTCGACTTCGACCTCGACAGTGGGATTGCCGCGGCTGTCCAGGATTTCGCGGGCGATGATATCAACGATAGCGCTCAATGGAAGCTCTCCTGGGATGCGTGAACCGGGTTGGCTCGTGACCGTTCTGAATGGAACAGCTATTTCAAGTCTCAAAATCACGCCGTGAGGTCAACGACGACATGCGCCTTCCTTTTCCCATTTTCGTGCTTGGCATTGCCGGACTGATCCCCTTCATGACGCTTGGAGGGTGGATCTTCCTTGCTGGACTGTTTACGCAGCTGCCGCACCTGAAGATCATTCTGCTGGCTTATGGTGCCTGCATCCTGTCATTTCTGGGGGCCGTACACTGGGGGCTGGCCATGGAACGGCCGGACATCATTACGGTCGGCGGCACGTCACAGCAGGACCGGCAGCGCCTTGTGCTGGGTGTCTGCCCTGCGCTCTGGGCATGGCTTGCCCTCTGCATCGGTGTTCTCGGTCATATCCGGGCCGGGTTCGGGCTGGAAATCATCGGTTTTGTCGGGACGTTCCTGGTGGAACGAGAGGCCTGGAGGAAGGGTGCGCTTCCCCCAGGTTATCTGCCGCTGAGAGCCGGACTGACGGCTATTGCGGTACTGAGCCTGTTTCTGGCTGCTCTGGCACCGTCCGGGAGTTAGGCCGGAAAAGATTTCGCCAGAGAATCAAAGGCTTTCAGGCGCGTCAGCAGACTGCGCATTTCATGAAGCGGCACCATGGTCGGACCATCGCTTGGAGCATGGTCCGGATCCTGATGTGTCTCAATGAAAACAGCCGCCACACCAATGGAGAGGGCTGCACGAGCGAGGGGTTCTACGAATTCACGCTGGCCACCCGTTGACGCTCCGAGGCCACCCGGCTGCTGCACGGAATGCGTCGCATCGAACACGACAGGATAGCCCGTCTGCGCCATGATCGGCAGACCGCGCATATCGCTGACAAGCGTGTTGTAGCCGAAGCTCGTTCCACGATCGCAGAGCGTGATGCGCTTATTGCCGGTCGAAGCAATCTTGGCCGCGACGTTCGCCATGTCCCACGGTGCGAGGAACTGGCCCTTCTTGATGTTGATGGCACGACCGGTTTCCCCAGCCGCCAGTAACAAGTCCGTCTGGCGGCACAGGAATGCTGGGATCTGCAGAACATCCACGGCCTGAGCGGCAGGTGCGCACTGCTCGGCAGTATGCACATCCGTCAGGACGGGAACGCCGAATCGTTCACGAATGCTGGCAAGGATCTCCAGACCGGCATCCATGCCCACACCACGCGCAGCATTGACAGAACTCCGATTGGCTTTGTCGAAGCTGCTTTTATAGATCAGCCCGATTCCGAGTTCGCGGCAGATGGCGGAGATGGCATCGGCCATCTCCGTTGCATGCTCGCGGGATTCGATCTGGCAGGGGCCAGCGATCAGCGTGAAAGGCTGATCCTGACCGACCGTGAGGTCTCCAATCCGGAAGCTCACTTGCTGTGAGCCTCCTTGACGGCGGCTCCAATAAAGCCCGCGAACAGGGGATGCGGGTCGAAGGGTTTGGACAGCAGTTCCGGATGGTACTGCACGGCCACGAACCATGCGTGATCCGGGTATTCGACCACTTCCGGCAGCACGCCGTCAGGCGAGAGGCCAGAGAACCGCAGACCTGTCTTTTCCAGACGATCCTTGTAATGCGCGTTGACTTCCCAGCGATGACGATGGCGCTCGCGGATTTCCGTACGGCCATAAATCTCGGCCACACGGGAACCCGGAACCAGCTTTGCCGGATAGGCACCAAGACGCATCGTGCCGCCCAGATCGCCGCCTTCACGACGACGGAGCAGCTCGCCCCCACGCGCCCATTCCGTCATCAGACCAACCACAGGCTCGTCCGTCGGACCGAATTCGGTGGAGGACGCTTTGGGGAGACCCGCAAGTGAGCGCGCGCACTCGACCACAGCCATCTGCATGCCAAAGCAGATCCCGAGGAACGGAATGTTGTTCTCGCGGGCATAACGAACGGCCTGAATCTTGCCCTCGGCACCGCGTTCACCAAAGCCGCCGGGAACAAGGATCGCGTCTGCATCCTTCAGGCGCTCGGCGATATTGCCATTCTTTTCGAACTCTTCCGATTCGATCCAGTCGAGATTGACCTTCACATGGTTGGCGATACCACCATGCAGCAGGGCTTCAGCGAGCGATTTATAGCTATCGAGCAGAGCTGTGTACTTACCGACAACAGCCACACGGACTTCGGCTTCGGGTTCGCGAATCGCATGAACGATTTTTTCCCAACGCGAGAGGTCCGGCTTGCTGGCATAGGGCAGGCCGAAATAGCGCAGGACTTCCTGATCCATTCCCTCGTTGTGGTAGGAAATGGGGCACGCATAGATCGTGTCCACATCGAGCGCCGCAATGACAGCTTCCGGGCGGACATTACAGAAATTGGCGATCTTGCGACGCTCGTTGTCCGGAATGGGACGGTCCGAGCGGCACAGGAGCATCTGCGGCTGGATACCGACATTCTGCAGTTCCTTGACGGAATGCTGCGTCGGCTTGGTCTTGAGTTCGCCCGCTGCCGGAATATAGGGCAGAAGGGTCAGATGCACGCACATGGTCTGGGCATGGCCCAGATCATTGCGGAGCTGACGGATGGCTTCAAGGAAGGGCAGACTCTCGATATCGCCAACCGTGCCGCCGATCTCCACCAGCACGAAATCGTAATCGTCCGTGCCCGTGACCACCACGTCCTTAATGGCGTCCGTGATATGCGGAATGACCTGCACAGTCCCGCCCAGATAGTCGCCGCGACGTTCGCGCGCGATCACATCCGAATAGATCCGCCCTGTCGTGGTATTATCAGCCCGGGAGGCATGAACGCCCGTGAAGCGCTCATAATGACCGAGATCGAGGTCGGTTTCCGCCCCGTCATCGGTAATGAACACCTCGCCGTGCTGATACGGGCTCATGGTGCCCGGATCCACGTTGAGATAGGGGTCCAGTTTGCGCATGCGGACCTTGTATCCGCGCGCCTGGAGGAGAGCAGCGAGGGCCGCGGAAGCGATGCCCTTGCCGAGAGAAGATACCACACCGCCGGTGATGAATACGAAACGCGTCATGGGCGGTCTTCATACACTGCCGACATGGGGCAGGGGAAGCGAAGAGACGCGTCTGTGTGAAAGATCCCCGTTAAAAAATCTGAACGGGGATTTTCAGGGGCGGTCAGTGAGCGGGCGTGGACGCCGGAGCAGCAGGCGTTGCCGGTGCTGTAGCGGCGGGCGGCTGGGCCAGAATGTCACGCGAGCCGACGCCCGAGGAAGCGCCACGGTTCATGACGGCCAGCACCAGACACAGCAGCATGAAAATTCCGGCAAGAACCGACGTGGCCCGCGTAAGAAGCGTCGCCGTTCCACGACCGCTCATGAACGAGCCCATCCCCTGGCCGCTGCCGATGCCGAGGCCACCGCCTTCGCTACGCTGGATGAGGATCACCCCGATCAGCGCCAGTGTGACCAGCAGGTTGAGAGCAAGCAGAAGAGTGGTCATGAACGATAGGGTCCGGACAATGGTTGGGCAGACAGGCGGACGGAAGCTGATTCGGCAATGCGCAGAAAGCTCTTCGCTTCCAGACTGGCACTGCCCACCAGCACCCCTCCGAGCGACCCGATGGAAAAAATGGTCGGCGCCTGAGCCGGTGTTACGGAGCCGCCATACAGGATCGGGACACGAATGTCATCCATCTTGAGACGCGACTGCAACAGTCCGTGAAGCAAAGAAAGGGTCCGTTCAAGCTCCTCAATCGGCGGAACGGAGCCGCTTCCGATGGCCCAGACCGGCTCATAGGCCAGTACGCCATTGAAATTGTCCGTCAACGACCCTTCGACCTGCGTTGCCAGAACGGTGGTCGTCCGCCCTTCGAGGCGCTCCTCCATTGTCTCGCCGATACAGACGATGGGAATAAGCCCGGCAGCCTCGGCCGCTTCGACCTTCCGGCGGATCAATGCATCGGTTTCGCCATGGGCCTGACGACGCTCGGAATGACCGAGGATGACATACTGCACCCCCAGATCGGACAGCATATCCGCCGAGATATCGCCGGTATGTGGACCGGACGAAGTCGTATGGCAGTCCTGCGCACCAAGGTGCAGTAGCGTATCCGGGCCTGCGGCATTGATGATGCCGTGAACGCTCGCAAGCTGGGTGAAGGGCGGGCAAAGGACGAGCCGCACATCATCGGGAAGGGCCTCTGCGCCCTCGGCGACGGCACGGGCCAGACGGGTGGACTGCTCGCGCAGCCCGTGCATCTTCCAGTTACCAACGACAAGTCTTGGGGATGGGATCACTCTTCCTCCTTCGTGGCGATAGCCGCGGGATAACCGCTCAATCGGGGCTTAAGGACCGGACGGGGGCTAAAAGGATGCTTTCCGTTCCGGTCTGCTTCTGGTCAAGCCGTTCTCACGACATTATGGTGCGGCAAGTTTAGCGGGCCTACCGTGTCCGCACCATCCCGTCATCCGGATCTGCCCTGACCCCATGATTATCTCGCTCCGCCACCTGTTTGTTGACTCCTGGATTGGCCGTGCCGCCGCTCTTCTGATCTTTCTGGCCTTTATCGGCTGGGGCGTGGGAGATGTTTACTCCAATCTGGGCGCGACAGGGTCCAACGAAATCGTGCGCATCTATGATCGCAGCATCACTCCGGACGATTTCAGCCGAGCACTTTCAGCCCAGCTTCCGGCCGTCGCCAAGCAGATCGGACTTGCCGATCCCTCCAAGCTACCCAAGAGCGAAGTGGAGCAGATCGCCCGACAGACGCTTCAAAATCTCGTGATGCAGAACGAGATTCAGCTTGCGGCCGAGCGCGCGGGCATGATGGTGCCCGACGATCTGGTGCGACAGGACATCTTCGCGATCCCCGCTTTCCATGACGCGGCCGGAAAATTTGACCGAAGCATCTTCAACGACCGTCTGACCCGGATGGGCCTGACAGAAGGCAAGCTGATTCAGGTCATCCGCGAAGACATCGCGTCCCGCGGCCTGCTGCAGGGGATCGGTCAGGCCGTAGTCGCCCCCCCGTCGCTGACGGAACGCATGTTGTCTTTCGATGCGAACCAGCGCGTTTTTGATATGGTGGAAATCCCGTTTGCGAGCGGCACCGTGACGGCAGCCCCCACAGACGAGCAGCTTCACCGCTTCTATGACAACCATCCGCAGATGTTCCGCACGACGGAATACCGTCATGCCAAAATGGTCGTCATGACGGCGGACAGCGTTGCCAAGACAATCGAGGTTCCGGACGACGTTCTTCACCGCCTGTATGATTTTCAGGCACGTACCTATGATATGCCCGAGACCCGGACGCTTCAGGTCCTGACCTTCACGGATCAGGCGAAAGCCGCTGCGGCAGCGACCGCATGGAAAGGCGGACTGTCTTGGGACGACATCCAGAAGAAGTTCCCCGAAGCCGCTGCCGTTGCCCTGCCATCGGTTAGGCAGAGCGATATTCCCAACCCCGAACTCGCCAAGGCCGCTTTCGCTGCACAGCCTGACCGCATTTCCGGCCCGGAAAAGACCGGAATGGGATGGGTCGTTTTCAACATCACGGCTGTGGTGGCGCCTCACAAAACGACATTCGAGCAGGCAAAAGGCGATCTGAAAAAGCAGGTCCAGACGCAGGAATCTGCCGAGGCTCTTCAGGCACGCCAGAAGCAGTTTCAGGACGCGGTTGCCGGTTCTTCGACGCTGGAACAGATCCCGGGCGATCTCGGCGCGGTTCCGGCTGCGGGAACGCTGGACTCCAATGGCATGACGCAGAACGGTCTGCCCGCGCCCATTCCGGGCGATGAGGCTCTGCGTCAGGCCATCGTTCATCAGGTCTTCACGCAGTCCAAAGGTGCCCAACCGACGGTCGTGAATGGCCCGAATGGCACGTTCTTTTCAGTACTGGTTGACGAGGTCCACCCCGGAACCCTCAAGCCATTCGACAGCGTGCGCGATCAAGTCGTTCAGGCGTGGACGGCAGAACAGAAGCGCCGCGCCGCCAATCTGCGCGCAACAGCCCTGTTCGGTACCGCAAAGTCCGGCACGCTTCGCAAGGCCATGGACGGACAGCCGGAAGCTTCGGCCCTGCGTCAGGACGTGAGCGTCTCGCGTGTTCATCCCGATCAAAGCCTGCCCCAGAACATCCTGCGCGGGATCTTTGATCTCAAGCCGGGTACGACCGGGATGTTTGAAAGTCCGGATGCGTTCTGGCTCGTTAACGTGACGGCCGATCGCCCTGCCTCGGCAGAAGACCTGAAATCCCTCGGCACCCGTCTTGTGGCCGATTATCGTCAGTCCATGCAGTCCGATATTCCGATGGTCCTGAGTGCTGCGATGGAAAAGGCTTTTCCGCCCTCGCATATCAATATGGCGCTCTACAATCAGGTCGTAGCGGCCGCGGCTCCGGCCAGCGCACCCGCAGCAGAAAACGGGGCACACTGATGGGCATCGTCTACAGCATTGAGGCCGCCGATCTCCTGACGCCCGTTTCGGCGTTTCTCAGGCTGTCGAACCTGTCGGATGATCCGTATCGGCTTCTGTTTGAAAGCGTCGAAGGTGGTGCTGCACGCGGGCGTTATTCTGTCATAGCTCTACTGCCGGATCTGGTCTGGAAGTCCCGGGACGGGAAGGTCACGCTCGACGGCAAGTCCATCGACGGGGTTCCGCTCGAGACGCTCAAGACCATCGTGGACGACAGCCAGATGGATCTTCCGAGCGGAATGCCTCCCATGATCGGGGGCGTGTTCGGCGTGCTGGGCTACGACATGGTGCGTCAGATGGAGCGTCTGCCGAATGTTCCGGTCAACGATCTGGAACTACCGGAAGGGATCATGATCCGTCCGCGCCTGTTCGCAGTCTTTGATTCCGTGCGGGACGAACTGACGCTGGCCGTGCCGGTCCGTGGAGACACGACGGACGCGGAAGCTCACGCGCTTCTGGACAGGGCACGCGCTGCTCTGGCCGCTCCGTTAGGAGACGCGCGCGAGACACTGCCTGCCGGTACGGAACTGGCAGCGCCCATCTCCAACATGACGCAGCAGCAGTTCGAAGACCATGTCCGCAAGGCGCAGGACTATATTGCGGCGGGAGATGCCTTCCAGATCGTGCCGAGCCAGCGCTTCACGACACCATTCCCCCTCTCACCGCTCTCGCTCTATCGCAGCCTGCGGCGAGTCAATCCGGCGCCGTTCCTGTTCGTAATGGAGCTTGAGGATTACGCTCTCGTGGGTTCCTCGCCGGAAATTCTGGTTCGACTGCGGGATGGCGAAGTCACGGTTCGGCCGCTGGCAGGCACCCGCCCGCGCGGTGCAGACCGCGATGAGGATCTGGCTCTGGAAAAAGAGCTTCTGGCCGACCGCAAGGAACTGGCCGAGCATCTGATGCTAATCGATCTGGGACGCAATGACGTAGGCCGCGTCTCGAAGCTTGGGACCGTCGCGGTGCCGGAGCAGTTCGTCGTGGAGCGCTACAGCCATGTGATGCATATTTCCTCGACCGTCACGGGTCAGATCAAGGATGGCAACACGGCGATGGACGCGCTTGTGGCCGCGTTCCCTGCAGGAACCCTGACAGGCGCGCCCAAGATCCGCGCCATGGAGATCATCGACGAACTGGAGCCGACACGACGCGGGCCGTATTCCGGCTGCGTCGGATATTTCGGCGCGGACGGCGAGATGGACACTTGCATCGGGCTGCGCATGGCCGTTCTCAAGGACGGTAACATGTATGTGCAGGCCGGATGCGGCGTGGTGGCAGACAGTGATCCCAACGCCGAATTCCGGGAAACCCAGGCCAAGGCCCGTGCCCTTTTCCGCGCCGCTGAAATCGCGGTTGCGACTGCGGCTAAAGCCTAACGGAGGGCCGAAACACGATGTGTTGTTTGACGAAAAGAGACGCGAAGGTCATTCTGTCGCCATGATCCTTCTCATCGACAATTACGACAGCTTCACGTTCAACATCGTGCATCATCTGGGCGCGCTTGGAACAGCATGTGATGTGCGTCGCAACGATGCGCTGAGCGTTGAAGAGGCTCTGGCGCTTGATCCGGCTGCTATCGTAATTTCACCCGGTCCCGGTGCCCCTGCGGAAGCAGGGATCTGCTGTGATCTGATCCGCGCGGCCGCGGGACGTGTGCCGGTTTTCGGTGTCTGCCTTGGTCATCAGGCCATCGGGCAAGTCTTCGGTGCAGAAGTCGTGCGGGCGCCCGTGCCGATGCACGGCAAGATCAGCGCCGTTCACCATGACGGAACGGGGGTTTTTGCCGGATTGCCCGATCCGGTAGATGTGGTGCGTTATCACAGCTTGACGCTTCAGCCCGACAGCATTCCCGAGACTCTGGTCGTCAATGCGCGGACGGAAGATGGGGTCATCATGGGTGTGCGCCATCGCGACTATCCCATACATGGCGTACAGTTCCATCCTGAGAGCATCGCTTCCGTCGCCGGACGCGAACTCCTGGCTAATTTCCTGACGATTGCCGGGATTCCGGTCGTGACCTCGCAGGCCGCCTGACGGTGGGAATTGAGTTTACAACGCTTTTGCACAAAGCTGCTTCGGGACAGGTTCTCAGCAATCAGGAGGCAGAGACTGCTTTCCACGCCATCATGGCAGGGACAGTTGATCCGGTTCATCTCTCGGCTTTTCTGACGGCTCTGAAACTCCGTGGAGAAACTCTGGCCGAACTGACGGGTGCCGTGAAAGCCGTCCGGCATCACATGACGCTCCTGCCGGATGTTCCGGCTGGGGCGATTGATGTGTGTGGAACCGGCGGGGATGGCCTGAAGACGCTGAACGTCTCGACGGCTGTGGCCTTCGTGCTGGCCGGTCTGGGCGTTCCCGTCGCCAAACACGGCAACCGCGCGCTCTCGTCAGCCACGGGTGCAACGGATGTTCTGGAGGTTTTGGGAATTCCGCCTACCGATGATCTGGCCCTGCAAGGCAGGCGTCTGCGCGAAGACGGTCTGGTCTTTCTGGCAGCCCCCCAGCATCATCCTGCGATGCGTCATGCGGCGCCGGTGCGTAAGACGCTGGGTTTTCGGACATTATTCAATCTGCTCGGACCACTCTGCAATCCCGCTCAGGTGCGCCATCAGCTGATCGGCGTGTTTGATGGACGCTGGTGCGAGCCGGTTGCAAAAGCCCTTGGCGCATTGGGGAGCCTGTCCGTCTGGGTTGTGCATGGCGCGACCCCGGAAGGTGGCAGTGACGAACTGACCCTCGCTGGCCCCTCTCAGGTCTCAGCATGGGAGAAAGACGCTCTTTTTTCGTTTGAGATCGAACCGGATATGGCAAGCCTGCAGGCAGCTCCGATCTCCGCCATCCGGGGCGGTGATGCCCAGACCAACGCGACCGCACTGCTTTCCCTACTGGAAGGCGCCGGCGGTGCTTACCGTGATACAGTTCTTCTCAACGCCGCCGCGGCCCTGCATGTGGCAGGACGCGGCAATATCGTGAAGGGCGGGACGATTGACGTTCCGGCTTTCCGTCGCAATGTAGGTCTGGCGGCAGAGTCCATCGACCGTGGGCTCGCCCGCGCCGCGCTTGAGCGGGCGCGTCTGTCAGCTCATTCCATTACTTCCACAGACGCAGGACGATCATGACATTCATGCACCATCGACCGGCGATGACATATTCGCCCGAGGGAACAGAACAGTTTCCGGACCCGGAAGTTCCGGAAACGACGACCCCTCCGATCAAAAATCCGGAAGCGGAAACCGCTGCCGACCGGAGTGATGTTCTGGCACGCATCTGCGCGCGTACGCGGGTGGACATCGAACAGCGCTCGCAGATCATGTCTCTCAAGGATATCACGGCGCGGGCGCGGGAAGTCACCACCCCCACACGGGGGTTCGGGCAGGCGCTTCAGCATCTGACGGCAGACCGTCAGGTCGGGCTGATTGCCGAAATCAAGAAGGCATCTCCTTCCGCAGGGATCCTGCGTCCGGACTACGATCCAGTGAAGATCGCGCAGGACTATCAGGCCGCCGGCGCCACCTGCCTGTCCGTTCTGACGGAAGGCTCGTGCTTTCATGGCAGCACGGAAGATATCCGCGTTGTTCGCGAAGCCTGCAGTCTGCCGATTTTGCGCAAGGACTTCATCCTTGACCCCTGGCAGGTTCATGAGAGCCGTCTGATCGGGGCGGACTGCATTCTGCTGATCATGGCGGTTCTGACGGAAACGCAGGCTGCCGAACTGATCGCAATTGCGCGCGGACTGGACATGGATGTCCTGCTGGAAGTCCATGATGAAGCCGAACTGAACCGGGCGCTGGCACTTGATACGTTCCTGATCGGGATCAACAACCGTAACCTGCGCACTCTGAAAACCGATATCCAGACGACGATCGATCTGGCGCCGATGGTGCCGCCGGATCGTCTGGTCGTCTCTGAAAGTGGCATCCGGACGCAGGATGACATGATGAAGGTTGGTGCAGTTGGCGCGAGCGCCGTGCTGGTCGGTGAGAGCCTGCTGCGTGAGCCCGATCCGGGCGTGGCGGCACGTCGACTGCTCGGTTTCATTTGATCTCCGGCCGCCTTTCGGGGCGGTCAGAGCCGTTTTTTCACGGCATATCCCCCAGATCGGGGCATTCCGCGCAAGCGGAACGTGGTCTGGCCTTTGGTGGCTTCTGCCGCTAAGAGCATGCGGGATTTTATGCATTTCCATCAGGAGACCGTCATGGACGAGACACCGTCCGCTTCAGGCCGGAGCAACGGTCCGGCCCTTTCGCCGGAGACCATGAAGCGCGCTTACAGGGACATGCTTCTTGTCCGGCGTTTCGAGGAAAAAGCCGGACAGCTTTACGGCATGGGTCTGATCGGCGGCTTCTGCCATCTCTATATCGGGCAGGAAGCCGTTGTGGTCGGGATCGGCCTCAACATGAAGCAGGGCGACAAGTCCATCACGTCCTATCGTGACCACGGACAGATGCTCGTGGCGGGTATGACGCCGCGCGGTGTCATGGCGGAACTGACGGGCCGGTCCGGCGGGTATTCCCGCGGCAAGGGCGGCTCCATGCACATGTTCTCCCGTGAAAAGGAGTTCTATGGCGGTCATGGTATCGTCGGCGCGCAGGTCGCACTGGGCACGGGTCTGGCTTTCGCGAACAAGTATCGCGGTACGGATGAAGTCTCGATCGTGTATTTCGGCGAAGGCGCATCGGCACAGGGCCAGGTCTATGAGAGCTTCAATCTCGCGGCCCTGCACAAGCTGCCCTGCATCTATGTGATCGAGAACAACCGCTACGGCATGGGCACGTCCATTGAGCGCGCCTCGGCTTCCAAAGATCTGTCGCGCAATGGCGAGCCTTGGGGCATTGCCAGCCGCAAGGTCGACGGCATGGACATTTTCGCAGTTCATGAAGCCGCGCAGGAAGCTGTGGAATACTGCCGTGCGGGTAAGGGGCCGTTCCTACTGGAAATGGAAACCTATCGCTATCGTGGGCACTCCATGTCGGACCCGGCGAAGTATCGCCAGCGTTCGGAAGTCGAGGAGATGCGCCGGACGCGCGACCCGATCGAGACGCTGAAGGCCGAGATGCTGCGCAGCGGGATCGAAGAGAGTGTGTTCAAGGACATTGAGACGGACGTGAAAGCCATTGTCGCTGACGCGGCCGAATTTGCACAGACGAGCCCGGAGCCGGATCATTCCGAACTCTGGACTGATATTCTGGTGGAGGCCTGATCCATGGCATCTCTGATTCTGATGCCGGCCCTCTCGCCGACGATGACCGAAGGGACGCTTGCGCGCTGGGTCAAGACGGCAGGTGAGGCCGTTTCCGCCGGAGACGTGATTGCCGAAATCGAGACCGACAAGGCGACCATGGAAGTGGAAGCCGTGGACGAAGGCGTGATCGGCAAGACGCTGGTTGCCGAAGGTACGCAGAACATTGCAGTCAACACGACGATCGCCGTGCTTCTGGCGGAAGGCGAGGACGCTTCGGCTGTGGACACCGTGACCCGTTCTGCCGATCCGGCTGCGGGCGCTTCTGTCGCGATTGAAACACCGGCTGATCCGGGGATCGTGGAAGCACCGGAAGTCGCACAGGCCGAGAATGACCGGGACTGGGGCGAGACCAGCGAAATAACCGTCCGTCAGGCTCTGCGAGATGCGATGGCAGCCGAACTTCGTCGTGATGAGGACGTGTTCCTGATTGGTGAGGAAGTGGCGCAGTATCAGGGTGCCTACAAGGTCAGTCAGGGCCTGCTGGATGAGTTCGGCGAGAAGCGCGTCATCGATACGCCGATCACGGAACATGGCTTCACGGGCATGGCCGTAGGTGCGGCGCTGACTGGGCTCAAGCCGATCGTGGAGTTCATGACCATGAATTTCTCGCTGCAAGCCGTTGATCATATTATCAACTCTGCCGCCAAGACGCTCTACATGTCCGGCGGTCAAATGGGCTGTCCCATCGTGTTCCGTGGCCCGAATGGTGCAGCGGCGCGTGTCGGCGCACAGCACTCGCAGTGTTTCGCAAGCTGGTTTGCCCATATTCCGGGCCTGAAGGTGGTCGCCCCCTGGTCGTCTGCAGATGCGAAGGGATTGCTACGGGCCGCCATTCGCGATCCGAACCCGGTCATCGTTCTGGAAAACGAGATCCTCTACGGCCAGAAGTTTCCGTGCCCCGTGGATGAAGACTTCATCCTGCCGATCGGTCGCGCGAAGATCGAACGGGAAGGGACGGACGTAACGCTCGTGGCCTTCTCCATCATGGTCGGCGTGGCGCTGGAAGCCGCAGCTCTTCTGGCAGAAGAAGGCATTTCGGCCGAAGTCATCAACCTGCGCTCGATCCGTCCTCTGGATACCGAGACAATCGTACGCAGTGTGAAGAAGACGAACCGCATCGTCTCCGTCGAAGAAGGCTGGCCGGTCGCAGGCATCGGGGCGGAAATCTGCACCGTGGCCGTCGAGCAGGCTTTTGACTGGCTCGATGCTCCGCCCGCGCGTGTCTGCGGGCTTGACCTGCCGATGCCCTATGCGGCCAATCTCGAAAAACTGGCGCTTCCGAAACCCGAATGGGTTGTGGATGCGGTTCGCAAGCAGCTGCGGGACTGACAACGATGGCTACCGATATTCTGATGCCGGCGCTGTCGCCGACCATGACCGAGGGCAAACTGGCCCGCTGGCTCAAAGCCGAGGGTGATACCGTCGCCGCCGGTGACGTGATTGCCGAAATCGAGACCGACAAGGCGACCATGGAAGTGGAAGCCGTGGACGAGGGCATCCTTGGTCGCATCCTGATTCAGGAAGGCGTTGAGGGGATTCCCGTCAACACGCCGATTGCGATTCTTGTGGAAGAGGGCGAGGCCGTGCCTGACGCTTCTGCCTCGCAGGCCCCAGCGGCTCCGAAAGCTGAGACGGTAAGCGCAGAAACAACACCTGCTGCTCCGGCATCCAAAGCTTCGGCTGAGGCCAAGGGAGAGCGGATTTTCGTCTCTCCACTGGCCAAGCGTATGGCGCGTGAGCGGGGCATTGCCCTTGACGCCCTGACGGGAAGTGGTCCGAACGGGCGTATTCTCAAGCGCGACGTTGAGAAAGGCCCTGCTGCGCCCAAAACGGCTCCGAAAGCTGCTGCTACGCCCGTCATCACCGCATCGGAAGAGACGGTCCGTCGGGTGCCGAACTCGACGATGCGCAAGGTGATCGCGCGTCGTCTGACAGAATCCAAGACGCAGGTTCCGCATTTCTATGTCTCGGTCGATATTGAGCTGGATGCGCTGCTGGCCCTGCGCTCGAAGCTGAATGCGACGGCGCAGGAAAACAGCTTCAAGATCTCGGTCAATGACATGATGATCAAAGCCGTAGCGCTGGCACTAAAGAAAGTTCCGGGCGTGAACGTCCAGTTCAGGGATGCCGAGACGCTGCATTTCGAGAATGTTGATATCTCGATGGCCGTCTCAATTCCGGACGGGCTGATCACTCCGATCATCCGTAATGCCGATCGCAAATCCCTGCGTGACATCAGCGTCGAAGCCAAGGATCTGGCCAAGCGCGCCCGTGCCGGAAAGCTCAAGCCCGAGGAATTCCAAGGCGGGACGTTCTCCGTTTCCAATATGGGGATGTTCGGCGTGCGTGACTTCGCTGCGATCATCAATCCGCCGCAGGCCGGGATTCTGGCGATTGCCTCAGGCGAAAAACGGGCCGTGGTCCGTGGCTCGGAAATTGCGATTGCGACCGTAATGACTGCGACGTTATCGGTCGATCATCGTGCGGTTGATGGTGCTCTAGGCGCCGAGTGGCTGAATGCGCTGCGCGATATCGTGCAGAATCCTTACTTTCTGGTGGTCTGAACCATGTCCGATACATTCGATCTGATTGTTGTTGGTGGCGGCCCCGGCGGCTATGTGGCGGCGCTGCGGGCCAGCCAGCTCGGCATGAGCGTGGCGCTCGTGGAAAGCACGCATTTTGGTGGCGTCTGCCTGAACTGGGGCTGTATTCCGACCAAGGCGCTTCTGCGCTCTTCGGAAATCCATCATCTTCTGCATGAACTGGGCACGTTCGGCCTGTCCGCAGACAATATCTCGTTCGACCTGTCCAAGATCGTGGGCCGCTCACGCAGCATTGCGCGCCGGATGGGCGGCGGGATTGCCCATCTTCTGAAGAAAGCCAAGGTCACGACCTTTGACGGCCGCGCCAAACTAGCTGGGCGTTCGGGCGAGGCGCATCAGGTTGCCATCACGAAGGATGGCGCGGCGGTTGCGACCATCAAGGCGCCGCATGTCATTCTGGCAACAGGTGCGCGGGGGCGTCAGCTTCCGGGACTGGAGACGGATGGCACCCTGATCTGGGGGGCACGGGAGGCCATGACGCCGAAGGAGCTGCCTAAGCGTCTTCTGGTCATCGGATCGGGTGCGATCGGTATCGAGTTTGCGTCGTTCTACCGGAACATGGGTAGTGAGGTCACGATCGCCGAAGTGGCGGATCGGATCCTGATCGCCGAAGATCCAGAAATCAGTGCAGCAGCCCGCAAGGCTTTCGAAAAGCAGGGGATGACGATCATCACCAGCGCGAAGGTCGGCCCGCTAAATAAGACTGAAAACGAGGTTTCCACGACGATCGAAAGTCCGACGGGCAAGATCGATCTGACGGTAGACCGCGTCATCTGTGCGGTTGGCATTGTGGGCAATGTCGAGGATCTGGGGCTTGAGGGCACCAAGGTTCAGGTGGACCGGACCCATATCGTCACGGACGGCTTCTGCCGGACAGGCGAGCCAGGGGTCTATGCAATCGGTGATGTGGCCGGGGCACCCTGGCTGGCCCATAAGGCGAGCCACGAAGCCATCCTCTGCGTTGAAAAGATCGCCGGACGTTCGCCGCAGCCTTTGCATCCGCTGAACATTCCGGGCTGCACCTATTCGCGTCCGCAGATCGCATCTGTCGGTCTTAGCGAAGAAAAGGCCATTGCCGCAGGACATAAGGTCAAGGTCGGCCGTTTCCCATTCATCGCCAACGGCAAGGCTGTCGCGATGGGTGAGACGGACGGCATGGTCAAGACCGTGTTCGACGCGACAAGTGGCGAACTTCTGGGCGCGCACATGATCGGCGCGGAAGTTACAGAAATGATTCAGGGTTATGTCATTGCCCGGACCGGGGAACTGACAGAGGCGGAACTGATCGAAACGGTCTTCCCGCATCCGACCATTTCCGAGACCATGCACGAGGCAACACTGGCGGCCTTCGACGGCCCGTTGCATATCTGAGCATCATGTCCCAGCGCATCACCATCGACCATCGCGCCACCCCCGCGCTCCGGCACCCGGAGAAGGCGCACCGGCCTGACAATCCTATCCAGCGCAAACCATCCTGGATCCGGGTCAAGGCGCCGAACCATCCCGTGTATCACGAGACGCGGGCGCTGATGCGCGATGCAGGCCTCGTGACGGTCTGCGAAGAAGCGGCATGTCCCAATATCGGGGAATGCTGGTCGCAGCGTCATGCCACGATGATGATCATGGGCGAGATCTGCACCCGGGCTTGTGCGTTCTGCAACGTCACGACCGGGATGCCGAAGCATCTAGATGCGGACGAACCCCGACGCGTCGGCGAGGCTGTGGCAAAACTCGGGCTGCGACATGTCGTCATCACATCCGTGGACCGTGACGATCTGGCCGATGGCGGTGCGGAGCATTTCGCGCAGGTCATCCGTTCTATCCGGCAGACCTCTCCAGAGACCACGATTGAAATCCTCACTCCTGATTTCCTTCGTAAAGATGGAGCGCTGGAGGTTGTCGTGGCTGCACGGCCCGACGTGTTCAATCACAATATCGAGACCGTACCCCGACTTTATCCCACCATCCGGCCGGGTGCGCGTTACTATCAATCCGTCCGGCTTCTGGATGGCGTCAAGAGACTCGATCCTTCCATTTTCACCAAGTCCGGCCTGATGCTTGGGCTTGGCGAGGAACGTATGGAAGTGGCTCAGGTCATGGATGATTTCAGGATCGCAGACGTCGATTTCCTGACACTGGGGCAATATCTCCAACCTTCCGCAAAACATGCGGCCGTTGAAAAGTTTATTACCCCCGACGAGTTTGACGGCTATGCTGCGGCTGCCCGTTCAAAAGGATTTCTTCAGGTCAGTGCCAGTCCGCTGACCCGGTCCTCCTATCATGCGGACAGTGATTTCGCGAAGCTTCAGGCTGCGCGGAAAAGCCGTCTGAAAGAAAGTCTCTGATGCCGACACATGCCGAGCAAAGGTTGATCGCCTACACTCCGGACCAGCTCTTTGATCTTGTGGCGGATGTCGAGAAATATCCGCAGTTTCTGCCCTGGTGCGTGAAGGCGAGCATCCGCACCCAGACTGAACAGGAGCTTGTAGCGGATCTGACGATCGGGTTTGGCCCGTTCCGCGAGACCTTCACGAGCCGTGTGACGTTGGAGAGACCGTCGCGCATCCGGGTGCGTTATGAAAAAGGGCCTTTCCGCTATCTGAACAATGTGTGGACGTTCAGCCCGGATCCTCGCGGCTGTCTGGTCGATTTCTTTGTGGATTTCGAGTTTAAGTCTCGACTTCTGCAAAACGCGATGGGCGTGGTGTTCAATGAAGGTGTGCGTCTTATGGTGTCCGCCTTCATCAAGCGCGCGCGGGATATTTACGGAACGCAGGGGGCGAAGGTTACTCCTCCGACACCCGGTTTTTCCCAAAGGACATAAAATTTCATAGTGTTGCCAGAACCATTCGCGGGCTGAGTCGTTACAGCGTCAAGCACCGCGATGGTGACAGGAAAGGATTACGTTATGAAAAAGATTTCTTTTGGCGCATTCGCCTTGACTGCTCTGGTTGCTGCGGCCTCTCCGGCAATGGCCGCTCATCATCACGGCAAGCATCATGAAAAGGCTGCTCACGCTGCAAAAGCCAGTGGTGCCACCACGACGGAAGACCTGAACGCACGTTCGCTGCAGCAGGCCCAAACGCCGGTTTCTCCGACCGCTCCGACGGCAGCAGTTCCGCCCGCTGCTCCGACCGCGATCCCGACTGCCCCCAGCCTTCAGGCAGCTCCGGCAGCCTCGACGATGCCAGCTCCGACGCAGGGCAACTGAGTCCGCAAACAGGCCGGTGGTCTGTTGCAGGTTCGCAGAAAAGGGCGGCTCCGTTCATTCGGAGCCGCCCTTTTTACGTCAGGCGTTCAGAACCATCTGAAGCGCTTGCTGTACAGCCTGAGAACGAATGCTGGTGCGATCTCCGGCGAAGTGACACTGAACGACCGAAGACAATCCGGTGCGACCAGCCAGTCCGAAACAAACGGTCCCGACCGGCTTGGCAACGCTACCACCGCCCGGGCCTGCGATGCCTGTCACGGAAACGGCAATATCAGCGTCCGGAGCGTTCAGAAGGCCGCCTTCAGCCATGGCCTGAGCCGTCTGGAGGCTGACGGCTCCGTATTGTGCGAGAACCGCTTCTGGAACGCTCACGGCGCTCATTTTCAAGGCATTGGAATAGGTTATGAAACCGCCTTCCAAAACGTCCGACGAACCGGGAATATCACTGAGAGCCGCACCGATCAGGCCGCCTGTGCAGCTTTCCACTGTCACCAGTCTACGACCGGACCGGCGGAGATGCTCCAGAACCCGTCCGGCGAGGGCGGCAATGTCGTTATCCGGCATGAAGATTCCTGACACGATAGACCATCATTCCTGCTTCGATGTTCTCGATATAAAGGCGGGTTTCCCGGTAGGGCAGGCGTTCGATCCAGTCCAAAACACCGTCTTCTGACAGCGGGTCCGAAGGTGGGTTTGCTTTGAGCCAGAGGTCCACCCGATGCGGGCCTGCGTTATAGGCAGCCAGCGCGTAGGGGATCACATTCCCGAAGCGTTCGAGAAGCTGAGAGATATAGGCGTTGCCGATTTTCAGGTTTATCTGCGGATCGGTTAGGGACGCGGGAGAGACGTTGATCGGCCCCAGATGCCCCTTACGCACCACATCTCTGGCTGCGGCGGGTAGGAGTTGCAGCAGGCCCACGGCCTTGGCGCCGCTTAGTGCGTTCGGATCGAAACCACTTTCCTGCCGGATGATGGCGGGAAGCAAGCCGTCCGGAACAGTTGATGCGGCTGGGTAGGGGTCGGGGAAGCCCTGCGGGTAAAGGGCAATGCCCTTGCGGGCCAAGGCATAGGAGGCAAAGACTTCCGGCGCAGGTAACCCAAGGCGGGACGCAGCATCGGCGACGGCTTTCTGACCTTCCGGAGACGGATTGACGGCTTCCAGCATCATGAGGAAATCCCGTGCATGATCGGGATCACCTGCCTGTACGAGGTCCGTGGCGGCTTCGAGCAGATCGGGGCGGCTGAGCGTTCCGGCGGGCGGAGTGGGCAGAGACTGAAGGGCCTGTAACAGGGCGTCGTCAAAGGCCGATGACGACTGACCTGAGACCAGAATGGCGTTGTTCTGCGTCAGGGATGCCAGAGCGAGCTGACCCGGAAACGTCGTGGGGAAGGTCGCGGCTTTTTGAAAAGCAGCTTGGGCATCCTGATGTTTTTCAGCGGCCTGAAGGGCGCGGCCTGTCCAGTAATAGCCGCGAGCCTGCATCTGAAGCGAGGTTGCGCTCTGGAGAAGAGCAAAGAACTTTTCCGCGCGCGCCGGGTCATGAAGCTCTCTAAGCGCAATGAAGCCGCTGAGAAGAGCCGCTTCCTGACGGTCTGTCGTGTCCGGGGGCAGGGTGGTGTCGTCTGCGAGGTCTGCCGCCTCTTTCGGACGACCGGCCAGAAGCAGGGCGCGGGCGAGGCTGATCCGCTCTGAAGACCAGTCATGGGATGGGTTCGCCCGCTGCAGAGCCGCGCCCTGCGTGGTCCAGAGAGACAGCGCTTCATCCAGCCGATCCCCGCGACGCAGCGCACGCAGACGATAGCGGATTAGGGTTGGGTCGGATTGCAGGTCCGATGGCAGGGAGGCGAACAAGGAATCGGCATCGGGAGAGGCGAGACGTTCGGCCAGTCTGGCGCGAGCAAGAAGCTGCTGATCGGCTGAAAGACGCTCGATCTGTCTGGCCGCCGCCGAAAACTGCCCTCGCAGTTCGAGCGCTTCATAGCGGCTCCACTGATCGGCAGGCGTGAAGGCCTGACCAAACCGCGTGAGCAGGGTCTGCTCTTCGGCAGTGGTCAGGGCGCTTCCGAAGAGCCAGAGACGGCGCGCTGTGGAGGCCGGGTCCGGGAGATGGTCTGCACAGGCTGTAAACGCCGCGGGTAATGTGAGCGGATAAAGCGGGCAGAGAGCGTTCAGGGTCTGGGGATCGGATGTCTGAGAGAGTGCGTTCTGAAAACGCCACAGAATACGCACTCTCTGCGGCCATTGCGGCATCTGTGCGAGGAAACTGGCATAACGCTGTGCCGAGAAACTGCTTCCTTCCGGCCCGACGAGGATCAGCCACTCCGCCAGCCGTTCCTGAACAGGTGAGGGGGTAATCTCCATCGGGGGTGCAGCGAGGGCTGATGACGTGACAAGCAGCGTCATCAGCCCCGCAAAAAGAGTTTTGTCAGCTCGGAAGAACATGCGTCCAGACCTCCCCGCCGCCGCGGATGATGAGTTCGATTGCAACGCCCAGAACCACCAGCAGACCGATCCATGCAATCCAGCGATATCTGGCCAGAAGATTGGCGACGACCGATGCAGCAAGCCCCATCAACAGCACCGATAGCACGAGCCCCGCAACAAGAATCCACGGATGCCCGACAGCCGCTCCGGCAACCGCCAGCACGTTGTCGAGGCTCATGGACAGATCGGCCACAACAATTTTGAGCACGGCAGGGCCGAGCCGGGGCGGGGCGGCCTCGACGTCCTCATGATGCTCGCCGCCTCGAAGCTCACGATACATCTTCCAGCAGACCCACAGAAGCAGAAACCCACCCGCCAGCGTCAGACCGACCACGGCGAGCAGCGTGGTCGCCAGCAGGGCCAGCCCTACACGCAGAATGGCAGCAAACCCGGTTCCAAACAGAATGGCGAGACGACGCTGCCGCCCTTCCAGATTGCGCACGGCCATCCCGATGACGACCGCATTGTCACCGGCGAGGGTGATGTCGATCAGGGTGATCTGGCCGAGGGCGATGAGGGCGTGAAGCAGAGAGTCAGGGGCCAAGGTGTCATTCTTCCGAAAAGGGGTCCGTGCAATGTCTTCGTATTTGGTCTAAGGAGCCTCCGTAAAGCCCCACCTCGCATCCGGAGTTCCCATGGTACCCCGCTACAGCCGTCCGCAGATGACTGCCATCTGGTCTCCCGCCAACCGTTTTCGCATCTGGTTCGAGATCGAAGCCCTTGCCTGCGAAGCCATGGCACAACGGGGTGACATTCCCGCCGAATCAGCAAAGACCATCCGCGAAAAGGGTGACGTCGCCATGGCGGCCTTTTCCGACGCGGATCTGGCCCGCATCGACGAGATCGAAGCCGAAACGCGCCATGACGTCATCGCGTTCCTGACCTGGCTTGCGGAAAAGGTCGGTCCGGATAGCCGTTTCGTGCATCTGGGCATGACGTCTTCGGACGTTCTGGACACCTGCCTGTCCGTGCAGATGACGCAGGCCGCCGATCTGCTGCTGGAAGATCTGGACCGCGTTCTGGCCGCACTCAAAGATCGCGCCTACGAGCATCGCAACACGGTGACGATCGGCCGCAGCCATGCGATCCACGCCGAGCCGACCAGCTTTGGCCTGAAGATTGCCGGCCACTACGCCGAGTTCGCCCGCAACCGCGAGCGTCTGGTGCAGGCCCGCAAGGAAATTGCGGTCTGCGCGATTTCCGGCGCTGTCGGAACCTACGCCCATATCGACCCGGAAATCGAGGAATACGTCGCCGACAAGCTGGGCTTGGCTGTCGAGAGCGTGTCGACGCAGGTCATTCCGCGTGACCGCCATGCCGCCTTCTTCTGCACGCTCGGCGTGATCGCCAGCGGTATCGAACGTCTGGCGATCGAGGTCCGTCATCTTCAGCGTTCGGAAGTCCGGGAAGCGGAAGAATTTTTCCACAAGGGGCAGAAGGGCAGTTCGGCCATGCCGCACAAGCGCAACCCTGTCCTGTCGGAAAACCTGACCGGTCTGGCGCGCCTCATCCGCTCGCATGTTGTCCCGGCGCTGGAAAACGTCGCATTGTGGCACGAGCGGGACATCAGCCACTCCGCTGTCGAACGGAATATCTGCCCCGACGCCACGATCGGACTGGATTTTGCGCTGATGCGTCTGGCCGGAATGATGGAAAAGCTGGTCGTCTATCCCGAGCAGATGATCGCCAACATGGAAAGCCTCGGCGGCGTCGTCCATTCCGGCGAAGTCCTGCTGACGCTGGCTCGTGCCGGAATTTCCCGCGAGGACGCCTATCGGATCGTACAGCGCAACGCCATGGAAACATGGACCAAGCTGAACAAACCGGGCTTCAAGACCTTCCGTGAAAACCTTGAATCCGATCCGGAAGTGGCCGGTCGTGTCAGCAAGGAGATTCTCGATCAGGCGTTCGACCCGGCCCAGCATCTGCGCGCCGTAGATCGCATCTTCGCCCGTATCTTTGACTGAGAGGCGTGCGGAACGCAGACTTCCTGCGATTTCCTGCGTTCCGCATACTCGCAGTTCCGGTTCCGCAATGCTATGGAACCACAATTCGTCGCTGCTCCAGCCGTCCGCATTTTCTGTCAGGACGGCGCAACGCTAAGGATTGCTCATGGCTCGCCGCCGCCAGCTCTATGAGGGCAAAGCCAAGGTTCTTTTTGAAGGCCCAGAACCCGGCACACTCGTTCAGTACTTCAAGGATGACGCCACCGCCGGAAACGGCGCGAAGAGCGGCATCATCACCGGTAAGGGTGTCCTGAACAACCGCATCAGCGAATACCTGATGCTCAAGCTTCACGAGATTAACATCCCGACCCACTTCATCCGTCGGCTGAACATGCGCGAGCAGCTCATCCGCGAAGTGGAGATCATCCCGCTTGAAGTTGTGGTACGCAACGTGGCGGCGGGCTCGCTGGCCAAGCGGCTTGGCATCCCCGAGGGGACGCGCCTGCCGCGCACGATTATTGAATATTACTACAAGAACGACGCGCTCAACGACCCGATGGTGTCGGAAGAACATATCGCAGCGTTCAACTGGGCCGCACCGCAGGACATGGACGACATGAACCAGCTTGCGCTCAGAACAAATGATTTCCTGATGGGCATGTTCACGGCTGTCGGCATCACGCTTGTCGATTTCAAGCTGGAATTCGGACGGATCTGGGAAGGCGAGGAGATGCGCATTCTTCTGGCCGACGAAATCTCGCCGGATAACTGCCGTCTGTGGGATTCTAAGACGAACGAGAAGTTGGACAAGGACCGTTTCCGCCGCGACATGGGTCGCGTCGAAGAAGCGTATCAGGAAGTGGCAAAGCGTCTCGGGATTCTGCCCGAGTCCGGGAATGGTGACCTCAAGGGTCCGGAGGCAGTTCAGTGAAAATCCGTGTTTTTGTTTCCCTGAAAGACGGCGTTCTCGATCCGCAGGGCAAGGCCGTGGGCCATGCTCTTGAAACCCTTGGCTTCAAGGGTCTGGGCGAAGTCCGCATCAATCGCGTCGTTGAACTCGATGTTCCGGCCGACAATGCCGCCGACGCACTCGCACAGGGCGAGGCCATGGCGCGCGCGCTTCTGGCCAATGAGGTCATTGAGGATTTCAGCGTCGAGGTGGCCGGATGACCCGTCTTTCCACGATCTTCCTGCTGGCTGGTCTCGCGGCGGCTCCGGTTCTTGTTTCGGCCCCGGCTCACGCACAGCGCGTGTCCAAGGTTTCGGGCAAGGCTCTGGGCCAGATGTGCTCCAGCAAGTCCTCCATCGGGATGTGCGACGCCTATCTGTCCGGCCTGATGGACGGTGAGGCTTGGGCTAAGAAGTACGACACCTTCGCCCATGATGAATCTGCTCCGGTTGCATTCTGCGTTCCAGCCCAGCAGACTGCGCCGCAAATCCGCGGTCTGGTTGTCGCCTGGCTGCATGCCCACAACGACGCGCTGACGGAGCCTGCGGGCAAGGCTGTCTATCGCGCGCTGCATGACACCTATCCGTGCCATGCGTCCGCTCCGGCGGAGGGCCAGAAATGAAGGCAGGTATCGTCGTATTTCCCGGCACGAACCGGGAGCGCGACATGGTCCATGCCCTGAAGCTGGTCACGGGGCAGACGCCGCGTCTGATCTGGCACAGGGAAACCTCTCTGGGGGATCTGGACCTCGTGGTGCTTCCGGGCGGTTTCAGCTTCGGGGATTATCTGCGTAGTGGCGCCATGGCAGCGCATTCTCCGATCATGCGTGACGTCAAGGCATTCGCTGGCAAGGGTGGTCATGTTCTGGGTGTCTGCAATGGCTTCCAGATCCTGACGGAATCCCATCTGCTGCCGGGCGCACTGCTTCGCAACGCAGGGCTGCGCTTCCTGTCGCAGGATTGCCACCTGAAGGTTGAAAACGCGTCGTCGCCCTATACGCAGGGCTGGGCGCGAGGTGATGTGTTCCGCGCGCCGCTCGCTCATGGTGACGGGAACTACACGGCCTCTCCCGAGACGCTGAAGCGTCTTGAAGGCGAAGGCCGCGTGGCGTTCCGTTATTGTGGGGTAGATGGTGTGGTTTCGGACGATGATCGTGCGACCAACCCCAACGGGAGCACGCGCTCCATCGCCGGGATTCTGAGCGAAAACGGCCGTGTCTGTGGCCTGATGCCGCACCCGGAGAACCTGACTGACCCCGAAATCGGCGCAACCGACGGCGTGCCGCTTTTCAAAGGCCTTGTGGAGGCTCTTGTCGGATGAGTGTGACGATTGATGCCCAGCTTGCCCAGTCTTTCGGACTGACCGGCGAGGAATACGACAAGCTTGTCACGATCATGGGACGGACACCGAGCTTTACGGAGCTTGGAATTTTCTCCGTCATGTGGTCCGAGCACTGCTCCTACAAATCATCGCGCATTCATCTCAAGACGCTGCCCACCAAGGCACCGTGGGTCATTCACGGACCGGGCGAGAACGCAGGCGTCGTGGATATCGGTGAGGGTCTGGCCGCCGTCTTCAAGATGGAAAGCCACAACCATCCGTCTTTCATCGAGCCCTATCAGGGCGCGGCGACGGGCGTGGGCGGCATTCTGCGTGACGTATTCACGATGGGCGCGCGTCCGGTTGCGAACCTCAACGCCCTGCGCTTCGGTGACCCGAAACATGCGGGCACGCGTCGCATCGTCGATGGTGTCGTGCGTGGTGTTGGCGGCTACGGTAACTGCGTCGGTGTTCCGACAGTGGGTGGCGAGGTCAACTTCCACAAGGCGTATGACGGCAATCCGCTCGTCAACGCCATGACGGTGGGTGTGGCCAAGCAGGACAAGATCTTCCTGTCGGCTGCGGCGGGCGTAGGCAATCCTGTTGTCTATGTCGGCTCCAAGACGGGCCGTGATGGCATTCATGGCGCGACCATGTCCTCGGCAGAGTTCGACGAGGAAGCGGCGTCCAAGCGTCCGACGGTTCAGGTTGGCGATCCGTTTATCGAGAAGCTGCTGATCGAGGCCTGCCTCGAACTGATGGCCACCGATGCAATCGTCGCCATTCAGGACATGGGCGCGGCCGGTCTGACGTCTTCTGCCGTTGAAATGGCCGGCAAAGGCGGCGTTGGCATCGAGCTGAATCTTGATGCTGTTCCGCAGCGCGAGCCGAACATGTCGGCTTACGAGATGATGCTCTCCGAGAGCCAGGAGCGTATGCTCATGGTCCTCAAGCCCGAGCGGACCGAAGTCGCGCGCGCGATCTTCGCGAAGTGGGAGCTGGATTTCGCCATCATCGGTGTGCTGACCGATACGGGCCGCATCACGATCCGTCATCATGGCGAAATCGAAGCCGATATTCCGCTGGCCCCGCTGGCAGATGAAGCTCCGCTCTATAACCGTCCGACCGTGCCGCTGACGGCACCTGCACGGATTGAAACGCCTGCTGACCCGGAAGGGATCGAGAAGGCGCTGCTGACGTTGATCGGCTGTCCGGATCTGGCGTCCCGCGCCTGGGTCTGGAACCAGTATGACGGCTCGGTCGGTGGCAACACGGCGCGTCGTCCGGGTGCAGCCGATGCGGCAGTCGTCCGCGTTGACGATACGCGTCTGGGTCTCGCCCTGACGACGGACTGCACGCCACGTTACTGTCAGGCCGATCCCAAGACGGGTGGCGCTCAAGCAGTCGCCGAAGCATGGCGGAACCTGACGGCAACCGGTGCAACGCCGCTGGCCGTGACGGACAATCTGAACTTCGGCAATCCGGAACGGCCGGAAATCATGGCGCAGTTCGCCGATGCCATCAAAGGCATGGGGGATGCCTGTCGCGCGCTCGACTTCCCGGTCGTGAGCGGCAACGTCTCGCTGTATAACGAGACGCGCTCGCCGTCCGGTGAAGCTCAGGCAATTCTGCCGACGCCTGCGATCGGCGCGCTTGGCGTACTTGCGGATGCATCCAAGTCCATCGGGCTTGCGATGCCGGATGCCCACGATCTGGTGCTGGTCGGCTCTATCCGGGGCGAACTCGGACAGTCTTTGTGGCTTCGCGAAATCTGCCAGCGTGAAGACGGAGCGCCGCCGGTCGTCGATCTTGCGGTGGAGCGTCGTAACGGAGACTTCGTACGCAGCCAGATTACGGCAGGCGCAGTTGCGGCCTGTCATGATATCGCCGATGGCGGTCTGCTGGTGACGGTCGCGGAAATGGTCATGGCAAGCGGCGTCGGATGCACGCTTGAAGCCGCTCCGACGGACATTGCCGCGCACGCATTCTGGTTCGGTGAGGATCAGGGCTGCTACGTCATTGCAACGTCCGATGGCGCAGCCCTTGTCGAAGCAGCAGGGAAGGCCAATGTTCCGGCAATCCGTCTGGGACGTTCGGGCGGCAAGGATCTGGTCGTGCCGGGAACCGTCAGTGTCAGCGCGGAGCGTCTCGGCGAGATCAATGCCGCGTTCTTCCCGCAGTTCATGGGTGAGGGAGCCTGATTTTTATGCCGATGGCAGCTTCTGAAATCGAACGCACGATCCTCGCCGCCATCCCTGACGCCCGGATCGAGATCGAAGATCTCGCCGGGGACGGGGATCATTACGCCTGCCAGGTTACAAGCGAAGCCTTCCGCGGGCTTTCGCGTGTACGCCAGCACAAACTGGTTTATGATGCGTTCGGAACCCGCATGGGCACCGAACTGCATGCGATGGCCCTCAAGACGCTCACCCCTTAAGAGCCGGGGCTGACGTCTTTTTTTCCAGACGAGCACTGACAGCAGGAGCGGACGTTCTGTCCGCCCTGCCGAACCAAGGAAAATCCAATGTCCGAAACCGTGTTCCAGCATATCCAGACCCTGATCGACGCCAATCCGGTCATGCTGTTCATGAAGGGTGACAAGCTCTTCCCGCAGTGCGGCTTTTCCGCGCGCGTGGTCCAGATTCTCAACCATCTTGGCGTCCCGTTTGCGACCTGCAACATCCTTGAGAGCGCCGAACTGCGTCAGGGCATCAAGGACTTCTCGCAGTGGCCGACCGTGCCGCAGCTTTACATCAAGGGCGAGTTCGTGGGCGGCTGCGATATCGTGACCGACATGTACCAGAGCGGCGAGCTTGAGACTCTGCTGACCGAAAAAGGCATTACGACTGCCAACGCCTGACCGACACGCGCCTGATTCGGGCGCGATTGTGACGAAAAGTGCTGAATTCAGCACTTTTTAAGCATTGCTCCTGCCACAATTCAGCCATGAAACGACGAAAAGTGGCAGGACCTTGATTTTTTCGGAAACTTTCCCATCAGGGGTTGCCGGACCCCGAGTTCAGCGCATAGGCTGTTTCCATCAGAACGGGATGGGACACAACGTCAATGGCGCGCAACTGGGTCGGCAGAATTGCTCTGGGTATCATGGGTGTTGGTATCTGCATGGGGGCAGGCAAGGCCTATGCCCGTCCAGCCATCACCGATTACGAAGCCAGCAAGCTGACCTTTGACGCATTGACTGCAACGCCGGTCTATCACCGCGCCGTTTTCCATCATGCGTTTGCGCGCCGCACAACTTCGCATAACACAGCCGTTGCCTGGAGCAGCTCACACGCTGTCATCCGCAACGTCGCTTACCGCCCGCATGCAGTCGCTCATGCCCATATTGCGGTTGCATCCGCTCATCATCACGCCCGCGTCCGTCGCACCTGATTTTTCAGAACTGGCGCAGCGCATCCTGAATGCGTCGCGCCTGACCTGACGGGTCCACGACGATCAGATCAAACCGTGTGTTGGGTCGCTGCCACTCCGGTTTCGTCAGCAGGATATACTCGAAGGCTTCCATCAGCCTTTGGGACTGTCTGACAGTCAGGCATAACGCACTTTCCCGCAGGCTGCGTCTCTGCTTGACTTCAACAGCAATCAGCCATTCCGAATCTGCTGCCAGAAGATCGATTTCGCCATAGGGCGTTCGTAATCTGCGCGCCATAATTGTCAGCCCGCGCTCTTCAAGGAGGCGGGCTGCAATATTTTCAGCGTTCAGCCCCGTATAATAGGATTGAACGCCTCGGGTCTGTGGGCTTTTCAGTGTTCGTCCCGCAGAAGACGGGCGGCGTCCAGAGCGAAATAGGTAAGGATGCCGTTACAGCCGGCACGCTTGAAAGCGATCAGGCTTTCCATGATCGTACGATCGCGGTCGAGCCAGCCGTTCTGGATGGCCCCCATAAGCATCGCGTATTCCCCCGACACCTGATAGGCGAAAGTCGGAACTTCGAAGCGTTCGCGCACGCGGCGGATGATATCGAGATACGGCATGCCCGGCTTGACCATGATCATGTCCGCACCTTCGCGCAGATCCTGCTCAACTTCGCGCATGGCTTCGTCGGAATTGGCCGGGTCCATCTGGTAAGTTTTCTTGTCTCCGTGCAGCAGGCTGCCGGACCCCAAGGCATCGCGGAACGGACCGTAGAAGGCGGACGCATATTTTGCCGTGTAGGCCATGATGCGCGTCGTGTCGTAGCCATTGCCGTCGAGCGTTTCGCGAATGGCTTTCACGCGGCCATCCATCATGTCGGACGGGGCGATGATGTCATTGCCCGCACGGGCCTGATTGAGGGCCTGGCGGCGGAGGATTTCCACGGAGGCGTCGTTAAGGATCCGGCCATTCTCGATCACGCCGTCATGGCCGTGATCGGTATACGGATCCAGCGCCACGTCTCCGATAATGCCCAGATCGGGGAAGGCGTCCTTGATGGTGCGCGAAGCGCGACACATCAGGTTATCCGGATTCAGGGCCTCTGTGCCCGTGGCGTCGCGGACGCTCATGGGCGTTACGGGGAAAATGGCGACGGCCGGGATGCCGAGGTCCACAGCCTGCCGGACGTGTTCGACGACATTGTCCACGCTGACGCGTTCTGCGCCCGGCATGGAGTCGACCTTCTGGCGCTGGTTTTCACCTTCACAGACGAAAATCGGCCAGATCAGGTTGTCGACATGCAGGCGATGTTCCTGCACCAGACGACGGGTGAAAGCATCGTGGCGATTACGCCGCGGACGGGAGAGGGGGTATGCTGCATTGCTCATACCCCCGATCATGCGCCTAACTTCAGTCCCTGCAAAGTCGACTGTTGCGGATGCCGTAGACGAAATAAATGACAAGCCCAATGATGAGCCAGACGATGAGCCTGATCCATGTCAGGCGATCAAGCGATACCATCACGGCCCCACAGGACAGAACGCCGAGGACGGGAATGATAGCGCCACCCGGTACGCGGAACTGACGGGGCGCATCGGGCTGGGTTCGGCGCAGGACGGGAACGCTCGCACAGACGATGATGAAGGCAAGAAGCGTTCCGATCGAGGTCATGTTCCCAAGCACGCCAATCGGCACAAGAGCCGCGAGAAGGCTTGTCAGAACCGCGAACAGAAGATGAGACGTCCAAGGTGTGCGGGTACGGGTGTTCAGCCGTGCGAACAGCGGAGGAAGCAGCCCGTCATGGGACATGACGAGAAAGATCCGTGCCTGTCCCAGAAGCATTCCGAACAGAACCGAGACGTACCCCGACGTAATGCCAAGCTTCACAAGGCTTGCGACCCAAGGGAGATGCGCGGTGTCGATGGCGGTCGCCACCGGGCTCGGGTCATTGGCCATGAGGCGATAATTGACCACCCCGGTCAGAACCAGCGAGAAAATGACATAAACCACGGAACAGACCAGTAGACTTCCGATGATCCCGATTGGGATGTTCCGTGCCGGGTTCCGGCTGTCCTGCGCGGCGGTCGAGACGATATCGAAGCCGAGATAGGCAAAGAAGGCCATCCCGGCCGCACGCATAACACCGGAAAACCCGAAAGAGCCGAACGTGCCGGTATTTTCAGGGATGAACGGATGATAGTTCGCCATATGGACATGCGGCGCACAGACCACGATCACGATAGCGACGACCGCCAGCTTGATGACGACGACGGCCGTATTCACCTTCGCGGATTCGCTAACACCGCGCATCAGGAGCGCCGTCACGATCCACAGGGCACAGGCTGCTGGCAGATTGAACCAAGCGGTCGTGATGGTGCCGTCTGACAGCGTCACAGGCGTGAGTGGCGGAGCAAGAAGCCTCGGGTCGATGGGAAGCCCCCATCCGCCCAGAAGCGATGCCAGATAGCCGGACCAGCTTGAGGCAACGGTTGCGGCTCCCACCGTATATTCGAGCACGAGATCCCAGCCGATCATCCAAGCAATCAGCTCTCCCATGGAGGCATAGGCATAGGAATAGGCCGAACCGCCGGAGGGAATCATCCCGGCCAGTTCGCCGTAACACAAACCTGCAAACCCACAGGCCACGGCTGCGATAACAAAAGACAGCGTCACGGCTGGACCGGCGTTCTGGCCAGCAGCGACACCTGTAAGAGAGAAAAGACCAGCACCGATCGTCACGCCGATACCGAGGGCGACGAGCTGCCAGGGACCGAGAACACGCCTGAGGCCAGTCTGGCTGTCGGCTGCGGATGATACGGGTTTGGTCCGCCAGAGCGGAGTGGTCATGAAGGATCCTCGTTTGTTAGGCGGATTGTTTTTGCCGAGGCAGGCAATCTGGGCTAGTCACATGCCGAACTCACCCTGGAGAATGGACCACGATGTCGGAACACGCCAGCCAGTCCACGCTGAATCGTTTCTTTCATGCCCCCCTCAAGGAGGTTGATGCCGAAGTTGCCACCATCCTGAACGAGGAGCTGACGCGCCAGCAGGACGGCATCGAGCTCATCGCTTCGGAGAACATGGCCTCTTTCGCAGTCATGGAAGCACAGGGTTCGGTGCTGACGAACAAGTATGCGGAAGGCCTTCCGGGCAAGCGCTATTACGGCGGCTGCGTGGACGTGGACCGTGTTGAGAACCTCGCTATCGAGCGTCTGAAAAAGATGTTCGGCGCGGAATTCGCAAACGTGCAGCCGCATTCGGGCGCCAATGCCAATCAGGCGGCGTTCATGGCGCTGGCCAAGCCGGGCGATACGATTCTCGGCCTGAGCCTTGCCGCTGGTGGACACCTGACGCATGGCGCGGCTCCGAACTATTCGGGCAAGTGGTTCAACTCCGTACAGTATGGTGTGCGCGCCGAAGATGGTCTGATCGATTACGACCAGATGGAAGCGCTGGCCCGCGAGCACAAGCCGAAGATCATCGTGGCTGGCAGCTCCGCCTATCCGCGCGTCATCGACTTCGCCCGTTTCCGCCAGATTGCTGATGAAGTCGGCGCGTATCTGATGGTGGACATGGCTCATTTCGCCGGTCTGGTGGCAGCTGGTCTGTATCCGAACCCGGTTCCGGTTGCGGACATTACGACGTCCACGACGCACAAGACGCTGCGTGGCCCGCGTGGCGGCATTATCCTGACGAACGATCCGGAACTGGCGAAGAAGGTGAACTCCGCCGTGTTCCCCGGTCTGCAGGGTGGCCCGCTCATGCATGTCATCGCGGGCAAGGCGGTTGCGTTCGGTGAAGCACTGTCGGACGAGTTCAAGGACTATCAGAAGCGTGTTCTCGCCAATGCGCGTGCGCTGGCGGACGAGCTTCAGAACCGTGGCTTCGACATCGTCACAGGCGGCACGGACAGCCATCTGATCCTCGTGGATCTGCGTCCGAAGAAAGTGACGGGCAAACTGGCCGAAGCTATTCTGGAACATGCCGGCATCACGGCGAACAAGAACGCTATCCCATTCGATCCGGAAAAGCCGTTTGTGACCTCCGGCATCCGTCTGGGCAGCCCGGCGGCAACCGCGCGCGGTTTCGGAGAAGCCGAGTTCCGCGAAGTCGGCCGCATGATCGACGAAGTGCTGACGGCGGCTCTTGAGGAAGAAAACTCCGAAGCCGTCACGGCGCGCGTGCATGAAGAAGTGAAGGCCCTGTGCCGTCGCTTCCCGATCTATGACCGCGCTTCGGCCTAAGATCTGAACGGCGCTGCGGTCCGTCTGGCCAAGCGGACCGCGAGCTGTCCCCGACGGGGACGCAGATTGGGCATGATCAGCAGGCATTCGTCATAGGGTGTGTAAATCAGATCATGTCCGTCATGGGCGAGGGGCGTTCCCGCCTTAGGAATCGTGACTCCGCCCTCCCACGGCCTGACGAAACTGAAATCCGAATGCCGGGCAATGATGTTGTCGGTCACGACAGCCATTTCGGGCTCGCAGGCTTCCTGCGTGGCATGTCCACGAAGGTGGATGGCCTCAGCCTGCGCGAGAAGACGCTCGATGGCGCTTTCCATGACCGTGACAGTTGCAGGCTCCCAGTGAGACCCCGCTTCCAACAAACAACTTCGCCCGGTTCCGCCCGGCGACATGAAATGCGCGTGTTCGATCAGGCGTGAACCACCCTGATGCCCCAGATCCGTCAGAACCGTCTGAGGCAGATTTCGACCTGCCGCCAGAGCGCAGGCCAGCTCTGCCGACCGCTGACGGGGAGAGGCGATGAACAGGGGCTCGGATGGCCAGAGCGTGGAATGCAGATCCAGCAACAGGTCCGCACGGGCGATATAGGGCTGAAGCTGTCTGGCCCGTTCAAGCTCGCTGGAGTGGTCGCGCCCATCCAGGCGTGTGCTGTGCCACAGGCGGTTCAGATCTTCGTCGACATGGCGGGCCATGACGGGATTTCTGATATCAAACCTGTCGAAGGCTTCCAGATTGGCCACAATGAAGGTCAGACGCCCCGATGTCAGGGACACGCCCCGTTGGCGAAAATTCTCAAGCGCCCACCCCCCGGCATATTCGTTGCCATGGACCATGGCGGTGATAACGATTTCAGGGCCGGAGCGCCCCGAATCGAATATCCATACGCCGGGCACGCCTGAAGGCGGCAGACGCCACATGGCAAGATCGGGCGGGGGAAGGGTCACTCTAAAGACGGGCGGGGGCTGTCCGAAACCGGGCAGCGTTTCCGACAGACGGGGCTGACGGATCCGCACAGGGTGATGCCGCTGTCCCGCCTTGCAACTCATGCCATCCCCCTCCGTCGCGGACTGACGCGACAACGGGCACCCTCCGTCCGGCAGCCCGGCGAAGCCATACCTGCACCACAGAGCGTAGGACATGGATCGGTCATGGATTGTAGTGTAAGCACGTTGGGCGCAGGTCGCCAGAGAGGGAACATCGCCTTTCTTTCCTTCCATAGCAGAAAGAAATCACATTTTTCCGAGGCCGGTCTGATAGTATCGTTTCCTGTTTTCCGCCCGGCTTTCCAGAGATTTCGGCTCCTTGCCCATGCTTGCGACCAAGGACAGACGCCCCATGAACGGACGATGAAACAGTCTCTCTCCATTTTTCACAAAGTATGGCAGCGCTTCCCTGCGGACGCCCGACGACGCTTTTTCGTCTGGGCTACCGCTCTGGCCGTGCCTCCAGTCAGACCGCGGAAACCTGTTGCGGCACACGGGATGATCGTTGCTGGCGAATTCAGTCGCAGCTCCGGGCTGGGCGAAGGCGCGCGGCTGATGGTCCGGGCGCTGCGGGAGATGGGGATTCCCTGCGCAACATGGGATATTGACCGTCGCGTCCTCGAAGGAGACAGGACGGGACCGGGAGCGCCGCTGGTGATGCATGTGAATGCTCCAATGCTGCCTTATGCCCAGTTCTTCATGCCACGCGCACTGCGGACAGGACGCCGGATTGTCGGATACTGGGCGTGGGAACTCCCGGTCGTCCCGGAAATATGGCGCATCGCCCGGCGGCATGTGCATGAAATCTGGGCGCCCTCACAGTTTACCGCTGGTGCCCTGCGCTCTCTTGGACGTCCGGTGCGGATTGTGGAACATCCAGTCGGACTTGCAGAAGAAAAATCTTCCGGACGGGATCGGACGTCTTTCGGGCTACCGGAGAATTGCGTCATTGTTCTTGTTTCGTTCAGCTTGTCGTCCAGTATGGTCCGCAAAAGCCCGATCGAGACAATCCACGCCTTCAGGAAAGCCTTTGGAGACCGCACGGACCGGCTTCTGCTCCTGAAAATTGGTCATACCGCGCATTACCCCGAAGATCTGGCGACGATCCAGGCGGCCATCGGAGGAGCTCCCAATATCCGGATCGAAACCGGACAGCTTGATGGTGCCGACAGGCTCGCTCTGACGGAATGTGCGGATATCGTGCTGTCTCTGCATCGCAGCGAAGGCTTCGGACTTGTCGTGGCGGAAGCCATGGCGCTCGGGCGGTGCGTAATTGCAACGGACTGGTCCGCAACAGCCGAGTTTATGGACGAAACCTGTGGTCTGCCGGTTTCCTATACGCTCGTTCCTGCCCGTGATCCTCGCGGGATCTGGGACATGCCCGATACGCAGTGGGCACTGCCTGACATGGAAGCTGCCGTGCAGGCCCTTCGGACAGCGGCTGATGATCCGGATTTGCGAGCCCGTCTGGGCGCGCATGCTAGACACAGAATTGCGACACGCCTGAATGGTGCGACATTGCGCGAAGCCGCGCAGGCCGTTGGAGCGCGACCGTGAGCAGACGTTCCGAAGGCAGTTCGGCCAGACGCATTCTCGTCTGGCAGTGGGGACGGCGGGGCGCAGGGCCACGCATTGCAGTGGATCTGGCGGATGGCCTTAAAAGACTGCCAGAGACGGAGGTTCTGCTCTGCCTGTCAGAACGGGCCGAAATCCTACGAAGCAAAAATGCCCCGGAAGCCGTGGTCAAGGTCGCGACATACAGCTCGGTGCGCGGATTGCTAAAACGACTTCTGACGGCTCCCTGGCTTCGCAGGCAGCTTGCACGGGTCGTGCGGGATTTCCGCCCGGATGTCGCCATCTGTGCCATGCCGGGGCCACTGGACATGCTGATGACGCAGGTACTCCACAGAGCAGGCGTCTGGACCGTTGTTATCGTGCATGATGCACAGCCGCATCCGGGAGATGGATATCCGTTGCAGGCCCTGTTGCAGCGCCGGTTGATCCGGCACGCCGATCAGATCGTCACGTTCAGCCGTCATGTTGCCGACGGGCTGACGTCAGGGCCACATGCCGTGCTGTGTCCCGTAACGGCGCTTGCACATCCACCCTTTATCGGCGGGACTGGCACTGTGCCATTTGCCCATGGAGGTGCGCCCCGCATTCTCATGTTCGGACGCCTTCTGCCTTACAAGGGGCTGGATCTTCTAGCGGAGGCTCTGCCCCACGTCTGTCATGCCTTTGAATGCCGAGTTGTCGGACATGGCCCGCAAAGCCCCGAACTCCACAGGCTTGCGACGCTCGAAAATGTCAGCGTCGAGAACCGCTGGGTTGAGGAAGACGCTCTGCCCGCGCTTGTCGAATGGGCCGATATCGTGGTTCTGCCCTATCGTGAGGCGTCCCAGAGTGGCGTAGGAGCCATGGCGATTGCCAGCGGACGCTACGTGGTTGCAACGCGTGTGGGTGGTCTTGTCGAGCAGTTTGCCGACGATCCGCAGGCTGTACTGTGCGATCCGGACCCCGCAGCGATCGCACGGGCGCTGGAGACACTCCTTAAAGCACCTCCGCCCATACGACCCCGCGTTGATAATGCACAGGAATGGGAAAATCTGGCGAGGGACATTCTCGCCAACCGCAACGCTTAACGGTCCAGCGAGTCTTCCGTCGCGATCCGGACGCGGTAGCCGATATGTTTCTCGACATCGCGCAGAAAAGTCCGTTCATCAATATTGATCAGCGAAAACGCCACGCCTTTGCGTCCGGCACGGGCTGTCCGGCCGATACGATGGACATAAGCCTCCGGCGTTTCAGGCATATCCATGTTGATGACGAGATCCACGTCCGGGATATCGAGACCGCGCGAGGCGATGTCGGTCGTCACCAGAATGGGAACGCGCCCCTGACGGAACAGGTCAAGCGCCTTGTTGCGAGCACCCTGCGTGCGATCGCCATGCAGGGTCTCGATCCGCAAATTGTGTCGACGCAGGATTTTTGCGAGCGCGTCCACTGTGTTCTTCGTCCGCGCAAAGACGATGCTCCGGCCTTCGAAATGCTTCAGCAGACGAGCCACGGTTTCGGGCTTGTCGTCTTTTTCCACGAAGATCGCCCGCTGGCGGATATTTTTAGGCGTGAAAGACTCCGCCGCGATTTCCACACGAACAGGATCGCGCGTCACCCGCTTGGCCAGATCCATCACAGGCTCAGGCAATGTCGCCGAGCAGAAAACGGTCTGAGGAGGGTGGTCCGGGAAATAAGGCGTGAGAGCCGTCATGCTAGCCGAAAAATCTTCGTCCAGCAGGCGGTCAGCTTCGTCCAGAACGAGATAGGTCAGATGTTCCAGAACAAGATCGGCCTGCATAACCAGATCCAGAAGACGGCCATGCGTGGCAACGATGATATCCACGCCATCGCTGACAGACTGGACCTGCTGCTCACGGGAAGTTCCACCGCATACAACGCGTGTTTTCAGGGAAAGCCTGCGCCCAAGCTGCCGACATACGGCGGCGGTCTGGGCGGCGAGTTCGCGTGTCGGCTCAAGAATAAGCGCGCGAGGGCCGGGCGCCGGGCCCGCTTCTTCAAGCTTCTGGAGCATGGGCAGCACGAAAGCCGCCGTCTTGCCACTGCCGGTCTGGGAACCGACCAGAACGTCCTTGCCTTCAAGCAGGGGAGGAATGGCCTGTGCCTGAATCAGGCTTGGGCGTTTGTGTCCGGCCTGAGCGAGAGTTGCCAGCAGGGGCGCAATCAGCCCAAGCTCCTCAAATCCGGGAGCAGGAGCGGCTGGGGTTGTATTCGAGGAGGCAGGGGGCGTCTGGGACGTTGTCATATGCGCTTCTTGCCAAATTTCTCGCCGTTCGGGAAACACCTTCTTTTTTGCGGAGTTCCGTCATGAAAGCCATCATCATCGCGGAGGACTTCGCTGGCATGCGCGCGCAGGGTGCGGGACTGGCCGAAAAGGCTGGTCTGGAATGGGATTTCCGACCGGTCCGCATCCAGCCGTTCTGGTCGCGCTTTCCTGCACGGTACTGGCCGTTTCCCTTAAAACGGGTCGATCCGATCAGGATTCCCGAAGACACACGCCTCATCATCTGCATCGGAGGGACCGGAGGCGTTGTCGGAAGAGCCGTTGCAAGGCGCGAAGGGCTGCCCGTCGTACAGATCCAGAACCCACGCATGCCGGTCCGGAAGTTCGATCTGGTGATTGCCAATACGCATGATGGCATCACTGGGCCGAACGTCTTGATCTCGCGCAATGCGCTTCATCCCGTAACGCAGCAGAAGCTCGATCTGGCGCGTGCCCAGTGGGAAGAGCGGCTGAAACGGGATGACCGTCCGCTTCTGTCTGTTCTGATAGGGGGCGCCAACGGCCGTTTCACACTGGGTGCGGCCGAAGCGGAGCGGATAGCGGAAGGGATCATCGCTTTTACCATGCGCAACACCATGCAGGCCGTCCTTACCCCATCGCGCCGAACTGATCCGGCAGCCGTGGATATTTTTCGCAAACGGCTGGAGCCGCACGACATCGCGGTTCTAACGGGGAGCGGCGGCGACAATCCCTATATGGGGATGCTGGCCTGTGCTGACGTCATTGCCGTGACAACCGACAGCGTTTCCATGATGTCCGAAGCTGTGGCGACATCAGCGCCCGTTCTGGTTTTTCCGTTGCCCGGGCGTTCAAAACGGATTTCACGTTTTGTGAAAACCCTCGAAGACGCCGGGCGCGTGAAAATGTTCGATCCGGAACAAACCCCGTGGGACGTGACCCCGCTTGACGATACCCCCCTCGTGGCGAGAGAAATGCGCCGACATCTGAAGCTCTGAAAGGGCCCCCTGTATGCTCGATATCCGCACCTTTGGTTCGCAGGGTGGCAATATTCTGTACAAGGCACTGGCACATCCGCTGGCCGCTGAAGCTCTCGTTCGCATGGAAGCCGAATTCTCGGGCCGGACACTGGCATTCTATGATCCGGATGATGCCGCCCGCACACTGGCTGCTCTCTATCCGGGTCTGAAACCGGCGCATGTCTATGTTCATGATACCGAACAGGTCGGAAAACCGGACGGGTTTGGCGGTACCCTACGGGCACTGGTAGATCTTCCCACGACGGAAGCGGATGTCATTTTCGCGCTGTCATTTGAAGATGCGAAAATGCGAACGCGCCTGAAGAGACTTCTGAACGGACGTGAACTCCAGACCCTCGCACCAGCCCGTTTGCCGGATGATATGCTCGTCAAGGGGCGTCCCTATCTGGACAAGCTGAACTTCGCGACCAATTTTGCCTTTTTTCGCGAAACGGAGCGCTTTTCCTGCCGGATCGTGACGGCCAACTACTGGTCCAGCTATGCCGCCGAAAACCTGCGTTACTGGATGCGGCTTTATGACGAAACCGGCAAGATTCTGGCGCAGTGGGAACAGCCGGTGACGGAAGCAGGTGCGGGAATTACGGTCGATAGCGCTGAAGTGCGGAGGCGGTTTGATCTGCTTGAGTTTACGGGACAGCTTTTCATTCACGTTCTGGGCGCACGCGGTCATGACGTCGTGAAATATGCGCTCGATAGCTGGGGCAAGAACGGCGATCCGAGCCTGTCCGTCACGCACGACGCCAATTCGTGGCCTTCGGTCCGTTATGCGACCCTTCCGGCACCGGAACCTGACGAGACGCTGATCGTGTGGGTCCAGAACAGTCACGCGACGACAATCCCGGCTGGCGCGATTACCTTCAACCGTATGGGAGAAGACGCCCCACGCGCGCTCGATCGCTCCGTAAAGCCGTTTGAAACGGTCGCTGTAAATGTCGGCGCACTTTTTCCTGACCTGCACTGGCCCGCACAGCTTGAACTACGTTCCGGCCGACATCTGGTCCGTCCGCGCTATGAAATCACCCAACGTGGTCGAACCCGCATTGCGCATCTGAACGTGGAGCGGGACAACCTGCGCCCAGATCCCGCCATCCGTCAGTTCCCACCGTCGCTGGGCCGTGGCTTCCTGCTGCCGTTTCCGATTCTCGATCCACAGCGTTTCGAGACTTTTCTTCAACCCAATCCGATGTCCGAAGCACTGGAAACGCTGCCTGTCAGACTGGATCTGTTTGATGAATCCGGCGAAAAAACCGGCTCGCATTTTCTGGGAAACCTTCCTCGCAATCATGACACGGCCGTTGCTCTGCACGACCTGACGGACCGCCCCGGCCATGCGGATCTGGTCTATGATTTCCGCGATGGTGGCGAGGCGGATGGATGGCTGCACGCCATGATGCGATACCGCCACCGTGAGAGCGACCATGCCGCCGAAACCAGCTTCGGGGCCCATATCTTCAATACGCTCATGACATGGCGTTCGGAGCCACAATCCTATTCTGGGCCGCCGCCGGGCCTGACAACACGGCTGTTCCTGAAACTGGGTCAGAAAACTGCTCGGGACACACTCCGCAGCTTCTGTTGCCTGATCCATCCGGCTTCCGTTGAAGGAACTGATACCTCCGAAACAGTCCTGCTGCTTCACGCAGCAAATGGTGCGTTGCTGGCCCAGACGACAATCAGGATCGCTCCCAATGGCTCTTTCATAGTGCGGCCACAGGAGTTGTTTGAAGCGTCGCATCTCGATCACGCAGGGGAGGGAGGCTACGTCCTCATCCGTGATCTGACATGCCGTCTTTTCGGCTATCACGGACTGGAAAACGGGGAGGGAGCTTTCTCCCTCGACCATATGTTCGGTTTCTGAGCGCCCGAAAAGGGAAGCCGGAGCGGACAAACCGGCTTCCTGAGAAAAAGATCTTGTCAGAAAAACAACATCTTGCTAGAAGCCCGTCCAACGGATGGGCGCGTAGCTCAGCGGTAGAGCACTGCCTTCACACGGCAGGGGTCACAGGTTCAATCCCTGTCGCGCCCACCATCTTAAATGGCGGATTTCAGCCATTTCATCCATCACAAAATCAATAAGATTAAGCTCGTTTTAGTACGAACTAAAATTCGGATATTCGAGTCGCGGCACCCCAATCCGTGCCAAATCCGTGCCATGAAATTCCGAGTCGACGAAGAGTGAGTTCCGATCTTCTGAACTCTTGGGAAACCGTCAAAAGTTTGATCTCATTTGAGTAAACACGCCTGCACCTGACCCCGCAGGCCCCGAGTTTACGTAGCACGGCGTATCCCAACGAAAGAATGACCTAATCCGGTCGGGCAGGAAGCGGCATATTTTCTGATCAGAGATCCAATATGCGCTGCCAGCGCCATCCGATCGGCCTCGATCCGTGCTGCCACAGCCTGTCGCACCTGATCATTCTGCACCAAGAGCGCTCCGGCATAACCGACTTCCCGTCCAGCCTCGGCATCAGCCAATGCAGAGAGCGGCACGAACTGGACAGGAACACTCATCGTCTGTGCTTTCGTTCGGCTGGCATCGGCTTGAAGCCCGAAGACGGGCAGGGCGGATGACGCCGAGACGGAGAACGACCCTGACTGGCTGAATGTCCCGGACAGATCCATTGTGACCGGCCCGGCAATCATCGCTACAACCGGATCTGACGTGTGCTGCGCGCATTGGAGTGCTCGGACGTTGGCATCGAACCGGGCAGCCTGATCTGCTGTCCAGTGCTGCACGCCCGAGACACTGACGACACCAGCTTTCGTCAGATCTGCCTGAACACCAGCAATGGCCTGACTGATGGTGACGGGCGCGACCGATCCGGCCGAGCAGGCCGCGAGGGCCAGAAGCGCGCAGAGTGCGAGGATCCTCATGCCGCCCTCACTTCTGCCAGCAGCGCCTCGAAATCCTCCCCGGTCGGCGCCGTGCCGGGAATGCCCAGCCAGTTCTCCCGTGACAGCAGGCCGTAAGCCTCATCCGCGATCCGCACGAACGTGCCCCACGGCATGAAAGTCCGCGTGCCCCAGGTGTTGAAGAACACGCCTTCTGGATTGTAGCCGACAAGCGCGATGGCATGGCCTCCACGGGGCGTATGGTCACTGATCGCCTCCCAGTCCCAGGTCTCGCCCAGACCCAGATCGAGGAAGCCTTGCGACACCTGCACACCCGCCAGCACGCCGCCGAGATAGGCAATGGCACGACGGATGCCCACGACGTCAGTCGGCGCAATCGATCCATAGGCGGTCAGGTAATCGCGGGTCTGTCCCGGTCGCAGCAGTCCGTTACGGCGCCAGGCGTTGAGTTCGTCCAGCAGGATGGTGCCCGGATCGTACCCGGTTTCGGCATTAAAGCCCGTCAGCGCCGCATAGTTGGCCAGCACGGTTTCGGTCGAGAGCATGACCAGAGACTGCGCAGCTTTGGTCCAGGTCGCCACCAGCGCGGCGTGAGCGGCGAAAGCGCAGCAGCCGAAGCGGTCATTGCCCCACATCTGATAAGGCACGTTCTGCGACCAGTCGCGCGCGTCAGGCACGGCCGGCAGGCGCACGGCCAGCACCCGGCCGAGGCGATAGGTGCGCGGATCGTGTTTCGGGGCGCGCTTGCCCAGTCTTCTGTCCTGCATAAGATCTCCGGAAACAAAAAAAGAGGGGAGCGGCCAAAAGCCGCTCCCCCTGATGCTGGTCAGGATCGAAAGATCAGACGCCCTGATAGATCCGGGCGCGGATCAGCTCCGGCGACTGGAGAGGTGCGGCATAGGGCGCGGCCGTGACACCAGCCAGCGCCTCGACCAGCGGAATCATCGCCTGGACGGTCTGCATGTAGGTCGCAGCCGAGGGCGAATAGACCTTCACGATCGGCGTTGCGATCGCCAGCAGAGTTTCGAGATCCGTGCCGAGTGACTTGGCCCAGTCTTTGCCGGTCGCGACCGCAATCGAGCCATTGGAGTTGGCCGCCACCTGCGCTGTCACGCTGCGGATCTGCGCGATCAGGTTGTCGAACTTGGCCTTGTCGGAGGCGGAGAGATGGCTTTCCAGTTCGGGAATGCCCTCGATCGCCTGGACCGCATAAGCGATGGCCGTAGCGTCATTATTGAGTGCGGTTGTGTTGAAGCTGGCCATGTTGGCGGTCGTGGTGCAGGCCGCCGTGGAGCCGAGAAGAAGGGCACCGAGGCTGAGAGCGAGGAAGCGATTGCGCATGATGTCTCCAGACATAAAAAAACCGCCTCAGAGGGCGGCGGAAGAAAGAGCGGTCTGACAGGCGGGGGGCCTGCCTCCTTCGGGTCAGGCGGTCGGTTTGGGAGGCGCGCCCGCCTTGGGATGGGTGGAAGCCGGATCGAGCCCCAGCTTTGCCGCCTCGATCGTGCGGCTGGCCTCGGCCGGGATCATCAGCGCCTTGGCATCGGGCTGATAGGCGTTGGTGTTCCAGCCCTTCGACTGTGCCAGGCTGGAAACGACCTTGTAGAGCAGCGCCAGCCTGCTACCCGAGGCGGGCGGCTTCCAGAAGCGCATGGCCAGAGCGGCCGCCGCGATCAGGAAGGTCAGGATCGAGACGATGTCGCTCGCATACCGCGCAGGCAGGTACGGCAGGACCGTCTGGCACAGGGTGGTCCAGTCCATGGGCGTTCTCCAGATATGAAAAAACCGCCCGGAGGCGGTTAATTTAAGGGGGATGTTCTTCCGTTTACTGAAGGGCGGGTCCGAGTGTCATCGGATACCAGTGCCCATTTTCGTAAACGACCGGCACGTGATCGTCACTGTCGTTTACGATAGTGCCTTCAACTGGTGAAGAAATACCGAGAATTTGAGTTTTAGTGAGTCTTTGGATATTCAGAACTCCGTTAATACTGATTCTCGAAGCTGTGAGAGCCAGATTCCCTTGGCCGTTATTTCCTGATCGACCATCTCCACCGCTCGAAGCGATCTGTGCATCATATGTATTGGAAGATCCGCTAGTATGAAAGTTTAGTGCGCTGCTCTGCGCTGTAGTTGTGGAGCCTATTTCTACGTCAGTCGTGTCTGCGGAACTTGTAGAAGTATTGTAAACCTGAAACACACTCGTCGCTGCGGTGATGTGCGCTGGGGCAATTGCAGTAATGCTACCTGCACCTAAGCCACCAGAGAAGTACAAACGCTCATCGTAATCGTTGGAAATGCCAGAAGTATGCTCGTCAATAACGAGATCTTTCATTGTTTTTTGTGAGCCAATTTCAAAGTCTGTCGTAGTGGTTTTATCAACATTAAAGTAGAAGCTATTATTGCTATCGAAAAACAGAGCGCCGGCACCACCGCCTCCAGATATGGATGCGGTAAATTTTGGGTCTCCGGTAATGGTCGCGGTTGGTGTTGTAGTCCAGAACATGCCCTGTGTAGTTGGTAAATTGGGTGTGGATGACCCGATATCTGCCAGCATTATGGCTGAATTCCAGAATTTAGCGTTAGAGAAGTCAATACCTGCATAATGACCATTTAATGCCTTCAAGGTCGTAGGAGCCGCTGTGTTGTCAAGGAATACGGTATCCCGAATGGAGTTCGCTTCAGCAGCAAAGCCATCCGCCCATAGAGGAGCATGCGTGCCAGTACCACTCATGGTGGCATAGTATGCAGCACCGCCTGTAGTGCCAGAAGCATTGATACCTGTTGCCCAAAAGCCGGTCATTGATGAACAACCGTTTGCAGCTCCCACATCGACATCTAACGGAACTGAGCAACCAGTTATCGATCGGTTCATATCCAATTCAATACCAGATTCAAACGCTGCATTCTGAGCTTGATTCATCACGATGTTAAATGCCCAGAGCGGCTGTGTAGTGCTGTAATTTATGGTTCCAATGAACTGACCAACTGAAGCACCTACTGCGTTATCCAGCTGAACTACGTTTATATTACTTCCGACAGGTCCACTTGTTGTATTAAAGATTGATCCATCGTTTAGTAACGTTGTACATGCGCCACTTCGCCCATTAGGCCCTGTTATTCCAGGACAAGTGACCGTATTGGTCGGTAATCGCATCTGGTTTTCGAGGGATTGATACGACTTTCCAGAGACAGCAGCAAAATTTGAGAAGGTGTTGGCGATCAGGTTTTTATCATGATCCAAGCCTGCTACCCCGTTAGGCCGATTGATTGAACTAACGTCAACTTTCTTTCCTAGCCACGCTGCAACTGAATTGTCGTTTCCCGCCGACTGTACAAGATCCCTGACGTTTCCCGTCTGGGTGGCAGATTTCCAGGACGGCATGCTTTGACCAAAAGCCGACGGAGCAGTCAGAAACGCCAGAGCAAGCGTCAGATGTAATAGTCGCATTTTCATGACTCCGGCCATGCCGAGCTGAGGGAAGGGCTGCCGTCTATCGATGGCGGACTTTTGGGTCGGTGTAAAATTCCGGGCCATCAGACGGTCCTGTCCTTCGGTGTTGGGGGAGGAATGAGGCCCAGAAAGAGCGCGCGCTCACGGGCGCGGCGGCTCTTCAGGCCGGGCAGTTCGACCAGATGTCCGTGCACGGTGGTCCTGTCCCAGCGCAGCAGCTCGTCGGCCGCGCCAGCATAGTCACCGGCATTCAGCTTGCGCAGCAGGGTTGAGCTTTCGACGGCGGCGGTTCCGACATTGTATTGCCAGGACAGCAGGGCTACGCGCTGGACGTCTGACAGCGCCACCCGGACCAGGCGGGACAGTGCCACATCGAGCGCCGTTACGGTCTGGAGTAGAAGGCTGCCTGCGTCTGCCTGATCGATGGGGACGGTCCGGTCCGTGACGGGCTGTCCATTGGCCAGCCAACGGCTGCCATACCCGATTGTCCAGTATCCTGCGGGGCAGACATAGGGCTTCGACCGGAATCCTTCGAACCCGGGCAGCCGCAGCAGCGCTGTGGCCAACACGATGGCAGTGTTATTCATGGGGATTTTCCATAAAAAAGCCGCCCGGTTGGGGCGGCTTTGGCAGGGGGAGCTTCAGACAGGATGGCGGCTTTCGCCTCATCCCGGTCGCTCTGGCCGTGATATTGATTTCCGCATAGCGGACATAATCTGACTTAAAGACATGTGGTTGAATCGGGTTATCAGATAATTAGCAGCGGTGAGGCATTTTCGTCTATTATTTGAGTTTCATGCTATGGAAAAAATTAGTCTCATCGTAGCTATTTATGTAGTCTCTTAGACTCCGAGGCAGGAGAAAATACATTGTTGTCAAAGACTTTGGAAGCGCTCGTTAAGGCAGTTAAGGAGCACTATGAGGAGCAGGACCCAAAGCCGTTGCTGCTGTCCAGATTTGGGCAGAGCAACAAAGAATTGCTCGCTCAATTGAAGTCAGATTACGGTTCCTTGGCTGCCGCTGTTCGGGCCGCAGGAGAAGAAAATCTTCGTTTTGTTGATACAACAATTGGTCGCGAAACCATAGCGCCGACGGGAATTGCAGGCAGCGTCGGACTAGAAATCAAACAAGAGAGCGCCAGCCAACATCAGGCTGCAAACTTTTTCGATGGTTTGCCTAGCTCAGTGAAACTCGCATTCTGTATACGAACCGAAGCCGCCGAGCATGTTGCACTCGATATAGTCCGACCATTCCGCTACTCTAAAGTCACAGTGCCAGATCTTATTCGCCCAACCCAGCGCATTATCCCTAACTCGTTGCGCCGACCCGGCCTCCCGCTCCGTAATGCTTCAGTTCAGGAGCGTGCCATACTTTGGGGATTATTTCTCACTTGGACGCAAGAGATTGGCATTGATATAGAAACGTTTCGCAATGGCGAAACCAGTAACGCGCTTGCCCGGCTAATCGCCGCTCAATCCCCTGATATCATGTCGGGATTAATTATTCCTGCCGACATTGCTCAGATTTTGCTCAAGCATGCCTAAGAATATGGGAAAGAGAAATAAATCGACTCAGCCAGGTCGATCCCAGAATCGTGGCTCGCCTGGTCCGTCTCCTTTGCTTGTAATTGCGGGCCTTCCTGAGACCACAGCCCAAGCTGCTGCAGCGACGATTGACAACGACGATACTATTAAGTGGCGAGCGATTGCAGTTCCTTTCTCGAATGGAAACGATCGTATTTACGCAAAAGACCGTGCCATTCTCGACCTCGGAATACAGGTTTGCAGTTTTGCTATGAAGGCCCGGCCAGGCGCCGACAAAGTTCCAACTCCGAGCCGGATCGTGGTTGCCTATGTCCCGGCCCCTCAATCCGAGCGCTTGTGGCATGTATTCGGTCATGCAGTGTGGCCGCTCCGCCTTGAGCATCCTGACTGGTCTTGGCCGAAAGGTATGCATTGGCGTCACAACATCGAAACAGTAACCCAGCTGTTGCGGCATGCGATCGACACAGCGGATGCTGAGCCTGCCCGGGATCTGCGCCTACGACTTGAAGCTCGGCGGACGGATGACGTTTTGCTGCTCCCTGGCCGAAACTTTCACTTGGATGGGCAAGAACAGTTGATCGGACGCTTTCGCGCATTCATGGAAAATCAACTTGGGATTGCTCAGATCGAAGAAGGTATCATCATTGAAAAATTTTGTTACGAACGTTTGAAAGCGTTTTACAAGCGTGTGGGAGGGCGTGGGAAAAGCTTCGCGATTGATGCACGTGGTATTGTGTTTGCCAAAAGTAACGTTGGTCAGGACGGCGGCGTTCACGAGATTGAATACGAAGCAACTATCAAAGCCTGCGCTGAGCCGGACGAGACGCTAGAGGTCCGCTCCATGTTGCTTAACCACACGCTAGAGAGTCGCTATAGGTTTGGCACCCCCCTAACACCGGCGGGTTTTCAGCATGATGCACAATTCGAGGATGGAAGGCTGTTTGACCGTCAAGTGTTTTCATGCAGAACAAAAGGCAATATCAACATTAGTGGTGACCATACTAATATCTTCCCCAGCGATGTCGTAACAGGAAATATTGTAAAATAAAAAAGTAAAGGGCGGCCTTTACTGGCCGCCCTTTACATATGCTGCGTTACCTTCGTTTTCCATCGATAAGTTGGTGGTACCAACTTTAAGATCACCAAAGTCCCAAAACTCAAAGTTTTAGTTACCCGGTTTCCACAGATCAAATGACCATCGATAATATGACTTACAAGCCACTGAGCGTTCCACCGCGTGTACGGCTAAGGCCCGAATTAGGATAACGCAAAAACTGTAGCTGTCTTTAATCAGCTTAGGTGTATGATAGTCATTAATGTGCGCATATGCAAGCGCCTTGTCCGCTTTCTCAACATCTTACTCTTATAACCGACATTCGGCTTACCCCCCATTCCTGACCTTACTTCCCAATCGAGACCACTAGATGCACGACCCCGGATCCAAGAATTGAAGTCAGCAGGGTGATGGCAGCCGTGACGACAGAGCGGGCACCGAACAGGCGGTCCAGCTTCGTGTTGATCTGCTTGTTCGCCGTTTCCATCTTCGTTTCCAGACTGGCGATCTGGTTGCGGAGAGAGGCGATTTCCGTGCGGACTTCACTTCGCAGAGTGTCGTGCTTGTCGTTCAGGCCGTCCGCGTAGGTTTCGAGCTTGAGGGTCCGATCCTGAAGGGTGCGGATTTCGGCCCGCAGGCTGGACAGAGTGTCTTCGGTGGCTTGGGAAACAGGCATCGTTTTTCCATAAAAAAAGCCACCCTGAAGGCGGCAGACAGAAGAATTCAGAAGAGCAGGGGGACGCTTATTTCGGACCCTTGGCGATGTAGGTGATATCCGTCGTCCCGCCATTGTTGATGTGGAGCGAGAAGCCATTCTTGTCTGGTGCATAGGCGTGGCAGTTCACGTCACCATTCCCGAAATTCTGGGCCATGACCCTCGGCGTATCCGAAAACGGCACAGCAAAGGTCACACGGCCGCCTGAAGAAACGCCTGTCGCGACGTCCATGACGATTTTCTGTCCCGGATCCGTGGGCAGGTCTTCCGTGAAGACAAAGTCGTGGCCGTTCCAATTAATGGAAGACGTGCTGACAGCGAAAAAAGCATTGATGCCGGCATAGAGAACGAAATTTCCGTCCCCCTGAAAGGAGGCCTTGTTCGGCCCGTATGAGACACTCAGAACCGTGGCTTGCCCGTTATTGGCATCGAGCTTGGTGCTGTTCGCAGTGTTCGCAGCTGCCAACGCAGCGTTCCCTGTGCCCTGGGCAGAATTTGCTGCCGACAGCGCCGTATTCACCTGAACCGTGGTCGCATAATTATCAGAAACCCAACCTTTGAGCGCAAAGGTTCCGATATCTGTCTGATCCACACCCAGGCCAAGACCGGATCCGTCATTGCGCCAGCCTACGTAGATTGCATTGCCGCCGAAATTACTGAAACTCCAGCCCTGTTTGACGAACCAGCCCTTCGCATCTGCCGCCCTGACAGCCTGATTGCTGTTCCAGTCCGAGACCTGCGGGACCAGAAGCTCGGAGAGCACGGTCAGCGATTTGAGGCTCACAGCTCCGTTTTCATCCAGCTGAACCAGGAACTCGGCCGGGATCTCGTTATAGACCTGCACACCTCCGGAGAAGCGCATCAGGTCCGTGCCATTCTGCGTGTTGCCGATCACCCGGCTGCGGGCCAGCGTGCAGGGATTGCCGATCGTCAGCGTTCCCACGCCCCATTCCGCCTGCGTTCCGTCATCCGCGAAATAGAAGATCCGGCCGCCATCCGGAAACGCCTGGGAAAATGCCCTCCGATCTGCGACCGCGCCGTTCAGCACGAAACTGCTGACGCCCGGACTGCTGGCAGTCTCCAGAACAAAATTGGCCAGCATGGTCATCACAATCGCTCCGTCAGGGTAAAGGTCCAGCTCCGCCGATCGGCAGAGCCGTAAGGGTTGCCAATGTCGCCGCCACTCAGGCGACCGAAGAGGGTTTCTTCCTGCGCCGCAGCCCCTGGGTCCGGAAGGAAGAGAATATTCTCCCCAGATGCCGCGACCCGCTGGATCTGCCGCAGGATCGCGGTCTCCGCCGCGCCATAAGACTGATGCGCGATCGAGGCCTTTCTCTGGATCCAGCGCATCTGCGGAAACTCTGCGCCAGACAGCGCCGTCACTTCATCGACCCCGAAATTGAAGCCTGAGCTGCTGTCGGTGGAGAAATTGCGGACTGGCTGCCAGAGCGGCCCGACATAGGCCAGGGGGATCGAGAGATACCCATCTGGATTGTCTGGATCCGCGATCGTGATCGCTACGACGTCACATTGCAGCTCGGCAGGCAGGACGAAGACAGCCTGACCCGCCACGGCCGTCATGGGCTGGGTCGTATCGTGCAGGACGTTGCCTACATTGCTGACGACGATCCGCCAGTTGGCCTGCGCCGTCAGGTTGGTGCGATGCACCGAGATAACCCGAACGCCCCCGCGCTGCGACAGCGCCACTGTCAGGCTGGCTGTCGTGACATCAGCTCGCCAGGCATAGGCCGGATTACCCTGCGGGGAGGTCAGGTTTGTGACAGGCAGCGCGGCTGCGGCGCTGTCGGCCGACAGGACGGCGGAGAGCACGGCGTTCTGATAGCCAAGTCCACAGTTTTCCATGAAGTCTCACATAATATCCGGCCCGAAATCACCGTCGTCCATGTCTTGCGGGACGGTCCACAGGGTCAGGATCTGAAGGGTTGCCGTCGCGTCGCCGCCGCGGACATGCTCCGCGACAATCACGCCCAGGCAGCCATTGGACAGCCCAGGAACGGGCGCCTGAATCCAGACGGTATCGCCAAGGTCGACCTGCCAGCTCAGGTCCACAGGAATCGTGATGGCCCAGAGGGTCCGATAAGCCCCCCAGAGCTGCCCATGTGAATTCGCAACACTCTGAGCATCTTCTGATGACGCCAAGGCTGTGACGATCGGCGTGGGATCATTCGGTACTCGCCAGCGCATCCGAAGGCTTGCATCCGACCAGACGGCATTGCGATCGGCCATGGCGATGAAGGCTTGCCGGTCAGCCGGGGCTTGCGGATGCAGACCCGAGCCCGCCGTCTGGACTGTGAAATTATGCTGCCAGCCCATGCGCCAGCGCCATGTCGGAGGACTGAGCGAAGCATCGAGGGAGACAGGCTCGATTTCGGTGATGACGTTCGTATCAAGCGTTAGGGTCGATGCGGCCAGGTCATCCACTGATTCCAGAAGGATAGGCCGTAAGGTGCCCGACCGTGTCGGAACGATCGAGATTGCCAGCCCGGAAAGCAGTGTGCGGACCACGTCCTGCCCTGTGACTGTTTCTGTTCCATCCCAGAACCACCCCGCTCGCCAAGGAGCCAGGGGGCTTTGCGCGGGCCATTGCGCGTCGATGTAGGTTTCCGGGAGAATAAAATCCTCCAGAAGCATCATGCGCAGGATGTCTAGGACGTTCTGCGGCGCGGCTCCGGAAGGGAACGATCCGACCGCGTCCACGGTAATGCCGTAGACGGGCCGTGTGCCCAGCCGGATCCATGTTCCGTTACCGCCCCTCTGGATCTGATAGGTGCCAGGGGCAGGGGACTGGGCATAGAGATCCGCGACCAGGCCACTGAAGGCGATGCCCCCCGCAAAGCCGCCCTCATAGAGCGCGGAGATCTCGGCCGGCGCGTCACTGACCTGATAGACATAATTCACGGCATCGATCAGGACGGGCGTGATGTTGCAGGCCGTGCCCCGCAGAGTCGGCATGACGCGGCCGGAGACGTTGGCATCCCCGTCCAGACGACCTGTTCCACCATAGATCCGGCCCGTCATGGTCACATCGAGCCAGGACAGTGCTCCGAGCAGGGGAACGGTCAGGGTCCGTCGCCCCGCCTGCCAGAGCGTTCCCAGACCCGCAAAGACCGGTTGAAGATCCGCACGCTTTGGATCCCGCCAGATCCCCCGGTCCCGATCGAGCGTCTTGCGCCCGCTCAGGATCCGCACCGGCAGATGGTCGTTCGTGCGGCTGGCGACGAGCGCATCAAGAGAGCCGTCATTGATCAGCGTGACCGATCCGAATGACGACGTGCCCCCTAGCGCGTCCGAAGTCAGGGAAATGCCGCGGTCCAGATCAAACGCCTGGGTGACGATCGGGACATAGGGGACGTGGTTTTCATCAACGTAACCCATGTCGGAGAAGCGCAGGGTCTCGACCGTCTCCAGCGACCCCGCGTTCCGCCGCAGCGTTCCGCGTGGCCGACTGCCATGGGCTGGAAGGTCATCGACCTGGACAGCCAGGGTATCGACCAGGTCGATCTCGACTGCCCGGATCACTGTCATGTCATGCTGCCTTTCCAGTGGTGGATTTCATGCTCTGCATGCGGGTCTCACTCAGTTGCTTCGTGGCCAGCTCGACCAGCTGCGCCAGCGTCGTGTTGAGCGTGTCGGTGGACGTCTTCAGCGCCTCTTTCATGACGGAGGCCGTCAGATCATCCGTGCCGATGCTGCCCAGACTCTGGAGCGCCTGCATGACACGGGCATAGTCCTGGGCGTAGGCCGTGCCCGACCCGTTGAAGGTCTTGCTCTGGGCCAGCAGGGTCTGCATGTCGCCCTGCATCGCCTGAAGCGCCGTGAAGCTGCCGCCCTGGGCAGCCGTCAGATCGGTCGTGAAGTTGTCATTCGCGACCTTGTACTGATCGGCGGCCGACAGCGGAGAGGCATCCGACGTGGCCAGACCCGCACCATAGGTTTCCAGGCTCGACATAACGCTTTCAGCGCTTTGTAGCGCCTGATCATTGTACTGCTGCTGGATCTTCAGACGCTCCGCCGACAGCGTCTTTTCGAGGTCGGCCGACTGGCTGATATATTCCTGCTGGGACGTGTAGGCGTCCCCGAGGAAGTTCTTCCAGTTGTCCGCCAGCTGCTGCCTCTGCTGATCCGCGCTGAGGTCGAAGTTCGTCAGCGCCGCCCCTTCATCATTGCCCGTCGCCGTCTGGTACCGCGCCTGAACCGACAGATCGCTCTGCCGCAGCGTGTCCAGCTGTGAGGCAAAGCCCTGGTCATAAAGCGACTGGTACTTCGCATTCAGCTGGGTGCCGTCCAGTCCGTACTGATTGGCCTGCGAGGCTGCTGCCTCATAGGTCTGTTTCAGTGCGGCCATCTGACCCACCCAGGACTGCTGCCCAGAGACCGTGGCCTTGAGCAGCCCTGGCATCGTCGTGTCGACGAAGGTCGTGATGGTGGAGATCTGGGTCTGAAGATCAGAGGTCGACAGCGACTTGCCATCGAGCGCCGTATCCAGAGCGGTTTTCAGATCGCCGGTGGCTTTCGTGAAGCTGCCGACCGTGACCGTGCCGTCCGAATTGAACTTCGAGACGGCCACGCCCAGCTGGTCGACCGTGTCGGCCATGGTTTTCAGGTTGGCGATCGCCGTTGCATAATCCGAGACGGATGTTGCATCGCTTGGCAGCCCCTGTTGCAGAGCCTGCTGGAACGTGGCGTCCGACGTGCTGTAGGTCGCCTGTTTCAGAAGATCCGTGAGCGAGACGGACTGAAGCGACTTGTCCTTGTTGTTCTTGTCATCGCGGACCGTTCCCAGCAGTCCGCCATCGCCGCCGCCGATCGTGACCCCATCCGTGGACAGAACCTTGTTGAACGACGCGATGTCGGATTTGAGCTGCTCCGTGATCTGATCGGTCTGGGCCTGATTCCATGTCTTGCCAAGCGAGAGCGAGCCTCCCGTCGTCATGACCTGGTCGATCGTGTACGGGTTTTTCTTGTGTCCGAAGAGGCCCCCCAGAAGCCCGCCCAGACCGCCGCCAATCAGACCGCCCAGCATGGTGCCAACCACCGGGATGAACGATCCGGCCGCAGCGCCAGCGGCCGCTCCAACGCCGCTGCCGATCATGCCATTGGTCTTTGTCCCACCGCCGATTCCGGACAGGGCCGACCCGATCCCGAAACCCCCGCCGATCCCGCCCAGGAGGTTGCCCACCGTGGCCGTGCCGAACAGGTTGGTCTTGAGACCAGAAGACAGCCAGGACGTGGAGCCACCAGATCCGCCCGTTGCTGTCAGAGGATTCCATCCCCAACCACCGGAATCCTGACTGATCGCAGCCGCGCCATCACTGATCGAAGGCGATGAGGCTCCCGACAGAATGGACGAGACATCCCCCAGCGTTGTCCGGCTTCTGCCATCGATCGCACTCAGGAGCGGATTGATCAGCGCCAACTTGGCAATCACGGAGATCAGCTGGCTTTCCACACCCTGCATGGCGGACTTGAACGTCACCCCGCCATTCGAGGCGTTGACCAAAGCCTGCGTGAAGCTGCTCGACAACGTGTCGGCCGCCGAGGAGATATCGTTGGTCAGTTCGTTCAGCGTGTCCTGTTGCTTCTGATAGGCGTTCGTGGCCGTCTGGATCGCCGCGACGTTCTCCAGATCGGTCTGCGAGGCCTTGGACGTCAGATCTGCACCGTTCTCCAGAAGCGCATTGCGCTCTTTCAGGACGGCCATCTGGACCGAGACAGCATCGGAATCCTGTCCGATCGCAGTGGCTTCGGCTTTGATCGTCTCCAGATCAAGGCTCTGGCCATACGCCTTGCGGGCGGTCGTAATGTCCACCTGCGCCTCGGCCTGCCGCTTGAGCGCGTCCGTGAGAACTGCCGTCTGTCGGGCCTGTTCCTGCGTACCCGCGATCGAGGTGGCCTGAACCGTGTCTGAGGCTTCCACGGAGCGCAGATAATCGTCCAGGCTGCCCTTGGAGGCATCATAGGACGACAGCAGCGTATTCTGGGCTGATGTCTTGCGGTCCATCGCATCGATCGCGCTGTTGAACTGGCCCGTCAGGACCTGCTGCTCGTTTGATTCCGCCTTCAGGAGTTGGGCTGCCGTTGCATGGGACTGACCCATCTTGCGGGCTGCTTCCTCGACCTGCTGGTCGACCTGCACCATGGCCTTCTGCGCAGCCGTGCCCGCCCAGGCCGCATCCGTTAACTGCTGCTGCTGATGCGCCAGTTCCTGCATCGGATCTCGCAGATCGTTCAGCGCGCCCTTATGCGTCATCAGACGCTGCGTCAGATCCTGTGTTCGGGCCGCATAATCGGCATCCGACACAGCACCGGCCTTATGCAGCGTATCCAGCGCCTCCTGAGCCGAGGTCAGCTGCTTAATGGCATTGGTCTGATCCGTCACCTGAGACGCCGTCGAACCATCCGAAGTCTTCAGAGCGTCATCGACCTTGCCCTGCATGGTGGCGAGCGTTGTCGCACCATACATCTGGCCGCCTGTAACTTTCTGGGCATAGTCCTGCACGGACTGCGGGACCGTGGTGTTCCCCTGAAGGTATTTGTCGACGTTCCCTTCGCCCCAGTTATAGGCCATGGCGACCAGCTGCTCATTGCCGCTGTATTTGGAATATAGCCGCACCAGCAGGCGCTCTGCCGCAGTGACGTTTCCGGTCGGATCCGTCAGATCGTTGCCGGCAGCGTTTGCCGGCATGACCTGCATGCCGCCAATCGCACCGGCCGAGGACGTCACGACCGCGCCATTGCGGTCATACTGCCCTGTCGAGCTTTCGACCGGCTGGATCCGGTGTGCCAGGGAAATGACTTCGGAATTCGCGCCGATTTGCTGCCCGACCGTATCAATCAGCCCCGACATGCCAGAGCTGCTGCCCTGCTGGGCCTGCCGCTGCCGGGTTTCATAGGCGACATGCTCTGGCTGGAAACTGTCCATCCAGCCCTTGAGTTCTTTGACCTTGTTGATCAGGTTCGTCAGGCCGTCGATCGTTTTGGCGGTCTGCGCGACCAGGAAGTCCCCGATCTTGTTGCCAAAGTTCTCGACGCCTTCCATCGGGCCGGCCCAGGCATCCTTGAGATTGCGGACCGACTGCTGAAACGGCGTCAGACCCTGATCGACAGCGCCGCGCGTGGCGGATTCCAGCTGGCCCATAAGCAGCTGCCAGGCCTGCATCCGGTTGCCGCTGTCCTGAAGATCCTTGACCTGGCTGACCAGTCCCTGATGCACGCCCAGAAGACCCTTGTCGGCGAAGTCCTGTGCGGCCTTGGCGGGGTCGGCATAAGCGCTCGCCATGTCCTTGGCAGCTTCCGGCACGGTCTCGCCCATGACTTCGGCCAGATCCCGTGCTTCCTGCGTCAGGGACGTCAGGCTGGAACTGTCGATCGTCGGTATGGCTGCAAAGGTCGTGGTGACGCTGCGGCTGTCATCGAGCGACAGGCCGCTGCCGGCGGAAAGCTGACGCGCCGCACCTTCAGCCGCGCTGGCCATGGACGTGTAGTCATCACGAGTGGCCCGTAGATGCTGCGACAGTGTGGCAAGCTGTTCCTGTTCGGCTTCGGCAGCAGACCCAAGTTTGTAAACGGAGACCGCTGCCGCCCCAGCTGCGAGCGCCACACCGGCAGGCCCGACCATCCAGCCTGCGACGGTTTCAAGAGCACTGCCAAAACCGCCCATGATCTGGACCATGTTCGGCACCTGATAAAAGGCGGCCTGAAACGCAGATCCGCCCGCCATGACCTGGTCAAAGAACTTGTGCGCTTCATCCGCCAGAATACCCATCTGCTGGCTGGAAAGACGTGCGGTCTCTGTCGTCTCGGCCACAGCGACTGTGACGCCTTTTGACGCCTGCACAGCCGCTTCATGGGCCTGCGTCAGCTTCTGGACCTTGGCGGCCTGCGCATCGATCGTGCGTGCTGCCTCTGCCTGTGTAATCTCACCACGGCGCACACTGTCAGACACGGCTTGCGCGACCTCGGTCAGCTTGTTCTGGGCGCTCTGTAGGGCATTGGTCGACTTCGTGACCGCATCAAGGCTGTTGCGAAATCCGACACCGCTTTTGGTGCTGCGCTGAATCTTTGCGTCTGTGACCTCGACGCTATCGGCAACCTTATCCAGGCCATCCGCGACCGCATCGAGCGCTGCTGCATCCGCCTGAGCTGGCGATGCGATCTGGCTACGGTACGAAACTTCAATCTCTTCAACCGTTGCCATGGTCGCGTTCCTTCAGAGGCGTTTTGTCAGGATCATTGCCGGATAGGTCAGGGCCGTTCCGGCGGCTCGGCTTTTGCTGCGGCCCTTGCTGCGCCGCAGGATGTAGGGAGCATTTTCCATCAGGCCGGAGGGAATGCTCACAAAGGCGCGGGCTGCGTTCACGGTCGGGAATTTGCGCTGCACCAGCTTGCGCACGGCATCGACGATGCCCGGAGGCACAGACATGTTCTTCATCGCGCCCGTATCGATCTTGCGTGCATAGGGCTGCGGGTTGACGATCATGACGGATGTGCCTTCCGGAATGTCCGCCACGTCCTGCGTCCAGGGCTTGCCGTCGACGACAACCATCCAGCTGTCGCGATAGCGGCCCGATCGTACCGGAGAGCGATCCTTGCACAGCTGAAGCGCAGCCTTGGCCGCCAGCCCCATGACGTTGAACTTGTAGAGAATGAAACCGTCCGGCCTCACGTCCGTCTCTGGCACGCCCTGCCGACCATCCACGATCGTCACCCAGTGCGGCGGCGCGTCTCCGCTGCTGACCGCCTGATCCCGCGCCTTGATGGCGACAGCTGCAAGCCTTGCGGACTGCGCGGCCGGAGATAGCGCCTGGTCCCGAAACAGACGAATATTGCGGGCCACACTACGCGCAGAGGCCATGTCATTTCCTCATGAGGGTCTGGATGTCCTGAGTGATTGCGTTGTTGCGATGTTTCAGGAAGACGACATCGAGGGCGCGGATCAGGTCGAAGACATAAACCCGCTCATCATCCGTCACCCGGTTGGCTTCACACCAGCGATCGATGGCGAGCCAGGAAATCGGCCCAGGCCTTGAGGCAACGCGGATCATGCCCATGGATGCGCCGACCCCATCAGTGGTCCAGACGCGGTCATGCTGGAGTTCATGCCACGCCCGCCAGGGGACTTCGTTCCAAGGATCGGGAAGAACCCGGTATTGCAGGGCCGTTTCCCGGATTTCGGGGATTTCATTCTCCCCGGTAAAGGCACCCCATTCCAGTTCCCACTGGAGTGCTGCAATCAGTTTCCCGCTGCGGCCTTGGCTTGTTCGGCGCGGTCGCTGCCGACACGGCCGGCTGCCATGATGGCGAGCGTAGTCAGAGCCGGGTAGTTGCCGCTTTCCAGCATGCCGCGGAAGTCATCGACAGAGACGGGCTGATCATCCGTACCCTCCAGACCACGCACACCCTGGACGCATTCACGGGCAATCGCCTTGCCCTGACAGACATCATCCGTGGTCGGGGGCAGGGCATCCGGAGCGTAGAAACCAGCACCGGCACGCTGGGAGCGGTTCAGCTCACGGGCTGCTTCCAGACGCAGCGCATAGAGCGTGTCGCGGTACGCCGGCGTGAAGCCGCGCGTGGTGATGAAGAAGGTATTCCCTTCCGGACCGACTTCGATCTCCTCGCCGGAAGACACCTTGCTGAGGTCGCGCGAAAAGGCAGAGAGCTTGGCCATGTTAATTTTTCCAGTCTGAAATGAGGGATAAAAAGTTCGGAGCTCCGGGGATCAGCCGCCAGAAGGCGCGGCTGGCGGTGCGGCCGGGATGCGCTGGATCTTGAAGGTGCCACCGCCGGCCTGCGGATTGCCCTCGATGTCGAAGGTGGCGATGATCGAGGTGTTTTTGCTGCCGACATCGATCACCGGATTGCGCAGCGCCGCATTCAGGAAGGTCAGGACATAGCTGTTGCCGTCCGCATCCTTGACCGTAACGGCGATCGGTCCCTGCGTTCCATTGGCCCAGACCTGATACAGATCCCAGGTCTTGAAAAAGATCTGCGTCGATCCGGAGGCGAGGATCTGGCCGGGGCGGATCCCGCAGGCATCGGCATGGCCCATGCCATAGTCCGACCCCGAGCCGTCGCGGGCCAGCGTAATCTGGACCTGCTTGACGCAGCCATCCGGAGCCACGCCGTTCACGGTCATGCCGACGAAGTTGTCGACCGTGTTGAACACACGCCCTGTGGGCGCGTCCGTGTAGGTCGTGGCCGGATCGGCATCCGCGAGCGTCTGCTGCTTGCAGGAGAAGTCGAAAGACGTAGAGGCAAAGCTGCCCTGGGCAAAAGTCAGCTGTGCCTGTGTGCAGTAGCTGCCTGGACGCACCAGCCATTTGGCGTTCATCTTTTCGATGAGCGTCCAGGTCTTCACGACCGCACCGTTCTGCACGACGTTGTCAGCCCAGTCTGCACCCAGCACGGCCGCCAGCATGTCGTCATAGGTGCCATAAGACAGCGCGCCCGACAGTGTGCCGGCCACAGAGGTCTGCGTCAGGACAGCCTGCGCCGCTTCGATGTCAGCGTTGATCTCGTCCGGGCGCTGGGTCGTGTCCGTCGGTTTGAAGTTTTCACCCGTAAAGCGGGTGCGCTGGTAGTTTCCCGTGGCCGGGACGCCGTAGTTCGGCTCCATGGCATAGGAAATGGCGGTATCGTTCGCCTGCGCGGCGGCCTGATAGCCTGCCGTGGCACCGGTAAAGGCCATGTCTCACCTCATAAAAAAAGCCACCCGGAGGTGGCTGTGTCAGGAATTTCAGGATGCCGGCAGGACGATGTCCTGGTAGCGATAGTCCACCATCAGGGAGAAGCGGACCCAGTTGCCGGTCTGGTCGTCGTCGGGCGGATCAAAGCCCTGATCATCGTAGAACAGACCGGCAGGGAGCGGCGCGACCGGCACCCGAAACGCGACGGACAGAGCCTTGCGTTTCGTGATGGCGTCGATCGCGCCCGTTCCGCGCCGCACCATTAGGTGCAGCCAGATCTGGCCGGTTTCTTCGTCGACGATCTCACCCATGCCCAGGCGGCCGGCAGAGGCACTGGCTGTCTCGAAATAGACCCATGGGGCCGTGTTCTGATCGAGGTTCTGAGCAAGAATGTCCTTGACCGCCAGCCCCAGCGGAGCAGCAGCGGCCGTGGCACGGTCAAAGGCATCCTGCCAGACGATGGGAGAGGTCATGTTCCACCTGCTGCAATGAGTTTCCAGCCGCAGATTTCACTACCGTCATAAACGGGCGTGGCGTCTGTCAGCGCGTATTGACGACCGCCATCCGTTAGGATGTCAGCATTCCGGGGCTGGCCGTAACCCGCTGCCGCCAGCTCGTCATTCAGGGTCTCGGCCACAAACGGCATGACGGACACGCCTGATTCCAGTGCGGCTGTCGCGGGCGGTGCGGCATAGGCCATCAGCGTGACCGGGCTGCTCTCGCTCGGCCGTGACAGTGTCATCAGCCGGCCTTTCTTGCGGATCTGCCGACGACGGCAGTCTGCCTGATATCCCATCACGCCGTCCCCGGAGACTGGTAGCGCTGGACGAGGCCAGCCGCTTCAGGTGTCAGGCCACCCAGGGCTGGGTCAGGTGTGACCCAGCTGGTCGAGCCAATGCCCTGGGCACTTTCGGACTTCAGGGAGGGGTCACGACCTTCTGCATAGTAGGCCGCTGCCGCAACCCTGCGGACAGCGAGCTGGATCGGCCGAGGAATGTTCCCAGGAAGCGCCGTGCCATCGTCCTGCGTGGCCGGAAGCTGATATCCGGCCTGATAGGTGATTTCATAGCGTCCTGGATGCCAGAACGGACGCTCTGCATCCGGACGGAAGATCTCGCCGGTTTCATCCGCGATGACGAGACCGTCAATTTCATCCTGAGACAACGCTGTCCCGTTGCGGACGATCCCCAGAACCTTCTGGACGGGGTAGGCCGCAACCAGAAGGGACAAGGTCCGGGGGAAGTGTCGGACAAAGACCTGATCCTGCCAGGTCTGGGACAGGATCGGCCGGCCGATGAACGCCAGAACGGCCTCGGTTGCATCCAGAAGATGCTGCTCAAGCGTATCTGAGGCCTGGGCATCCGTGATGCCCAGATCCGTCATCAGATCCTGCACGGATGCCAGGGGAACCGTTACAGGAGCTGATCCGATAGGAATGCTTCTCACTGATCAGCCTCCTGCGTGTCATTAGCCGCCTGAGCCGCCACTGGCAGCGGCACCAGTGACGAGAGCCTGGATGGCAGCACCAGGCGTCGGCATGCCGCCGCCATAACGGCCATATCCGAAGAAAGCCGTCTGCAAAGCGTCCGCGTAACGCTCATTGAGGCGCACCACGGACATGCCTTTTACGTTGCGGAACTTGTAGTTCTTGAAGCTGCCGAACAGCATGGCTTTATTGCCAGCTGCAACGCTTGGCATGCTCTGATTGATATTCATGGCATAGCCGGCAAACGTATCAGGCGCGCCGACTGCGACCGCGGGCGACCAAAGCGGGCGACCTTCATTATCCTTCATCTTGCGCAGGACTTTGAGGGTCGTGTCGTTGAACATAAACGTCGCACCCTGGCGATAAGCCGGGTCCACGCTATGGATCAGTTCGATGATATCGTCATAGCCGATATCCACGGCCGCTGTCGTAAAACCAACGCCAGCCGCAGTGCAGACACCCTGTGGCATGTTCGTGCCCGTGCCATTCGTCAAATCGTCAGCCAACGTACGTCCAAAACGGGTGGACAGAGCAGAGGTGAGGAAGGTGTCCAGATCCAGGAAGGAATCCTGCATCAACGTCCAGGGCACCAGAACGGCGTCTGTGGCGTACAGATAGGCCAAGACGTTGGACAGCCCGAATTTCAGGTCGCTTGTGCCGATCGTCGTGTTCTCGCCGATGATCTTGGCGCGGGCGGCCGTGTCATCATTGGTAGGCCAGGGCAGGGGAGCGCCTGTTGCGGTCGGGATTTCGTCAAACAGATCCAAAGCCGTGAAGTAAGCCTTCAGAGCTGTCAGGATCTGGTCTGCGAAAAGGGGCGGAACGAGATAGCCACCAGCAGGACCCGTTTGTGTGCTCTGAGCGGCGCGGAATTCGCTACCACGCTGCGCTTGCAGAGCAGCAAAAGCCCGATCCTCACCAGAGAGGCTATCCATGCCGCCACGAAGCCACGCACCGAAAACGCGGACTTCCTGCGTCTCACGATCGCGCTGTTCATCAGCGCCACGACCGTCGTTTTCGCCACGAGCCGCGATCTGGCCAGCCAGTTCCGCTTCAGCCGCTTCTGCGCTCTCAATGCGGTCAATTCGCGCCTTGAGCTCGTCCGCTTCGGCCATCATGGCATCGAACTGGGCAGTCTGTTCGGCAGTGACGGTCTCGCCGTTGATCAGGGCGCTGGCGTCAGAAATCAGCTTTGCACGCTTGGCGCGCAGTTCCTTGGAACGCATGGATATTCCTGTTTTTGCAATGAAAGGGGGGCTGCCACGCTCTATCGGCGGCATCCCAAAAGGGTCATGACCTGATCTTGCCTCGCAGGGAGGTCAGGGCATGGTCAGAGAGTGTTTTCGGCTTCAGCCAGACGGGCCATACGCCGGCGCGACGCAAGGGCGATTTCCCCAGCCTGAGCGAGCAGATCCTCAGGCGGAGACTGCGTCGCCTTGGCGGAAGGAGCACTGCCTCCGGAGCGGTCATCATCGACAATGACATCCGCCAGACCTGCATCCAGGGCTTCTTGGGCCGTGAACCAGGTCTCGGCATCCATCTGGGCCGAAATGGCGTCGACGCTCTGGCCTGTCTTGCCCGAATAGAGCGCCGCCATCTGGCCGTCGATCTTGGACATGACACCTGCCGTTGCCGTCATGTCGGCCTTGTTGCCGATCACAAGCCCCCAGGCGTTGTGGATCATCATAAACGCATTGGGCGCAATCGAGACCGTATCGCCGGCAAGAGCGATATAGGAGGCCGCCGAGGCCGCCAGGCCGTCGATGATGACGTTGACTGCGCCATCATGCTGCTTGAGCGACGAATAGATGGCGAGGCCGTCAAAGACATCCCCGCCTGGACTGTTGATCCGTAGATTAATTGGCCCGGGACCGACCTGCGCCAGCTGGCCGGCAAAGTCCTTGGCCGTCACGCCCCAGAAGCCGATTTCGTCATAGAGCAGGATCTCGGCCGGCTTGCCGTCAGCCCGTGGCCGGCTGCTCAGGGTCTGCGGGAGCCCTGCCTGCGTGAAGGCCAGAAGGGCTCGGTTCGAAAACCGGCCCGCCTGGGCATCATAGCGTTTCATTCCTGTTGCCCTGGTGAAGGTGGAGGAACAGGCGCGGGCTGGTCTGGCCCTTTCGCCGCCTGTGTCGTCAACGGCACGTTGGTGCTGTTGATCAGCGGGGTATCGCCGCCCGGTACGGGAGGACGATTTTTCTTCCGGCGTGCCTCGTTGATCGTGCTGACACCGCTGGAGATCTCGCTCTGCATGACCGTTGCGGTCTTTTCCGGATCCATAGACAGCAAGCCATCACGGTCAAATTCCACGAAAAGAGGACTGTTGGAGAACAGCTTGTAATTCAGCTCACTTTCGATCCGGCGCAGGTCTGCATCGAGCGAGAAGATCAGGTAAGCCAGCGTGTTCTCGGACAGACCGGTCCCCCAGGACGATGTCTTGTCCGTTTCGTTCAGAAGATGCAGGGGCACACCGAAGAAACGCGAGATATCGGCGACTTGGTAGCGTCTGGCTTCGATCGTCTGGAGATCCTGTGGAGACAGCTGAAAGGGCGTGTATTTCGACCCTTCATCCGCGATGACAGTCTTTCCCCAGTTGGCAACGCCGGAATGGGCTTCCTGAAGTTGGCGTCTTAGACGACGAAAGCCGTCATCTGACATTTTGCCCTGCACCTGCATGATGCCGCTCGGCATCGAGGCGTTCTGATGGACCCGACCCGTGCGCTCTTCCATAGAGCGCGCCAGCCCGACAGAGCCGCGTGCGAAAGACTGGATCCGGGAGAGCCCCTTGATCCCGTCAAAACCCGGACCAGGAATGTGCAGCATGTCTTCCTGATGAAGGGTTTCAACGCTGCCATCCTCATGCGTCAGGACATAGAAGTTCACGCCTGGCTTACTTGGAAGACGCACCACACGAACCTGCCACGGCATAAAGGCTTCAAAGCCAATCACACGACCTGCGCCGTCATATCGGATGGCGCTGTAGTGGTTGCCCCAGAGCAGGACATTCACCCCCCAGAGTTCCCGCCATGAGAAGGCCGTCAGAGAACGTCCTGGAAACGGCGCTGTCTGAAGGAGCGGTATCAGTCGATGGTTCGGCAGTTCTTCGCGCTGCCCATCGGCCGAGAGACGATAAATCTTCAGAGGCAGTCCGGCGATAACGCCGGCTTCCAGCGTGACGCAGCGATAGACGGCCGAGCAGGCCATGGCTGTGCGCTCACTGGTGGGTGGTATCCAGTCATCACTGCTCCCCGGTAGTCCTAGAAACTCGCTCCAGTTGCCAATCTCAGACAGAGGCGTGCTGGGGTTTTCGAGGCTCTGCGCCAGAACAGGCTCTCTGCGCTCCGAAGGAGGACGCTGAGAGCCGCCGAAAATACTCTTCAGGAATCCCATAGGTCCTCACGGTCAAAAATGCTTTTCGGTCCGGGTGGCTCCGGGTTTTTGGACATGCAGGCCACGGCATCGAACAGCGCCATCAGGGGATCGATCTTCTTTCCGCCCGCCAGCTGCTTGGTAATTTCGATGTTGTTGCCTTTGGCCTGGGCTTTCGCATTGCCAACGGCCCAGGCCATGATCGGCCGGCCGCCATGGTGGAAAGACCCATCTGCCAGTTTGCGTTCAAGCGTTTTGATCGGGCCGGTGAGCTTCCAGCCCTGACTGACACCGACGATCTGGCTTTCCTCGATCCCCTGCCGACGCAGCTCGAAGACGATCTCCGCCACGCCGGCTGGGTCGAGCCCAATTAGCGCCAACTTGCCCGATCGGTTGAGATCCGCGGCGATTTCGCCCAGCTCGATGATATCGTCCGCCATGGTCGTGACGAGCACGAGGTCCTGCTGTTTCTCGAAATCGAGATACCGAGGCGCTTCTTCCTTTCGGGTCTTCAGCACATCGCAATAGACCCAGCTGCGCTGCCAGTGCAGCCACTCATCGGTCTCGGCATCGCAGCCCAGAACGGCCATGGACAGAAAGTCGTCCAGGCCGCCACCGTCGATTCCCACGACCAGGACACTGGAGCGTCTGACCACATCGTCCAGGGTGAGGTTGGGATCCCCTCGCTGCTCCCAATATTTCGCACCCGCCCAGGCTTTCTCTCCCAGGGAGAGCCCGACCTGCACATTGAGGTGCTTGGCCATCCAGACCCGCAACGGGCCTTCGCCGGCTTCCTTCTGCTGGTCATACTGGCTGGTCAGGAACTCGGTCCCGACCGACAGGCCGAGGTTTGGGTTGGGGACGTACCAGTAGTCCGGATCCTTGTGTTTCTCAGCCTCGATCAGCGCGGCCGGAAACTCGTAGATGACAGGAAAGAACTTCTTATTCTGGATCTTCCCGTCCCGAATGGAGCGGGCATATTCCAGCTTCGACTTGAAGACGCCGGCTGGCTCTTCATCCGACTGGGTGGAAAGATAGATGACGAAGCCTTCAGGACGGGACGAAATGCCGCCCATGGCTTCCATGAGCATGTTCTCGCCTGTCGGCTTTTTGCCAAACTCCCAGAGTTCGTCGACCAGAATGCCGGTCGCCTTCTTGCCGACCACCGACTGGCCGTCAGCAGCCACGACCTTGAGCGTGGCCCCGGTCTGGCGATGCTCGATGACGCGGTTGTACTTCTGGACGTGAAAGATCGCATCCAGGTCCGGGTCGTTCAGGACCATGTCCCGGGCGGGTTTGAAGGCGTTGTCGGCCGCTTCCTTGGTCGGTGCCAGGATCAGGAATTCAGCAGAACGGCGCCAGTTCAGAACCAGCTGGGTCAGCATGACGCCAGCCGCGATGGTCGACTTGGTGTTCTTCTTGCTGACCAGCAGGAAGAACTCGCTGATGTGCCGGACACCGGTATCCGGATCGTAGGACCCGAAGAAGGATTCCGCGAAGTCCTTCAGCCAGGATCGGCAGGACTCACCGATCGTCGGTTCGCCCATCACATCGACGAGCTTCAGAGCATTGAAGACATCCATGCCCTGCTTGGCTGCTGCCGGGAAAAGCGGCGGGCAGGGGATGATGCTTTCGCGGGCAACAATCCGTTTTTCCCAGGTGTGGCACGCCGTTGACCATGTGAGCGCAGGAGGGACGGGAGCTTGCTTGAGAGCCTTGCGCATTCCAGTCCGGCTGGATGCAGTTTTCCGCCCCCGAGAGCTAACTTTAACTGTCCCGTCGCTTGCCATTGTTCACTACCAGTTTCGGTTGAGTCATGGGCGCAAATTTCCCAGAGGATGCCGTGTCAGCAGCATCCTTGAGCTGCTCTTTCTTACCTTTTTTGCCCGCAGCTTTTCCGCCCAGCAGCGCGACGGACTGCGCAAGCGTCTTGAGCGAATTGGCTCGGACTGGATGGCTGATGGCTTTCTGCATTGCCTCACGGCGTCGCGGGTTTTCGTCGTCCATCGTCTCAATTTCGATGGCTTCCGTAATCTCGCCATGGTGCGCCGTGATCTGCTCCAGTTCGTCGGTCATGCGTTCTGCCAGGCAGAGCAGGCGGCCCTCGATGTCGTCCGGGATGGCTTCGGCGACGATCGGGGAGGGACGTTTTTGCGCAGGCTGCTCTGAGTGCGCAGCGGTGCGCACTTTTGGAGTGCGAGTGCGCACCTTTTGCGCACCTGCTTTCTCCCATCCTTCAGACGCGATACGCTTGCGCAGGGTGCTTTCCGCAATCCCGAATTTCTTAGCAATCTGGCGGTTTGACAGGCTTTCTGCGCAGTAGGCGCTGGCAATATCCTCCCAGTTTGCGGGCGGTTTTTTCGACATTCTGGACCGTCCTGCGCAGGATGGTGCGCACCTCATTTCGTAATTGCAGGAAAATTTTTCACGCGTGGAACTGGCGCGGTTACGCCCCCGCGGTCGGGCCGAAGATTTGACCCGCCCCCCTCAATCCGGACCGTTTTGGTCAGCTTTTGGGTCGAAAACGTGAGAAAATGGCTGTTTTCCGCTGTTTTTCACCAGTTTTTCGCAGCGCGCTGTGCTTTTGCCCGTGCCGTCTTGGCCGTGTGGCACGAGCCGCAGAGCAGCTGGACGTTCTTGGGGTCCAGCTTCGCGCCACCGTCTTTCAGTTCGACGATGTGGTCACCGAAGATCCGGCAGCCTGAGCGGCCGCAACGCTCGCAGACGCGTCCACGCTGCTTCAGGATGGTGCCCATCAGGGCGCGCCATTCCTTCGAGACGTAGAACGCGTCCGCGCGCTTGGGGGGTTCGCGGGCGATGCTGGTGTCCAGCACTGTCAGCCCGCTGTTGATGCAACGCAGCAGTGCCATGATGCTTCTCGCTATTATTTGTAACTACATTATATCCTTGCTTTATGGATTATTCGTAGCTACATCAAGTTCATGAAAGTCGAGTTCGATAACGCCAAGCGCGATAAAACCTTGTCTGAACGCGGTCTCGACTTCGCCGACGCTGCTGCCGTTTTCGAAGGGATGACAGCAACCGCGCCGGACTTACGAAAAGACTATGGCGAAGAGCGTTTCATTACGGCCGGGATGTTGAATGAACGCCTTGTCGTGATGGTCTGGACACCACGTGGCGATGCTCGCCGCATTATCTCCATGAGGCATGCACATGAACGCGAAGAACAAGAGTGGAAAGCCAGAATGGGTTGATCCGGACGATGCTCCGGAACTCACCGATGCTTTCTTTGAAGCCGCAACCGTTCGGAACGGTGAAACGGTCGTGCGTCGCGGACGTCCGACTAATCCGCATCGAAAGCAGCAGGTCACGTTGCGACTGGATGCTGACGTCCTGGACGCTTTCAAGCGGCAAGGTGCTGGTTGGCAGACAAGAATTAACGAGGCGCTTAAAGCCTCATTGTCTCATTGAGACGGTGTAATGACTGAATACCTTGGTCTCGTTCACAAAGATCCCGATAGCGATTTCGGTGTCAGTTTCCCAGACTTTCCGGGCTGCATAACAGTTGGTGATACATTGGCTGAAGCACACGTCATGGCCTACGAGGCTTTGGCTTTTCACATTGAAGGAATGATCGAGGAAGGATGTGACATGCCAGCTCCGTCATCCTTCAAAACTATTATGCAGGATCCGAATAACGAATCGGGTATGGCATTCATCGTCAGAGTAAGGCTGCCTGAAGGCGATACTCAGTCCGTATGTCAGCTCAGAGACTATGCCTGTTGATTCTGAAACGTGACCAAGCGCCGTTAACTGCGAAAGGTCGGACATTGTTCCGGCCTTTTTTATGCTTTGGCAATATCCAAGGGTACCTGAACGAACGCGCTGTCCGGTGATGCGCGTTCGTGAAACCGGATGTAGCTGCGCGATGCGTTCACCTTCACCGCGTCGGTGATGGCCTGCATGGCGCGTTTCCATTCATCATCGTCGATCGAAAGACGGCGCAGTCCGAGGATCTTGGACACGTTCAGCTTGCCTTCCTTGCCGACGTCAAAGGCATCGGTGACGACGGCGCGGATGTTGGCGTTGCCGCCTTCCGTCCAGCGCGTCAGGCAGCTGTCCACCAGTTCCTTGGCGATCTGAAGTTCCGGGCCGAAGGTGATGGTGTCGCTGATGGCGATAGTCACGCGCTCGCAGCCGTCGTAGGTCGCCAGCGTCAGATTGCCCTTGGCACCACCTTTCTTGGCTCCGTACTGTTCCGCCAGAAGATCCAGAAAAGCGCGAATGTCGCTGTCTGCATCCTCACGAAACTGGCGCATGATCTCACGAATGGAGCGCGCACGCTCGAACAGCTTGCGCACCAGCTCGTCCTGCAACAGGTCTTCCGGCTTCACGTTCGCCCGTGGCACCAGACGGCCAGCGGAATCCTTCATGTAATCGTCGGGATTGTGGCTCATGCCTGTTCTCGCTTGCGATCGGCTTCGATTGCGCGGGCGCGGCGTGCTTCAGCTGCGGCCCAGATCTTCATTCCCGGCATCCGCGCATGTTGCGCCGTGCGTTCGTAACGCTCGGCAGTCCGGGTCCAGAAATCGATGTGCTCGGCCCGGATCTGCTCAGGCGTTTCAGGTCGGCGTCGGTATCGAGTGCTCATTTCGCTCTCCACTAATGGCCGACGCCGCCTTTTCGTGAGGCGTCAGTCTTTCAGGTAATTGCCGCCACCGTCGCCTTCGCGGACGTGGGCGTATCGTGTCGTGGTCTTCAGGTCGGAATGTCCCAAAGTCTGCTGGACGACATGCGCGGGCGCGCCATTGTCCAGGGCGTGTGAGGCGTGGGCGTGCCGGAACCAGTGCGCCGAGGCATCTGGCAATCCGGCACGCTTCGCCGCCCGCTTCACGAGGCGATGTGCAGCTCTCAAGTGAAGCGGGCTCCCATCGTGGCCGGGGACAACAGGCGTTTCAGGACGCCAGTCGTCAGCTCTCACAGCCACGATCTCTTTCCACAGCTTTGCGGGCACAAGCACATGACGTGTCTTGTTTCCCTTGCCGAACACGGAGGCCACGCCTCCCTGCTGACGCCGTGTCATATCTCGCCAAGTGAGGGCGCACATTTCAGAAATGCGCAGCCCCATGAAGTACAGAACCCGGAGCGCGACCCGCTTTCGTGGGCACGGCTCCTGGTCGATAATGCGCCGCACATCCTCTTCCGTGAGAATGCGCTCACTGAGACGATCTCGCCCGCGCTCGAGGCGCAGCGCTGCGCCAACGTCCACATCCAGAAAACCAACGCGGACCCCGAAGGCCAGAGCCGATTTGACGGAGGCCAGCTTTCTGCGGCGTGTGGCATCCGATCCCGTGAGGCTATCAAACCAGCCTTGCAGGTCGTCCAGCACGACATCTGCCAGAGGCTTGCCAGCCCACTGGCGGAAGGCGTCCACGTCCGCACGATAGGCGCGGGCGGTGTTCACTGAGCGATTATGAAGCCACATATTCACGAGGCGATCGTCATCAGAGATACGGGGCGTTTTCGCGACCGCTGCTGGTGCCATTGGCCCAGGTCTCCGACAAGTCATTGAATTATAAAGGTTTCCGATCCTGCGGAGACCCTGAAAAACCGTCAGATAACTGTAATTATCTGACGGGTTCCGAACCCTTTCGGTGGGTTATCTGACAGTCTGTCCTTTCGGGCTTGTCAGATAACTCCGAGTTATCGTGTCGGGCTAAAGCACTCTAATTGTCATTTCTAAAGGGTATGGAGACCCTCATTCAGACAAACGTCAGATCTTTTCGGCTTTATCCAAAAAACCTTGCAAATCGGTCATCATCATTCCGCAGTATCGGTCAATTTTCCATTCTGGCCACTCCCACCATTTGAGCGCCAACAGGCGAGAGGTGGTTTGGGCATCAAATCGTGGTTTCAAAACATACCCCGGATTACCCAGATATATTGAGTAAGGCTCGACTTTTCCTCGAACCACAGATTCAGCGCCAACGATGCAGCCGTCTCCTATAACTGCACCAGGAAGAATGGTAACCCCACGACCAATCCAAACATCATTGCCGATCACCACCCCCGAGGAGATACTATCTTCAAATTTTCCGATGTCTGCGTGCCGCGAAGGCCACCGAAAAGCCTCGTCCTGAAACGGAAACGTGGTTGCGGCTTTGGTTAGATGGTTTCCGAGCACAACTGTGACGTCTTCAGCAATCGAGCAAAACGCACTAACCTTCAGCCGTGCTGGCGGGTATGGAAGGATACGTGGAAAACCGTAGGAATATTTTCCTACATCGACGAAATCACCGCCGCCCCACGCGTAATGAGCATGAAAATTTCGTCCGCTGCCTGCAAACTCAGATTTCATCAATAATTGAATCGACGGGAAGATAAACTCGTAACTTGGGAGCTCTTTGATTTGATCGATAACATGTGAATAGGATGAAAAACTCTCAAGCCGTGTTATCGCATAGGCCATATCAGCCATCTCGACGAATGGTGACATTTTCGATAGAGAAATAAGATTATTTTCGAGGGTATTTGAAAGTATTTTCTGGTATTTTATACGTATCTCATTCGGAGAAATATTAATGGATTCTTCAAAAAATATTTTATCTAATCCGCCATTTTCTCCATCAATGTAGATCCGTCCATCATCCGAAGCCCTGAATATTTTTGCGTTGCTGGGATGTTCGATTGCTATTCCACCACCAACTTGGCGACGAATTTTAAACGAAAATATCGCCCTCTGCCCGAAATCACCCATGATCCAGAATGGCTCTCCAGATGCAGCCATTAGGTAGATTACATCACTGTTAGCTTCCGCGCGCCAAGCATAAACAGGGTCTACGACTTCGGTCGGGCTAGCGTGACCGAGAACGCCTTCGGATACATGTAAGAGCGATTTGCTGGACGTAATAAGGGTTGAGTACATTGCCATCTCGGACAGTAATTATTATTTTACAATAATTCTGAAATATCCCGTTACGTCAATGAATTTGTGATTTTACCTAAATTTAGGGAGTAAGCGCCATAGCCATGCTTTGTTTGAGAGAGCTACGATATTGCCCATTAAAAGAAGGCAGAACATCAACAAAAAAGGGCGCAGGCTTATTCCAGCCACACGCCCATCGATAATCATATACTATTACTGTCCAAATCTGTTTCAGGTCAACAGGTTTTTAATGGATTTGGCTTCCTTCATAATAATCGGTCAGTTGCTCAAGAAGCAGTTCGATTGCGCCAGTCATCCCTTGACGGTTTTTACCGTACATTTCAGAGATCCTTGCTACCGAAAGACCGTCCAAAACTAACAGCACGAGAAGGTCGCCAGCATATCGGCCTAGTGTCCTCCGGACGCCTTCACATCGGGCGACGGCAAAAGACCTCGCTAGAAGAGAGTCCTCCAGACTTCCTTGCCCCGTTGACCGAATCTCGGGATTGGAAGCACCCATAATTCCCGTCTCGAAATCACATGCCCAACGTTGGGCGGCGTCGACGTGACGTTGGGTGATCGTGCCGGAACGTAGCAAGCCGTAGAGGCCAGCTCCACGGCGTAGGACTTCGATTGGTGGCCTGTCTTTTCCCTGGTCCAGTTCAGCCAGAGCGATGCGGTTTTTCCAAGCCCCCTGCATGGGGACGGCTTCTTCAATTGGTCGAGTTGCCTCAGCGGCAGTAGTCATTTGCATTCCACGTTCATGTGGGGTTGCGCTTCATAAATCGGCCGTCGGCATCCCGGTTCGAGGTGAGCCGAGCCAGACGGGCCTGGAGCGTGACAATCTCCAGGGCTTGATCCGCAACAGTCCGCTCCAGTGCCAGAGCAGCATGCTGCGCCTGGTCACGTTCGGAGCGAACCGTGAGGAATTCAGAATGGGTGAAAGAGGCGAGGGCTCTGCGCAGCGCCTTCATGCGGCCTGAGCCTGCGGGCGATACCAGTCCAGATACGCAGCGCGCTCGACGGGGCAGGTGGGTAGGTCATGGGCTTGCGCCAGCTCCGGCCAGTCCCGCTTAACAGCCGAGAAATCTCGCTTCAGGCGGAAGGCTTCGCTCCAGACCTCTTGTGCCTTGGCATAGACTCCCAGCGCGCGTTCTTCCCAGTCTTCCCGAGCCACTGGCTCTGGAGCCGGTGCGGTTGAGACGCCGGCTTGATGATCTGCCCAGAACCGCTCGATCGGCTTGCGGAAAGCGCCCATTTTGTAGGCTGTGTCGCCGTTCAGAGCCATTTTCTCGGCATGCTGCTTCACAGCCTCGACCAACACATCGGCTGGAACGCCGTCCCGAAGGAAACGACCGCAGATGCTCTTGGCGAACCCGGCCTGACCGTCTGGCAGACGTCCAACCTTGAGGACGCGGGCGACGGTCTGGGAGATCAGGGCTTCCGAAATCTCCAAGGCCGGTTTGTCGGTTTCGGTTTCTGCCGGTTTCGTAGAATTAGAATCAGAAGGGGATATATCTTTCTCTAATTCTAGATCTACGGAAAACCCAGAAACCGGTTTTGAAACCGAAACCCCGGAAACCAAAACCGCTTTTGAAAACTGGTTTTGGTTTTCGGTTTCCGAAATCGCCCCACCGTCGATAGACGACAGCAAGCGCATTTCACGCTGCTCGACGGCTTCGCGCTGCCGACGCACATAAGCGTCTTCTGCTTTCTCCCCCTTGCGCGGGCGGCCGCCCTTGGAGGCATTCGCCCGAGAGGTCATAGCCTTCACGCCGGCTTCTGGTGCGAACTCTCCGGCCTCCTGACGGGCCTGAAACTCTTCCAGACGACGCTGCCGCTCAGCACGAGCCTGAGCGCGTTCCTCACGGCGGATCTGCCGTTCCACGAGGTGAGGGCTGTAGAGCGCGCCGTCTTCATCACGAAGGATAAACCGCGTGAACTCGAGTTCCGGCAGGACGCGGCGCAACACCTCGACGTTTTCACACGCCATCTGCGCCACTTGGACGTCATCGAGCGCACGGCCGCCGACACGGAACACCACGTCGCGGGCAGATTTCAGAGCGTCCATCAGGGAATGGAAAACGCCACGCAGCTCGGCCGGCAGAACCTTTAGAAAGGCCATAGACGGAACGTCGTCCCGATCGAAGGTGGTGGGGATCTGGAGCATCATGCCGAGGCTCCTGTCTTTTCTATCCCGCGCACGATCTTGAGGGCATGATCCACAACGCGGCGTAGCTTGGTCAGCTCATGGCCAAGGCTGTGGGCTTCCTCGACCGTCACAATGCCATCCGCCAGAACGCGGATCGTCATCTTCATGGTGTCGTTGGCCTTGTCCGCCACGTCTTCCATGATCTCGGCCACATCGCCATGACCCAACTGGATCGGCGTCAGGTTGTAGCCAAGCTCATGCGCCATGGTCTGGAGAATGAAAGGCTCCTGGGCGAACTCGTCCAGCACAATGGCGATATCTACCGGGGCTGTCGTTGTGGAGTTTCGGTTTTGATATTCCGAAATCCGAGCCCGACCGACGCGGGTAACGGCTGCCGCGGCATCAATGCCGCCAATCGCCCGAACAGCCATTTGCGTGGCCGTCTTGAGGGCAGGGACGTGATTCATGGCTTCACCCACGCACGACGATCAGCCATCTTGCGCGCATCTAAAGCGAACGGAGTGACGGCACATGGCTGATGAATGGAAACTGAAGGAAGACGGCAATCTCGATATTTCGAGCCTGACAGGCTTCCGCACGGTGGTGATTCAGGACGGCGCTGTCGTGCTGCAGGTGAAGGCCGCAACCGCGCCAGAGCACTTCCCGGAAGGCGATAAGCTCGAACAGTTCTCACTGTCTCCGCAGACGGCCGCCGAACTGGGGCGTGATCTGCTCGATGCTGCGGAAATTCTTCTTCAGAAGCCGCAAGGCGAGATCCACTAAGCCCCGTTAAGAACGGGCAAGGCTGCAAGACATCATCTTGCTGACGGCAGCATGAGCGTTGCTTACCTTCGGGTTTATGAAGGATGCTCATACTGCTGTCTCACTAATCGAACCGTGCTGTGAGGCGTTATTGGATCTTGCCGAACGAAGCGGCACGAGAGCGTCCAGTGACACATTTAGCGCTGACGCGACTTCTCTCAGCTTGTGCGTAGGGATGCACGAAGCCCCTTTCACCCACCGAGATACGGTCGGCTCGCTCATTTGCACTTGTGCAGCCAGTTGAGTCTGGGTGATCCCGCGCTCGATGAGGATAGCTTTCAACGACATGCAGAAAATTTATTCTGATGAAACTTTCAGGTCAAGAAAGTTTTCATGTGGAGGCATCCCGCTTTTACGCTTTAGCCGCCAAAATGGCAGCATGATCGAGAAAGAGCTCTCCCCTCAAGAAGTCGCCAAAAACCGACATACTCTGCGGTTTGTTAAGGCATGGATGAAGCTCAAGGGATATACGCAACGGAAATTGGCTGAAGCATTAGATATGTCCGAACCATCAGTCTCTAAATGGCTGAATGGCAAGGTTAATATGACGTTATCGCAATTCGTGCGGGTGGCAGAAATTCTTGAAACTACCCCAGAATCTCTTCTTTTCGATCCTTCTGAGCTTGATATGTCACAGCGATATAAAGAGGCTGCTGCATTGGCAGCCAGCTTGGACGCCGGAGCATTTGATGCGTGGATCAATGCTGGAAAAGCAATGAAAGGAAAGTAAGAAATTTCTTCTGATGAAATTTTTTATTGACCAATAAGTTTCTTCTGGTGAAACTATCTCCATCGCACCAACGCGATGGAGATCGATATGTCATTGCCCGCAGGTGAGACGCGCCAGTCTCACGCAACCATCAGCCTCAGGGCTGCCGCTTCCGTTCCCTTACTGCGCCCGCTTCACCCTCTGCTGCGGGGTCATACGGATCGCACGTTCACAGAATATCTGTCCGACCGGTCTGTCGCCGTTCAGGGCAAGGCACGTGAGAAACGTGTCTGCCTGATCTATGCGCGGGAACGGGCCAAAGATGCGCCCAACGCAGGCATCGCCAAGGCCTATGCCCAGACCGCGAACGAAGTAGAGAACGAACTGATCGCTCTACTGCACGCAACGCGCCCGGCCGATCCGGTGCCGTTTCCCGAGCCGCCTGTTGTGATCGGCCCGCAGACGCTGGACGAGCTGCTGGAGCATTCCGCCCCGCAAGTCCGCGGTCTTCGCATCGCGAGCTTCCTGCGCTTCTGCACGGATCTTCTTCCGGGAGGGCGCGATGTCCACTGAAGTCATAGACGTGCTCCTCCCGTGCGCGCTGGTTGCCGGGTTGTATGGGGCAGGGATCATCACCGGGCTTGTCATCGCCAAGGCTGACGCGTGGATGCAGGGGCTCGGCCCGAAGGAGGCGCCATGAGAGCGTCATCCCGATCGCCGGACCTCTTTCGCGTCACTCTGCTGGGAATGCGGCCCAGCCCACAGCGGGATCAGGGCTTTGCCGAATACCGGGACGCCGAACGCCGCGCCAAAGAAGACACGCGCCGCACGATCTGCGCTCACGACATCTATCTCGGCAGCCGTCTGGTCGCCACCGTCAGCGCCCCGTCTTTCGCCGGGAAGATCTCGGTGGACCTGACGGACTTCGGGAGCCGTTACGCATGAGCGAGCGCACAGACACAGAACTGCTCGATTGGTTTGATCAGAACTGCGCGCGGGCCCGATCAAGATGGAATGATTCCACCAAAGGTGTGGAGTGGGACGTCCGAGGCGGTAATTGGCGCGCTTCATTCCGCGCCGCCATCGACGCAGCTATGGACGCGGAGGAACGGGCATGAGTGATCGCATAGTTCTCCGAAGCATGGCTTCAGTTCTCGCTGATGACCTACAGGGCGTCATCGGGCGCACGAAACTGTTGCATCACCTCAAACAAGTGCCCGAGTTTAACGGAGCACCGACCCACCGCCGTATCGGCATCAAAATCATGTTTCGTCCTGAAGACATCCGAACCCTTATCGAAAGCCTAGAATGCCCCTGTCAGTCGTCAAGCGGAAAGGCCGCGAATCGCTTTACATCCGCGGAACCGTCCGAGGACAAAGCATATACGAATGCGCTGGCACACCTGACCCGCAGCAGGCAGAGGCTTTCAGAGCAAAACGGGAAGCGGAACTCTGGGAAGAATCAGTCTACGGCAAACGCGCGGTCGTAACTTTTGCATCCGCCGTTTCAGCTTATCTGGAGGCTGAACAGCGGAGCGAGACGACGTTGTTTCATATCGAACGGCTACTGCGGCATTTTGGTACGCGCAAGCTGAATGCCATCAAGCAAGAAGACGTCGACCAGGCATATAAAGCCATTCTCTCGAAGGGAGCGGCAGCAGCTCCGGCCACAAAGCTCCGGGGCGTTTTAACTCCCCTTCGGGCCATTCTAGAATTTGCAGCGCTGAGAGACTGGTGCGACAAGCCAGCCTTCGCAAGCCCGAAGATCCCCCGTACGAAAATGCAGTTCCTGAGACCAAACGAGGCAACGGACCTGGTAAATGAGGCCGCGCCCCATGTACGGCCGCTGCTCGTATTCCTGATCGGCACTGGCGCTCGCATGTCTGAAGCGTTGGAATTGGATTGGCGAGACGTGGATCTGCCAGCCGCACGCGTCGTAGTATGGCAAAAACAGGATACAGAACGTCACATTGATTTGCCGCCCGTTGTCGTGCTGGCTTTAAGTGGACTACCACACAGAGAGGGAAGGGTATTTAGGCCATATCGCGGCCAAGCGATGGGCGACGCGTACCATGACACCGGACGCAATGGTGGCGGTCAGATCAAGAATGCTTGGGCTTACGCCTGCAAGAGATCTGGTCTGCCCGGCCGAGAGAGAATCTGGATACCCAAAGGATCTCTCACAGAGAAACGGACTTTCGTGCCCGACCTCACACCGCATTGCCTGCGCCATACATGGGCGACGTGGCACTACTGCATTCATCGAGATCTATTACGACTAAAGGAAGAGGGGGGCTGGCAGACGATTGGGATCGTGACACGCTATGCCAAGAAGATGCCTGACTATCATCGGGAAGGCGTGATCCGCTGGCTTGCACACACGGACTGGCCTGATATTGTCCTGACGTGCCAAATCGGTGCCCGCAAAGGAAATTAGAACTAAAATATCTGTTTATCAGATACTTACAGAAGGCCTCCTTCGCCTTCACACGGCAGGGGTCACAGGTTCAATCCCTGTCGCGCCCACCATCCTAACTCCTTAAAAATACATATAATTCATCATCAGTGATGATGTTCAGACTTTATCTATATGTCGTTTCAGATTGAATCTGCCTGTTTGAATCGGCGATGAATCTGGAGAAAATCCGGATACCCCTGAAGACTTGTGCGCTCTAAGGCGATTCTTATCGCGTCCAATTCATTTCATATTCCTGAAATGAATTTAGCCATAAACCAAAGAAGTCAGAGAAAAATTTGGTTTGCGATTCATATAGTCTTAGTTTGAAACATGAGTTAGCCTCGGCGAACACTTCGAGGGATTTGGAAATAGACTATGCCCGCATCAATTGGTCTACGCATTTATGCTATAAGCGTTTACGAGGAATCCAGTAACCCAGTAGAAAAAGTAAAATACAAAAAGAACAACGAGCTGGTGAATTTTGTTAGTGAATTCATTCAGGGACAAAATACTCATGTTGCAGACCACAAAACTGAGAGAAGCTGGGTAATTGAAAAACTTAATAATGATCCAAATAGAATATATGGATATATAGATTATGGCACCTTTGGATATGAGAGCACTATAAAAGACCTTAGAACCAAGACTAAAAAATATGCTAGAAAGTCATCAGACGTCGAAGAAATACCTCTTTTCTATGATTTTTGGATGCCTGATGATAGAAACATATTTCTATCTCTACAAACTTTTTCGGGCAAATCGTGCGTGTCATTGACTTGGACTGTATTGCGAGAGTGGTTCGAAAGGACTCATCCCGGATACAAACTATGGTTCCAAAGAGTAATTCCTCAGGATTTTACAGATGGTGTTCTAAAGGACTCTCCTGTCAAAAAAGTTACTTTCATAAAAAGAAACACAAGCACGGATATCGCTGATCTTCTTGTAAACACAATGCCAGAGTCAGTAGACATTGAACTAACCATCTCAGCTAGACGAAAGCAGAAAATAGGCATTCTTGGAGAAGTAGTAGAAAAGTTCAGGCACTCTGAAGGATCTCTAATAACTTGCTCCGGAATAGATTTTAACGAGGCTGATGCAAGCATAAATATTGGTGGAAAAACACGTAAAGTTTCTATTTTTGGAATCAATAAAGATGCTGGCCTGATAGATATTTCAGAAGATGTTGATTTTTCGCCTAATGGCCATCCGACCTTGCAGAGTCTAGTTCAACAATCTGCCGAGATACAAAGGAGCATCTCTCATAGATTTATAGGTAAAAAAGAATGAAAATCTCCATGACAGATATTGTTATAGACCACTTTAATACCTTGCGAGATGAAAATAAAAAAATTAACAATTTTGATGTTTTTATTTTCTTTGTGGTGCCAATAATATTTGGGGTAATTATAAATTTATTACATATTCGCTTTGACAAAGATTTTTATAATACATCAATAACATTCTTTGGGATTTTTATAGCACTGCTATTGAACATACAAGTTGCAATCTTTGGCATATTTACTAGGAAGTGGTCAAAAAATTCAGATGAGAATATCATAGTAGAGTATAAGTTTGAAATCAGAAATAAGCTTATAAACGAAGTGGATTGTAATATATCTTATCTTGTTTTTATATGTATAATATCTCTTGTTTATTTTATTCTGGTGTATTCCATATTAACTCAAACAAAAATGTCTAATAGAATTTTATATTCCGACATATCCGCATTTATTTATTCTCATTTCCTACTTAATTTACTTATGGTAACAAAAAGATCACATGCACTTTTTAGTGAGGAGTATAAGAATGATTAACTGTCACTTATAAGATGATATAAATTCTTTGACTTCAGCAATATAGACAATAGACATCTGCTTCGCATACCGCGTCACCATATTGATCGTGCTCCAGCCTCCTTCGTCTTTCAGACGGAGGAGATCTTTGTGTAGACAGTAATGCCAGGTGGCCCAGGTATGGCGGAGATCGTGAGGAGTGATGTCAGGGACGAAGACGCGGCGCTCTGTGGTTTCGCCTTTGGGGATCCAGACCCGGAATTTTCCTGGCAGCTTAGCTTTGCGACATGCGGCCGCCCAACCTGATTTAATCTGCCCACCGCTAGTGCGGCCGTTGTTATGGTAGCGCTCGCCAATAATCCTCTCCGGATCGGCTCCCTTGAATCGTCTACGGATCTGGACCGGACGGAAAACGTGGCCGTGTCGGTGGGGCAGGGCTTTAAGCGCTTCCATCACTACTGGCACAAGCTCCAGTCTGCGTTCATTCCCCTGCTTTTGCCAGACGACAGCCTGTTTCCCGCGCAGATCAACGTCCTTCCATTCCAGATCCAACGCTTCGGACATCCTGACGCCTGTTCCGACCAAGAACGTCAGCAGCGGCTTCAGGTGAGGGGCGGCGGCGTCAATCAGACGCCTGACCTCGGCCGGCTTCAGATAGGTTGTTCGACCGCGTTGAATGCGGGGCGTGTCGAAAGCCGGTCGATCGCACCATTGGCGAATCGCGGCGAACTCTAGAACAGCGCGCAATGGTGTCAGCACGCCGCGCATTTTTGTGGCGGAGCTGGCGGCAATACCGTCCCGTAGAATCTTGCGATAGGCATCGTCCAGCTGAGGCTGTGCAATCTCGATCAGTCGCGTGGTGCCGAAATAGTTCAGAAGGCGGCGGAGGTGGAACTTGGTCGTCTCTGATCGTTCCTCTGCCTCCAGATAGGCCGCTACGGCATGGGCGAATGTGACGGTTGCCTTCTTGCCATAGATGCTCTCGGTCCAGAGTTCGGCCTCGCGCTTGGCACGGAATTCTTCCGCCCGCGTGGGGTCAGAAGTTCCAGTGCTTTCGCATACGCTCGTGCCCCGGATGGTGCCGCGGATATAGAGGTTGTTCGTGTTGTGGCGTTTGACGATTTTAAGGGACATTCGAGGCTCGACAGCAGACGGGTAATATCTTCGGGATAAAAAACGATCCGGTTGGACCAGCGACGGTGCGTGGGGCCATCGCCGAACTCAGGGACTTGAGAAAGGTGCTGCATCAGTTTTCCCCGACCGATACGACCCTTCAGGTGATCCAGAAGATCGTTGACGGTGTAGACTTTAGGAATTTCATCAATCTTCATCAGTCACGAACTCACCAGTTATCCATATGAATGTCGCTGCCCTGATATTCGTCTTCAGCCCACCGCTTAGGCAGCGCGAGCTTCGCGCTAAAGACGCGCCAGATTTGCTTCAGGAAGCTCTTCATGACAGATCCTCCGTGAATGAGCTGAAGGACGTGGGGTGCCATTCGGCTTTCGCCTCCACGATCATGGCGCGGAGATCTCCAAGCTTCGCGCGCCTGACATGCTTCTCTGGGCCAGAATCTGCGGGGATGAGTTCCAGAAGTGTGTGCCTGGGAACGTGTGTCAGGACGTCCTCAGTCGCCATGTTCGGCAGATAGGTGTCGGCGTTGACGATCGCACCGATCAGTTCGCCGACCTGACAGGATTCATCCGGTCGGCCAGCGCTTGTGCGCTTGTACGGAGGAATGATCTGCGTGAGACGCTGGATCGTCTCTATCGCTATGTCCTCGACGTCGACCTGCTCCATGCGACGAAATCCGCCGTCACCATCCTGGCCCGTGATGCGGTCCAGTATGACCTTGTAGTCATATTTTCCGCCAATCAGCAGGACCACCAGAGAGATCATGATCTCTTCAGTCGTCCGAGGCCCCTCCAGCAATGCTGTATCAAGGGCGTGCTTCATTTTCCGGGCCAGAACGTCCTGACCGGCCTTTGTGATCAGGATCTTGCTCATGATGCCTGTGCTTTCAGCGCGGGAGTGGAGCGCTTCAATTGTGCCAGAGTGTTTTTGCGTGAACGGCAATCACTTGGGGTGGACGGGGCGAATACAATTGCACCGCACGCATGACGCCAGCGGATGTGGCCGCCATTGGTCTTTGATGGCTTCCAGCCCATGCAGGCCGCTTGGGCGCGCAGGCTTCGGAAATCAGAAGACGTCCTCATGCTGCATCCTCCACGACCGGGTCTTTGGCTGCCTCTCCGTTCTGTGGCTCCAGCATCGTCCAGTCAGGGAAAACGATCTCCATGCCTTGCTCGCATGAGACGGGGACGATCAGGCCGCCGACTCCTGGCGTGGCGGGCAGAACGGCAACAATCGGTTGTCCCGGACCTGGGGAGGCCAGACGGAGTGTGCAGGCAACGTCACCTTGATAATTATCGACGGCGCGGCAGAGCCAGCGTATCGGCTTGTGCCAGACATCGATCGGCATTGGTGAGACAGGAACAGGACTACGAGGCAGAAGGGCCCGCCATTCGGGAAACTGATCTTCAGCATCCAGCAATTCAACGAACCCGCGTTCGATCACGGTGCCGTTCATGCGCTCGATTGCCCAGACCGCCTCTCCATCCGGACCGATAGTGATTGAGACCATGGGACCCATCTTGCGCGCGCAGACGAACAGGCGCCCGCTCTTGCGAAAATTCAGGGTGAATGGCTCGAACGGATCCGTCTGGAAGGAAGACCGCGCAAACAGCAGCATGAGGCCATCAGTGGCAATACAGACGGCATGACCGGCATGATGCTCAATCCGCACTCCACGCAGATGGTAGCGATTGCTGTCGGGGTTAACGGCAAATGAAGCAAACGCCAGTGCGCGAGCCTCAATGAGAATTCGAGACATGTCAGGGTTTCCTGAATTTTGAGACCGGGAGAAGGCTGGCGTCCTCGAATTTCCGGCGACGCGTCGAGACCGTGGCGGTCGTCACGTTCAGCATTCGGGAGACTTCGGCGGTACCGCGCCCTTCTTTAAGGAGGCGGAGCATTTCCTGGTGAAGAGGGCTCATCTTTGAAGGGTCGGAACTGTGGCTGGGCACCGGCCGTCCGCCTTTTGGGCGTCCAGTAGGGGGCGGATCGCCTTTTCGCCGTGGCTTGGCGGGCGGCAGTTCAGTGATGCCTTCTGGCGGGCTCGTTTCGACGACGGCGGGTTCGGTAACCTCGGCCGGATACACCGTCGCGGCAGCAATCCCGCACTCGAACAGATTATCCCACACCTCGTGGACGGCTGTTTCTGGGATTTCAAAGAAAGCCGCTACAGCAACAGGCTCCTTCCTGCGACGAAGCGCCTGAAGGATGTCGACGATCGTGACGGTCATAGCGCCAGCTCCTGGGCATCGCCCCAGTCGAGCGTGACGCGACCGCCCTCGATGGGGCGCGCAATGGCGACGATCTTGCATCCCTTGCGGACAGGGACGGAGACGCGCTTCTGCCGACACCATGCGGAAGCAGCCATATGGGCATGCCAGAGGGTGCTGTAGCGGGCAGCAATCTGTCCTCGACCATCACAGATCGAGAATGGCTTGTTGCTGCGACGTTTGCCGGCCATCACAAGCCCTCCCGCGGTGCAGCGTAGGCGAGCACTCTCAGATTGCGGACAGCCTTGTCGCACCACGTCCGCAGGCGCGCTCTTTCGTGAGAGGACTGACGTGCCACAGGAGGCGTGCTCTGAACGGCATGGGCGGGGACGGGCGGAATGCCCGGGACAGGATCCGGAAGCCGGTTCGCATAAAGGAGCAGTATGAGCTGCTCTTCCAGACTGTCGGCTGACTCGCTCCACGTTTTCGCCATGACAGTGAACCGTTCAGTTCGCGGCTCAATGGAGCCGTAGTCATTGGCCAACATATGGCACCAGTCCATGCGCGTCCGAAGGTCGCGGGCCTGCTCACGGATGTCCGGATGATATCCGCGCAGGAAGTCGTCGAAGCTTTCCTGCGTGTGTCCACCAACGGCGGGATGAGGCTTGCGGATCATGCCGCACCTCGATCATGCGCGATCTGGCGTGACGGGGCGCGGCAGCGCCATCTGTCGGCGAGATCGCGGAACAGGACGGCGAGGGGATTGCCAGCAGGGGCGGTGCCATAGAACTGGGCGAGTTTGTCGTAGCTGTCTGCCTGGGCGAGGAACGCCTCGGTCGGAAGCGCGGCTATACGGGCAAGACTGCGACTGCGGTGATAGCTACGGAATATCTTTGGGAAAAAGCACTGGACCGTGTCCAGGGCGGACCGCAAGTGATGTCCGCGGGTCGACTGAAACGACATGAAACCTCTCCATCGCGGGTGGCGATGGGAGGAATGTGCATTTCGTGCACATTGTCTGTCAACCTAAATTGTGCGCACCATGCACATATAAATTTATGAACTGAGCTTCTTGCCGATTTCGAGCCAGTGCCTAAGCGTCTCAGGGCTCATGTTCCGGACTATTTCATATGTTTCATGCAGGACTCGGACGGAGGCTGCGTCAGGTGGCGCGACAAGAAGTTCAGCTGGAGAAACCTCGAAAATCCGGGCCAAATGCTCGAATTGGTCGGACGTAAGTGGCACTTCTCCACGCTCCCATCGGCCTACAGTTGTATGCGCGACATCCATTTTGTTCCCTAATTGTTCTTGTGACAACCCTACTTGTTTGCGCCATGCGCGTAGGTGGGACTGAAGGGAGAGGTTCATCTTAGGCATATCGCAGTCTCACGCCCCTTTCAGGGAGATGCCACGCCGCCTCACGCACAATGTGCTTGACATGCACAGTGCATGGGGTGCACATAAATTACATGAAGCTCGAAGCATGGATGACGGCCAACAGAGAAAACCAAATGTCGCTCGCGCGGCGTTTGGGTGTGTCGCATACGACTGTTTCACGGTGGATTTCGCGGCAAACCATTCCCTCGCCACGAATGCTGGGAGCAATACACAGAGCCACCGACGGGCAAGTTACGGCGAGTGATCTCATTCACGAGATTTCTATTGAAGAGCCGGGGCAAGCCGCATGATTTACTCATCGCTGCCGGTCCCACAGGTACAATCCCAAATTATCAATGATCTCGCCCGTAATGGGATCATACGCATTCATAATGCGACGATAGCGAAATGTTCGCATTTCCTTTCGAAGCTCACAGTAGGCCTCAATCGCGGTCGGGACAGTGATACCCTTGCGGTCGACGAAATAATGCATCTCGTAGGGAACAATCGTTCGCGACGTAACAATTCCGCGCCCGCTACCCCAAGCGCTGAACTGGATCGTAACGCGGACATGTTCAATGCGGATCGAATCTGTGTGGGCAGCGTCTTCCCGGCGACGCGTGTTGGGTGGTTCGATCTGCGTTCCGGGGGCATTCTTCCCTCTGAATCGCTGTTTCTGGGCTGTAGGCAACCGGTCGCCAAGCGGCGTGAATACCATAACCGCCGAGGTAATAATCCACGTGATCCACAGAACAACTATCGTTCCGATAGTGTATTCGGTGACTTTGATAAAATTTATGCCAGTGAAGTAGGCGATAAGACCCGCAAGGGCGATCACGCCAACAATAAACTGCATATCAACTTCTCTTTAATGATGGGGCCAATCGGGAAAAGCATCATGGCGTTTTTCCGCCCTGATGTTTTCGGCCCCGAACAGAACCGGGAGCAGGCAGCGTGATGCGTTCGATCATACAGAAAATCCGGCAGCGACTTTCACGGCGGAATGATCGAGATGAGAATCTCATGAATCTGCAATTCGATTTCTCCAATCTTTTTAAGGGCGAAGAGGAATCCCGCGACAGCACGCCAGAGACCGGCTCCGAATACTGGCTCGAAGCAATGACTCAGCGCCGTGAGGAAATGAAGCGGTTCATGGCGCTTGGTGTAGTCGGGGCGGCTGATGAACGGGCAGAACTTCTTCGCGCGCTGAATCATGCACGTCGTGCGATCGATGCCTGTGCGCCGTATGCCGAGACCGTTGAGGCGATGAGTGCTCCTGAGTTTCGGGACCAGATCAATCGCCTCATGGTGAGCTTTGCCGAGGTTGCACGAAAGCGTCCGGACTCTCACGAAAGCGTTTGGGACGTCGCTGGACGCCACCAGCCATATTTGCGCGCAGTCTCTAACGAAGGCCGCGAAGGCGCATGATTGCGGTATCGACGTCTTGCCCCAGACGCTCCAGTGCATTTGCGAGCATTTGTCGGTTGGGTTCCCCAATGCCGCTGCCAAGAACGGGAATGGCGAGGGTGAGTTCATGGCCGACGTATGCCGGGTCCGAAGGCGGCAGATACACTTTTACCTTCAGGTTTCCTCCTTCTTTCAGTTTCATGCTCATGATGACGGGAAGTGCCGACTGGGTTTCTGACATCAGAATCTCCATGGGTTTGGTTGGTCCCTTCCATGGTGATCCGAAATGGCCGGGGTGTCGAATCCCCGGCCATTACTGGAAAATTCGCAATCCTGAACCGGGCTTCACAATATCCCACGTAAAGGCTGCTCTTCGTCATTTGGTCTCCTTCTTCCCGTCAACTGTTCCGGCACTCAACACCCAGAACAATGACAGGAAGGACGCCCAAGATGTTGGGTATTTCACCCAAGCGCGCGGGTATTTCACCCAAGGCCCGGTTCAGTGCCATGTCTGATGCGCTGACCGAACGCTTCCAGGACATGGTGAATGAGGAGGTCCGCGATCGGCGCGGCCTCGGGCTGAAGGGCGCATTCCGTGAGGTTGCGCGCCTGTTCGGCCTGACGGAGCGCCGCGTTCGCGCCTGCTGGCACCATGAGATCCGTTCGGTCACGGCTGGCGAATGGGAAGCCGTTCGCGAGGCCCGCATTCAGACACTTCAGGCGCGGCAGCTCCGGCTCCAGCAGCAGCTGGACAGCCTCAATGACAGGGGCGCCGCATGACAGTTCTCGTTTTTCTGTTCGGTCCCATTGCTGAAAACTGGCTGATTTATGCGCGCTTCAGGGCGCGCGGCGTCGTCATTTTCATTGTGCAGTGGTGGATCGGACGGGAGATCCAATCAATCCAGCGTCGAGACAGGCGCATCCGCAAAGTGATGCGTCTCCTCGAAGGCTGGATCCAGACCCTCTGAGGAAATGATGGCCCGACCCTCCCATGATTACACTCGTCTCGAACCTATGGTGCGTCGCCTTCACGCGGACGGCCATGGTGTGCAGCGCATCGCGCGCCAGGCGGGGATCTCCGTTGGCAGCGCTCATGGCCTGATTGGCCGTCTGGGGCTGACGCGACAGGTCGTCGCGACCACGACGCGGCGGCGCCCAGTTCGTCGACCGATGCCGGTTGGAATGGGTCTCGTGCTGGGAGGCGTCAATGCTTGATCGCGTAGGCATGACCGAGGCTGTGGCAGAAAGCTTGGTTCAGGGCGAGTGCGCGCTGCCTGTTGAGGGTTCGCGCCATGAGAAATGGCCGGTCGGAGGGAAGGGAGCTTACGTTCGGTTCCCCGAACCTCTCGATGCCAAAGCGATCCGCGAGAGTGCGCGCATCAGGCCCGATCTGCACAATCAGGTGCGGCGCTTCTCGTCCGGCATGACGCTCGTCGAGGGTGGGCGCATGAAGATGCCGGCGCAGTGGGGTTCAGGGCGTGGCTGACATTCTGGATTTCATTGGATTTTGTGCGGAACTGGAAACAGACGTCAGCGCGGCTGGAAATCAGGTTCGATATGCCGAGCAGATCGGCATGTCGCATACGACGGTTTCGCAGATCCTGAACGGCAGACGGCTCCCGTCGGCTGCTTTCTTGGATGCAGCTGGTTTTGATTGCTTTCCACGCTATCGCGCGGTCGGCGGCGGGAAAGATGCTTCGCTGATCAATAACTTCCAGTTTTTTACAAAAGTGGAAACACGCATTCGCACTGTGGGCTCGTTGCGCGGCTTTTGTCGGGTGAACGGCCTCAACGCTTCGAGCGTCTCCAAATTCCTCAATGATGAAGCCAAGGCGACGGACGATCTGCTCCGCGTCATGGGCTATGTGCGGCTGACCTGCTACCGGCGTCGCTCCACGAAACCGGCCGGGGAGGCCGTCGCGGCATGAGTATTCATAAACCCGTTGATCCCGGCCTGTTCGGTGGCGCTTTGCGGTCGGTGCCGCAGAACCTTGGGTGTGAGCATGGTTTGCTGGGTTCGGTTCTGGTCGACTCAAAGAAGACACTGGAAGCCGTGGAAGAGATCCTGCGGCCTGAACATTTCTCGGATCCGGTGAACGCCCAGATCTATGAGAAGGCTCTCCTCATGTACAATGAGGCGCGCAAGGTCGATATCCTGACGATCATCAGGCATTTCGAGCATCCGGACGAACTGGTCTGGGGCAAACTGAACCCCCGAGAATATCTCGCCAAGCTGATGAATGCCTATGTCAGCCCGCTGGTCGCGCTGGATTATGCCCGTGAGATCCGCGACGCTGCAATGCGTCGTGAGTTAATGACGCTGTGTCAGCAGACATCAGATCTGTGCAGTCGGCCGGAAGATCAGCGTGCGGAAGATATTGTCGAAGGGCACGAATCAGCTCTGCTGCACATTGCCATGGGCATGTCTGACAGTCAGCCGAACGTCACGTTCCACGAGGCTCTGTGCAATGCCCTGATCTCGGCCCGTGAAGCCGTCGAACGCGGTTCCGCGCTGGCCGGTCTGTCCTGGGGTTATCGGTCGCTCGATCGGCTGACGAACGGTCTGGTCGGCGGGAATATGTATGTGATCGGGGCACGGCCAGCGATGGGCAAGACATCTCTTGGCCTCGGGATCGCGTTGCGCATCGCATCGGGTGGCAAGAGGACGTTGTTCTGGTCCGGTGAAATGACGGCCGAACAGGTCGGTGCTCGTGGTGGGGCCGCAAGGGCTGGCCTGAATCTGCGCTCTGTTTTTTCGGGCCGTCGCTGGGATGTACCCGAGGACGCAGAAACCGGTCAGCAGCCGGAACTCGAAGCGTGGCAATGGAATGCTCTTCAAGGAGCCTGTGACGAAGCCCAGAAGCTTCCGCTCGAGATCGACTCCCGTGGAGGTCTAACCGTCGGACAACTTCGCTCGCGTGCGCGCCGCATGAAGAGATCCAAACGCGGACTGGACGCGATTGTGCTGGATTATGTGCAACTGATGAAGGGCTCGTCGCGTGTCCAAGGGCGCATGCGCCATGAGGAGCTATCGGAAGTCAGTAGAGAATTAAAATCGCTCGCCATGGAATTAGGGGTACCCCTTGTCGTTTTGGCTCAGCTCAACCGTGAATCGGAAAAGCGGGAGAACAAGCGGCCAATGATGTCGGATTTAGGAGATACAGGCTCTCTTGAGAAGGATGCGGATGCGGTAGCCCTGATCCATCGCGAACATTACTACATTCAGAAAGAGGCGTCCTCGGGCGGTCTGGTCAAACGGGACAAGGAAACCCACGACGCATTCAATGTGCGCTGTCAGGAGTTTCAGGAGCGTCTTGATGCCGCGCGCGGTAAGGGCGACGTGTTCGTCGTGAAAAACCGGCACGGACCTGAAGGTCGCTGCCGGATGCTGTTCGACAATGAAACGACATGGTTCCGCGATGCGGGCGAGGACATGCGCAGCCCGGCATGGGGTGCAGGTCTGGAGTTCGCCTGATGTCGCGCCGCGAGCGTCCGGGAAAGCACGCGCGGGCCGTCATGTCCGATCGACGCTGGCAGCCCCTGTCGCTCGCGGCGCGGGCAATCTGGCTGGGGCTGACGGATGTCGGCGACGTCGTGCCGAGCATCCGCGCGCCTGGCCGCACCGGTGCCACGTCAGACGACATCGCCCGCTATCTGGCGGCGGATGCCGGTGCGGTTCGCGATGCTCTGCCCTCACTCGTCCAGTGTGGCGTGCTTGAGCCCGTCGGATCCGGATACCGGCTCGCATCCTATTAGGTTTTCTAGGTTTTCAATCCCGCCACGCTGGCGGGTGCAGGAGTTTCTGACGTGAAGGTCAGTGCAACACATCGCGACCAGCTGTCCCGGATCGCCCTGATGCAGGTCGAAAATCTGGCGCTCAATGCCCTAGAGGCCGTTCAGGTGCTGTCCTGGGTACGTCTGGTCACATATCTGATCCTCAACACGGCAGACGGCGTGCTGGACGTGTCGTTTCCGGGCGCGCTGGCGGCGTTGGCGCGGACAAAGGTTTTCTGTGACGCAAACCTGATCGAAACCTACCTCGAAACCTACGCCAAAACCCAGCTGATAACCTGGAACCGCGATGCGCAGACCATTGGCCTCCCGGCTGGCCTCGGGATGACAGCACGGCAGATTGCGTCCCGTGCGAATGGCGCAAAGGGCGGAAGACCGCGAAAAACACCGAAAACAGGCGTCGTGGCGGATCAGCGCCAGGGCAACATTGTTCTACCCATTTCCGGAGGCAAAGACGTGGCACGCGAAAACCCAGCGAAAACCCACCTCACGGGTGCGCGCGATAAGCTTAGCTTAGCTTCTAAATCTTCTTCCGAAGATAAGCTTAGGCTGGACGCGATGTTCAAACGCATTGGACCTAAGGCGTTTACGGCGGCTGGCTTCGATGACGCGAAGGATATGCCGAACTACGGCATCACTCGGACCTGGTGCGCTGCGGCGGTCGCGAAAGGCCTGACGGACGATCAGACTGAACTGCTGGTGACATCCGTCGTGACAGCAGTGGCAGAGAGGCAGCGGGAACGCGGCGCTCCGGTTTCGCATCTGGGCTACTTCACGAAGGCGGTCGAGCAGGCGATTGCTCAAGGCGATATCCCTGAAGCGCCGAAAACTGCAGAACAGCGCAAGGCAGAGCGTGCATGGGAGCAGGCCATGCAGGACTATTCCAGCGCCATCGCAAGCGGTGAAATCGGCCTGCGTCGTCCGGAACTGGCTGACTTCCTTGTCCAGGTTGCGGCATGAAGGGCGTCAAGCGGATCGATCTTGGGCGCGACGTGCCAGAACAGGTGGCGGACTGGCTGACTGATGCAGCCTTCACGCTAGCGGCCATGCCGGCGAACGGATGCTGGCCTGGCGGAATGCGATCCTACTGGCCTGACATTGTCGCCGACCGTGATGATCTCGACTGGCCAATGGAGAGCGACATTCGACCACCCACGCCGACGTCAGATGAAGTGAGCCGCATGGATCTTGCGCTGTCATGGGTGCCGATGCTGACTGATCGCGGGCAAAAGGCCGTGGTCAACATGCGATTGATCGTTCATCCGATTTCAGGTCAGCACAGGTGGACGTGGCGCAAAATCGGCGGGAAACTGGGGATCAACCATGAGACTGCCAAAGACTGGCATGCAGAGGCATGCGCGGCGGTAGGAAAAAAAATCAGCCGTAGTGAATTTTTCTCTCGCCACATCCGCCATTTTGAACATATGTAGTTGGCATGATGAGGGGACGTATGCTCGCAAGGGCTGCGTCCCCTTTCTCGTTGGGTCGCTCTGATGCGCGACCGGGCGGTCGGGGCGGGGTCGTGTGGCCAGAAAGCCACAGAATTCGTGGGTCCCTCCTGGAGGGGTAGCCGTCCGGGGGTAATTCGCACCCCGGTAAGAGGCACTTTTCGAGCAAATCTGAAAATGGGTTGGTGTTGTTGTTGTTGTCGTCTCATGAGGAACCGGCAATGGAGGCGCATGAGGCAGTCACGCTGAACAAAGCCCAGATGGCCAAGCGACTGAAGGTCTCGCTGCCGACCCTCACCAATTGGATCGACCGGTGGCCAGACTTCCCTGCCGATCATCGAGGCACCAACGGCAAGAGCTGGAGCTTCAATCCTCACGCCGTCTTCGACTTTCTTGCCGCGAGGCGGGAAGAGGAAGAAAAGGCGACCATCGGCCGCGACGAAAAACTCATGGAACTGCAGTTGCAGTTCGATGATCTCTTCGCGGAAGAGGAACAGCCTGCACGGTCTGGCTTCGTCTCCACCAAAGAGCAGATCGATATCTGGCGCCTTCGCGATTTAAAGCGGAAAGAGGCCGAGCGATGCGGCAAGCTGGTCATCGCAGATCAGATGCAGGACATGATGGCCACGGCCTTCGCAATGCTGGCTCGGGACACCGGAGCGTTTCTGCGTCAGCTGGCCCGGGATCAGAGTTGGCCTGACGCAGTCCTGCGACAGGCTGAGAGCCGCCTAAAGGACGTACAGCTAAAGTCAGTCAACAGCGTTCTGACCATGCTCAAACAGGATACAGACACCGAACATGAGCGACAGCTTCATCTCACCTGAGGAAGTCCTGTTCGCTGATCCACGCTCCATCATCGCCCAGGCGATCGAATCATACCGTCCTGCCGAAGAGATCAATGTTGCCGACTATGCTGCGAAGCATCGGATTCTGGACAACAGGGGCGGCGGCTTCGTGGGTCGTTGGAGCCATGATGAGGCCCCCTACCTCGTAGGGCCCATGGAAGCCCTGACAGAGCAGCAATACCTCACGACGGCCGTGGTCGGACCTGCGCGGTCGGGCAAGACGACGATTGGGCAGAACTGGCTTCTTCAATCAGTGGACGTCGACCCTGCAGACTTCTTGGTCTATGCCCAGACCGACGACGTCATCGAAAGTTACGTCAAGCGCGAAATCGCGCCCATGATCGATGCCCATCTTTCTATGAAGGAAAAGCTGGGTACGCGTCCGGTCGACAATTCACTCAAGTTCAAGCGCTTCCGGTCCATGTGGATCGAGTTTCTGGCGGCCGCCTACAACAACCTGATCAATAAGTCCGCACCGCGGATCATCATGACCGAAATCGATGCCTATCCGGCCAATCTTGGTGATGCTTACGCTCTGGCGTCCATCAGGCGTGAGACCTTCGGACAAGAGAGCATGGTGCTTGCCGAGAGTCATCCTGACGCTGCTCTCGGCAGCGACCCGTCCAGGTGGACAAACGGGATCATGAAGCTCTATCGGGACAGCGATCGCCGCATCTGGTGGTGGCCATGCCCGCATTGCAACGGCTTCTCCAGTCCGAACCCGACGTCATCTGTGCCGATGACACTGCACTGGAATGCAGACGCGCCGCTCGATGAGATCCGCGACAACGCGGCGCTCCTGTGCCCGCATTGTGGAACACTGATCGAAGACAAGTGGCGTCGCGCCATGAACCGGGACGGGGTCTGGGTCGGCAGAGGTCAGGACATCAGTCATGATGGTGAGGTGTCTGGCGAACTGGTGGCGAGCACCACGGCCGGTTTCTGGATCACAGGCCTTATGTCGCCTTTCATTATCGGCGGCATGGGATCGCTCGCCTATGACATGGTCAAAGCGCAGCGTGACTTCGAGACAACAGGTGATGACAAGGATCTCCGGGCCGTCACGGTCAAGCGCTGGGGACTTCCATACCAGCCGCCTAGGGCGGCTGGATCATTGGACTCACAGGCAATTGCCAACCGGGCAGAACCGGGGCTTCGTCTCGGCTTTATCCCTGAGGGTGTCCGGTTCCTGACGGCTGCCGTGGACGTTCAGGCTAATCGCTTCGAGTACATGGTGCGTGGTTGGGGGGTCGACGGAGAAAGCTGGATCATCGATTACCAGAAGGTCGCTGCAGATCCTGCGACGAGCCAGAAGGACTGGGACGATCTACTGACCTCTCTCGAGGAGGCAAGATATCCCCTTGCTGATGGCTCAAGCCGCGCCATGAAGATCCTCGCGGTCGGATATGACAGCGGCGGTCAGGACGGCGTGACCCTACAGGCCTATGGCGCATGGAGGAGGGCACGCAGGCGGCGGAGCGCAAAACGGATGGGGCGGTTTGACGGGCGGGATGGCTGGACCATCCTCCCGCTCAAGGGTGCGAGTACAATCAACGCTCCGGCGCTGGTGGTCACCTATCCGGACACTCAGAGAAAAGATCGTTCGGCAGCGGCACGAGGCGAGATCCCGGTTGGGTTCTTCAACCCGAACCGCTTCAAGGATGATGCTTCGACCCAGTTACAGGTCGCTGACATCGGGGCCTGGCGCGTTCATTTTCCGGCAGGCTTGCTGGCGAATGAACCTCCGCATCCCTTTTTCGAGCAGCTAGTGGCGGAACAGAGGCGTCCAGACGGACGGTGGGCGAAAGTCACACCATCGGCCCGGAATGAGGCGCTGGATCTGATGGTTATGACGAACGTCCTGGCTTTCCTGTTCGGAATTGCCCGGATGCCATGGAACTCTCCGCCTGTCTGGGCAGCTCCGTGGGACGAGAACAGTAATGTGGTCTCATCGACAGAAATCCTCGTGGAAAACCTGTCGAAAATTACGCAGGTCGTAAGCGGCTGGAGCAACGAGAAAAGGGCGGAAGCACCGAAACCCGTCGAGACAGCTCGCCAGTCTCGACAGGAGCGGTTGCGCCGCCTGGTTAAGCGTCTACCGGGATAGGAAATTCAAGATGCCGATGGATCTTAAAGTCGGCCTCGATGCCAAGGCGCTCCAGAGAGATCTGAGCGCCTTGGCAGAAAACGAAATTCCCAAGGCTGCAGCTTCTGCACTGAACCGCTTGGCTACTGGAGCCCGTATGAAGGTCGTTGACCGGATGAAAGAGGTTTTTGACCGGCCCAATGCCTTCACGCTGAACGGGTTCTTTACGAGGCCTGCGACCGGGAAAAATCTGGAAGCCTGGGTGGCGACCCGGGATTTTGCGCGGCGCGGGACGCCTGCGATTACTTATCTTGGGCCACAGATCCATGGCGGCGAGCGCGACATGAAACGGTTTGAAAAGGCGCTTCGAACGGTATCGGGCGGTCAATATGTTGTTCCAGGAAAAGACTGTCCGCTGGACGAAAACGGAAACATCAAGCGGGGCATCATCATCCAGATCCTGAGTCGTCTGAACCTCATGCTTGACCCGACATCAAACATGGGCGACCGGACGGCGCGACGGATTGCAAAACAGCTCAAAAATGCTCGCGGATCGCACAGCGAATTCTTTGTGGGTTACGAGCGCGGAAACCGACGTCCGCGTGGGATTTTCAAGCTGATTGGGCCGGGTAAGATCGGAGAAATTCTCCGGTTCGTGTCACAGCCTCACTACAAGGCGCGTCTGCCAGTAGAGCAGATCGTGAATGAGACAATCGCGCGCCGTCAGGACCGGGTCGTCAATGAAGAGATCATCAAAGTTTTCCGCAGAAGAGGTTTGCGATGACATCCCTTACCGGACGCGGGCAGTATGTCCGCAGGCCTCCCCAAACCAGCATGTCTGGGGTCACGACAGCGCAGCTTCAGGCCAATCTGGCTGCAGCACAACAGGCCTATAACGACCTGATGATCGGCGGAAAGCCGGTTGCGGTCTCGTACTCGCAGGTAAACGGGTCCCGATCCGTCACCTATACCGCAGCCAATAAGACGGACCTTCTTCAGTATATCCAGCTCCTTCAGAAGCAGCTGGGGATCTCTCGCAGGCGTCCAGTAAGGTTTGTATTCCGATGACAGATCGCAGCGCAGTCATTCTCGGGCCTGATGGAAAAGGGATGCCCCGGACGCCTGCGCTGCCACGTCGTCGTCGCGCGATGGGACTGGCGGGTGGTTGGGGGCAGACCCCTTATGATGCCGCGGACATCACCGGGCCTCACATGGAGGCCTGGAATCCGCTGCTGTGGTCGCCGGACGTTGAGCTGAATGTCTATCGCGACCGAATCGTCTCCCGCATCAGGGACCTGGTTCGAAACGATGGCTGGGCTTCGGGCACAATCACCCGTGTTCTGGACAACGCAATCGGCGGCTCCTTTCGCGCAATCAGCAAGCCAGACTATCGTGCATTGCGCGTGAAGACCGGCCTGTCATTCGATGCGGTATGGGCGGACGAATGGGGGAGGGCTGTCGACAGCCACTGGCGGGGGTTCGCTGAAGACGAAAATCGATATTGCGATGTCGGCCGCAGGCTCAGCTTTACGCAAATGTGCTGGACAGGCTTGCGGCACGACCTGGTGGATGGCGACAGCCTTGCCCAAGTCTGCTGGCTTCCAGAGCGGATCGGGGAAGGGCGGGCCGAATATGCAACCTGTTTCAACCTGATCGATCCGGACAGACTGTCTGTCCCCCAGAATAACTGGGATCTGAAATACTGCCGCGGCGGCGTCCAGATCGACGAATGGGGTGCACCACTCGGATACCATATTCGGCGGGCTCATCAGGGAGACTGGTTCTCGGCGGCAGAAACGCAGGAATGGGATTATATCGAGCGTGAGACCGAATGGGGCCGCGCAAGTATGGTGCACCATTTCCAGACTGAGCGTGCAGGCCAGCATCGCGGCGGAGCGGGAATTCTCGCCCCAGTCGTTCAACGGCTGAAGATGCTCATCAAGTATGATGGAACAGAACTGGACGCCGCGATCGTCAATTCCATTTTCGGGGCGTACGTCGAATCTCCTTACGATCAGGAGATGGTGGCAGACGCTCTGGGTGCGGGTGGGGGTGACGGTGTCATGGCTTATCAGGACGTCCGGACGGCGTTCCATGATGAAAACCGGGTCATGCTGGGTGGGGTTCGCATGCCAATGTTGGCTCCGGGCGAGAAGATCAACACTGTTGATGCAGCGCGGCCGAATTCCAACTTTGCAGCGTTCGAGAGCGCCGTTTTGCGGAATGTTGCCTCCGGCGCGGGGGTCTCGTCCATGCAGGTCAGTAATAACTGGTCAGACGTGAACTATTCTTCTGCTCGTGCGGCCATGCTCGAGGCATGGAAGACGATGGATCGTCGGCGAAAGAACTTCGCTCAGGGCTACGCTTCTCCCATGCGAACCGCATGGCTTGAAGAATGCGTAGCTCTTTATGACGAACTGCCATTGCCGGCAGGTGCGCCGCGCGGGTTTCTGGCCAAGTATTTCCCCCGCCTGCGAACGCCGCTTTCACGGTGTAACTGGCTTGGACCCGGACGTGGCTGGATCGATCCTGTGGCCGAACGGAAAGGTTCGATCATGGGCATCGATGCCGGCCTGACAACGCTCGAGGACGAGATCGCCGAGAACAGTGGGGCGGACTGGGAAGAAAAGGTCGATCAACGTGCTGTCGAGGTCAATCGTTTCAGGGAACTGGGGCTCACACCTCCGGAATGGGCGCTCAGCGGTGTTGCGGCAGAGGATGCCGCTCAACCAAAGGAGGAGGACGCGAAATGACACAGGCCGCATCTCTTTTCCTGAATCGGCCACTGATGCTGTCGAACGCTCGATCAGCATTGCTGAAGCGGTCGTTTGAGGCCGGAGCGGGGGCTGAGGCCTTCTTTGGTGAGCGTGACACTGAGGCCCAGTCATATGAAGTCGTGCAGGGCGTCGCTCTGATCCCGGTCTCCGGAATTCTTCTTCCGGGAACCGGATGGAGCTGGTCTGGGGCAACATATTATCAGGACATCCGAAAAGCCCTGAATGCGGCGCTTGACGACGCATCCGTCAGCCGGATTGCACTGATGGTGAATTCTCCAGGCGGGACCGTAAGTGAATGCTTTGATACTGCCGAGATGATTTATCGGGCGCGGGGGGAAAAGCCGATCTGGGCGATCCTGAATGATGCAGCCTTCTCGGCGGCCTATGCCGTCGCTTCAGCAGCTGATTTCATCACGGTTCCGCAGATGGGTGGAACCGGATCGATCGGTTGCGTCGGCATGCATGTCGACATCACGGATGCGCTGGACAAGGCTGGCATCAAGGTGACGACATTCCAGTACGGCGCCCGAAAGACTGATGGTTATCCAACCACGCCGATGACGGATCCTGCTCGTGAGCGGGCGCAGGCAGAAATCGATGAAATGGGCGATTTCTTTGTGCAGACAGTCGCGCGTAATCGCGGGATTGAAGCGGACGTGGTGAGAAATACCCAGGCCGGTACCTATTTGGGGCGGCATGGGGTGGAGATCGGCCTGGCAGACGAGATCGCCACGCCGGAAGAGGCCATAGCCGCCTTTCTCAAGCTCTGAACTTCAAAAACCGGCCCCTCTGGGGCCTTTTTCATGTCTGGGAGACAGTCTATGGCCAAGCCTTCCCGGTTTGCCCACCTTTTCCGCGCGCCCGCACGGGCTGCGGAAGACGATGAGAACAACACCGATGATCACAACGCCAACTCGTCTGAAAACGAGGGCGGTGAGGACGAGGGTGAAGACGAGAAGCCCAAGAACCGTAAGGCGCGTCGCGCTGACAAGTCCAAGAAAGCCAAAAAGGCCAAGAAGGCGGGTCGCGCCGATGATGACGGCGACGAGGATTCGGACGGACAGGACGATGAGGTCGCTGAAGAAGAGGGCGATGATGCTTCCGACGAAGAGGATGAAGACGACGGGGAGAAGGCCTCTGCCCGCGCCCGTGAGCGTGGCCGTGGAGCGGCAATCTTCTCCGCGCCTGGTGCTGCCGCAAACCCTGCGCTCGCGGCGGAGCTGGCCTTCACGACAAATCTGCCGCGCAGCAAGGCCATCAGCATTCTGAATGGATCGATGGCGTCTGGTGTTCGTGCGCCAGCAAAGGCGTCTGCGGTCGAGGCAGAATTTGAGGAAGAGAATCAATCTTCCGCAATCAGCGCCCTCGATCAGCGCATGTCGCGCTCTCGCCGCGCCCCAATCCCTGCGCAGGAAGAGCGGCAGGGGCGCCCTGATCCGTCATCACCGAGATCCGTCGCGGCCCGTATGGTCGAACGCGCTCGCGCCTTCAGGAAGTAAGCATCATGAGTGATACCAACTCCGTAAACGGCATCTATCCCCAGACGCCAGCCATGTTCGATGCCACGTATCAGCCCGATCAGCTGATCGCCGGCGTCTACCCTCGGGTCACCGACAACGTCACACTTGCGGGCGGAAATGGCATTGTGGCGCGTGGAACAGCCCTTGGGCTCGTGACGGCCTCCGGCAAGTATATTCCGTCCGCATCGGCAGCCACCGATGGCAGTCAGGCCCCGGTGGTGATCCTGGCCGACACCTATGACACGACCGCCGGAGACGTTGTCGGGGCGGGTGTCTATCTGACAGGCGAGTTCAATGAAAACGCCGTCACCATGGGTACCGGCTGGGCAGCTGCCACCCTGAAAGCCGCCTTCCGCCCGAACAACATCTACCTGAAGTCTGCCGTAAGCGCGGCTGACCCGACCTGAGGAATAGCGTTGTGACTCAAGCGATCTCCATCTTTGACACAAACGTCCTGATTCAGGTTGTTGCCAACCTCAAGGTGGCCCAGACCTTTCTGCTGGACGGTTTCTTTCCGAACATCGTGGAAAGCGACACTCAGTACGTGTCGATCGATGTCGACGTCGGCAAGCGCCGGATGTCGCCGTTCGTCAGTCCGCTCGTAGAGGGCAGACTTGTCGAAGCACGTCGTATCCAGACGAACGTCTTCGAGCCGCCTTACATCAAGGACAAGCGCGCTCCGGATCTGATGCGTCCCGTCCGCCGTATGCTTGGCGAGCGCATCGCGGGCGGTGAGCTGATCAACGGCGGCGCTCCCCTGACGGCTGGCGAGCGTATGGAGGCCAATCTGGTCTTCGAGCTGGCCGATCAGGTCGACATGCTCAAGCGTCGTCAGGAATGGATGGCAGCCCAGGCGCTCGTTACGGGCAAGCTGACGGTCTCGGGAGATGGTTTCCCGACCTCGACCATCGATTTCCAGCGCGACCCGAGCCTGACAATCGTCGAAACTGGCACAAGCCTGTGGGACGCTGCGGGCACCGTAGCCAACCCGACGAACAGCGTCCGGGAGTGGTCGGTTCAGATGCTGAAGGCCAGTGGAGCCCAGATTACCGACCTGATCTTCACCAATTCGCCTTACAACGCCCTCATCAAGGATGATGAGGTCAAGAACGCCATCCTGAACTCGGCGGTACGCGCCAACGACGACACCCGTCTCATGCAGGGGCCTGTAGCCGCTCCTGGTGCAGTCCTGATGGGATACTGGGGCACCTATCGCGTCTGGCTGTATAACGACTGGTACGTCGACGACGACAATAAGGAACTGCCGATGATCCCGGATGGGACTGTTCTGGCTGTTTCTGACCAGCTCAACGGAAGCCGCGCTTATGGCGCCATCAAGGATCCTGCTCTGGGTTATGTGGCGACAGCCTATGCGCCGAAGTCCTGGATGCAGGAAGACCCGGCTCAGCGTTTCCTGATGATGCAGTCTGCGCCGCTCGTTATCCCCAGCCGGGTTAATGCCTGTCTGGCAGCCACTGTCACCAGCGCGGCGACCTGATCATGGCCCGGAAAGATCGCAAACTCGCAGTTGAAGTCGCCTCTGGGCGCCGTTTTCGGCATGACGGTGAACTCCTCGAGGAGGGGGACATTGTCGTGCTCGCCGCGAAAGAAGCCCGACAGATGGTGGCTTGTGGACACTGTCTGCCGGCACGCATGCCGACGACGGACGAAGACATGACAGGCCCTGATCTCGATCCTGATGATCAGGATGAGGAAAACGAGGGCGACAAGGATCTGGGCGACCCTGTTTCGGGGGGTAAGGCCATGCCGCCTCCTATTGATCCTCCCCCACCAAAACCGCCTGTCGTGGCCTGATTCATCTTGAAAGCAGGGCCATCAATGATTGATTTCGACAAGCTGGCGCTTGGGCCCTGCATGACGACTTTTGCAGAGTCTGCAAGGTGGCAGTCCGGCCGCCTGGGCGATTGGGTAGCGATGACGGGCGTATACGATGACGCTTATTATCCTCTGGATCCGCTTGGTGGGGATGATGGGATGGGTGGTGTTCACGTCACGACATCCCGTCCGGTTCTCGGGATTCAGTTGAGCGCGCTGGCAGTTGAGCCTGATCAGGGGGACCTGATCGAGATGCGCGGCAAAATGTATCGCATTCATGAGGTACAGCCTGACGGGCGAGGAGGGGCTCTGCTCATTCTGAATGATGCGACCGGAGAAAACGATGCTCTACCGGGTGATTATCCGTGATCTCGCGGTCTCGGCGCTCAAGTGTGCCGGCACAATGGCTGGTGAGAATGTCTTCGTAGGCCGGTCTTTGCCAATCGGGGAGCGGAACCTCCCAGCATTATACCTGCAGATTTATGAGGATCGTGGGGAAAGCCCGGGTCCTGCCCAAGTCCAGTTCGAACGTACGTCCACGATGGGAATCAGGGGATACGTTTCAGCGGGGACGCCTTCGAAAGTCGAAGCTTTACTCGACAGGTTCGCTGAAGAAATCGAACTCGCTCTGATGCGGGATGTGCCTCTGCAGGCCGCAATCAGTCAGGTTTCCGAATTTTCCACCGCGACGGAAATCAGCAGCGAGGGAAACGCGCACATCGGCGAGTTCAAGATGATCCTCGGTTTCCAGTATATCGAGACCTACCCGCCTGATGGCGTACCGCTCACCGAAATTGATGCAACTCTCAGGACGGCAGACCAGCCCGTATTCGCGGGCATGACGGTTAAGTTTCCGTCCGAATAGGGGAATCCATGTTTGTAAAACCTGCTGACGGGCGAGCGGTGCGCTGGCCCGGATCCATGCGGCTGCTCAAGTCGGATGGTGAGAAAGTGCCTGAAACCTCTTTCTGGCTTCTCGCCCTGAAGCACGGCGATATCGAAGAGGTCAAAGAGCAGGCCTCCCCCGCCGCGCCGGAAGTGGCTGCGTCTCCTGCAATCCCTGAGCCCGAAAAGGAACCCGCGGCATGAGCGGATCCATCACGGTACCGAATTACTCGGACACGAACCGGGTTCCGGGTCTCTACTTTGCTCTGGATAACTCCAAGGCCAATACGGCTGCTGTCGCTCGTCGCGTGCTGATCATTGGTCAGATGGTCGCAGGCAGCGGTGTTGCTGGCGTTGCCACGCTCTCGGGCGGTTATTCGGATGCGGTCAGCAAATATGGCGCGGCTTCTCAGTGCGCGCGTTTGGTCAAGGCCTACCGGGCTATCGACACGCAAGGTGAGATCTGGGTTCTTCCGCTGACCGATGATTCATCGGCTACTGCTGCCACAGGCACATTCACGATTTCCGGGGCCGCGACAGAAGCGGGAACGCTTCCGCTGTACGTCGGCGATCAGCTGATCAGTGTCGCGGTCAATGCGGGTGATACTGCCGCGACGGTCGCTTCTGGTGTCGCTACCGCTGCGGCGGCCGTCTCGGCTCTGCCGGTATCTGTGACCTCGTCAACGGGGACGGTGACGCTGACTGCGATTAACAAGGGAATGTCTGGCAATGATATTCTTCTGGGAGTTGCTGTACTCGGAACTGCCGGTGGTCAGTCGGTTCCGTCTGGTCTGACGGTTGCTCTGGGTCAGATGTCCGGAGGCAAGACGAACCCGACCACGCTGGCGACGTCTCTCGCGACACAGGGCGAACGCGTTTATGACCTGATCAGCCACCCCTATACGGATAGCGGCTCTCTGGTCGCGCTGAAGGCATGGCTGAACGATACGGCTGGTCGGTGGTCGCCGATGCTTCAGCTCTACGGGCATGCCATCACGGCCTATCGTGGAACATACGGGCAGGCGACAGCTTTCGGGCTGACACAGAATGATCAGCACGCGACGGTCATGCCGATCGGGGACAGTCCGTCTGATCCTCTTTCCTGGGCGGCTCAGGTGGCAGCGCGAACGGCGATGAGCATGCGGAGCAATCCGGCGCTGCCGATCACGGCACTGTCCCTGACTGTCATGCCGCCGACCGATGCTGGCCGCTACTCAACAGAGCAGCGCAACAGCCTCCTGTATGATGGCCTCTCGACCTTCACCGTCGACGACAGCGGCACGGTCAATATCGAGCGCCTGGTGACAACCTACCAGACCAACGCCTCGGGTCTACCGGATAACAGCTATCTCGATATCGAGACCATGCTGACGGCAGAGATCTGCATGCAAGACATGCGGATCTTCCTCGGAAGCCAGTATGGCGGGTGCATCCTTGTCGCTGACGGGACCAAGATCCCGGCTGGTGCCAAAGCGACCACGGCGAAGCTGATCGGCAAGGCCTGTGCATCGCGGTACCGCTGGCAGGCAACACAGCTCTGGGTTCAGAATGCAGATACATTCGCCGCCAATATCGTTGCGGAGAATACGGGCAACGGCGTCGTCAAGCTGCTGATGCCGTACGACTTCGCCAATCAGCTCCGGATCATCGCCGGCAGCGTCCAGTTCGTAAAATCCTAAGGAGGGCCCATGTCGGGATCCGTATATCGTGGCCCCCTTGCGGGTACCGCGACCGCGACCATTAACGGCGTCGTCTATAACGTCGTGGGGGAGTGCCAGTATCAGGCGGCAGGGATGCAGAACGAAACCCTCAAGGGGCAGTCCGCTGTCGAGGGTTTCTCGCAGATGCCGACGCAGGGTTTCGCTCAGATGACCCTGCGTGACCGTCGTGACACGAACCCGCTGGATTTCCAGGGCGCAAGCGGCCTGACGATCATTATCGAACAGGCCAACGGCAAAGTCGTGACCGTCGATAATGGTTGGCAGACCGAGAATATCAATATCAACACTCAGGAAGGCACGTTCGAGCTGCACGTTGAAAGCGACAGCGTGACCGTGGATGTGGTGTCGGGATGAGCCGAGGGTTGTCTGACGCGGAACTCCTCGAGCTCTATTCTCCGAGTGGTTTCCAGGGCGTCGAGAGCGACGAAGAGGACAATAGTGTCGTCGTACTCGATACTCCGATCCTGCATCAGGGGAAGGAATATGACCGGCTCAATCTGTGTGAGCCTTCATTGTATGACGTCCTTGGCGCAGCTCAGGTAATTGGCAAGCGTCCGTCGCTCCAGTCCATCTATGACAGCCAGATTGTCCTTGTCGCCAAAGCGGCTGGGGTGCCGCAGGTGGTTATCCAGAAACTGCCGTCGCGCGCGCTGGATCGTGCTGTTGAATACGTCACAGCCTTTGAGCGTGGCGCACGGCGGGAAATGAACGATCCCGATCTACAGGGCAGCCTCGATCTCCGGCCTGAAAAGGTCCTGATCTTTAGGGACGCTATTCCAGGCGGCGGCAAAGAATTTAGCGAAATGAGGCTGCGTGAGCCTTCTGTAGCTGAACGCCGGCGGTTCAAATCGGGGGAAGGTGCCGGCACCATTGAGGCTGCGCTCCGGGCTGAAATGGCCTTGGTAGAGGAAATCAGCGAATGGCATCGCGCTGCGTTGCTGCGGCTGCCGATCAGTAAGTTTGCGGAGGCGGCAGACTACGTGACGGGTTTTTTTATACCTGGCCCGCCAACTGGGACAGCCTACCAGGAGATCTGAGCCAGTTCTTCTCGGGTTGGTCCAGGTCAGAAACTGAAGATCTGACCGGAACAGATCTTTGGCGATACGTCGAAGAAGCGAACCGGATCTCAGAACAGCACCAAAAGGACGCCAAGCGGAATGGCCAACAAAGGCGTTAAGGTAACGATCTCGGCTGTCGATCGGGCGTCTCAGACGCTTGAGCGCATCAATGCCAGGATCGCGGCTATTCAGGCTCCTGTTCGGCGGACAATGGCTGCCGTCAATCGCTTTTCAAGCGTTACAGGTCTGACACGCCTCCAAAGCGGTGTCGGCAAGGTTGCCCGCGCTGGTCTTGGCATGTTCCGTTCGCTTTCGCAGATCGTTCCTGTTCTCGGGACGATTACGGGAGCAGCGTCCATAGCGGGCATCTATAAGCTGGCAAGTGCCTGGGGCCAGTTCGGAACGAACCTGAGAACCGCGGCAAATTCCATGGGGATGGCGCCTAATCGTCTCATGGCGATGCAAAACGCGGCGCGTCTGTCAGGTGGCTCTGAAGAGGCGATGTCCAGCGCTTTGCAGGGACTTTCGCAGACCCGTTGGGAAGCTACGCACGGCTTTGCTCCGGAAGCTATTGTCCAGTTCAAAGCTCTTGGAATCAGTCTGCAGGAACTGCAGCGGATGAAGCCCGATGACATGTTTGAACGGGTCGCCAAGCGTATCCGTTCGATCCGTGACCCGGCCGCCAAGGTGATCGCTGCAACGCAGATCTTTGGTGGGGCGGCGCAAGGGTTGATGCCAATCCTGCAACAAACCGAAGAGCAGTATCAGGCCAACGTAAAGGAAGCTGAACGACTGGGCGTCATGAACCGGGCCGGAGCTGACGCCGCTGATCGGCTTCGTCAGGCTCAGACAGGACTTACGGAAGCAGTTGAAGGGTTTGGGTATTCGCTGGCTCAGGCTGTTGAGCCAGTGATCACGCCTGTCGTCAATGAGATGCGGGACTGGATTTCGGCAAACCGAGAGTGGATTGCCCAGGATATCGCCGGATATGTTCACCGCTTCATCACCTGGCTTCGGACAGGCGGATGGAGCCAAATCAAGGGTGATATCAGGGGCGTATATGACGAAGTTCTGCTCGTCGTTGATGGTTTGGGTGGCTGGAGAACTGCCGGGAAAATCGCTCTTGGAGGGATTGCGGTGCTGTATGCGGCGCCAGTGTTGGCTGGGGTCGCAACTCTTGCGACGGCAATACTTGGTATCTCAACGGCGATCGGGGGGATTGGCCTTGCTGCAACCGGTGCAATAGCAGGACTTGGGGCGCTCTATCTTGCGTGGGAGCACTACAAAGATCCTAAAACCGCTCCGCCGTCTGCCAGTAACCACATCGGCCGCGGCATCTGGCGTCTGTCCGGAGGCGAAAAAGGGCAGGCGCAGGCGGCTTATAACTATTTTCGGTCGCAAGGTCGCTCTCGCACTGAATCGCTTGGCATGGTCGCGAATATCGACCGTGAAAGCCAGTTCCTTCCTGACAGCGTTGGAGACAATGGATCGGCTTACGGGATTGGACAATGGCATCCGGACCGGCAGAAGCTTTTCGAAAAGCACATGGGTAAGAATATCCGGGACTCAACTTTTGCTGAGCAGCTTCAGTTCTATGACTGGGAGTTGAAGAACAAGTACCCCCTCGCGGACGCTAATCTCCGGATGGCCCGAAACCCTCAAGAGGCGGCGCAGGCCGTTTCGTATGGGTATGAAGTTCCCGCCAATTTGGCAGACGAAGGTTCTATTCGTGGTGAGATGGCGGATCACTGGGCCAGCAAACTCAGTGATGCCAAGTTATCCCTGCCGCCGGCGCTGCAAAGTATTGATCAAAAAACTGCCCAACTGCGCGTCGAAATCGACCACCGGAATGCTCCGCCCGGATCATCGGTACAGGTGAAAAGCACGACACCGGGGCTGAAAGTCCATGCCATCAGCCAGCATCGGGCGATGGATCCGGCGCTGACCGCTGTGGGGAATTAACCTTCAAATCAGGGATGAAAAATTAACATGAGCGGCACTCTCGCCAGAACGGCGGCTGAATACCTTCAGTGCTCGTTCCGTGGAGTGCCGTTTGTCGTGATCGGCAGCGGCGGCTCCAGTGGGCGCAAACAGGCTGAGCATGCTTATCCCGGACGCGCAGGTGTCTGGGTTGAAGACCTTGGCAAGAAGGCGCGGCGATATCGGATCCTTGGCTTTGTGGTCGGTGATCTGGCTTATGTGCAAAGGGACGCTCTGGTAGCGGTCGTGGAAAGACCGGGGAATGGCCTGCTGGTGCATCCGTCCATCGGGGCAATTCAGGCAGCATGTACCCGCTTTGACTGGCGGGAACGGGACGGACGGCTGAATGTCGTGGATCTCGAGTTCGAGTTTGTCGAACAGAAGAACCTGCTGGGCACTCTGGTCGTCACAGCACTTCATGCGGCCGTCGCGGTCGCACGCATTGCGCTCTCATCTGCATCATCCTCCAGTTACTCCAGCCGCATATCGTCAGCATTTGCGACTGGCGGGTCTGCCATTGCCGCAGCCCGATCAGTAGGGGCCGGTTGGAGTGGCGGTGCTCTTTCCGCGATTGGCTCTTCAGAAGCGATGCAGTCTGCTGCCTCGGTTCTTCCTGGCAATAATGGCCGGTATGCTTCCGGGGCAGGGGCCGAAACGGATGCGACGGCTACGGAAGACAGTGTTCTGACGACCCTCAGCGGCTCGCGGGATGCAATCGAGCAAGCAACTGCAGCACTCGCGAGCCTTACAACGGCAGCAGCGATTTCTTCGGCCGTGCAAGCTTTGACAGAGACGCTTCGGGAGGCAATCGCAGACCCAGGCGTGCAAATCTCGCTTCTGTGGCCAATGGCTTCATGTTCAGTCGACGTCATCAACTCAACTGCCCCGATCGGCGCCGCGCTGGCCACGGCCCAGACCGAAACCGCTGCCCTGTGTCGGCGTGCTGCTTTAGCTTCGATTGCTCAAGCCTGCTCGGACTGGACCCCCGCCTCGTCAGAGGATGCAGAGACAATGTGCAGCCGCGTGGTCGCGCTGTTCGAGGCTGAAGAGTTGGTCGCCGCCGATGCACAGGATGACGCCAGTTGGGCGGCTCTGAAGGCTTTGCGGGTTCAGGTGTCGCAGGATCTGATGAAGCGGGCGGCAAAACTGCCTGACATCGTCACGATCCAGCGAAACGCGCCGCTGCCGGCACTGACACTGGCCCAACAGCTCTATGCGGACGGTACCCGATCCGATGATCTGGTGAATCGAGCTGATCCCGTTCACCCGGCATTCATGCCAACTGAGTTTGAGGCGTTGTCTTCATGAGCGGCATCATTGATCAGATTGAGCAGATCCTCGGCTATGACGAGGATGCTCAGAAGACGGCTTCTGTTCTGATCAATGGTAGGCTCCTTACCGGCTGGACTGACGTCACGGTAAGATGTGGTGTCGATTTGATGCCGTGGGTTGCCGATCTGGGAATGACAGAGTACCAGCCCGCAAAAAGTGCATCAGAGAGTAATGAGAACTGGCTGGGCGATCTCAATAATCCAGCTGGCGTTCCTTTGGTGAATGAGGGGGACGTTGCTGAAGTCCGGATTGGAACAGATCTTCTGATCACCGGCTATGTCGTCACAGTCGTCGAGGCTGTCAGCCCGGAAAGGCATGAATTCCGCCTGCAGATCGCCAGCAAGAGCATGGATCTGGTGGACTGTTCGGCCGAGTTCTCCACGTATCAGATGAACTCGACCAATGCCTTGGCCCTTGCAAAAAGGGTAGCAAAATTCGCAGAGATCGACGTCGTCCAGATCAACGGGGCAGGGAACATTGACCTCCAGCAGTTCAGCGTCATCCTGACCGAAACGGCCTATGAGATCATCGAACGAGTGGCACGCCTGGCAGGTGTGCTGTTCTATGACCTGCCAGACGGGAACGTAGCTTTCGCAGCTGTCGGAAGTCAGCGCATGGCCAGCGGTCTGATCTACGGCGAAAATGTCGAGCAGATGACCACCGTTCGAAGCACGGCAGGGCGGTTCTCGAGTATCACCGCCGTTCTGATGACAACGGCTCTCCTGTTCAGTGAGCCTGGGGATGCTGACTACATTGGACAGATGGATGCCGTCACGTCCGGGGCGGTGGCAGAAGATCCGGGTATTGTCCGGACCCGGCCGCTTCTGATCCCGGCTGAGCTTGGCGATCAGGACTATGCAGTCACAACCAAGCGGGTTCAATGGGAGGTTGCGCGCCGATATGGGCGGGCGAACACGGTAACTGTGACGTGCGACAGTTGGCGCGATACCTCAGGCAACTTGTGGGCCGTCAATCACATGGCTCCTGTCCGCCTCAAGAGCGGAGAGGAAATGGATCTCGTGATTGCCGAGATTGTCTTCCGGCAAGGCGAGGATGGGACGCGTGCGGATCTCGTGCTGATACCGCCTGAAGGTCTGATGCCTGAGCCACTGCTCCTGCCGGCTCTCTCCAATGAGGGAATCCAAGCGATCAACAGCTAGGAAACTGATATGTCCTCACTCGCCCGTCTGGCGCGTCGTGTCGCAATGGCCTTCGGCCTGGGGCGGCAGACGGCGGACACCGATGAGTCACGTTCGACATCAACGGTTCAGGTTGCACTGGCGAGCGGTGAGCTGAGATCAGACGTGCCGGTAATGCAGCTCTACGGCTTTGCAAGCCGCTCGGTACCAGGTAGCGATCTGGCGCTGATGTTTATCTCCGGTGATCGTACCCGGGCGGTAGCTGTAGCGTCCGGGGATCAGCGGGGACGTCCGTCCGATCTCGAGCCCGGTGACGTCGCGGTCTATCACCCCCGGACGGGCAGTCGGATCTGGCTGAAAAGCGACGGCTCAATCGAGATTAATCCGGCTGAGAAAAAGCTGATGATCAATGCGGATGTGATCATCAATGGCGATCTCAACGCATCTGGTGATGTGAAGGCCGGAGAGATCTCTCTTCAGAATCATCTGACAACGGATGTTGAGCCTGGTTCCGGAAAATCGGGGCCGCCGGCATCCTCCTGAGGTAATTCGTGGATATTGCGATCATCTGGAACGCCCGGGAATGCAGGGGCGACTGGACCATTGTGTCCGGTGATTTGGCTCTCGATAACCCGCTGCGCTCAGCCGTGATGGTCAGCATCTTCACGGACCGGGTCGCTCCGGAGCAGCCTTCGCCAGCGGATTCCGCAGTCGCTATTCAAGCGCCTGGAAATGCAGCCATGAGCGGCTTGAACGACCGGCGCGGCTGGTGGGGGGATGCTTATGAGCAGGACAAGCTGCCGGTTGGCTCGAGGCTCTGGCAATTACGTCGCGCCATCAAGGTCGGCGACAAGATTGTCCTCCTCGAGCTCAAGGACATTCTCAAGGAGTGTCTCCAGTGGCTCATCGATGACGGTGTGGCGACCAGTATTTCCATCCGAACTGCATGGAGCGCGGTTAGCGCCAATACGGCTGAATTTGCGATCGGCGTGTACGAACCCGGGGCGGCGGCGCCTCAGACATTTCTGTTTTCATGGGCCTGGGAGGGGCTGTAATGGCATTCAGTCGTCCAACGCTTACAGATCTGCGGCAGCAGGCGCTTCAGGACATCCAGAATGGGGGGATCGCCGGGGTTACTGCACTCCTTCGATTTTCAGTCCTCTATGTTCTTGCAATGGTCCTCGCAGGCCTTGCGCATCTTCATTATGGTTATCTTGACTGGATCGCGAAGCAGGCCGTTCCCTGGACTGCAACAGGCGTCTTTCTTGAGGCGTGGGGCGGCCTGAAAAAGATTACGCGCAAGCCGGCTACTACGGCATACGGGCAGGTCTCTTTCGGTGTGACGGGCGCGAAAACCGTTCCTACTGGCACGACCATCCAGATAACCGGCGCCCTTACTGCCATATCGACCGATAATAGTGTAACGGCCAATGGCGTTACGGTCGTCTCATGCGCTGTACAGGCGGCAGGGGCGGCAGGAAATGCTCCGGTCGGGGCTACCGCGACTTTAGGTAGCCCGGTTGACGGGATACAGACGACGGGTTCTGTAACTCTCGCTTTTACGGGTGGAGCTGACATTGAAAATGACAGCGACCTCCGCGGGCGTGTTCTTGATGCCTTCGCAGAAGGCGGCGAGAACGGAAATGCAGCTGATTATGTCAGGTGGGCCAAAGAGGTCAGCGGCGTAACGCGTGCCTGGGTCAATGCTAATGGGTTCGGGGCAGGGACCGTTGTTGTCTATTTTGCTATGGACAATGTCAGGTCTGCTCAAGGTGGGCTTCCTCAGGGCACCGACGGCGCGGCAAGCGCTGAAGCGAGATACAATACAGCTACGGGCGATCAGTTGCTTTTGGCAAACGCGCTTTATCTGCAGAGACCTGTCACCGCACTTGTTATTGTGTGCGCACCAGTCGCTCAGCCAGTCAATTTCGTGGTTTCAGACCTTGGAGATGGAAACACGACGGCCAATCAAATCCTGATTATTAACGCGTTGCAGGACATGTTTACGCGCCTGTCTGCTCCTGGGACGACGCTGTATCAGAGCGCATGGACAGAGGCCATTGGTGCGCTGGATCTCGATCGGTTCGCTGTAATCTCGCCCGCGGAATCAATTGTCGCCGCAAATATCGGGGCCATGCCGGTCTTGGGCACAGTTAGTTTTGCGTCCTGACGGTGGGGGCGCCTGTTTTCTCGGCGGAGAATTTCCGCCAGGCGTTCCTGCAGCTTTTGCCTCGGGGCGCAATTTGGTCACGCGAGCGCGATGCTCTTCCATCTATGCTCGCCACTGTATGGGGCAAGACTTTTGCCAGAAATAGTGAAAGGGCCTCGGATCTTCTTACGGAAATCTTTCCAGAAACGACTATCGAGCTTCTTGAAGAATGGGAAAAAACAACCGGTCTTCCAGATCCCTGTGCAGGTGAAAGCCCTACGCTCTCCTTGCGAAGATCTCAGGTTGTAGCGCGTCTGACAGATAGTGGCGGATCTTCCATCTCTTATTATGCCGCTTTCGCGGCAGCGCTCGGCTTTGAAATAACGATCAGTGAGCATGCGCCTGCTCGTGCGGATATCTTTCGTGCGGGGGAACCCGTTTACGGATCCGACTGGGCCTTCGTGTGGACGGTGAATGCGCCCGGCTACACGGAGCAGTATTTTCTCGCAAACTCAGGTTCTGCAGGGGAACCGTTAATATCTTGGGGAAATGCAGTTCTCAATTGCGAAATCATAAGTCGTTGCCCCGCCCATACGCGCGTGCTGTTCGCGCAGAGCGGCGAAGACCTACTCGGCAATTTTGGTGGCGACAGTAAATGAAAGCGAGAAGTGGAAATGTACGCAATCGATAACGCGACGGCTGCTACATCAATGCCCGCCGTGTCGGCGGCAGGCGTTCCTGGATTTTTCACGGGGGGAAATCCAGGAGCAGGATTGGCCGCTACAGTTGTCACAGCTGATTGGCTGAATATCGTTCAGCAGGAGTTGTTGGGTGTATTGGCTGAGGCGGGAATTGCGCCATCTAAAAATCAGCTCAATCAGATTGCCTTGGGTGCTCAAAAGCTGGGACTGGTCCGTCCTTTTTCTGCAGATTTTGCAATGGCCGTTGGGGGCTACCCTCTCAATGCCATCGTTGCCGACGCTGCAACGGTCGGGCTGTTGTGGATTTCAACCGCAGGCAGCAATACCACGACCCCGAACACCGACGGTGCAGCTTGGCAGATATTTGGCTGGAATCAGTTCATCAAACAGGGGTTGTCTGACGGAGCTCTGGCAACGGGAAACCAAGTCTATATCGGTCTGCGCGAGGGGGTTACTTCAGGAGCGGCGCGTATCGGGGCGAAGGTTGACGAAACTGACTTTGGCAACTTCGCCATGACCGGCAACAAGACGCTGGGTCTCGGAGATTGGACCGAGCAATATTATACGCTCGCGTCCGGTGGCTCGAAAACCATTTCTCTTGAATTCGATGCGCCTCTCGACGGTTATGTGCTTGTCGTCGGCTCTGCGAACTATTCGGTGCAGAACACCAATCAGACAAACCTGACGATCAGCGTTAACGGCACCAATCTCAGCGCAGACCAGGTAACGGGTTCAACGTCGATGACCAACCATTCATGCGTGAAGGTTTCGGCTGGCCCTGTAACTGTGGGGTCATATTGCGGCACATCGGCGACCAATCCGCCGAATGTCGGCCACACCCTCAGCTATCTCTACATCCCGGCATAAGGCGGCATCATGACGATCTATGCACTCCAGAAAAACGCATCAGGCACCGTCACCGGGCTCGCCAGTTGGGGAAACAGCACGACGATCCCGGACGGTTATGTGTCATGCACGGCGGACGAATACGCGGCGGCCAAATCAACCTTCATGAACTCCCTGAAAGATCAGGCGATCGGTGCGCTAACCTCGGTAAGAGGAGAGGCAGCGCTGGCCATTGCGATGGGGAATACATTCGGCCCCCAGATGCGGGCATATGTCTCGACACTTCAAGGTATTGCGGAAGGGACGGACACCGCCAGTGCAGTTCTGCCTGCGGTCCCGGCCTCTGTAACTTCATGACGTGGGTTCCGGCTCGGCGTATCTTACGCGCAGAAGTCCCGCGATCTTTTCAAGTTCGCGGGACTTCCCCTCCCATCTGGCTTTGCTGGCCCGAAACATCACTGAACGAATCTGCAGATTACAGCATTGATTTCTCGCATCTTCTGGGGCGCTCCGACCGGATCGTGGAAGTTGAAGCCATGTGCAGCGGCGGCGTGATCGCATGGACCAGCACTTTCGGAACCCTGGCCACTATGTGGGTGCAATGGCTGTGCTCAGGCGCGCAAACAGCAACGCTTTCCGTTCGCACGGCCACAGGCGCAGTCTTCACGGCTACCGCCTCCATCATAGTCCGCTGCGCGCCCCAGCTGATTACCTGTGACGCCCCGGCCTATGCCCCGAATGCCTTTTTCCTTGGCTCGGCGATCGTGCCTGATGCCTCCGGAAACCCCCTGATCTTCGGATAGACCCCATGCCTCAACTCGCGTCTGACCCCGCACTCACGCAAACGAGCGTGCAGGCGACGGATCTGCTTGTCTTCCTCCGGCCTGTTCTCAATGCCCAGAATACTGTCACCGGCTATGAGCCTTGCAACATCACCGCAAACAATTTTGCGGTGTCGATCGTAGCTCTGGGCCTTCTCCAGCTTGGGCAGACGCTTCCAACAAAAGCGCCGGAGGGCGGCGGTCTGTGGATGAACGGTGACGTATTTGCATATTCGGCCATGACAGGCACGGCGTCTGGCATGCCCTTGTCGCCTCAGGCTCTCGCCGCGTCTCTCGCTGCACTCCTGGCCGCAAGTCCGACCATGGGAGCTGGCACCAATTTCAACGGCTTTCAGAACAATGCCGGTGTCGCAACCCAGGTGGATGACGGCAAATGAAAAAACTCATTCTGACGCTGGCTCTCCTGCCGTCGCTGGCAGGCGCCGCGCCTATTACCAGCCAGTGGATTGCTCCGGGCAACGGTATCAGCGGTGCTTCGATCATCAATGCCCCCAATACACTCTGGGATCGGCAGACTATCGCCGCAGTGATGGCCGCGCTCCAGAAGAATGTGCCAGGGGGTGTGGCGGGACTGAATATGAATGGTGCCATGACGGCGCCGCTTTTAAGCGCGTCTGGAACATTTGGCGTCCAGTCGCAGACGGCTTACCCGTCAATGTATGTCGGGCAGGACATGACCGCCGTTCTCGGCAGCCCATTGGTCGGGAACAACACGCTCCAGATGGGCGGCACGCCCCTTGGGACTGTCGCAAACTCCCCGATGGGATCACCCGGGTTGCCTCAGAGCCTGGTCATTTCCAGCCACCCCGACGGACCATTCAATAATGGGTGCGGCCTTTGCCTCTTCACGACGGGTGGCCAGCAGAACACTATGCTGGCTGAACTGGGCGGTGACGATTACGAAGGGGATAGCCGGATCGTTCCCATCAGCTTTGACACGGCTGGGATCTACTGGGAGGCCGGGTCACGTCAGGCGCGACTGGTTCTGCCCGTAACGGCTTACACCACCACAACGGCGACCTTAAGCGTATCCCTGACGCCGCAGCAGCTCCTGTTGATCCATCAGGGCCAGTACATCATCACCAATTCCGCCGATCCCGCCGCATCAGATGTTGAAACATGGGACAATCCCCATTTCCTGGCAGGCATCGTCAGAAGCGTGGACAATACGGGGCCGACTGCCGTTATCACGGTCTGGGCCTGGAACCGGATGGGACGTTCAGGAGCCAGCCAAACCCCGAGCCTTACTGGTCTGGATACGTTCTATTTCCCGAAAACTCCCGCTCCTGTCGTGTTCGTGGGATCTCCGACGAAAGTCTTCGGGTTCAATACGATGATGCAGTACGACGGCGCGTTCACGGGCGCAGGTACGCGCGACACGTCGTCAGTTCATCAGCTCGAATGGGGCGAGGTGGACGTCAACGTGCAGAACGAGACGCGGGCGGGAGCCTTGAGCTATCACGGTCTGACGTTTGGCGGAGGCCAGTCTGTCCCGGCAGGAGCGTCCATCACTCCGGGTCAGGTGTTTACGTCGGAAAGCTACGAATTGATGCTGGCGAATGACATGCCACATCATCTGGAGATTGCCGATGCCTGCGGAAACATGGCGATCGACACCAATCAGCTCTATCTCCCTTCCGCCTGCTCTCTGTTCGCTCTCACTCCCGTTGGAGCCGTCTATGATTTCGATATGACGGAACTGCATCAGATCGTCGCAGGGTATAATGAGCGGCTGGTAACGCATCTCACCAGCGACGGCACGGGAACGGGAAGCTACACCAACGCGACCCTGCGCTTCGGGCCACGTATCAATGGTACGAAGGGCAACACGTCCAGCACGGATACCGCCTCTCTGCTGGGCGAGATCGACTTCCCGGGCAGCACAGGCGGCGTGGCGCTGTGCGGATATGGCGTGAATTGCGGCCTGTCAGTAGCTGGCAACGGTGATGTATCGTTGGCGGGCGCGCTCAATGTTGCCGGGGGTGCAACATTCAAAAATCAGGTGAGCGTGAATGCAAACCTCGTGACGACCGGGACGACCTACTACCAGAATACGGCGGGCGACAACATCGTCGCAGTAGCGGCATCCACGGATGCATCGAAGAATAACGTACTGGCGTATTCAAGCTTGGCATCTGGTGGCGCGTCCGTTCTGTTTAACCTGCCAACGACTGTTGGTAATGACCTGACTGTCACCGGGGGGCTGGAAACACATGGGAATGCTGTTATCGGTGGGTATGGCGGTAGCACCCTGTTCAAGGATGGGGTGACGTTCAATCAGCAAATCACGGCCAAATCCAATATCGTTCTTCAAGGAACGCAGTTTTTCCAGAGTCCCAGCGGATCCAACATTGCACAGCTCTTAGAGCAAACCGATGCCAGCACTGGCGACACGTCGGTCGTGCTCTCCGGTCTTGGGCAGAATACGCATTTCGATATCGACATCCCGACAAACCTGAACAGTAACCTGCTCATCACAGGAGGTCTGACGTCCCATGGGAATACAGTTCTGGGAGGCTTTGGCGGCTCCATTAGCATGAAGGATGCCACGACAATCAGTGCCGATATGACTGTCACGGGATCAGGCACAATTCAAGGCAACCTGACTGTCGGGGGTAATGGAGGCACGACTGTTATGAAGGATGGGGTGGTTCTTACCAGTCTGAACGGAGCCGGGAACGCTTACGCCTGCCTGAACTCATCAGGGCAGCTCTATCGTAGTGCAACGGCATGCAACTAGGAGGTTAATACTCAGAGCAATAACCCAACAAAATGACCTGATGAACAACCTGACAGACAGCCGCCGCCCATGAGGCGGTTTTTTTATGGAAAAACCATGCCTGATACCGCCATGACTGCCCCGATCGACAAAGCACTCTCTGACAAGGACATCATCATCCGTGCTCTGGAAGATCGGGTTCTCAAACTGGAAACGCTGGTCTCGGCCCTGGGAGACAATCAGTCTGATCTGCGCGCCGAGATGCGCTCGGAAATCGCGTCCCTGCGCACCCAGATCAAAGACCTGAAAGAAGAACTGGAGGCAGGGATCAAAGCCCTCGGATCCAAGTTTGATCGCGTCATGGGCGGCAAGGCCGTGGTCACGGCACTCGTTACTCTGGCGACGTCAATCCTTGGGTCCGGGGTGGTTCATTTGGTGGTGTCGATTGGAAGATGATAGTAGATAAAGATAAAATTATAGTGTTATATAATTATAAATAAGGAAAATAATTACCTTATTCTTCATCAAGATTAATCCAAAATATTCCATCAGATTTGGTTACCAATACAGATGCATACTTCCCAATATTTTTAGTTGCTTGAAATGCATTTGAACGAACCTCTTCGCCAGTATCGGCGCTAATTATATTGTATTCGGCGGTTGGTAATTTATAGATCGTTCCATCGGTACCCTCAATGGTTCTCTTAAAATGAAATTTTAGCATTTCTTCATGCAGAAGTTCGTAATCTTGGGGTTGGGCATTATGAAGTTCGACACGAACAGTGAATCTAGGCATGTATTTTTATCCTAACCTCATTTTGGTCATAAACATCCTACGACAAAAAATGATTTCCTTTAAGGAAAAATAAAAACCATTGCATTCCACTATTCCGCAAAATTTTATGTATTTCGTTATTATAATAACCGTTTCGTACCTATTTTCTTAGGCGCAACATACCGCTAATCGGGCGGCTTTTTTTTATGGAAAATCCCCCATGTATGACACTGCCATCGTTCTGGCCACGGCGCTGCTGCGGCTGCCTGGGTTCGAAGGTTTTCGGTCGAAGCCCTATGTCTGTCCCGCCGGATACTGGACGATCGGGTATGGCAGCCGCTGGCTGGCCAACGGACAGCCAATCACGGCCCGGACTGCACCCATCGATAAGGCAGCCGCTGACAGTCTCCTGCTTCTGGCCGTGACGACGTTTGATGCAGCGCTGTCCCGCTTGGTTCAGGTGCCGCTGTCGGACGTCCAGCGCGCCGCCCTGCTGTCTTGGCAGTACAATGTCGGGACCGTTGCCGTCGAAAGCTCGACTCTGCTGCGCAAGCTGAATGCCGGAGATTATACCGGGGCGGCCGACGAACTGCTGCGCTGGGACAAGGCCACCGTTCGGGGTCATCTGGTTGAGCTGCCCGGCCTCGCCAAACGTCGCGCCTATGAGCGGGATGTCTTCCTCGGGAGGCAATCCGTACCAACGGACACGCTCCTCTCTGCCTGAAAATTCTGATGCCGCCCTCGAGGCGGTTTTTTCATATCTGGAGAACACCCATGGACTGGACAACTCTGTTCCAGACGGTCCTGCCGTACCTGCCTGCGCGGTATGCGGGAGACATCGTCTCGATCCTGACCTTCCTGATCGCAGCGGCCGCTCTGGTCATGCGCTTCTGGAAACCTCCTGCGGCCGGAAGCAGGCTGTCGCTGCTCTACAAGGTTGTTTCCAGCCTGGCACAGTCGAAGGGCTGGAACACGAACGCCTATCAGCCCGATGCCAAGGCGCTGATGATCCCGGCCGAGGCCAGCCGCACGATCGAGGCGGCCAAGCTGGGCCTCGATCCGGCGTCCACCCATCCCAAGGCAGGCGAGCCGCCCAAATCGACCGCCTGACCCGAAGGAGGCAGGCTCCCGCCTGTCAGACCGCTCTTTCTTCCGCCGCCCTCTGAGGCGGTTTTTTTATGTCTGGAGACATCATGCGTAATCGCTTTCTCGCCCTCAGCCTCGGTGCCCTTCTTCTCGGCTCCACGGCGGCCTGCACCACGACCGCAAACACGGCGACCTTCAACACGGCCGCGCTCAACAATGACGCCGCAGCCATCGCCTATGCCGTCCAGGCGATCGAGGGCATTCCCGAACTGGAAAGCCATCTCTCCGCCTCTGACAAGGCGAAGTTCGACAACCTGGTCGCGCAGATCCGCAGCGTGTCCGCACAGGTGGCCGCCAACTCCAATGGCTCGATTACAGTCGCGACCGGCAAGGACTGGGCCAAGTCACTCGGCGCGGATCTCGAAACTCTGCTGGCGATCGCAACGCCGATCGTGAAGGTCTACTCGCCCTCGGCTGCCACCTACATGCAGACCGTCCAGGCGATGATTCCGCTGGTCGAGTCTTTGGCCGGTGTCACGGCTGCGTCCTATGCCGCACCTCTCCAGTCGCCGGAGCTGGTCCGCGCCCGGATCTATCAGGGCGTCTGATCTTTCGATCCTGACCAGCCCCAAGGGGAGCGGCTTCAGCTGCTCCCCTCTTTTTTTGTTTCCGGAGATCCCATGCAGGACAGAAAACTGGGCAAGCGCGCCCCGAAACATGACCCGCGGACCTATCGCCTCGGCCGGGTGCTGGCCGTGCGTCTGCCGGCCGTGCCTGCCGCGCGGGACTGGTCGCAAAATGTCCCCTATCAGATGTGGGGCAATGACCGCTTCGGCTGCTGTGCCTTTGCTGCCCATGCTGCTCTGGTGGCGACCTGGACGAAAGCCGCGCAGAGCCTTGTGATGCTCTCGACCGAAACGGTTCTGGCGAATTATGCGGCGCTGACAGGCTTCAATGCCGAAACCGGGTACGATCCGGGCACCATCCTTCTAGACGAACTCAACGCCTGGCGCCGCAATGGATTACTCCGGCCGGGACAGACCCGCGATTACCTGACCGCCTATGGATCGATTGCGCCGACTGACGTCTTGGGCATCCGTCGTGCCATTGCCTATCTGGGCGGCGTGCTGGCGGGTGTGCAGGTGCCGCAAGGCTTCCTTGAGCTGGGTCTGGGCGAGACATGGGACTGGGATGCGCTTTCAGACCATACACCTGCGGGCGGCCATGCCATCGCGCTTGTCGGCTACAATCCAGAAGGCGTGTTCTTCAACACCTGGGGCACGCGGACTTTCATGCCGTGGGACACCTTCACGCGGATTGCGGATGAGGCTTACGGCCTGCTGTCGCGCGAGAACTGGCTGGGCATTCCCGGCACGGCGCCGACCGGGGAGGATTTCGAGGCGCTGCTGGCAGAAGTGAGGGCGGCATGAGGATCCTCGCACTCTGCGCGCTTCTGGCCCTTTCCGCGTGCTCGGCCGGATCCGTGTCGTCCGTCACGATCAGCCAGGCCATTGCGGGTGTTCAGGCCGATCTGACGAAGGCAGGCGTGGTCAGCGTCTCGGGTGTGCAGCACTGGACCGCCGATCAGGCCGCCCGGTTCGATGCGAACGTCCGTGCGCTTCAGTGTGCGCAGAACACGTCCGATCCGGTCGTGGCGATGATTGCCGGGCCGGTGACGATGGATCTGTCTGGCACGTTCAGCCAGTCGGGATCCTTCTCCGTCTCGGCGTCCTCGGCCCTGCCTGTCTTCGGATTGCAGGCGGATGCCAGTCGGACGAAAGGCCAAACCCTGAACGTGCCAGTGCAGTTTGTGCCGCTGTCGGCGCTGGCTGATGCCGAGGCAGGACGAGGGGTCGGTTATGCCGGGGCGTTGCTAGGGCAGAATGATGCTGTGCGGGAGCGCGTGGCTGAGCGGGTTGAAGCAGACCGGACAGCCCTGGCAGCGCATATCGAGTTTCTAATCGCGGCTATCCCGTCCTCTTGCGAAACGAATACCAGACCGTTTTTAGGGTTCAGCAAGGAGTAGGAACGTATGTGTTAAGCCAAGAACTTCCAAGATATACCTGCAATTCCTTGCAGTTGAGAGCGTGCGACACGACAGCATTGACAGGCCAATCAATTTCTCTTGTCTAGAGATCAATATTGAAAGGGACTTGCGGTGCTTATTAAGGAATTAAGATTGCGTTTTGGTGCTAGCCAAGGGGCTGAGCCACTGGTGTTGAATGAGCCTGGCATTACCATTTTTGTTGGGCCAAACAACTCAGGAAAAAGTATGATCCTAAGCGAAATTGCTGAATTCAGTAAATCAGGAATTCCTAGAGGCTCAATTCTTGCTGATCTCAAATTTAACGGACAGTCAACTGAAGAAATCGAAACGATTCTTAAAGAATTAATAGATCACACCCACACTTTGACAAACCAGAAATCACCTGGCTGGGAATATATCAGCATTGGAAATCATAGGAGATTAGTAGATATCTCTGCCTTCCGTCAAGCACTACATGATCCTGATGTGGATATAAATTGTTTCGCTCAAAACTATGCAGCTGATCGTGTACTCATTCTCAACGGAGAGAATAGAATTCGTTTGATAACAGCACAAGACAGGGGCGACCTAAAGAATCCGCAAAGTGATTTTGCTAAACTGCTAACGGACGATGCTTGTCGGCAGTCGCTGCGGGATGTTCTCTTCGAAGCGTTCGGCCTTTATCTTGGCCTCGACATTTCTGAAGGAGCGCTAATCAAATTGCGGTATGGAAATACACCGCCCCCAAACGAGCGTTCCGTCGAGAAGGCCACACTCGAATGGATGGCTAAGGCTCGTACCATCGATGAGACGAGTGATGGAATAAAGGCCTTTACAGGCATGTTGTTAGCGTTACGTGTCGGCGACCCGAAGATCGTGATTATCGACGAGCCGGAAGCCTTTTTGCATCCCGCGTTGGCCTACAATCTTGGTCGCGAACTTGCTCAGGCTGCGAGCAAAGGTGACAAGCAGGTTTTTGTATCGACCCACAGCAGCCAGTTTTTGATGGGAGCAATCCAGTCTGGCGTGAACGCAAATGTTGTGCGCCTGACCTATCAGCAAGGCAGTGCTACCGCTCGGATGCTTTCGAACGACGACATACGTGCCATGATGCAAGAGCCACTTCTACGGTCTGCAAATGCTTTGTCCGGCGTCTTCTACGAAGGCGTCGTGGTTGCCGAAGCGGATTCGGATCGCGCTTTCTACCAAGAGCTTAACGAGAGGCTTCTAGAAACGGGATCTGGGCGAGGAGCACCGAATACCCTTTTCTTAAACGCCAACGGTAAGGATTCAGTTAATAAAATCGTGGGTCCGCTTCGGGCGCTTGGAATACCTGTTGCGATCATAGTTGACATCGACGCCCTCAATCCTAAAACCAATTTTTCCGTTCTTTTGGATGCCACATACTATCCAAAACCGCATGACTCCATAAGATCGCAGCGCAAAGTCGTCTGGGATGATCTTACCTCAGCCGGCAAGGACCCCAAATCAGGTGGAGGAATTCTTCTCCTTGAAAATGTTGCGAGGGAGCGGGCTGAGAATCTTTTTGAGACACTGGACAAATATGGTTTCTTTGTCCTGCAAAACGGGGAAGTCGAACACTGGCTGCCGAAATTAAAAATCAATAGAACCAAAAAAAGGTGGTTGCGCAATATATTCGAGGCGCTGGGAAGCGATCCCAAAGATGAGAATTATGTTCTTCCCTCTAACGACGACGTCTGGGTATTCCTCGACAAAGTTGCGTCTTGGATTAAAGATAAATCAAGACGCGGAATTCCTCTTTGAGGCTTCGCGAACGAAGGCGGATTTCATTTTATTGTGATTTAAAATTATAAGTAATAATTTAATTCTTGCTTAAAAACCCCAGTATATAATTTAAAACTACGAATAACACAGAAGATGAAGCTACCAACTCCTTGCCCTCACGATCTCCTCCAACCGGGTCGTGTAACGGGCTGACAACAGGGACTGTCGCGGCGACCATGTCCGCTTCAGTCCCGTTGATCCCGGGCGGAGTGTCCCACTTCCAAAACGGGCATTCACTGCATCCATTGCGGCCATGACCGTGGCAGACTGGACCGGATCCCGGAATGCGAACATCAGGCCCTGACTACCAGCAGGGCGCAAGTCCGACAGAACGACGCCAGCCTTGAAATACCGATAGCCCGGAAGCCAGATGGCACGTCCGAGTGCTGTGGCATGCCGGATCAGATCTCGAGCATCAGACGTCGGCTCGATCGTGACGGCCGCGTGCTTGGCGTACCAGGGGTCGCCATTATGCGGATTGGTCTGCATCAGGACGGACAGATGTGCCGCTTCCAGTCCATCTTCTCTCAGTTTCTCCGCAGCCCTGTTCGCATAGTGTGCAATAGCCTCCCGGATCTCCTCCCATTTTAGAAGCAGGCGGCCGAACGTCCGGGTCGAGGCGATGCTTTTGCGGGTGGCGGCGATATCTGACAGAGGCAGACACGACTGGCCGCGCAGTTCAGCCTGAACTCGGGCGCCCACGACTGTCAGCATCTGGCGCACGGTCTTTGCGTCGAGGGCCACGAAGTCGGCGATCGTCTTGATGCCTGCTCCCAACAGCTTTTGCTTCGTCTGTCGGCCGATACCCCAGACTTCATCGATGCTTGTCCGGCAATACCAGTCCTTGCGCACGGCCGGGTCTGTTAGGTCGCACAGACCGTCCAGTTCTACGTGATCCTTGGCGAGACCATTCGCCAGCTTGGCGATCGTCTTGGTCGGTCCCCAGCCGATACAGGTGGGAATCTTCGCGTGATCGGCCACGTCCTGGCGGATCTGCCGGCAGCGCTCATGCAGATCTCCGGGCAGGTCACTCAGATCAAGAAACATCTCATCGATCGAATATGGCTCTACGGCTGGCAGTCGCTCTGCCAGGACCTGATACATCCGCCGCGACATGTCGGCATACAGCGCATAGTTCGAGGAGTACCAGACGATCGACTGGCTCTCGGGACGTTTGCGGGCGATGTGCCAGGCGTCTCCCATTTTGACACCAAGCGCCTTGGCCTCGCGGGTCCGCGCAATGGCGCAACCGTCATTGTTGCTGAGCACCACAACGGGCCTGTGCTTCAGGCGAGGCTCAAACGCGCGCTGGCAGGAGCAGTAGAACGAATTGCCGTCGATCAGCCCGTAGACACGCATCACACGTCCGTTCGGACCAGGCCGGTGGCCACGGCCCAGATGGCGACATCCGTATCGTCATCGACCTGAATGGACGACGCCTGGGGAGAAGACGACCGCAGCCACCATTCTCCAGCTCGCTGGGTCAGTTCACAGACTCGCAGTTCGTCACCGACGCTGGCAACCACCACGACTCCAGCCCGGGGCGCCACGGCCGAGTCCACGACCAGGATGTCGCCATGCCGGATGGAGCGTCCAAGAAGGGCATCGCCTTCCACGCGAACCGGGTACCGGCTTGGCTGTCGCAGATCGAGGGCGGCCGACATCAGGTCGATCGTGCCTTCGATATTGTCACCTGCAGGGGATGCGAAGCCGGTCGTGCGGTCGCCTTGGTAGTTCATATTTCTGGCCTCCATAATGAGAACAGAAGAAGAACAGAACGGACCGCGTCAATGATTTTCTGATGACACGACGCACACATAGGTGAGGGCAGGGAACGCTGCGTCATCAGGGCGGGGGTCTTGAGATGAAGCTTATGTGCAAAAAACAGGCAATACCGCCCGATATTGATCGATAAAATGATTGCTTTTCAGTTTCTTAGGGATAGGCTTAGCCTGCCTTCACACGGCAGGGGTCACAGGTTCAATCCCTGTCGCGCCCACCATCCTAAATCCTTTCAGAGCGAAAACTTTTTTTATGGCATGGAAGTGTGTAAAGGCTTCCGCCTATGTTAGCAGATCTTATTCCCGTATATCTGGCAGGTGATTTGGTATTCCGCCCTGAAGCCCTCACCCTTTTTGCCAAACTAAAATCAATCTGCACAGAATACGGCTTAGAAGGCATTGCACCTTTTGACGGCCAGGCCGAGGCTCGGCTCCTGCCTCCAGGGCGAGAGACCATTCTTGCTTTCGTCCGCGCCGATCGTGATCTGATGGATCGTTGCGCCGGAGGCCTGTTCTGTATTGATCCTTTTCGACGCTCTCCTGAAATGGATCCAGGCACGGCAGTTGAAATCGGCTACATGATGGGCCTCGGCAAACCAATGAGCGCTTATACCGTAGATGGGCGCCTTTATTCAGAAAAAGTAGAAACCTACTGGAGCGGGGCGTGGAATAAAAATCTGCGCGAAAGACCTGCGAGTGATGCCCCGTCTTCCGGCTGCATGGAAGATCCGGATGGTATGCTCGTACACTCCGATGGCATGCTTCAAAATGGAATGGTTGAAGGTTTTATCGGTATGGCTGGCGGCAGTGTCGCAGTTGATCAGGATTTCTTTCAGGCTTTTCGCAAAGCTGCCTCAAGCCTTTCTGAGCGGCTCTATGCACGCAAATAGGACGCAGACTCAGTGTTTCGCGTAAATGCCCTGACCACAGCGAGGAGCAAGGCCACAAACATTGCATACGACGGTTATTGAAGGATCTTCATTAAAAGCGCAGCCTGCAGGACGCTCCATGGCATATCCACGAGGGGGATGTTCCGTCTGGAATGCCGTTACAATGCGCGCCATCCATTCCTGAAGCTGATGCGGCAGCTCATTATCGTGATGAGTCCACCACAGGATATCATCTGTTGTTCGGCCAATCTGGCGAGCAAGCTGATCAGGCGACCATTGAGTCACTTGCAGAAAATCAGTCAACGTTACACTGGGCACGTCACAGCCTTCCGAAAGCGTAAAACAGAAATGGATTTTTAGATTGCTCGCTCTTTTTCGTCAATAAAACATTAAAGCGTTTTTTTGCGGTATTGTGCAACTTATTAAAATTCTGTTTTTAGTTCAAAATAATCAAAGAATTTAAAAGAAACCATTATTGACTGGAAGTGACCTTATGTTTCTGAAAGCGTTTCAATCCAATACGACCTACCTTCTCAAGAATAGGTGTCGTTATTCTTAAAAGCCAAGGCATAATCAAACAAGCATGCGCAAAAACACCGTCCAATCTTGGCATGAAGACTTCGCGCCCGCTTCCAGCGCTAGTCCGAACAATAATGCTGGCTACATGTCGTGCTGATAGAGGCTTATTAACAAAATTCAATATTGATCCACCATCTCTTGTTTCCTGCTCGAGCATTGGGGTATCAACAGCGCCAAGAAAAATGGACGAAATTCGTATAGTTTTTGGTTTAAATTCCAGCGCGAGCGAGCGGGCAAACCCCCTGAGACCAAACTTGGTTGCACTATAAACTGAGCTTCCCTGTAGCGGCATAATGCCAGCAATGGAATTGACAAACACAATATGTGCGTTGGAAGACAAAGCCGGAAGCAATTGGCTGGTCATAAGTATTGGAGATGTCAAGTTGATTGTTGTCTGCTCTTCCAAGCTAACCCGTGTGATATTTCGAGCCGACTCAGGCTGAATCTTTCCAGCACAATGAATCAATAAACCAATAGGTTTTTTTCTTTTAATAATTGCATCACTCACAGCTTCCAGATCCACAGGCCGCGTAAGATCACAGAAAACTGCCTCAAACCGTCCGTTTTTACTTGAAATCTGTTCCTCAACCTTGCTGGGCCGTCGAGTCAGTAGAAGAACATCCCACCCTTGTTCCAGAAGAATCTCTGCAACCTCACACCCAATTCCACCCGTTCCGCCGGTCATAACGGCAAACGATGGTCTTAACGCTCTCTTTTTGAAGGAAAAAAAATTCACGTATTATGCAAACCGGTCAGAATTGAGAGAAGCAGGAAATGCATGATGAGCTTTTCTGAAAGAAACAATCAGGTACTCATAACGCGATAGCTGCATGTGTCCTATGATTTTCTCATAACACAAAACATTGACACCCAATCTGTCAGAATAATCTATCCCGCGACAAGCATTATTCGGATGCAGATTCTATGATGCGGGTGTATTTTTATTCACCCTGTTTTTTGAAAGATTTGGCGGAGGGGATGGGATTCGAACCCACGATACGACTTACATCGTATAACGGATTAGCAATCCGCCGCCTTCAGCCTCTCGGCCACCCCTCCGCACTTTACGCGGTTTGCACTGCGTAAGCAGGAGTGTTCTTAGGGGGTAACCGCGTCGTGGTCAAACCCCCTAAGAACATTTTTTTCGCCTTACTCTGAAAGAAGTTTCTTCAGGGTTTCATTAACGAGAGCAGGGTTACCCTTGCCCTTCATGGCCTTCATCGTCTGACCGACAAAAAAGCCGAAAAGCTTATCCTTACCGCTTTTATATTCTTCGACTTTATCGGTGTTCGCCGCAAGGATATCGCGAATGGCGCTTTCAATGGCCCCTGTGTCCGTAACCTGACGGAGGCCCTTACGCTCAACGATAGCGGAGGCAGAATCACCCGTCTCGACCATGTCTTCCAAGACTTCCTTGGCGATCTTGCCATTGATCGTGGAATTGGAAATCAAGCCAAGAAGTTCCCGCAAGCCTTCGGCGCTGACAGGACTGTCTTCAATGGAACGGCCAGTACGGTTCAGAGCTGCGAAAAAATCACCCAGCATCCAGTTTGCTGCCAGACGGGCATCGGCGCCACGCGCCACGGTTTCATAGAAATCCGCAATAGCCTGTTCAACGCACAGAACAGAAGACTCATAACGGCTGACGCCGTATTCCGCCTCCAGACGAGCGCGCTTGGCTTCAGGCAACTCAGGCAAGGCCGCTTTGAGTTCGTCAACCCAGGACTGTTCGATGACCAACGGCAGAAGGTCAGGGTCAGGGAAGTAGCGATAGTCGTGCGCATCTTCCTTGCTACGCAGAGAACGTGTTTCGCTCCGGACGTGATCGAACAGACGAGTCTCCTGATCGACGGTGCCGCCAGCTTCCCAGACTTCAATCTGCCGCTGCGCCTCGACTTCGATGGCCATCATGACAAAGCGGATTGAGTTGACGTTCTTGATCTCGCAGCGCGTGCGATATTCCGTCTCGCCCGGCTTACGAACCGACACGTTCACGTCGGCACGCATGGAACCTTCTTCCATATTGCCGTCACAAGTCCCGATATAACGCAGGATCTGACGCAGCTTGCGCAGATAGGCGCCAGCTTCTTCAGGCGAACGGATATCCGGCTCACTGACGATTTCCATCAGCGCCACACCGGCACGGTTCAGGTCGATGAAAGAGCGCGTCGGGTCCTGATCATGAATCGACTTGCCAGCGTCCTGCTCCAGATGCAGACGCGTCACACCGATTTCGCGCGTGCTGCCATCGGCCAGATCAACGAGAACCTTGCCCTTACCGATGATCGGATGGGCAAACTGGCTGATCTGATAGCCGGTGGGCAGATCTGCATAGAAGTAGTTCTTGCGGTCGAAGCGGCTGAACAGGTTGATCTCAGCTTCGAGCCCCAGACCTGTACGGACAGCCTGCGCAACGCATTCCTGATTCAGAACTGGAAGCATGCCTGGAAAACCGGCGTCAACAAGACTGACATGCGTGTTCGGCTCACCGCCATATTCCGCTGAAGCGCCGGAAAAGAGCTTGGCTTCGCTAACGACCTGAGCATGAACTTCAAGGCCGACAACAATTTCCCATTCGCCGGTGCTGCCGGTAATACGATAGCTCATGCCGACACTCCTGCATGAAGGGTGGGTCTGTGATGGAATGCCGCCGCCTGTTCGATGGCATGACCGGCAGCAATCAGCGTCTCTTCATCGAAGAACTTACCGATAAGCTGCAACCCAAGCGGGACACCACGGGCATCCAGACCAGCCGGAACGGATAGGGCAGGGACGCCCGCCATGCTCGCAGGGACCGTAAAGACGTCATTCAGATACATCTGCACCGGATCGGTCGGCTTTTCGTCCTGCGCAAAAGCACCCGATGGTGCGGTCGGCGTCAGAAGAACGTCGACATTCTCGAAAGCTTTCAGGAAGTCCTGCTGAATCAGCGTCCGGACCTTCTGCGCGCGCAGGTAATAGGCATCGTAATAACCCGAAGACAGCACATGCGTGCCGATCAGGATACGACGCTTGACCTCTTCACCAAAACCAGCAGCACGGCTGGCTTCATAGAGACCATCCAGCGAAGGCGCACTCACACGCTCACCAAAACGGACACCATCGTAGCGCGCAAGATTCGAAGACGCTTCGGCCAGAGCCGCGATGTAATAGGTGGGAAGGCCGTATTTCGTATGAGGCAGGGAAACCTCAACAATTTCCGCACCAGCATCCCGTAGCCAGGTCATGCCTTGCTGCCACAGTGCTTCGATTTCCGCGTGCATGCCGTCCACATGATATTCCTTGGGAATACCAACACGCAGTCCTTTGACGCCACGCTTCAGAGCAGCTTCGTAGTTCGGAACGGGCGTATCAACACTCGTGGAATCGCGCGGATCGAAACCAGCCATCGATTCGAGCAGAATGGCGCAATCCTGAAGATTACGGGCCATTGGGCCAGCCTGATCGAGCGAGCTTGCAAAAGCAATCGTCCCGAAACGCGAGCAGCGACCATAGGTCGGCTTAATCCCGGCAATACCCGTAAAGGCCGCCGGCTGACGGATGGAACCGCCCGTATCCGTCCCCGTCGCACCCAGAACAAGTCCGGCCGCAACTGCTGCGGCTGATCCACCGGAAGACCCACCCGGAACCAGCTTGGCCTCAGAATCCTTACGCTTCCATGGATTTTCGACTGGCCCGAACGCGGAGGTCAGATTGGCCGACCCCATGGCAAATTCATCAAGGTTCAGCTTGCCCAGAAAAACTGCGCCGTCTTTGAGCAGATTGGCTGTGACCGTGCTTTCATAAGGCGGTACGAAATTGCCAAGGATCTTGCTGGCGGCCGTAGTGCGAACGCCATTCGTGCAGAACAGATCCTTGATGCCCAGCGGAATACCGCAAAGGTTCCCGCCTTCGCCCTTGGCCAGAGCCGCGTCCGCAGCCTTGGCTCCTTCGCGGGCCTGATCAGGCGTGCGGGTGATGAAGCTGTTGAGCTGACCGTCCAGACGCTCGATCGCGTCAATATGGGCGTTCGTCAGTTCGACTGCGGATATTTTGCGCGCCTTGAGCGCGTCCCGGGCCGAAGCCAGCGTGAAATCATGAATGCCGGACATTATTCAACCACCTTCGGTACCGTGAAGAACGGACCTTCCCGTTCGGGAGCATTGGCCAGAACCTTGTCACGGCAATCGCCATCCGTGACCCGATCTTCCCGCAGGCGGGGCTTTGCCAAACCCGTGCCAATCATCGGGTCAACGCCCGTGACATCCACTTCCTTGAGCTGTTCCACCCAGTCGATGATGGAGCCCATATCTTGACCGAGAGTTTCAACCTCTTCGGGTCTGAGACCGATCCTCGCCAGTCTGGCGATGCGCGTAACCGTTTTCGCGTCGAGCGACATGAATATTCCTGAGCAAGAGGAAATTTTATGGTGGCTTTTCAGCCTTCGAGGGGATCATAACGCCGTGCTATGCCCCTGTTCAATCCACATGATCTCCGTAATCTCGTTCAATCCGGCCAGCGTATCCTTGGGCTGGACCCCGGATCGAAGACCATCGGCGTCGCGCTGACGGATGTTTCTCTCATGCTGGCCTCCCCATTGCTCGGCCTCAAGCGCAGAAAACTGGGAGAAAACGCTCAAGAACTTTCCAAGATCGTCCGCACGCAGGACGTTGGTGCCCTTGTTGTCGGACTGCCGCTTTCGCTGGATGGATCTTTTGGCCCCGCAGCCCGTGCAGCCTCTGACTGGACGCAGGCTTTGTCCGAACGTCTCGGGATTCCCGCAGGACTATGGGACGAACGGCTGTCTTCCAGTGCCGTCAACCGTTTCCTGATCCAGGATGCCGATATGACACGAGGGCGGCGTGCCGAAGTCGTCGACAAGATGGCCGCCGCCTATATGCTTCAAGGCTGGCTGGATGCCTCACGCCCTGAAGCCCCGGAGTTTTTCTAATCAGATCGTCCTGCTTTTCGCCAACGCGGAACGCCATGATTTATTAGCCAGAACACGGAACCACATCCGGGCCGTAAGTGCGCCTATGAACAGGCAAAACACGAACTTCATGCTTCTTCTCCTCTCGTGAAGCATAAAACGAACCGTATTAGTCCAAGTTCTCTAACGAAGCATTTCAAAATGTTAAGGTGTGCTGAAAATGATGTTTCGCGCGTCGATCTTGATCTTTTTTCTGGGAGTATCAGCCTGCGCTCACACGCCCGATGACGACAGTGCCTCAATCACCCGATATCACTCATCCCGTCATGGAGCATATGCAGGAGCAGGGGGTGGCTGGTCCGGGTTCTGATCAGCGCTGACGCCACGCAAGCCGGACCGGCATGGCGCGGTACGACGCAAGATCCCGCCCGCCATGCACAGGCAGAGCGCTTCCGGCCTGACCGACAGCGTGGTGGATGATCCGAGGCGGTGGCGCGTAAGACACCATGTGAACAGACGGCATGACTTCCACCCGCGGCGTCGGACGTTCGGAAAATCCGGATTGCCGGTTAAGCGCAAAATAAGGTGCAGGTCGGGCGGCTGGAAGCATGGCCTGAAGACCTGACGCTGTCATAACAACCTGTGGCAGAAAATCAGGCGGCCGGTAGCTGTCGGGCCGTCCGTTCCAGATGGCCAGAACATGTCGAGCGTAATCCGCACCAAGGGCCGGGGTGAGGGAGTGATAGGCTGCCGTCGCCGCGGGCCAGCCTTGAAGCTGGTTATGCAATCCAGACAGGAAACGGGCACCGTAGCGGGCATTACTGAACGGATCGAAAGCATCTTCAAGCGAAAAAAAGGCGTCCGGATGATGATGCAGGTTGATCTGCATGCAGCCCACATCAATCGAAACGATGCCGTGCGCCTGAAAATCTCGCACCGCCGCAATGGCTTCGTCCTTGCTCTCGTAGAAATACCCTTTTCCAGCCGCATTGACGGTCCAGGGCCAGGCAACGGCCGCCGAACCATTCGGGTCCCGCCGCCCGCTCTCCACACGACTGATGGCATCTAAAAGACGAGGCGGGATTCCTGCCTGCTGTTCGGCAGCCTGCACCGCCGTTTTACAGACAGATGAAACATCAAAAGCCTTCGCAACCGGCACACCGGAGAGCGTCATGGCAGCAGCAAGAAAACGAACTTTCCCGATCATTTTTCTATCTATGATCGGGAAAGGTAAAAAAACGGTTATGTCCGCAACTTTACCGAACGAGCGGTTTGCAGACCTCCGCCAGCCACTCTGCGACTTCTGGTTCGACATGCGGCGAAACCCGCGCCTGAACCTCCGCATGATATGCATTCAGCCAGTTCAACTCGGCATCATTCAGTAGCGCTACATCAATCAACTTACGATCAATCGGCGTGTAGCTGAGGATCTCGAACTCCAGAAACGCGCCCTTGCTGCCCTTGAACGAAGACGGGCGCACCAGCATCAGGTTCTCGATCCGGATTCCATATTGCCCCGGTTCGTAATATCCCGGCTCGTTGGAAACGATCATGCCTGCTTCAAGCGCAACAGGACGCGGCGCAGGGGAGATGTTCTGCGGGCCTTCATGAACGGACAGATAACTTCCGATGCCATGTCCGGTCCCATGATCGTAGTCCATCCCAACCTGCCACAGGGCAGCGCGTGCCAGAACATCCAGCCTGTGACCGGTCGTGCCGGGCGGAAAACGAATGCGAGAGAGGGCGATATTGCCCTTCAGGACACGTGTGAATGATTCTCGCACATTGGCTGGCGGCTCCTGATCGCCGACCCAAAGCGTGCGGGTAATATCCGTCGTGCCGAACGGATACTGACCACCACTGTCGATCAGATAGACGCTGCCTGCTTCCAGAACCCGATCATGACCGACCTGCGCCCGATAATGAGGGAAAGCACCATTCGGTCCGACTGCGGAAATGGCGTCAAAGCTCTGCTCCCGATAATCATTGGAGCGGGCACGCAGGCTGTCCAGACGGGTAACTAGATCCGTCTCGTGCTGGCCGATTCCTGACACCGTCAGGGAATACAGAAAGCGGGCCATTGCAACGCCGTCATGGGCATGGGCCTGACGCGCGCCCTCCTGCTCAACACTGTTCTTGATCGCTTTTGGAAGCGTGCAAGGGTCCGTTCCGTCCACAACCGTCGCACCGCCAGCCTGAAGCGTGGTATCGAACCACACGGCCGTCGAAACCGGGTCCACGCGCACCGTTCTACCCTTAAGAGCTTCAAGACGCGTTGCCAGTTCCGCAGGGGCATGAACTGTCACACCCGAACCACAGACATCCATCACGTCTGCCGACAGACGCGCCGATGAAACGAACCATTCGGCCGTTCCGTCAGCGTGCAGGATGGCATAGCCATGTGCGACAGGAGTCAGAGGAACATCGCTGCCACGAATGTTCAGCAGCCATGCCAGCGAGGTGCAGTCTGCGATGATGGCAGCATCGTGCCCGGCCCGGCTCAGAGCCCGTCCCAGACGCAGGCGCTTGTCGGCACTGCTTTCACCAGAAAACTCCAAAGGCTGCGGCATGACCTGACTGGCAGGGGCCTCTGGACGGTCTGCCCAGGCCTGATCGATCGGATTATGCGCCAGCGCGACAAGTTCAACACCCGGCGTCTGCCATGACGCCAGCATGGACTGGCTGACCAGACGCGGATCATACCCGATTCTCAGCCCGTTCGCATGCTCCGCCAGCCAGTCAGCCAGCGGTTCCAACGAAATATGCCGACGCTCCCACAGATCATGCGGAACCTGTTCTTCCAGCTGCACCGTATAACGCCCGTCGGAAAACACGGCGGCCACGTCCGGCAGAATGGCGGCAAGACCGGCACTCCCTGTAAAGCCCGTTAGCCACGCCAGACGCTCGGCACAGGGGGCGACATACTCGCCCAGATATTCATCCCCACGCGGAATGATGAAACCGTCAACACCCAGAGCTTTGCAGGCTGCGCGAACGAGGGCAGGGCGCTCGTTGAGCGGGATGGAGGACAGGGTCATGAAAAGTCCTTTTCCACAGAAGACATATCGTCGAGGCAGAGTGTCATGAACAGCAGATCAAGCCAGCGGTCACGCTTGCGCCCCACTTGTGGGAGTATGCCGCAGGTCTGGAAGCCAAAATCGCGATGCATCGCAACGGACGCAACATTATCCGCCGTGATCCCAGCCACCATGACGTGAAATCCAGCATGTTTTGCATGCTCAATCAGAGCAAGCAGAAGAGCGCGGCCAATGCCCCGACGCTGATACAGAGGTGAAACGTAAACCGAGTGTTCAACTGTACGGGCATAGCCTTCATAAGATCTGAAAGACCCGTAAGAGCCATATCCCATCACTTCGCCAGCCGTATCGACGGCAACAAGAACGGGATATCCGTGCGCCAGCCTATCCTCGAACCACTGACGCCTCTGGTCCAGCGTAAAGGGTGTCGTGATCCAGAGCGCATCGGTGTGCTCGATGGCATCATTGGTAATCCGCAGAATTGCCGGAAGGTCGTCCTGACCGGCGCTTCGGATCACCGGTAATGCACGCGGTGGATTCATCAGGCGCGGCGGCGCAGGATCAGCGTGGCCCAGTCGCCCTCACGCAGAATACGCTCCAGCACAAGACCCTGACGCTGATGCGCTACCAGAACCATCCGCGCCTGACTATAAAGCAGCCCCGCCAGAATGGCCGTTCCGTTCGGCGCAAGATTCAGCGCCAGAGACTGCGCCATCCGACACAGCGGGCGCGCAAGGATGTTGGCGAAAACCAGATCATACGGCGCTTTGGCGCGTACGGCCTCGGTCTGCCAGCCATTACCAAAACGGCAGTCCAGCAGATTCCCCTGACCGTTCAGCCGCGCGTTGAGCTTGGCCGTCCGGACGGACCAAGGCTCGATATCGACCGCCAGAACCGGACGATGCAGCAACTTCGCCGCCGCCATGGCCAGAATGCCGGACCCACAACCCATATCCAGAATACGCTGCGGTTTGCGATACGCCACCATCTCCAGAGCCCGCAGACAGCCGCGCGTCGACCCATGCTCGCCCGAACCAAACGCAATCCCGGCATCCAGCGTAATCGTCAGGCGGGACTGGTCGGGGGCGCCATGCAGATGGGTGCCACGAATGGCAAAACGCTTGCCGACATTCTGCTGCGGAAAAGACTCATAAGTCCGGGCCAGCCAGCCTTCAGATTCGGTCGGGGTGCGTTCAAGCTCCGCTTCACAGCCGGTCAGCATCCGTGCAACTGCCAGAGCGTTTTCGAGCTCGTCTTCCTTGAAGCCCGTATCCTTCACGCCTTCCACACGCCAGTATTTCTGCGCGTCATCGGCTTCGAAAATGCCTACCGTTTCGCAGGCACACATCAGGGCCTGCTCGAACAGGGGAACGAAAGGCTCTTCAACCGTGATGGACAGGGTTTCGAGCGCACTGGCATGGCGACGGCCAATGCTGCGGGGTGCCATCACGATCTGATCTCCACAAAGTTTGACATGACGCGCTTGACGCCACCGTTTTCAAAATTGATGTGCAACTGCGGTCCGTCAGCACCGATAACCGTGCCTTCACCGAACCTGTGATGAAAAACCGTCGCCCCGATCGCAACGGTCGGCTCCGGCTTCACATCATGAAGCTTCGGGCGCGGGGCACGGAACCCTGAAGGGCGCGTGCTGGTGAGTGGCCCCGACGCGAACATGGACGGGGACGCCGCAGCCTGACGCCGCGTCTCGAACGCCTGCCCATTCATCTGGACATGTTCGGACGGAATTTCCTCGATGAAACGGCTCGGCATCGAGGACTGCCAGTTCGCATAGATCCGGCGGCTCGCTGCATGCAGCACGATGGCCCGACGTCGCGCCCGCGTCAGCCCGACATAAGCCAGTCGCCGCTCTTCCTCCAGCGCCCTGTTTCCACCTTCGTCAAGCGACCGCTGGGACGGAAACACACCTTCCTCCCAGCCCGGCAGAAACACCGTGTCAAACTCCAGCCCCTTGGCGCCGTGCAGTGTCATGAGACTGACCTTGTCGTCGGACGTCTCACTCTCCGTATCCATGACGAGCGCCACATGCTCCAGAAAGCCCTGAAGCGTTCCGAATTCGCCAATCGCGCGCAGAAGTTCGCGGATATTGTCCAAACGGCCCGGAGCCTCGACGGAACGGTCGTCCCGCCACATCTGAAGATAACCGCTGTCTTCAAGAAGCTGTTCAGCCGCAACGACGTGACCTTCAGTCTCCAACGTGGCCTTGGCCCGCTGGAACGCGGCCATCAGCCCGTCCAACGCCTCTTTCGATTTACCTTTGAGCAGTCCTTCCTGAATCTGCCAACTCACTGCCGCCGTCAGCGGGCCGGGGAGGGCGCGTGCCTGAACATGCAGCTTCTGCACCGCCACCGCACCCACACCACGCTTGGGCACATTGATGATCCGCTCGAACGCCAAATCATCCGCAGGCTGCGACAGGACGCGCAGATAGGCCAGACAATCCCGGATCTCAGCACGTTCGTAAAATCGCAGCCCGCCCACAACGCGATACGGAATCCCGATCAGCATCAGCCGCTCTTCAAACGGTCGCGTCTGGAACCCGGCCCGCATCAGGATGGCGATTTCAGAAAGCGGGTGCCCGTCAGCGCGCAGACGCTCAATCGCCCCACTTACGATTCGCGCTTCCTCATCCGAATCACGAACACCGATGATCTGGACCTTCTCGCCATCCGCGTCTTCGCGGCCTGGACGCAGCGTCTTGCCAAGCCGCCCCTCATTATGGGCGATCAGGCCAGCGGCGGCCGCGAGGATCTGTGCTGTGGAGCGGTAATTGCGTTCCAGACGCACCACTTCAGCTCCGGGAAAATCTTTTTCGAATCGCAGGATGTTTTCAACTTCCGCTCCACGCCAGGAATAGATGGACTGATCGTCGTCCCCCACGCAGGCAATGTTGGACGGTCCATGCTCGCGTTTGGCCAGCAGACGCAGCCACAGATACTGAACGGTATTGGTATCCTGATACTCGTCCACGAGAATATAGCGGAAAATTCGGTGATACTGCGCCAGAACATTCGGCTGGTTCCGCAGAATCTCCGTCATATGCAACATCAGATCGCCGAAATCGCACGTATTGAGCGCAATCAGACGCTCCTGATATGCCCGGTAAATCGCCAGCGCATGCCCATTCGCAAAATCTGTATCCTCAGCCGGTGTCACCCGGTCGGGCGTCAGTCCGCGATCTTTCCAGCGCTGGATGATGCCCATGAGCTGGTTCGGCGGCCAGCGTTTGGTATCGATCTTCCACGGCTCCATGATCTGCTTGAGCAGGCGGATCTGATCGTCTGTATCGAGAATATTGAAGCTGCTGGTCAGACCAACATATTCCGCATGACGCCGCAGCATCCGCGCACAGATTGCATGAAACGTCCCGAGCCACAGCCCTTCCGCAGGCTCACCCAGAATCGCGCTGACACGTTCGCGCATTTCGCGAGCGGCCTTGTTCGTGAAGGTCACGGCCAGAATCTGGCTCGGATAAGCACGTCCGGTCAGGAGAATATGTGCAAAGCGCGTCGTCAGAACGCGCGTTTTGCCCGTTCCCGCACCCGCGAGAATGAGGAGCGGGCCTTCGGTCGTCTCGATGGCGCGTCTCTGCTCCGGGTTCAGGCGGGAGAGATATTCTGGTGTGGGGGAAGGGAGGTCTTGCGGCACCCTCCCGATATAGAGTGAGATACCGTCATGGCCAACACCTATCCCAGGATCGATCTGACACGCGGCACCGGTCCACAGGGACATCGGGCCAGAATGCGCGCGCGCGTACTGAACACGGGTGCAAGCACGCTGGCAGACTATGAAATTCTGGAAATGCTTCTTTTTGCCGGTGTACCGCGCAAGGACACGAAGCCGCTCGCCAAAGGGCTGATCGGACATTTCGGCAGTCTGGTCGAGGTCTTTCGCGCTCCAACGCAGGCCTTACGGGCAGCGGGCCTGAAAGACGACGCCATCCGTGTCCTGCGCCTCCCCGGCGTTGCGGCGGAACGGCTGGCGTCTTCGGAGCAGCGCGAACGTCCGACACTGAGCAACTGGGATCAGCTCGTAACCTATCTCGATCAGGCGCTTGAAGGCGGCATCCCGGGACAGTTCCGGCTGCTATATCTCGACAACCGCAACCGTCTTCTAGCGGACGAAACAGCGCCCGACGCCGATACGCCGACCGAACGCAACCGCGCCATTGCCATCCGGGCGCTCGCATTGCACGCAACGGCCCTAATCGGGTTCTACGTCCGCCCGACAGAACGTCCCGCAGATCTGTCACAGGCGGCCAGACAGCTGGATTTTGCAATGCGCCCCCTGTCCATCACGCTGCATGACGTGCTCGTCACAGGAAACGGACTACCATCCAGCCTGCGTCAGGAAGGATTGCTATAGGATGGACAGTGAAACGAGCGGCTTCTCGGATGGCATGACGGGCCTGTCATCGGCCGATCTGAGACAGATCACAGCCCTGACCGAGGCCCCTTCGAAACTAGAACCGCCACTCGCCCTTCTGACGGGCCGGGGGCGCCATCTCGATGATGCGACCCTGCTGCATCTGATGACCGCCCTGTTCACAGGACGTGAGGAGGGCAGCGCCGAACTTTCACATACGCTCTCTACGCGTTTCGGGTCACTGGCCGCAGTTCTTTCCGCCAGCAGCCGCGAACTTGAAAGCATCACGAATATGGGCACGCACATGGTGCCGATGATCCGCCTCCTTCAGGAAGCAGCCCTGCGCTACAACAGGGCGCGCCTTCCACCTGAAGATGTTCTTGATAGCGAACAGAAGCTGCTCGATTACCTCACGGCCCGTCTGGCCCGGGAAAATATCGAGCAGTTCCGGATCCTGTTTCTGAACGAGAAGAACAGCCTGATCGCCGACGAAGCTCAGGCCAGAGGTACCGTAAACCACACGCCCGTCTATCCGCGCGAGGTTGCCAGACGCGCCGTAGAAGTCGGGGCGAGTGCTCTGGTTCTGGTCCATAATCATCCGAGTGGCGACCCCACCCCCTCAGAAGCCGATCTTCAGATGACCATGCAGGTTCAAGCCGCGCTGGATGTCGTCGGCGTCACGATTGCGGACCATTTCATCATCGGCAACGGCCGCCACACCAGTTTCCGGCGCAGCAACCTGCTCTGAACCTTCACCCCCGAGGCGGCAGAAGTCCTTCGAGGGCCAGTTCTCCAGGAAGAGCGCCACGCGGAAAAATGGTGTTCACATGACCCATTTTTCGGCCCTCACGCGCCTCCGACTTGCCATACAGATGGAGCGACGCCCCATCCGTAGCCAGAATGGCCGGAACCCGCGCCATGTCCTCCGGGCCGATCAGATTGTGCATAACCGCATCGGAATGGCGACGCGCAGGAGGGAGCGGCAGCCCCGTAACCGCACGAATATGCATCTCAAACTGATCTACCAGACACGCATCCATGGTCCAGTGACCGGAATTGTGCGGACGGGGTGCAATCTCGTTCACCATGAGGCTTCCATCAGCCGCATGGAACATTTCCACGCCCATAATCCCGACCAACCCCAGCGCTTCTGCGATCTGTGCCGCCATATCCTGCGCCTGTCGGGCAATATCAGGCATGACGCGGGCAGGAGCGAGCGTCACATCCAGAATGCCGTTCCGATGGCGATTTTCGACCGTATCGAAACAGCGCACGGTCCCGTCCAGAGCCCGCACAACCATCACACTGAGCTCACGCTCGAAGTCGATCATCTTCTCCGCAACGAGCGGGTAGGGCAGATCGTTCAAGGCGGTCAAAGCTTCGGCATCCGGCACGCGGAACTGACCCTTGCCATCGTAACCAAAGCGCGTGGTCTTGAGAATCAGCGGAAAACCCAGCGTTTCCAGCCCAGACAAATCTTCCGGACCATTAACCGCACGCCAAGGCGCAAGACTGACACCAATTTCGGAAAGACGCGTCTTTTCAGCAATCCGATCCTGACTGATCCGAAGAATGTCGCCTCCCGGGCGTACCGGACGGCGTTTTTCCAGAAGCGCCAGACCCTCGGCATTGATATTCTCGAATTCGAACGTCACCACATCGCAACGCGAGGCAAAATCCTCAAGCGTGACAGGGTCGTCATAGGCCCCAACAGTAACGGAAGCAGCGACTTCTGTGGCCGGGCTCGGGAATTCCGGGCTCAGAACATGCACATGATAGCCGAGTTTTGATGCAGCGACGGCAGACATGCGACCAAGCTGTCCACCGCCAATAATCCCGATCGTACTGCCGGGCGCAAAAATGTCCTGTGTGTTCATTCGACAGGAACGTCCGCCACCGCAGCCGTCTGCGTCGCCCGCCAGGCATCCAGACGCGCCATGACCTGCCCATCGGAAACCGAGAGGATCGACGCTGCCAGAAGCCCCGCATTGATCGCACCAGCCTTGCCGATCGCCAGCGTACCCACCGGGACGCCACCGGGCATCTGCACGATGGAAAGCAGACTGTCCTGACCATTCAGCGCCCGACTCTGGACTGGAACGCCAAGCACAGGAACACTCGTCCATGCCGCGCACATTCCCGGAAGATGTGCAGCCCCGCCAGCGCCCGCAATAATGACATGCAACCCACGCCGACGCGCCGTCTTGGCGTATTCCACCAGACGGTCAGGAGTGCGGTGTGCAGACACAATCCGTCGCTCATGGGCAATGCCCAGATCGTCAAGGATGTCGCAGGCATGGCGCATGGTATCCCAGTCGGACTGGCTTCCCATGATAACGCCAACGCGGATCGGCATGTCACCCTGAAGGGTTTCGTCGGCGGAGAGGATCTGGCTCATTCAGGCAATATTATCCGGGATGAGACGAGTCTCGATCCACGAAATCTCATCTTTAAGCTGAAGCTTGCGCTTTTTGAGGCGATGAAGCTGAAGCTGGTTGAGGGGATGATGGACGAGACGCTCGATGACGGTATCCAGATCGCGATGCTCGCTGCGCAGTTCGTGCAGACGTTTCAGCATGGCATTGTCGTCAGTCATCATGGCATCCGGTCCCGGAGAACAGTCAGGCATTGTGGAGAGACTGATTCTTTCCACTCTCTCCAATGCAGTATCATGCCTGAAGGGCACCGGACCAGTACCCGTCAGGCATTCATCCCGGATCAGGCGTGACTGTCGCTGTCCGGCACATAGGCTTCCACGATCGGCAGGGCATGACCCTCGCGCGCCAGACGGTCATTCGCAGCCGTGACGGCAGCATGAAGATCGGTCTGGGTGCACAGACCAAGGATCACCGGGTCGCGCGGCTTGATGTTGGCGCTGTTCCAATGCTGGCGATCACGGACCTTGATGATGGTATCCTTGGTCGTGCCAAGCAGCTTGACGATCTGGGCCTCGGAAAGCTGCGGGAACTGGCGCAGAACGAACGCAATGGCATCCGGACGGTCATTGCGCTTGGCAACCGGCGTATAGCGCGCACCCTTGGCGCGACGCTTCACAGGGCTGGCCGTCGGCATGATCTTCAGGCGTGCGTTGGTATCTTTTTCGCAGCGCTTGATTTCGGCTTCGGCAAGCTGGTGGTTCTTGACCGGGTCGTAGCCGTTGATTCCGGCCGCAACTTCGCCGTCTGCAATCGCCTGAACTTCAAGCGGGTGCATGCCACAGAATTCTGCAATCTGGGTGAAGGTCAGGCCGGTTTTTTCGATCAGCCAGACGGCCGTCGCCTTGGGCATCAAAGGCAGGGTCATGTCGATGCGTTCCTTGCTGGGACACGGAGGGAGCCAGCTTCCGCAGGCACCGATCAGGCGTATCCGGCGAGGAAACAATCCCGCCCGGGATATGATCGCGGCACCTGCTGGATGCTCTGCGATAATGTAAACGGGTATGGGGCACCAGAGCCGCGATGGTCAAGCACCAAAACGGAGAGGCGCGCTTTTAATAAGGCACGCCTCTCCTGTAGCTTATGCTGTGTAAATAGTTCCTACCGGCGCGGTCTGCCCCGTTCCGCTCCGAACCGGAATACGGCGCGGCCTAGCAGCCTCCGGCACAACCTGCCGAACCATGATGGATAGCAGGCCATTCACCAGATCCGCCTGATCAATTTCCGTATGATCAGCCAGCACGAAACGACGCTCGAAAGCCCGCGTGGCGATGCCGCGATGCAGCCATTCCCGGTCACGGCTGTTTTCCGGAACGCTGCCACGCACGACAAGCGTGTTGTCTTCCTGAACAACATCAACATCTTCAGGCCGAAAGCCCGCAAGAGCCATCGTCAGGACGTAGTTCGTCTCACCGGTTTTTTCGATATTGTAGGGGGGATAGCTTGGAAGGGCCTGAGCATTGGCAACATTGCCAGCCATCGTGGCCAGTCGGTCGAAACCGATCGCGCTGCGAAACAGCGGTGTAAAGTCGTAAGTCACTGAAACCTCCTTCTGGCAGGAATCATCTGGCGCATTTCCCGATATGGCAAAATGCTGTGGTCAAACCAGCCACGACCCGAACGGCATCGCGGCTGATTCTCCAGATAGGTTCTGACCTGTCCGCCTTCAAGAGGAGGCGGGAGGAGGGGCGCCGAATTACTTCGTGCGCGTACCAATGCCTGCAAAGCGCTTGTTGAACTTTGCAACCTGGCCTCCGGTATCCATCATACGCTGGACGCCCGTCCAGGCCGGATGGGACTTCGGATCAACGTCGAGACGCAGCGTCGCGCCCGGCTCACCGTAGCAGGAATGCGTCTTGTATTCGGTCCCGTCGGTCATGATGACGGTGATCTCGTGGTAGTCAGGATGGATGCCGGATTTCATGAATATCTACTCCATAAAGAAAGCTCCGATGCCGACCGGAGCGAATCATCAGGCGCGTATAACGGAAACCGCCTCCAGATGAAAGTAGCCTTTACTGGATCATGTGAGTCCGTTTATCCCTTGCAATGAAAGCGGGCTCGAATGTCAGGCCTGCAACCGTGACATCACGGATCTCAAGAAAGGTTTGATATGAGCGAGACCAAACACGCCCTGCACGCCCCGGGCTGGATGAGCGATTTTCAGAAGTTCATCATGCGCGGCAATGTTCTCGACCTCGCCGTCGGTGTCGTGATCGGTGCGTCGTTCAGTGCGATTGTCGGCAGCGCGGTCAAGGATATCATGACGCCGTTTATCGGTCTGCTCACAGGTGGCGTCGACTTCTCGAACCTGTTCATCACCCTCAAGGGACCGGTAAAGGACACACTCGCCGAAGCCCAGAAGGCTGGCGCAGTGACCGTGAATATCGGTCTGTTCCTCAATTCCGTGATCCAGTTCCTGATCGTTGCGTTCTTCATCTTCTGGCTGACCCGCATCCTCAGCAAACTGAGCCGCAAGCAGGCAGAAGCGCCCGCCGCTCCACCAGCACCAACCAAAGAAGAAGTTCTCCTCACGGAAATCCGCGACCTGCTGGCCCAGAAAAACTCCTGATGACACCCCAGAAAGCCTCACGTTCCGTAGTCTGGCGCTCTGCGACGGCTCTGCTTGTAGCGGGGGGCTTTCTGGCCGGATGCGCGGCACGCCCTGAAATGACGGGACTGCCGCCATCCCCCAATTCCCGGCTTTATGCGTATCTGATCGCGCATGGCATGGCGCGGGGAGCTGTCATGACCGGGCAGATCAGTCCCGATGGACTGACCCGACTGGTCACTCTGGACAAGGCCGCACAACAAGCAACCCTGAACGCCCTGAAGCTGCAAAGTTCATCTGCGAACCGTCAGGCCGATCAGGCGCTCTCCAACCTTCTCGCGGACCTTCCGCAGAAAACTCCTCTCAGGATGACCCATCCGTCAGAGCAGGCACAAAAAAACCGGCTCCCCTAAGGGACGCCGGTTTTTTTGTGTTCGAGCGCAGACCGTATCAACCTGCGTCCGTCTCTTTGCGCAACCGCTTCTCGCCCATCAGAAGCAGAAGCGGCGCTGCGATGAAGATGGACGAGGACGTTCCTACGACGATCCCGAACAGCATGACCGTGGCAAAGCCGGTCAGAGTGCTTCCTCCGAACAGTGCCAGGGGCAGGGCTGCCAGAAAGACCGTCATAGACGTACCAAGTGTCCGGTTCAGGGTTTCGTTGATGGACAGATCCAGCAACTCCCGCAGCGGCATCGTCCGATACTTGCGCAGGTTTTCCCGGATGCGGTCGTAAACGACAACCTTGTCGTTCGTGGAATAGCCCAGGATCGTCAGAAGAGCCGCAACCATCACCAGATCGAATTCAAAACGCGTGATGGCCAGAAAACCGATCGTTTTGGTCAGATCCAGAATAAGCGTCACCACAGCACTGATGGCGAACTCACGCTCGAAACGCACCCAGATATAGACCAGAATCATCGCAAGGCTGAAGCCAAGCGCCAGCAGGCCGTCGCGGAACAGTTCAGACGATACTGAAGCCCCCACGGCATCAGCACGCAGAACCTGCGTGCCCGGTTCAGCAGCCGATATGGCGTTCTTGACGCCGTCGACCAGCTTCTGGGTCTGCGCTTCGCGATCCGCACCTTCGGGAGCGTTGATCGAAATTCGAACATCGCGCGGCGACCCGAACGCCTGAACTGCGTCCGGATGAATACCGGCATGGTCCAGCGCGGCGCGGAGCTTGCCGAAATCGGCAGGGCCGGGGGTCTGGGCTTCCACGATGATGCCACCACGGAAATCCAGCCCAAGCTTCAGACCGGGCTGGAAGAACAGGATGACGGAAGCAATGGAGAGGACCGCCGAAACGATCAGCCCCATGTGACGGCCGCGCATGAAATTGATGCGCTGATCGTCACGGACAAAACGGAAAAGAGGACGTGACAGCATGACGATCAGACCGGAAGTTCTTTGGGACGGGCGAGGGCGTACCACCGCACGACCAGAAGGCGTGACAGCAGGAGGGTCGTGAAGAGGGTCGTGACGATACCGATGGTGATCGTCAGGGCAAAGTTGCGCACCGGCCCTGTTCCGAACACGAACAGCATGACATGCGCCAGAAATGCCGTGGCGTTACTGTCGATGATCGTGCCGGTCGCGCGGTCGAAACCTGCCTGCAGAGCCTGAAGCGGACCCCGGCCGCGCTTCACTTCCTCGCGGATACGCTCGTTGATCAGGATGTTGGCATCAACGGCCATACCCAAAGTCAGCAGCATACCGGCCATACCCGGCAGGGTCAGCGTCGCCTGAAACAGCGACAGGATCCCAACCATCAGGATCAGGTTCGCAAACAGCGCGATATCGGCATACAGACCGAAACGCCCGTAAAACAGCACCATAAACACGATGACCAGAAGCAGACCGGTCAGCAGGCTGATGATACCGGCACGAATGGACGCAGCACCAAGGCTCGGGCCGATCGTGCGCTGTTCAACCACCGACAGCGGAGCAGGCAGCGCACCGGCGCGCAGTAGCAATGCCAGATCCGACGCACTGCGCGCATTAAAGCCACCCGTGATCTGACCGTTTCCAGCCGTGATCGGGCTGATGATGTTCGGGGCCTCAATAACCTTGTTGTCCAGAACGATCGCAAAGCGCTTGCCAACATTGGCCCGTGTGACGTTCGCAAACGCCGTCGCACCCGCGCTGTTGAGCTGGAACGTCACCGCCCAGCCACCACTCTGCTGATCGATTACCGCACCGGCATTCGTCAGATCCGTGCCGTCAACGTCAACATGATCCTGAACCGCGACCTGTGTATGCATGCTCTCGTCTTCCAGCATCGTCGAGCCGGGGCTCGCAACGCTCGGGTTCGGAGCGAGCAGGCGGAACGTCAGGCGCGCCGTCGTACCCAGCAGGCTCTTGATCCGCTCGGGATCGCTGACCCCCGGGAGCTCGACAACAATCCGGTCGTCGCCTTCACGCGCAATGCTCGGATCAATCGCACCCGTGGCATCAATACGACGGCGAACGATCTCAATGGACTGCGCCACAGCTTCACGGGCCCGAGCCAACATCGCCTCATGCTGAAGTGTCAGAACGATCCGCCCGTCTTTTTCAGACGTCGTGAATTCGTTCGGCACCACAGGCGGCAGGGACTGCATGGCCTTGAACGCTGCATCACGCTCGGCATCCGAACGCGGCATAAAGCTCAGGCTTGCGGTCGCATCATCACGGACGAAATCCCGGTATCCGAGAGAGTGATCCAGAAGGGTCTGGCGCACCTGATCCTGAAGGGATTGCAGACGATCATGCTCAAGGGATTTCAGATCGAGCTGAAGGAGAAGGTAGGACCCACCCCGCAGATCGAGCCCCAGATGGATCTGCCGCCAGGGCAGGGACGGTGCGGGAGAACGCAGGAAATTGGGCAGACACAGGAGCACGCCAATCAGGCAGATGCCTGCGACGCCCAGCAGTCTGAGCCGGCTATAATACATCATATCAGGTCGAGACGTCCTCGGCGGATTTGGACAGATCGTTTTTCAGATCATTTTCTGGCCGGGACCATGCCGTTTCCGCCATGCCGATGCAACCTTTTGCCTGTTTGAGCGCGCACGACCTTCCCGGAAAACAGCGCGCCTGATAAGCGTACCTGCATGAATACAGCGCAGCAGCTTCGTGTCGGTATCGTCGGGGCCGGTCATTTCGGACGGTTTCACGCCCTCAAATCCGCAGCAAACCCGGCCGAACAGCTTGTCGCTCTTTATGATCCCGATCCAGCCCGCGCAGCCGTTGTGGCAGCAGAAGTTCGTTGCGGAATTGCCACAAGCTACGAAAATCTTCTTGAACAGGTCGATGCCGTCATTATCGCGGCCCCGGCGGAATATCATTTTCCTCTGACCAGTCAGGCTCTTAGAGCCGGGCGACACGTTCTGGTCGAAAAACCCATCGCCGCGACGCTGGAAGAGGCATATGCCCTCGCTAAACTGGCAGAACAGACCGGAAAAATCCTTCAGGTTGGACACCTGCTGCGCTACTCCGCCGAACATCGCGCCATCACCGAACGGATCAAGGCGCCACTCTACATTGAGGCAACCCGCATTGCTCCATACAAACCCCGCGGGACGGATGTTTCGGTCATTCTCGACCTGATGATCCATGACCTTGATCTCGTTCTAGCGATCGTAGACAGCCCCATCGCGGAAATCGACGCACTGGGCGCGGCTGTTTCGAGCGCGCATGAAGATATTGCCAACGCCCGCGTCAGGTTTGAAAACGGATGCGTGGCTACCATCACGGCAAGCCGGATTTCGCTGAAAACAGAACGCCGTATGCGACTGTTCTCACAGGACGGATATCTTTCTGCCGACTTTATGGAGCGCAAGCTGAGCTTCATCGGCCGTGAACGGGGCCTTCCCCTTCCGGGCACCGGAGGCTTCCGCCGTGAAGCCATCAGCTGGAAAGACCATGACAATCTGGCAGCTGAACATGAGGCTTTCGCCGCTTCGTGCCTTCACGGCGCTCCGGTTCTGGTCGATGCACAGGCCGGGATCAGAGCGTTGGACGCTGCCATCCGTGTCACGGACAGCATCAAGCGATCCAGAGAGATCATGGAGCTTTCCGGCCTGATCCCATCCTCACCAGAAAGCTAAAGAATTTCTTTCAAATTACTGATTTTCAAGAAGTTCTTTTTTCATTTCCAGCTCAAGCCATTCTTCTTCCGACTGGGTTAGTTCCCTCTCAGAAATTTCCAGAAGCTGCGTGGTCTTCTCGAATTTTGCATAATCCCGGCTATAGAGTTCCGGGTCTGCGAGAACGTCGCGATAGGCTTGAATCTTCTTCTCCAGATCAGCCATTTTCTTAGGCAGCAGATCCAGAGCACGCTTGTCATTATAACTGAGCTTTTTCGTCTTTTTGTCTGCTTTCAAAGCAGATTTTGGTGCAATTTCTTCTGCTCCAGAAGAGGAAATTGCACGACCTGCCGGAGCCTCTCCACGCTGAATCAGCATGTCCGAGTAGCCGCCCGCATATTCGATCCACTCACCACCGCCATCTGACACCAAAACCGAACTTGCCACTCGATCCAGAAAGTCACGATCATGGCTTACCAGCAGAACCGTACCCGCATAGTCGGCCAGCATATCCTGAAGAAGATCCAGCGTTTCCAGATCGAGATCGTTCGTCGGCTCATCAAGAACCATGAGGCTCGACGGCTTGGCCAGAGCACACGCCAGCGCCAGCCGACCGCGCTCTCCCCCTGAGAGTTTTCCAACCGGGGTGCGAGCCTGTTCAGGACGGAACAGGAAGTCTTTCATATACCCGATGACATGGCGCTTTTCGTCGCCGACCTGCACCATATCTCCACTGCCACCCGCAAGGGTCTCGGCCAGCGTCTTCGTCGGATCGAGGCTTTCCCTCTGCTGATCCAGCGTCACCATAGCCACGGACGGCCCCATCTTGATGGCGCCGGATTGCGGCTCCATCTTCCCGGTTAAAAGACGCAGAAGCGTTGTTTTTCCTGCGCCGTTCGCTCCCACCAGACCCAGCCGATCACCACGCAGAATTCTCAGATCGAGATCCCTGACGATGGCCCGATCCTCATAGGCCCAGTTGACGCCTTCTGCTGCAATCGTGATCTTGCCTGCGCTTTCGGCATCTGTCGCAGCCATCCGCAGCGTCCCCTTGTTGCGGGAAGCAAGCTCACGACGCTGCGCCCGAAGCGCTGCCAGCTCTCCGACACGGCGGACATTGCGCTTGCGGCGTGCCGTGACGCCGTAAATCATCCAGTCTTCTTCCCGCGCGATCTGGCGATCCAGCTTGTGAGCATCACGCTCCTGCTGCTCCAGAACCTCATCGCGCCAGGTTTCATAGCGGGCAAACCCCTGATCGAGCCGTCGCGTCACGCCATTTTCCAACCAGACGACACTGCGAGACAAAGTCTCCAGCAGCCGACGGTCATGACTGATAACGATCATCGCGCAACGGGAGGCAGACAGTTCTTTTTCCAGCCATGTGATAGACGGAAGGTCCAGATGGTTGGTCGGCTCGTCCAGCAGCAGCAGATCAGGCTCAGCAGCAAGAGCGCGGGCGAGGGCGCAGCGTCGCACTTCACCGCCCGAAAGACTTTGGCAACTTTCCTCGCCCGTCATCCCGAGTTCCGCCAACATGGAGCGCGCACGGTAAGATTCGGTCTCATCAAGACCTTCAGAGGCATAATCGAAAGTCGTGGCGTAGCGCGAAAGATCCGGCTCCTGCGCGAGGTAATGGACCTTTGTGCCGGGCTGCACGAAACGCTTGCCGGAATCCGTTACGATATCGCCCGAAGCAATCTTCAGCAGCGTGGATTTTCCGGAGCCATTGCGTCCGACAAGGCAGATACGCTCACCGGGCAGAACAGCAAGCTCCGCGCCATCAAGCAGCGGTCGTCCGCCAAGAGTATAGGTAATATTCTGAAGAGAGAGGATGGGTGCCGACATGGCTCCTTATGTGTCGCAGCGGAGCACCCGCCGCAAGCCACCCCTCTCCAAATTATGCCATCAGACGGGCGTAACCCCACCAGTGACAACCTGATAGGTCGCAACAGCCAGCGTCATTGGCTCGAATGGCTTGGTGATGACGAAAGACGGCTCTTGCGTTTCACCCGTTAGCAGGCGCTCCGGATAGGCCGTAACAAAAATGACCGGTGCGTCGTGCGTCCGCAGGATACGCCCTACGGCCTGCATACCGTCCCCACCCCCACCAAGATTAATATCCGCAAGAATGAGGCCGGGTTTCGTTTTCGCAGCTAATGCGACAGCATCAGCCTCTGTATGCGCTACACCTGCAATTTTATGGCCACAGCGCTCGACCAGATCCTGAATGTCCATGGCGATGATCGGCTCATCTTCAATAATCAGAACGCTGGTTTGCGCGATTTCCTGAAGTCCTTCACGCGCTTTATTGAGTTCAGCTGCTGCCTGCTCGTCGGTCAGACCCAAAGCATGAGCACTGGAAGACAGAGACTGCTCTTCGAGAGACGTTAACAGAAGAAGAGCACGCTGGCGCAGGGGCATGCCGACCTTGGCATCCGCACCGTGCCGTTCCATGAATGCACTCACCAGCAGACCATAGAGAGCCTGCCGTGCGGAAAGATCACTCCTGCGTGAACTTTCCACCAGCTCCTTTAGGGCAATCGCTACGAGTTGATCGCCCGTTTTCTGATCACCGACCAAGGCGCGGGCAAAGCGACGGGCGTAGGGAAGCGCTTTGACGAGTTCCTGACGTGCCGGGTCGGTCATGTATCGCTGGCCCCCTGAAAAGATATTATGGATCCACCCTGATCGGGTGCGTCCCGTTATGAAGGTTGAATAACCATGACACGATGCCCAATCTCCGTATAGTCTCTGTGGCTGCGCGGCCATCTGGAATGTCGCGTGAAGGATCTTCTTCTGACCACATCCGCATCCGACGGGCATTCGTCAGGCCCACCGTCCCCAAAAACCGACTTTCATCGCGACCTGCTTCAGGCCCTCCCGGATCTAAGAGGTTTCGCACGTTTTCTGACGCGTGATGTAAGCGCAGCCGATGATCTGGTTCAGGACACAATTGTCCGCGCACTGGCCTCTCAGAATCAGTTCCAACAAGGAACCGTCCTTAAAGCATGGCTCTTCACAATTCAGAGAAATGCTTTTTACGAGCAGACGCGTCGACGCAGTCGTGAACAGGAAATCATGCTCGATATCGAACTTGATATGCAGCCATCAACAGCCGCACCATCACGTCAGAGTGCCCGCGATGCTGTTCAGGATCTTGGAGAACTTTTGTGGAAGCTGCCAGATTTACTCCGTGAGGCATTGATCCTCGTTGGGGGGCAGGAACTCTCTTATGAAGATGCCGCCCGAGTCTGCGATGTGCCTGCTGGAACAATGAAAGCGCGCGTTTCCCGCGCACGCGCCCAACTCGCGGAGTTGGCTGCCATCTCTTCCTCGATTTCAGGGGAAGATGCCGAAAAAACATCGGCTGAATCTGGGGGTTTTTGAAGCGATTTCTTTATTTTCAAAAATTTCTTTCGTCTGGATGCAACATTTTCGATCCGTCATTCATTGGTCTCCTGAAAACAGACGAAATCAGGAGTCAGTTCCATGACGTTCCACGATCAGGTCATCGCCATTCTTCCAAAGCTGCGTGTTCAGGCTCTGTCCCTGACCCGCAACCGAGCCGCTGCAGAAGATCTCGTACAGGACGCCGTGTGCAACGCTCTGGCCGCACAGAACAGCTTCATACCTGGGACGAATTTTTCAGCCTGGATGCATCGTATTCTGCGCAACCGGTTTATTTCTGATCTTCGCAAGCGTCGCGAGACAACTGATATTGACGATGTACCTGCTTCGTCTTTCGCCAGTCCGGCAACCCATGAAGACAATCTCGCTCTGAAAGACCTGTCGATGGCGTTGTCACGCCTTCCGTCCGACCAGCGTGAAGCGCTCGTCATGGTCGTGATTCAGGGTATGAGCTACGAAGAATTGGCAGAAGCAACGGATTGCGCCGTTGGTACGGCAAAAAGCCGTGTCTTCCGGGCACGTCGTCAGTTGGAAGCCTGGATGAGCGGGGATCTTCCCACCAATGACAAGCTGCGCGTCAAGGTCAAAGCACTGCGGGACGCCATGGATGCCCGAAGCCGCGCTGGCCGTCCGTGCGACGATCTCATGCTGTCCTGATCCTGATATCCGCAATAAAAGATCCTAATCCATTGCGGATTGGAAGCAATTGCAGAAAACGCTCTGTTTTCGTAAGACTGTTTCTGGCAGTTCATCCCGCAACGGTTTCTTAAAAGAAAACCGTAGTTCGCGCCATAATCAGTATCAGGAAGGTTCGGGACCAGCCCATGACCGCAGGAGACAAGCGGAAGTCTTCAGTCGAGGATACCAAGGCAGAGAAGCAAGAATCGCCCTTTGGTATCTGGCTGAGCCGAGGCCTACATCAACTTTTCGATGATGTTGCAAATGAGCCGATTCCCGATGAACTCCTCCGACTGATCGAGGAAGATCGAAACAAGTGACTGTTATACGGTCTGGTTCTCCAGACCTGAATCCAAAGCGCTGGCACCGTCTGTTTCGCAGACGCAGCGCTCTGCGTCATATCCGGATGCTTGATACAGTCGGTGCGCGGGTCATGGCATTGATTGTCGCCACTACCCTTCCTCTCGCAGTCATCGCGTCCATGCTGGCCTGGCACAGCTATCAGCAGAATGTCGGCAATAGCGCCCTGCGTACCGAACGCGACACACAGCTTACGATTTCGGAAATTACAACGAATCTGGATCAAACCCATACGCTACTGGATATGCTGGCTGACGGAGATATCTCCTCAGGGAATGCGCTAAGGGAATTCGCGCTCGTCCAGACCGTCTCCCAGCATCATTACTGCCTGTTGATGTTAACAGATGTAGAAGGGCGACCATCGGTTGTGTTGCCTTCTCCTTCGACACAGGACCCGGCAATTTGTCATTCTCAGGAACACACATCGTCGTCGATGATGTCAGCTTCTGCCAAGCTTCCCGTTGTCGGAGTTGACGTTCTGAAGGGAGACAGGGGCCCGCTCCTGAAATTTGTCGTTCCCATTCTCAATAACAATTCTGTTTCTGGCTACATCATTGCGATCAGAACTCTGGGTTGGCAGCAGAGTCGTCTGCCAAAAGGAGACAGCCGTCTTCTTCTTGGGACAGACAATCATTCCCAGCATTTGCTCGCCATGCCAGATGGTTCTCTTTACTCGCTTTTTCCGGATCGTCCTGCAGCAGCAAAGCTGCCCCCAAAAGCAATGACCCGCCTCGAACGGGATATCACCTCGTTAAGCCAGCATGATGTCTTTACGAGCCAAGGCATCACATATGCATTCCAAAACGCTTACGGGCCGGTCAGTTTGATTGTTGTGACCGAACGCACAGCCGAGGAAAGTCACGCTCTCAATATCTTTCTGATCCGGGTCAGCCTGATTGTCGGTCTTCTGGTGCTGGAACTGCTGGGCGTCGCACTGGGCGCAAGTGTTTTTCTGGTCGATCCTCTCGAAAAGCTGGCGCTTGCCGTCGCAGACTGGAGGAGAGGAGCACTGTTCGCTCCCAGAATCGATCACTCGATCCCCCTTGAAATTCGACATTTGGAAAAAGCTTTCCTGCGCGCCACACGACGCCTGACCCAACATGAAAAGGATCTGGAGCAGTCGGCCCGAAATCAGGACATGCTGATTCGAGAAATCCATCATCGTGTGAAGAACAACCTGCAGGTCGTGGCATCTCTACTCAACCTTCAGGCAAGCCGCATCCGCTCCCATGAAGCACGCGAAGAATTCCGCCTCGTGCGAGATCGGGTAAGAGCACTCGCAACCCTGCACCGTTATCTTTACTCGGAAAACGGCCTTTCGGCTCTGGACGTCCAGAGCTTTCTGGAAGAACTCTGTAGCCTTCTGCTGTCAGCTAACAGCATGAATGCCCAGACCCGTATCCGGCTTCGACTTGATATCGAACACGTCCTGATCTCCCCTGATCAGGCAGTTCCGATTGCGCTGATCGTGACGGAAGTTCTCAGCAATGCCCTGCGATATGCGTTTCCCGGCGAGCGGGCAGGACATATCGTCATTGCCCTGCACAAAGTTGTTCCGCCAGATCCTGACAAAGAAGGACTGGTAGAACTGAAGCTTGGTGATGACGGTATTGGCATTGATGCGTGTCAGGCCAGCGAGTCCCGGACACGCAGGGAAGGGATCGGTATGCAGCTCATTCGTGGATTTGCCCGGCAAATCAATGCGGACATGACCGTCAGCAATGAAAACGGAACCTGGTACACTCTGCGTTTCATTCCAGAACGCCCGTCCCTTACGGCACTCGCCATGGCGCGCGAGGCCATTAATCACGACGAAGACTCGGTGCGGTAATCACGTAACAGCCGCAGGTTTCGCCGCCAAAACCACAAAAAACTCTAAATAAGCTGCAAGAATTGCCTGAGGCACTGTCTTGTCGCGCTTTTGCGACCTATATGCAGGGGTCATGAAGGCCGACAAGACAATCGCAAAAGCGTGGGTAAAGGCACAGGGACGCGCCAGCCGCTCCCGAACCTCTGTCGTAGTATGTTTAGGATTGCTCTCAACCCTGCTGGGACTCCTGCAGGCCTGGGCGCTGGCACGAACGCTCGCCTCAGTGCTGACACACGACACGGACAGTATCGGTCCGGCGATTGTCGCCTTCCTTCTGGCCTGCCTCCTCAGGGTCATTCTCTCGACCGTGCAGGAAATGACGGCCATATCCGCCGGAATTCAAGGTCGCCGCCGTCTGCGAAAAGAAGTGCTGGATCGTATCCTCAATGAAGGACCAGCTCTTCTGCGCCGCCACCATAGCGCAGCCATCGCCGCAACGCTGGTTGACCGGATCGAAGCGCTCGATGGCTATTTTGCGCGCTGGCTGCCTGCCGCGTCGCTCTGGCTGGTCTCTCAATGGCTGGTCGTGATCGCAGTTTACCTAGAGAATCATCAGGCTGGCCTGATCCTCGCTGCCTGTTGCGCCGTCCTTCCCATCTTTCAGGCCGTCTTCGGAATCGCTACGGCTGTGGCGTCACGCAAACAGTTTCTGGCCATGGCGCGCCTTCAAACACGTTTTCTGGACCGTGTGAAAGGGATTGCAACCATCGTTCTCTCAGGCGGAACCGAGCGCGAAACACAGGCTCTGGCGAAAAGTGCCGACGATCTGCGCCAACGGACCATGAAAGTCCTGCGGATCGCCTTTCTTGCTTCCGCCACCACGGATGTGGCGATGGTCGTAGCCCTCGTGCTGATTGTCGTAACGCAGGCTCACACCCTCATGGGGCATCCGTCCAACGCAGTTCTGACCCGGGCGCTCTACGCCGTTCTTCTGGTTCCCGAAGCATTTGCATCATTCCGGGCACTTTCAGCAGCTTATCAGGATCGCGCGCACGCTACCGCCGCTGCCGAAGCCATGCATGAACTGGCCCCGCTAAACGAACGGACGGTCGCCACCCTAAATATCCTCCATGCCGACGGCGGCATTTCAGTCACGGCAGAGAACGTCTCTTTTGCATGGGACGAGCAGCGCGGCACGGTCATTCACGATATCAGCTTCGCTCTTGCCGCAGGCGAGACGCTGATTCTGGAAGGCGCCTCCGGAGCAGGTAAATCCACGCTTCTGGAACTGCTGCTCGGCTTCGTCTCTCCGTCCCAGGGACGCATCCTGTTTGATGGGCAGGACATGCAGGATTTTTCTCCGCGACAGATTTCCTCCCTGATCAGCTGGATCGGTCAGAAGCCGGTCCTGTTTGCCGGAACCATCCGTGAGAACATCCTGTTCGCCAAGCCCGATGCGACGGCCGACGAACTGGACGATGCCATTTCCGCGGCTGCCGTCGATCAGTACCTCTCATCCCTGCCAGATGGCCTGGAAACGCGGATCGGGGAGGGCGGCTTCGGTCTCTCAGGCGGTCAGGCGCAGCGCATTGCCATTGCCCGCGCCTATCTCAAAAACTCGCCGCTTCTGCTGCTTGATGAGCCAACCTCCCATCTTGACCCGAAAACCGAGGCCAGCATTCTCGCGAGCCTGAAAGACCTGGCAAAAGGCCGGACTGTCATTCTTTGCAGCCATTCCGCACAGGCCCGACAGTTTCAGGGACGCCATCTTGTCCTTGATGGTGGCCGCGCCATCGCCTTTACGGGAGAAGCCGCATGAGTGCCTCGCTGCCCACGAACCCGGAAACACGCAGCAAAACTGCGCTTTCCCGGATTCTTCAGGTCTGGCGTCCGCAATATACGCGGCTCATTACAGGAATCATCATTGCTGAACTGGCTGTGTGTGCGGGACTGGCCCTGATGGGGCAGGCAGGCGGCCGTCTGGCGGGGGCTGCAATCGGCGTTGGAGCCGCCTATCTTCTTCTGCGCCTGTCCGGTGCCGCCCAGATTGTCCTGCGCTATGTGGAGCGTCTGTATACTCATGACGCCATGTTCCGCGCTCTGGCGGACCTGCGGGTCTGGTTCTATCGCAAACTCGCTGGCGGCGCTGCCGCAGGTCTGGGTTTCCAGCGTTCGGGGGATCTGCTCTCCCGTCTGGTGTCCGACGTCCAGACGCTCGACAACCTCTATCTGCGCATTTTTGTCCCGCTGGTTTCAGCGCTGCTGACGTTTCCGATCGCAACGATCGTCTGGATGAAAGCAGGAACACAGGCCGGGCTGCTGACCGGCGCACTCTTTGCCGTTCTCGCTTTCGTTCTGCCCTTGATGGGCGCGCACCTGTCCAAACGTTTCGGGCCGGACATCCTGCATGCGGAATCCGAACTTCGGGTTGCTGCACTCGATCTGACCTCGGGCCTCCGCGAGGCCCGTGCGTTCGGTGCGGAAGACGTCCTCGCCGCGGTCGTTACGGAGCGTCAGGAAACCCTCTTCAAGGCCCAGCGGCGTCAGCAGACCCGTATGGCGCTCATGCAGGGTTTTGCAGGCCTGATCGCTAAAGGGGGCATCGCCATCATCCTGTGCGCGGTGGCTGGACTCCTGTTCCCCCAAGCACCGGCAGTCGCTGGCCTTACAGCGCTTTTCGTTGCCATCACAGCCCTCGAAGGTGTGACGGGTCTAGCACGGGCCGGCCTGCTGAGCGGACAGGTCAACCACGCCGCCCAGCGGATCGTTGAGATTGCCGATAAGGCTCCCCCGGCTCCAGAGGGCAACGCGCCGCTCCCGACCGGACGGGATCTGCGTCTCGAAAACGTGACGTTCAGCTGGACGCCGGATCGGGCGCCGATCTTCCACAATCTGAGCCTGACCCTGCGTCAGGGAGAGCGCGCGGCGCTGATCGGGCCTTCCGGAGCTGGAAAATCCAGTCTGGCCGCGCTGATCCTCAAGGCCGCATCTCCCGCTCAGGGCCAGATCCTGCTGGGCGGGACTGATATCAACACCCTGCGCGACAGCGATCTCCGCTCCCAGATCGCATGGCTGTCACAGGCCAGCCACCTGTTTGATGATACGGTCCGTGGCAACCTGCTTCTGGGCCGGGAAGATATTTCCGAAGAAGCCCTCTGGACAGCTCTGGAGCAGGCCCGGATCGCGGATGTCGTTCGCAGCCTGCCTGACGGACTTGAGACATGGATCGGCGAAGGCGGCTCGAAACTTTCGGGCGGGCAGGGGCGCCGTATTGCTCTGGCCCGCGTGTTGTTGTCCGATGCGCCCATTCTCGTTCTTGACGAACCGGCAACGGGGCTGGACGCCGATACCGAGCGCGCGTTTCTCGAAACGCTCAATAACGCGACCGAAGGGCGAAGTGTCCTGCTGATCGCGCATCGTCTGACAGGCGTGGAAAAACTTGACCGCATCTGGCGTCTGGAAGACAGACAGGTTATTTCCAGTGCATGCTGAACGGCCCCGCGCCGACCCAGCTTCACGCCTTTCCACCCTGACAGGACGCTACGCCATGGCACGTTTCCTTTCCCTCATCCGCATCGCGGCCCCGGTTTTCGTTCTGTCAGCTGCGCTGGCAGGATGCGCCGAACAGCCCACGCGCGACAGCTACGTCGTTTTCTTCGACCGTGAATCCGTCACACTCAGCCCTGTCGCACAGGCTGTCGTCACCAAAGCCGCAGCAGCAGCCCGCGCTGAACATGCCACGGTCGTCCGCGTTTCCGGCTCTGCCGGGGTGAATGGTGATGCTGCAGTTCTGAAGGAACTGGCCACAAGCCGCGCGCAGGTTGTTGCCACACAGCTCAGCAATGACGGTATCAACGGCGCCAAGATCGAAATGACGCCTTACACGCCAAGTCAGCTTGAAGATTCGCACGTCGCCCTGCGCCGCGTTTCCATCACTATCGTTCCGGGTCTCTGATCCGGAAGCAGAAATGACGCAATCGCAGACCACGCCTCCCGATCAGACGGGTGCCGGTACAGCGCTGTCTCCTGAGAGCGTTCTGGCTGAAATCTTCGGATTTTCGGGGTTTCGTGGCCTCCAGCAGGAGGCCGTTGAAACGGTCATGCGAGGCGAAGACGTTCTCGTCCTCATGCCGACCGGCGGCGGCAAGAGCCTGTGCTATCAGGTTCCTGCGCTCTGTCGTGAAGGCATGGGTCTCGTCATTTCACCCCTGATCGCGCTGATGGACGATCAGGTGGCCGGTTTGCAACAGCTTGGGGTTCGGGCAGCCGCCCTCCATTCCGGGCTTGAACCGGATGAACGCGAACAACTCCAGAGCGATCTGCGCAACAACCGGATCGACATCCTCTATATTTCCCCCGAACGCCTGCTTCAGCCGTCCACAGCGAATTTCCTGTCTAAGCGCCAGATTTCCCTGATCGCCATTGACGAAGCCCATTGTATCTCGGCCTGGGGGCATGAGTTCCGTCCGGAATACCGCGCACTTGCCAGCCTGCCTGAAATGTTTCCCGGCGTTCCACGCATTGCTCTGACGGCCACAGCCGATCCGCGAACACGCGACGATATCCTGAACGCCTTGGGCATGCCCGACGCAGGGGTTCTGATGGCGAGCTTCCATCGCCCCAACCTGATCGTGGAAGCCCGCGCCAAAGCCAGCGAAAGCCGTCAGCTCCTCGAAACACTCCAAAGTCACCGCGAAGGCGCCTCTATCGTTTATTGCGGCAGCCGCAACAAGACCGAGCGCGTCGCCACGATGCTGCGCGACAAAGGACTGACAGCCCTGCCGTTTCACGCAGGCCTGTCCGCCATGGAAAAGCGCGCAACCCTGATGCGTTTCCGCTCCGGCGAGGAAATGGTGATCGTCGCAACCATCGCCTTTGGCATGGGCATCGACCGGCCTGATGTGCGCTGCGTCGTCCATCTGGACATGCCTTCATCGCCGGAAGCCTATTACCAGCAGATTGGACGGGCAGGGCGCGACGGCGAGCCTTCCGACACGCTCCTGCTTTATGGCGGAGAAGATATGGCGCGGGCGCGATACTGGCTCGAACAGTCCGCCGCACCCGACCACGAAAAGCGCGTGATGCAGGCCCGGCTTGAAAGCATGATCGCGCTTACGGAAACCACAGGCTGCCGCACACAGGCGCTTCTTGCCTGTTTCGGAGAAAACCTCGCCCAACCCTGCGGGCATTGTGACAACTGCATCAACCCGGTCTCGACCTTCGACGGCACACAGGCCGCCCAGAAAGTCCTCTCCGCCATCTACCGCACCGGCCAGCGTCTTGGCGCAGTCCAACTCTCCAATATTCTCCGCGGCAAGACCAACGAGACCATCGAACGCAATGCCTACCAGCATCTTTCGGTGTTCGGGATTGGCAAAGAGCATAGCGAGCAGTGGTGGCGTGCCGTCATTCGACAACTGATCGCACGCGGCGCCATCCGGATGCATGGCGAATATGGCAGTCTGGCGCTCCAGAGCGAGATTGCCCGCCCAATTCTGCGCGGTGAGGAACGTGTCGCGCTCAGGCTTGAAGCCAAAGCCGCATTGACGGCAAGCGCAGGGTCTGACGGCAATACGGAAAACGACCGCCTCTCAGCGGATGAAAAGCCGTATTTCGATGCCTTGCGACAGTGGCGCCTGTCCGAAGCGCGGGAGCAGGAAATCCCACCTTATGTCATTTTCCACGATTCCGTCCTGCGGGATATCGCCCGCGAACAGCCAGACAGCCGGGATGGGCTGGGCTGCATCAAAGGCGTCGGCGCATCGAAACTGGACCGCTACGGAACCGCCGTCCTGACCGTGCTGCGGGAAATCCGCGAGCCTGCCTCAGCCCACTGAAGCCTCAGTCATGGGTCAGTTCGTCAGGCCCTGTCACGGTGAAACTGACGGTAATGCTGCCTGCATTCAGAATATCGAAGGTGAAGGGCACCTTGCTCCCTATGGCAGGCATCTGCCGAATACCCATGCACATCATATGATAGCCCGAGCGCGGAAAAATCATCGTGGAGTCGTGAGGCAGAGCCAGATGGGTGAAGAGGTCATTCGCCCCTTCGGTCTGCTGCTGGTTCGTATGATGTGCAACCACGTTCTGACAGAGCGGAGATGAAATCCCATTCAGGAGATGATCCACGCTATCGTCGTTGCGAATCGTAAAGTAGCCTGCCCCACGATTTGGAGAATATGCCGAAGGGCGGAATGTCCCGTCCAGAACCACAACGTGCTCCGCATCATGAGCGGCATCCGGCGGTGACGCAGTTCCTGAAAGGGACTGCTGGGCGAAGGCCTGCGACGCAGTGAGAGCAAAGAGGGCGGTCAGGACAGATACCCGTTTCAACGACAGTCTCCCGTGAGTGTAGGCAAGTCTCGCGCAAGGCCCCGTTTGGGCCAGAACGCATCATCCGGTAAAGTGCGCTCACTTACCCGGCCCCGACAAGGCCCGAACTCTCAGGATCGCGAATGCGTTGCCCTTTTTGCGGACATGACGATACCCAGGTCAAGGACAGCCGCTCTACGGAAGATGGCGTTGCCATCCGCCGCCGACGCGTCTGCTCGGCATGCACGCAGCGTTTTACGACCGTCGAGCGCGTTCAGCTCCGCGAACTTTCCGTCACCAAAGCGGACGGAAGGCGCGTTCCGTTTGATCGGGACAAGCTGGCGCGCTCCATCCGTGTTGCATTGCGCAAACGCCCGGTTCCCGAAGAACGTCAGGAGCAACTGGTCAACGGACTGGTCCGGCAGCTTGAGGCCTCGGGGGAACATGAAATTTCTTCCCATCGCATCGGCCAGCTTGCGATGGACGCATTGCGCGAAGTGGACGGTGTGGCCTATGTCCGCTTCACCAGCGTTTACCGCGACTTCCGCGAGGTCGAGGCATTCTCGAAAATCCTCGCCGACATGAAACCTATTCCCGGGGGAGCAGACATGCCGCACCCCGACGACTCCCAGGAGACACCATGACCGTTACCGACGCCCCCGCCACCAACCCGACGCGCCGCAGCCGGACGATTGCCCGCGTCGCTGCCGTTCAGGCGCTGTTCCAGTGCGAACAGTCCGGCGATACGGCGGAAACCGTCATCAGCCAGTTCATCCGCCATCGCCGCGTCAGCTCCACGGCCTTATTCGAAGACGGCCATATCCCCGATGCCGATCTGAAACTGTTTCAGGAAATCGTCCTTGGCGTCACCCGTCGACAGGACGATATCGACACAAAGCTGAGCGCCGTTCTGCCCGAACAATGGCCGCTGCCGCGTCTGGACCCCGTCCTGCGCGCATTGCTGCGTGGCGCCGTTTTTGAGCTGATCGGCACGGACACACCGGACCGAATCATCATCAACGAGTATCTGGACGTCGCTCACGGCTTCTTCTCCGGCGACGAACCCAAGATGGTCAATGGCATTCTCGATACTCTCAGCCGCAGCGGTAATGACGGCAACGCCTGATTTATGACGGGCACATCGGACCCCGAAAATGCCGGATCAGGCGAATTCAGCTTCATTGCCCGTCATTTCCGGCCACTCGCCGGAGCGGAAGCCCTCGACCTGCGGGATGACTGCGCACTGATGCGCTGTCCTGTAGGCGAGGAGTTCGCCATCTCGACCGACACCATGGTCGAAAACGTCCATTTTCTCTCCGACGATCCGCCAGAGACCCTCGGTCGCAAGCTGTTGCGGTGCAACCTGTCCGATCTGGCGGCCATGGGCGCACGGCCCCATGCCTACACACTGAACGTAACCGTCCCACGCGGAGGCCGACACGACGAAAGCTGGTTTTCCGCCTTCTCGCACGGCCTCGCAGAAGACCAGCGACGCTATGGCGTACATCTGATCGGCGGCGATACGACTTCCATCTCTGGGCCATTGGTTCTGTCCGCGACTGTATTCGGACTTCTCAAACAGAACACGGCGCTTCGCCGCAACACCGCCAGCGCAGGCGACGATATCTGGGTGACCGGCACGATCGGAGATGCCGCTCTGGGCTTGCTCGTTCTCCAAGGCAAGCTCAAGGATTCGTCGGGATTTCTGGCCACACGATACCGCCTGCCACAGCCGAGAACAGGCTTAAATCTTCACGGCATTGTCAACGCAGCCATGGATATCTCAGACGGCCTCATTCAGGATTGCGGTCACATCGCAACGGAATCAGGCGTCCAGCTCGTTATCGAATCGGAAGCCGTTCCTGCTTCGGAGGCTGCCGCATCGCTCGGGCAGAACTGGCTCATGCAACGCCTGTGTGGTGGCGACGATTACGAACTGCTTCTCACATGCCCGCCCGAACGATCACGAGCGCTTCAGTCTGCATGCCAAGATGCCGGAATCCCGGTCCATCGTATCGGTCGAGTGCAAACAGGACGCGGTGTCAGGCTTCTGGATGCAATAGGAGCTGATATTGTGCTCGAACAGGGCGGCTGGCAGCATTTCTGAAGCCACCCTGCAACAAA
>NZ_BEWP01000005.1 GCF_002723995.1 Gluconobacter kondonii | reverse complement strand
AGGTAGTAGGACCACCGTTGCCAGTTTCATCGGAGGCGCGGTGGCCAGCGAAGGTCGGGTCTTCGCCGATACGTGTCGGCTGAATGGCGTGTCCGGGTGGGATCTGCTGTGTGTGCCGGGTGGTCTTAACGCGCTTGATGTGGCGCTGGATAACGCGTTCATCGTAGAAATCCGGCGGCTCGGCGGTGGGGTGTGCTATGTCACATCGGTCTGCACCGGCTCTCTCATTCTTGGAGCGGCTGGCCTGTTGCGCGGCAAGCGGGCGGCCTGCCACTGGGCGTGGCGCTATCTGCTGCCGCTGTTTGGTGCCATCCCGGATGAAAGACGCGTGGTGAAGGACGGGTGCGTGTTCACTGGTGAGGATGTGACGGCAGGCATCGATTTTGCTCTGACCGTGCTGGCCGAGATTGCGGGCGAGAAGGTGGCGCAGACGCTTCAGCTCGGTCTCGAATATGCACCCGCACCGCCATTTTCTGCTGGTCGGCCCGAAAATGCGCCGTCAGAAATTCTGGTGAATTACCGCGATCAGATCGCGTCGCTTCTGGCTCAGCGCGAGACACAGGCGTGCGAAGCCGCTGCCCGTCTTTCCTCAATCTGCTGAACCGGAGGCCTGCCATGACCTGCCCACTATTGCCGCCCTTCGACGCGGACATCGCCGCGATCAAGACACGTCTGGCTGAAAATGTCTGGAACAGCTGTGATCCGGAAACGGTTGCGCTAGTGTATACCCCCGATAGCCAGTGGCGTAACCGGGATACATTCGTGCAGGGGAGGGAGGAGATTGTCGATTTTCTGACCCGCAAATGGGCCCGTGAGCACGAATATAGGCTGATCAAAGAAGTATGGGTATTTCTGGAAAACAGGATCGCGGTGCGCTTTGCCTATGAATGACATGACGAGGAGGAGCAGTGGTTCCGGTCTTACGGCAACGAGAACTGGGAGTTCGACGAAAACGGCCTGATGCGGCAGCGCTTTGCCTCGATCAACGACTTGCCGATCGATATCGATGCCCGGTTTTCATTGGCCGCAGGGGAGGCGACCGGACGACCATCCGGCCCTTTCGGATCTGGAATTGTAAAGGATCACATTGCAGTCGACCAAAAAAGTTTTCCATTTTTCAGTCGTTTAGCTACGCTGTCAGACGTTCAACGAACCCGCTGACAAGCAGCAGTTTTCTTTGGTTGCAGGCCCCCGCAACCAATTTCATCATAAATCCCTATAAATCGACGTCTGATCGCCATGAAAAACTGGTTTATCAGATTTTATGCACGTCTCGATCTTTGAAAGAGGGCTGGGCGATGCGGTTCTTTGAGGCGCTTCGATCTGTGTTTTGAGTAGATCAGGGATTAACCAGCGTTGCAATTGAACAGATCATCAATTGCCCGCACCCGTGCCAGACGCTCACGAAACACCCAGATGATTTGGCATCCGGCATGCGATCAGAAAGCTCCAGGCCAAGGAAATGTATGAAAGATAGGCGGTGGCTGAAGTGCTGAATCAGATTCAATATTTCTCATACATGTATTTAATGTACAGATTTTTTTTAAATCACTCTAAAAAGGTCAGGGCTTTTCTTTTATGAAAAGCTATGTGGTTTGTTTTAAGGCTTAATATTTCATATTGAGGTTGTTCTGATGTTGCGTGATGCTGATAACCGTTGACTAAAAATGGTGTTGTATGAATGGCTCTGATCCGTCCACTGACATGCCCGGCTTCCGAGTTCCAGGTTACGATATCTCCGATTTTCAAAAATTGTGATGACATGAGAAAATCTATATCCAATGTTAATATTGAAAAATACGCAAGCTTATCTTTTGTAAAAATACTTTACATTATAGAGAATTTTAGGTTTGTGTCGCCCAATTTTGCGTCATTCTTTCTATAACGGTTATGATTCCTGTGTTCTCTTATTGATTTTCTTATTAGCCATATTCAGAAGATAATCATTATCATTGATGAATTTTTAAGAAATAAAATAACTAAAGACTCGTTTATTAAAAATTCCCATGACATAGATTTCTTATTCCAGATTAATTTATACGCATGCTATTATAAAATAATTTTGATCGAGTTGTTTTCTGTACTCCTCGGGCGCGCGAACGGAGAGGGAACAAAGCGCCTCAAACATCCGACCGTCGGATTGATTGAATTGGAATATTCAGGGTTTGCTGTAGATGGACGCCCTGATCTTGGTCTGATTATTTACAATCCGGCTCCCCCTAATGATTTAGAGCGTGTCTGTAAACTAATAGCGAATTTTTCTCAAAAAACTATATGTCCGCCCCCTTTTTAATAAAAAATAATGTGCATTTTTAGGTGTAGATCGACGGCGGTCTGAGAAAGCCGTTCCTGATAGCGTGCGGTGAATTTCATATTGCTTGGTGGGGCGTGAAATTAAAAATTATCTCAATATCTCAAAACTAATTAGAAATGATTTTTTCTGTATTATTTTTATTCATTAGACCAAATTGGGTTTCTAACATAAGACGATAATGATTCTGACGAATTATATGTGACTCTGGAAGATTTAGTTTGTTGGAAAGAAAGTAATGAATGTACGCTATTTCTTCGATGTGATTCCGTCGATTGAGAGTGTGTGTTACTGAATCAGCATGCCTTCGATGAATATTAAGAGGTTTTGCTATATATATGACTTCGGATTCTTTTTGGGTCAGCAGCTCTATGTAAATCCGCCAATCGCCAGCAACACGAAGTGTTTGCAAGTCTTTTTGGCAAGAGTTAATCGCGGACAGTAAACGGTCTCGTTTAAAAATAGCACTGCTGACATTGAGGACAAGATTGCGTTCAGACAGGCACCCTCTGACAAATTCTTCTCCTGTAAAGTGGCTATTGTTTTCCAGAAGAAATCCTGCAGTTTCTGAATAATAAGGGCGATAAGATGGTGAGATTGGAGTTCCATTTTCATCTACAGAACGGCTGTCTGTAAAGCCCATGACAATAGAGGAATTCTTTTTGATTCCATCTAGAATATTTTCAAGAAAATGAGGTTCACAGAAATCATCTGCTTCTGCAATCCAGATCCAGTCACCCTGTGCAAGTTTAAGAGCCTTGTGCCACTGTCGGAAGACTGATCCAGAAGCAACGGCATTTTCAACGCAAACGATATTCCTATTCCAGTCCTTTGCGGTCTGGCGTGCTATTTGTAAGCTATTATCATCTGAGGCATCATCAAGTACGATTATTTCATAAATTGGTATTGTTTGTGCAAAAATTGAAGAAAGGCGGCCGCTCATATAGCGAGCATAATTATGAGAAGGAATGACGACAGAGATTTTGGGGATTTCAGGCATGGATAATCTAAGTATTTGTTGTGTATATCTTTTGAAATCAAAGGATTTTTGTGCGAATAATCCGGATTTCTGACGCTCTTTGTTTGTCCTTTTCATGGACCATTTCGCCATATCTTCAGCAGCGCTGGCTAAAGTTGTAAGGTCTGCAAATGGAATAATCCTATTGTAAAAATTTTCACTATCATTGATTTCTTTTAAAAGATCTGGGATGCCTCCGGCCTCGTCGAAAGCAGCGCATGGAAGACCGGCAGCCAGCGCTTCCAAAACAACGGAAGGATATGGATCCTCGCGGGAAGGTAAAACAAAGACATCTGCTGCAGAAAGCCATGCAGGGACATTATCTATTCTACCCGGCATATGGAATGTTCCACTGGAACGGGCGTTTTCGAGTTCGATATGAAGACTATTTTTGAGTGACGGATCAATATCACCTAACCATACACAATGAGCTTTGCCTCGTAGTTTGCGCCAAAGTTGAAGAAACAGATCAAATCCTTTTCGCAGATCTGCATAACCAGCTCCCATTACAACGGGATCTGTTGTGGTGAAACCCAGTTGCTTGCGCATCATTTGTCGTGTCTGAATAGAAAATGGCGTAGTAGAATACAGGCCTTGTGGCAGGATTTTCAGGTTTTCTGCTGATTCAAGATTTAATTTTCTAGCCATACCATTGGTTGGAACAATGACCTGTCGCGCCAGTTTGCAGGCAAGTTCCATTGATGGATAAAGATTGCGACTACGAAGAAGGGTTGGGAGTTCATGAATGAGGAATACGAAATCGATATTTACCTGTGTAAGTCCAGGTGCTGCAGTGGATGCCGCTGCGCTGTTGATAATTGCGGAATGAAAGCCTTTTTTTCGAAGAGTACTAAATTTGTGAACGGTTGATTCTGACGCTATGCTTATAATTTCAGTGGGTGCCACACTACGAAATTCATTGATAAGTGTACCTCCTTCAAGAAGGAGAAATTGAATTTCAACTCCAAAGTAATATTTTAATGCACGTCCTGTTTCCAGAAGTAATTTCTGCGCGCCAGCAGGAAAGGCGTCATGGCCAATCAGCAGAAGCTTTGATCGTGATTGATTTTTACCAAATCCAGTGCAGGCGCGAGCTGTTGCATTGAGATATGCGCTGCCGAAATGCTGGTCTGGTTCCAGATAGGCTCCTTCCGCCCATTCGTTCCACGCGTTGATGCAGACTACAGGTTCTCCGAAAAATGTATTGGTCTGTGCTTGTTCGATCAGGCCACTCAGCCAGCGTTCGTAGAGTTCGGGCGTTGATCCATGAAGGACAAGGCCTTTCCCTTGTCGGCGTGCGTCGTTGTCCCAGGAAGGAGCCGCAGTCCGTATAAGGGGAAAGGGCGTTTTAGGCTGTGCTAGAGCTGTGTTGACAACTTCGGTGTAATCATAAACCTGACCGCTGAATTCGTTATCAAATAGATGAATTTCATCATTTATCAGCCTGCAAGCCGAAACCACCTTGTGGGGTGGAAATTCGATGGCGCCATCCAAGCCAAAAAGATCAGGATTTTCGTCACCGAACGCTTGTCCCATGACAAAAAGTGGGTCGATTCCATGTCGTTTCCGAAACATCGAGCGCCATTTGATAATCGCGGCTGGAGCATCCGGGATTGTCCCTGGTCGATAGATCATGAGCACTGGTCGACCATCGAAATGGATATAGCGCTGGTCCTTCAGGTAGTGTGCAAAGCAATCTACGAGGGCCTCATCGTCTTCGGGACGATAATCCTGTGCAATCAACAGATCTTCGTCCGAGCCGTCCCATCGACGGCTCCAGTTTTCATTTGCCCACATGAGACAGAATGGAAGATCGATTTGAGGGTTTGCCAACAGAATATCTAAAGGTTGTTCAAGCAGGCGTGTGCGATTGAACCAGTAGAAATAGAAAATAAATCCTTCAATACCAGCAGCATGTGCCATTTTGGCCTGCCGTTCGAGAATTTCTGGAGAATCCAGAGTATAGTGGCCCAGATCTCTTGGAATGCGCGGCTGGTAATGATCTGAAAAGCGCGGAACGCCACGAGAGAGATTGGTCCATTCCGTGAAACCGTCTCCCCACCACGCATCATTTTCTGGAATGGTGTGAAACTGTGGCAGGTAGTAGGCCAAGACACGTGCGCGACGAATAGCGCTTGCCGGGAGAGGGATGGTTTTTTCAAAAAAGGGTCCAGGTTTGCTCCTGCGCTTTATCTCACCAAAAACAGATATCTCCGTTTCAGGGCTGCAGGGATGTACATCTGGTCGATCGCGGTTTTCCAGATAGTGAAGTAATGGGTTGCTTTCTGGAGAATGCCGTAGATGTTTTCTCCTGTAATAAAGCGGGTCAAATCCGTCAAAGGGACGTCTCGCTTCGCGGAATCCCTGAACCATGTAGTGTTCAAGAGCATCTAATCCGGCTTTGGCGACGTCTGGATAAGAGCGTAGATAGAATTCCGGATCGAACTCGGGAATTGGACGCAGTGATGTATTGTGACGGTTCAGCAGATAATGGGCGAGGGCGGCCATCCGTTCTGGAACGCGGTAGGTTCGGGCATACCATATTGGGTCGAACCACGCGATCGGGCGCCGTCCTTCACGTTCCCCGCGAAGAATATAGTGTAGTAATGGATCGCCAATAACATCGCGATTCTGGCTCAGATACCAGTGTGGGTCGAAAAAAGCATTGGGTTTGCGGCCTTCGCGCCATCCGTGCTGGTGGTAATGGCGCAAGACTTCGGTTCCGAATGTTTTCAGATCCGGATTAGATTGCAGGTAATAGAATGCATCAAACAGCCCCGAATGTCCGAGGATCTGCAGAGGCGATGCATCGACCGGGAAAATCGATGATCGTGAATCTTCGACAGGGGAATGTGAAAACGCATTCGGCATATATGGCATTTTTACGGTTTTTTAACTTTATTCAAGTCGTTAATTCATCGTCAATGCAAAAGGAATTTGCTCGTATGGTCATGGGGTGTCATATCGTGGCGCCAGGAAGGTAATACGGCCTTCCATCGTGGCATAAGGGGCGGGTTAACGATGGACATCAGCGTATTACCGCTTGCCGTGAATGGTCCGGTTCATGAGCACCGAACCGTGCGTCTTGAGGGTGGCCTCAATCTGGAATGTGGTGTGCATCTGGCGCCGCTGGAGGTTGCCTATTGTACGTATGGGACGCTCTCGCCGACGCGCGACAACGCCATTCTGGTCTGCCATGCGCTAACGGGCGATCAGTATCTCGCGGAGCAACATCCTCTGACCGGAAAACCTGGTTGGTGGAGCCGTATGGTGGGGCCGGGCCTTCCGATTGATACCGATCGTTATTTCGTGGTGTGCTCCAATGTGCTGGGGGGCTGTATGGGCACGACGGGGCCGCGATCGATATGCGCGGCAACGGGCAAGGCTTGGGACAGCGCATTTCCCCCCATCACCATGCACGACATTGTGGCTGCTCAGGCCAGATTGATTGACCACCTGGGCATTGACCGTTTGTTTGCAGTTATTGGTGGATCAATGGGTGGAATGCAGGCTCTAACCTGGGCTGCGGACTTTCCAGATCGCGTGTTCGCAGCTATGCCGATTGCAACGTCTCCTTTTCATTCCGCTCAGAATATTGCGTTTAATGAAGTCAGTCGGCAGGCTATTTTTGCTGATCCGGACTGGCATGACGGTCATTATCGGGATTTCGACGCCATCCCGGCTCGTGGGCTCGGGGTTGCGCGGATGATGGCGCATATCACCTATCTGTCGGAGGAGGCGCTCAGCCGGAAATTCGGGCGGCGCATCCGGCATGATGCTGCCACGGCCGTTCCCGCCTCCAGCAGTCCGTCCTTGTTTGGCGAAATGTTCGAGGTCGAGAGTTATTTGCGTCATCAGGGCTCATCGTTTGTGCGACGCTTCGATGCCAATTCCTATCTGACCATCACGCGCGCGATGGATTATTTCGATCTGGCTGCCGAACATGATGGGGATCTGGCCAACCCTTTCCGGAAATCGCAGACGCGTTTCTGCGTTGTCTCCTTCAGTTCAGACTGGCTGTTCCCGACATCCCAGTCGCGTCTTCTGGTGCGGGCGTTGAACCGGGCAGGCGCGAACGTGTCTTTCGTCGAAATCGAAAGCGATCGTGGGCACGATGCCTTTTTGCTGGAAGAGCCGGATTTTGACCGGACGATCCGGGGCTTCATCAATGGTGCTGCCGAGCATGCAGCCCTTCTGGCGGGAGAAGGCTGATGCGCGTTGACCAGCGGTTGATTGCCGAAATGATTGCGCCTCGATCGCGCGTTCTGGATGTCGGAAGCGGAGACGGCACCCTGATCGACTATCTGTACCGGACGCGCGCATGCGATGCGCGTGGCATCGAGATCGACATGCAGAACGTCACGCAGTCCGTCGCGCATGGTCTGCCCGTCATGCACGGCGATGCGGACCATGATCTGGCGGATTATCCGGATGGTACGTTCGATTATGTGGTGCTGCAAAGAACCCTTCAGGCTGTCGAGCGTCCGCGCGAAGTGCTGAAGCAAATGCTCCGGATTGGTCACCATGCCATCATCTCGTTTCCGAATTTCGGGCACTGGCGACTCAGGCTTCAACTCCTGACGACAGGGCGCATGCCGATGACGCCTGTTTGGAGTACGCCCTGGTATTCGACGCCTAATATCCATCCCTGCACGATCCGGGATTTTCTCGTTCTGTGTGAAGAAGAGGGATATGTCGTCCAGCAATGGCTGGCGATTGATGAAGATGGTGCTAGGGCGCCTTGGCGTCGGTCCATCAGGCTTGCCAATCTTTTCGGAGAGCAGGCCATGTTCCTGCTTCGACGTGCACGTCCCTGATTCCTTGGGTCTTGCAACTTTTCTGTATGAAAAGGTTTGAGATCTGAGGCCCGGCCCTGCTCTGTCAGTTCCAGGCCTCCATAATCAGGGCAAGGCTTTTTCATTTATGAACGATATTCTTCAGGCCATCGCATCCCGTCGTGCGACCAAGCATTTTGACTCAAACCACCAGATTACGGATGCCGATCTGACAGCGATTCTGGAGGCAACCCGCCATGCGCCGACAGCATTCAATATCCAGAACTATCGCTTTCTGGTTGTGCGGGATGCTGAGCAGCGTCGCAGAATCCGTGCCGCCGCATGGGATCAGCCGCAGGTCGAGGAATGTTCCGCACTGATTGTCATGTGTGCGGACATTAAAGCGTGGGAAAAAGATCCTGCGCGGTACTGGAAAGACGCGCCGGAATCCGTTCGCGAAGGGTATGTCGGCATGATCCACTCTTACTATGAAGGGCGCGAGCAGGTGCAGCGGGACGAGGGGTTCCGGTCTTGTGGACTGGCGGCCTATGCGCTCATGATGGCAGCATCGGCCTATGGTCTCCAGACATGTCCGATGGACGGGTTTGATTTCGATCGGGTTGGGGAGATTATTAACCTTCCGGCAGATCATGAAATTGTGATGTTTGTCGCGCTCGGACGTGAGGCATCCTCTCCACGGCCCCGTGGCGGGCTCTTGCCTCTTGATGCATTGGTTCAATACGACAGCTTCTCTTGATGGCAAAATTCAAGAAATAGCAATGGTTTTTCACAGAAGGGCATTGCTGAATCCTTGCAATGGGACAAGTGGTGTCCTACATCCCTTGGGCACTTCAGGGCATTTTCTGAAATGTGACGATGACTTCGTGATCAGGCTTGTTCTACGAACAAATCAGGCAAGAGGTGATCTGTAATAAAAACCTGCGGCCAGCTGGCCGGGTGGGATGTATAACGGTGCGGTTGACTGAGCATGACCTTACCGTCTCAAAGGAGAGGTCAATGACCAGTTTCGCCGAACTCAATCTTGCCGAGCCAATTCAGAAAGCTCTTGCAGAAGAAGGTTATACGACCCCTACGCCAATTCAGGCTGGGGCTATTCCATATCTTCTGGAAGGCCGTGATCTTCTGGGTCTTGCACAGACCGGTACCGGCAAGACCGCAGCATTCGCCCTGCCAATCCTGAATCATATCTTTTCAAACCGTCGGCCTGCTCCCCCGAAAGGAGTCAGGGCTCTGGTTCTGGCGCCAACGCGCGAACTGGCATCCCAGATCGGTGAGAGCTTTGCTGCTTATGCGCGGCACATGAAATTTTCCTATGCTGTCGTATTCGGCGGTGTAGGGCAGGGACGGCAGATTGAAGCGACGCGACGTGGCGTGGATGTTCTCGTAGCCGCGCCTGGACGTCTGCTCGATCTGATCGGGCAGAAGTATATTGACCTCTCCAGCCTTGAAATTCTCGTGCTGGATGAAGCCGACCGGATGTTGGACATGGGCTTCGTGCGCGATATCCAGCGCATCATGGCCCTGCTGCCCAAGCGGCGTCAGACTCTGCTGTTCTCGGCAACCATGCCGCCTTCCATCAGCGATCTGGCTCATTCGCTTCTGAAGGATCCGGCAACAGTTCAGGTTACTCCTGAATCGAGCACAGTTGATCGCATTAATCAGGCTGTCATGTTTGTTGACTCTGACAGCAAGAAAGATGCAGCTCTCATGCTGCTTGAAAGCCCGAGCGTAGCGCGCGCTGTAGTCTTCACGCTGATGAAGCACGAAGCCAACAAAGTCGCTGAATTCCTGAACAAGAACGGTATTCGGGCGGAAGCTATTCACGGTAACAAATCGCAGGGTGCCCGCGAGCGTGCCATGGCAGGGTTCCGTAGCGGTGCCATCAAGGCGTTGGTCGCTACAGATATTGCGGCGCGTGGCATTGATGTGGACGAGGTCAGTCACGTCTTCAATTACGACCTGCCCAACGTTCCGGAATCTTACGTCCATCGTATCGGCCGGACCGCACGTGCCGGACGCGAGGGTTGCGCGGTGTCGCTGTGTGATGCCGAACAGCGTGCATGGCTCAAGGATATTGAAAAGAAAATCGGCAAGCCTATCCCTGTTGTGACCGATCATCCTTTCCATTCCGAAGAGGCGCGCCTGTCGACACAGCGCCCGCCTGTCCTGGGTGGCGGTCGTGGCGGCGGCGGCGGCGGTGGACGTCGTCGTTCGGGTCCGCCCTCAGGCGGTCGTCCGGGCGGTGGTCGCGGAGGGGCTCCAGGCCGTGGTGGCCCTCGTCCCGGGGCGCGTTGATCTGCCTGAAATGATAACGGGAAAGCCCGCTCCTGCACCCGCAGGAGCGGGTTTTTTTTGTGTGACGGTGTAGAAAAAGCCGCAAAAGCGCGACCTTTATTCAGTGGTATGAATTGATTCGGTATTTTTAGAAATTATGGCGGAGAGGGTGGGATTCGAACCCACGGTACGCTTCCACGCACGGCGGTTTTCAAGACCGCTGCCTTCAACCACTCGGCCACCTCTCCATCCGTGCAGGCTTCATTTCTGAAGGAGTCTGTTCGGATCTGGATGCTTCATGCGACGAGAAGCATTTGCCGTCAAGTCGGTGCGTTACATATCCTCTGCACTCTTACTCTTTGAAACGGAGGAGGGGGAACTCAGAAACATTGAAGCGTGCCATCTAGAACGTCATGGAGGCGCCCTGTGCGTTTCCCGCTGCCATAACCTCCAAGGATATGACGTCGATGACGATCCTTCGTCCTGCTGTTTTTCTTCCCGTCATCGCGGCTCTGGGCCTGATGGGAACTCCTCTTCTGGCTTCGGCGCAGGCGCGCCATGCGTCCGATTGGGTTCAGCCGCCTCCGGGAGGCCCGCGTGGCGCTCCCGGCCATATGATGCCTCCTGTTCCTCCCGGCGTTGCGCTGACGGCGGTTCAGAAAACAAAGCTCAAGGCTATTTTTGAAAAGGCTCATCAGGACGAGCGCGCGCTCCGTCTCGAAGGGCGGGCGATCGAGGACAAGATCCACGATGCCCTGAGTACCGTTGGAGACCTGGATCGTGCAACGCTGACGGATCTGAGTGGGCAGGAAAATGCTCTCAAGGCGAAAGTCTCCGCGCTGCATCTCGAAACCATGGAACAGCTTCATGATCTGCTGACGCCTGCTCAGCGCCAGCAGGGCAAAGAGACCATGGACAAGCTCAAGGCGCTTCATGAGCAGATGAAAGCTCTGATGGGGCATCCGCCCGAGGGTGAGCCGGACGACATGCCCTGAAAACCGAGGTTTCTGCGTCTATCGCTTGACGCCTCGGCGGCAAGGCGATAGACGAACTCTGTTTCCGGACACGCCACCTCGCGAAGACTCGCGCAGTGGCGTGTTTCTGTTTGCTTTTAAGGTGACCCGTTGTTCGATCAACTCTCAGGCAAGATGTCCGGTGTCCTCGAAGGGCTTTCCAAAAATGGGAAGCTCTCGGAGGCTGATGTCACCGAGGCCATGCGTGAAGTACGTCTCGCCATGCTGGAGGCAGACGTTGCTCTGCCTGTGGTGCGGGACTTCGTCAACAAGGTTCGCGAGCGGTCTGTCGGGCAGGAAGTGCTGGAAAGCGTTTCCCCCGGTCAGGCCGTGGCCAAGATCGTCAACGATGCCCTGATCGACGCACTGGGCGGGGCAGGGGCTGTTCCGCTGAACCTGTCCGCCAATCCGCCGGTCCCGGTGCTAATGGTGGGTTTGCAGGGTTCGGGCAAGACTACGACGTCCGGCAAGATCGCTCTGCGTCTGTCCGGTCGTGAGAACAAGAAAGTCCTTCTCGCCAGCCTTGACGTCCAGCGTCCGGCCGCGCAGCTTCAGCTTCAGCAGTTGGCCGAGCGCGTCAATGCCAAGACGGGTCGCGTTCAGGCTCTGCCGATTATTGCCGGGCAGTCGCCTGTCCAGATCGCAAAGCGTGCGCTCGAAACCGGACGTCTCGAAGGTTATGACGTTGTCATTCTCGATACGGCAGGCCGTCTGTCCATCGACGAAGCGCTGATGGATGAAGTGCGGGAAATCCGCACACTCACCAAGCCTGCCGAGACGCTGCTGGTCGTTGACGCGATGACCGGTCAAGACGCCGTCAACACAGCGAAGGCCTTCAACGAAGCTGTTGGCATCACTGGCGTCGTTATGAGCCGGATGGACGGCGACGCCCGTGGTGGCGCAGCCCTGTCCATGAAGGCCATCACGGGCGCGCCGATCAAGCTGACCGGTTCGGGTGAGAACCTTGAAGCGCTTGAAGAATTCCATCCCGAGCGTGTCGCGGGCCGTATTCTCGGTCTGGGTGACGTTGCCGGGCTGGTGGAACGTGCTGCTGAAACCCTCGATCACGAGGAAGGTGAGCGCGTCGCCAAGAAGATGCTCGCGGGCAAGTTCGATCTGGATGACTATGTGTCCCAGATCAACCAGATCAACCGCATGGGCTCGATTTCCGGCATCCTCGGCATGATGCCGGGGATGGGAAAAATCAAGGATATGCTGGGTGACAAGGAGCTCGATACGTCGATCTTCAAGCGTCACAAAGCCATCATTTCCTCGATGACGAAGCAGGAGCGCAAGACGCCGGAGATCATCAAGGCGTCTCGCAAAAAGCGCATCGCGGCAGGCTCGGGAACCACGGTTCCGGAGATCAACCGTCTGCTCAAACAGTTCAACGACATGTCCACCATGATGAAACGCATCAGCAAGATGGGCCTTGGTGGCCTGATGCGCGGCATGGGTGGTGCAGGAGGTCTGGCGGATCTGATGAAGGGTATGGGTGGCCCCGGGGGCAAACCCGGTGGACGCCCGCCTTTCGTCTGATCTGTCCCGTTTTTTACAAGTTCTGTCTCTCAGGAGTATTTCATGAGCCTTAAGATCCGCCTTGCACGTGCAGGTGCCAAGAAGCGTCCCTACTACCACATCGTTGTCGCCGACAGCCGCAGCCCGCGCGATGGCCGTTTCATCGAGAAGGTTGGTTCCTACAACCCGATGCTGCCGGCTGATCACGCCGACCGTATCCGTCTGGTTGACGAGCGCATCAAGCACTGGCTGTCCAATGGCGCCCTCGCCACGGACCGTGTTGCCCGCTTCCTCGGCAATGCAGGCCTGGCTCCGAAGCCGACCTACAACGAGCAGCCCAAGCAGTCCGCTCCGAAGGCGAAAGCTCAGGAACGCGCCAAGGCTGCTGCTGCCGCTGCTGCGGCCTGATTAAGCTGCTTTTCAGGAAGCCCGAGACGTGCCCCGCTTCAACCCTGACAGCGATGTCCTGATTGCCACCGTCGGTCGTCCGCACGGTGTTCGCGGTCTGGTGCATCTTCATGCTGCCACAGATGATCCGGCTTCGGTCGAGACGCTGGGCGTGCTGCATGACGGGCAGGGCAGGGCATGGACGGCACGCTGGATTTCGGCAGGCGTGGCTGCACTGACGGATGCCGAGGGTCAGGATCTCCCTGACCGTACGGCCGCCGAACGTCTGGTCAATGCCAAGCTGTATGTTCCGCGCACCGTTCTTCCGGAAACCGAAGACGACGAATTCTATCATGCCGATCTGATCGGTATGACGGCTGTCTCGGAAGACGGAGATATTCTCGGGACGGTATCGGTCGTTCACGATTACGGCGCAGGCGTCAGCCTCGAAGTGGATCGTGGTCTGATCGTGCCCTTCACGCTGGCCTGCGTGCCGCGCGTTGATCTCGCGAAACGGGAAGTGACCCTTGTCCCTCCTGTTGAAGTCGAGGTCGAGGGGGATCTCTCTGGCGAGGTCCAGGTGCGGGCATGAGCTGGCGCGCGGACATCCTGACCCTTTTCCCCGACATGTTCCCGGGGCCGCTGGGGTTCTCCCTTGCGGGCCGGGCGCTGGAGCGGGGGATCTGGTCCTGCGAGGCGCACGATCTGCGCCAGCATGGACTGGGACGTCACCGGGCCGTCGATGACACGCCTTTCGGTGGCGGAGCCGGCATGGTGATGCGGGCAGACGTTCTGGATACGGCCCTCTCGGCGCTTCCCGCGCTGGATGGGCGTCCGGTTGTCTACCCGACGCCACGGGGCAAACGCATGTCGCATGAAGATGCGGAGCGCCTGTCGTCTGGGCCGGGGGTCGTGGTTCTCTGTGGTCGCTTCGAAGGGGTAGACGAGCGCGTTCTGGAAAAGCACGATATCGAACAGCTCTGTATGGGCGATGTGGTGCTGTCGGGCGGAGAAATTCCTGCCCTGACTCTTCTGGATGCGTGCGTACGGCTCCTTCCCGGCGTCATGGGGTCGGATGTCAGCGGTCAGGACGAGAGCTTCGCCGAAGGGCTTCTTGAATATCCACAATACACCAAGCCGGCAGTGTGGGACGGGCGGGACGTGCCCGACATTCTTCTCTCCGGCAACCATGGTGCCATCGCCCGCTGGCGCCATGAACAGTCAATCGCCGTCACGAAGGCGCGCCGCCCGGACCTCTGGGATGCGTATCTGGCACGACAGCAGGTCCATTGAAGTTTTGTTTTCAGGAGTTTGGTCATGAACATTATCCAGCAGTATGAGGCGCGCGAAATCGAGCGTCTTTCCGGCGTCCGCGCTGTTCCCGAGTTCATTGCAGGTGACACGGTCCGCGTTGGCGTCCGCGTTGTCGAAGGCACGCGTGAGCGTGTTCAGAGCTTCGAAGGCGTTGTCATCGCCCGTTCCAACAAGGGTCTGAACAGCAACTTCACGGTTCGCAAGATCTCCAACGGTGAAGGCGTCGAGCGCGTGTTCCCGCTGTACGCACCGTCGATCGCCAGCATCGAAGTCGTGCGTCGCGGTAAGGTCCGTCGCGCAAAGCTGTATTACCTGCGTGGCCGTTCGGGCAAGTCCGCTCGCATTGCCGAGCGTCCCCGCGATCTGCCGAAGGCGGACAGCAAGGCCGCTTCCTAAACCGTTCGGAGTAGAGACAGGATGCCCGTTACCACTTCGCCCAGAACCCTTTTTGACAAGATCTGGGACGATCATGTCGTCGAACGTCTCGAAGACGGGACGTGCATCCTCTACATCGACCGGCACCTCGTTCACGAGGTGACAAGTCCGCAGGCCTTCGAAGGTCTGCGGCTGTCCGGGCGTCGCGTGCGCCGTCCGGATGCCACGGTGGCCGTGGTGGACCACAACGTCCCCACGTCCGACCGTTCCAAGCCGATCGAGGAGCCGCAGAGCCGCCTCCAGATCGAAACGCTTGAGAAGAATGTTGCCGAATTCGGCATCCCCTATTTCCCGCTGCGCTCCGCCTCTCAGGGCATTGTGCATGTCGTCGGTCCGGAACAGGGCATTTCCCTGCCGGGCATGACGATCGTCTGCGGCGACAGTCACACGTCAACGCATGGCGCTCTTGGTTCGCTGGCGTTCGGGATCGGTACGTCCGAGGTCGAGCATGTGCTCGCGACCCAGACGATCCTGCAGAAGCCCGCGAAGAACATGCGTGTTTCGGTTGAAGGCAAGGTCGGTCCGGGCGTAACGGCCAAGGACATCATGCTGGCCATCATCGGGCGCATTGGCACTGCTGGTGGCACTGGCCATGTCATTGAATTTGCAGGATCTGCGATCCGTGATCTGGACATGGCAGGGCGTATGACGCTGTGCAACATGTCCATCGAAGCCGGTGCACGTGCAGGTCTGGTCGCGCCTGACGAGACGACCGTCGCCTATGTGAAGGGCCGCCCGTTCGCGCCGAAGGGCGAAGCGTTCGAGCAGGCCTGTGAGTACTGGCGCAGTCTGGCGTCTGACGAAGGTGCCTATTTCGATACCGAAGTCACGCTCGCTGCGGAGGAAATCATCCCGTCCGTCACATGGGGTACCAGCCCGCAGGACGTGTTGCCGATCGATGGTTTCGTGCCATCTCCGTCTGATGTTGCCGATCCGGCCCGTGCCGCCCAGATCCAGCGTGCTCTGGATTATATGGGGCTTGAGGCTGGGCAGAAGATTGCCGGAACGCCAGTGGATGTCGTGTTCATCGGCTCCTGCACGAACAGCCGTCTGGAAGATCTGCGCGCTGCTGCGGACGTGGTGCGTGGTCGCCATGTTGCCGAGGGTGTTCGGGCGATGATCGTGCCTGGCTCCGGTCTGGTGAAGCATGCGGCTGAAGCGGAAGGACTGGACAAGGTGTTCCTTGATGCCGGTTTTGAGTGGCGTGAGGCGGGCTGCTCGATGTGTCTGGGTATGAACCCGGACCGTCTGACGCCGGGTCAGCGTTGCGCGTCAACGTCCAACCGCAATTTCGAGGGGCGTCAGGGACCTGATGGTCGCACGCATCTCTGCTCGCCTGCCATGGCGGCAGCCGCGGCTGTCACGGGGCGTCTGTGCGATGTGCGTGAACTGGTGAAGGAGACCGTCTGATGGACAAGTTCACGGAACTGACCGCCATTGCGGCGCCCATGCCGACCGAGAACATCGACACGGACCAGATCATTCCGGCCCGCTTTCTCAAGACCATCCAGCGGACCGGTCTTGGCAAAAATGCTTTCGCCGCGCAGCGTTATGACGCTGATGGCAATGAAAAGCCGGATTTCGTGCTCAATCAGGAGCCATACCGGCACGCCGAAATCCTGATTACCTACGACAATCTGGGCTGCGGATCTTCGCGCGAGCATGCCCCGTGGGCGTTGCTGGATTTCGGGATCCGTTGTGTGATCGCGCCCAGCTTTGCCGATATCTTTTTCAATAACTGCTTCAAGAACGGTATCCTGCCGATCCCGCTACCGCGCGAGATTTGCGACGAACTGATGGACGATGCCCGTCAGGGGTCGAATTCGCGTCTTACAGTGGATCTGGAGCGTCAGGTGATCGTGCGTCCGAATGGCGAGACCATCGCGTTCGAGGTCGATCCGTTCCGTCGGCACATGCTGCTGGAAGGGCTGGACGATATCGGACAGACCATGGCTCATGACGCTGAAATCAGCAGCTTTGAACATCGCCCGGTTCGTGCATGGGTGCCGTCAATTACCATAGGGACTGTGAAATGAGCGACGCACACAAGCTTCTGGTTCTGGCCGGAGACGGAATCGGCCCGGAAGTCATGCGTGAAGTTGCGCGGATCGTGCACTGGATGAGTGCGCATCGCGGACTGAAGCTTGAAATCACGGAAGAACTTGTTGGTGCCGCGTCTCTGGCCGCGCATGGCGTGCCGATCCGCGATGAGGTCATTGAACTGGCCCGCCAGTCTGACGCGGTGCTGTTCGGCTCTGTGGGGGATCCGGCCTGGAGCCATGTCGGGTTCGACAAGCGCCCTGAAGTGGCGATCCTCAAGCTCCGCAAAGAACTTGAACTGTTCGCCAATCTGCGTCCGGCCAAGCTTTTCGATGCCCTGATTGACGCCTCCGCGCTGAAGCCTGAAGTGGTGCGCGGGCTTGACCTGATGATCGTTCGCGAGACGGTTGGTGGCATCTATTTCGGTGAACCCCGCGGGATCGAAACGCTGCCTGATGGTTCCCGTCGTGGCATCAATACGGAAGTTTACACGACGTCCGAAATCGAGCGTGTGGCTCGCGTGGCGTTCGATCTGGCCCGCAAGCGCGACAATCGCGTGTGTTCGGTCGAGAAGTGCAATGTCATGGAAAGCGGCCTTCTGTGGAAGGAGGTCGTAACCGACATTCACAAGCGCGAATATTCAGACGTCCAGCTTTCGCATATGCTGGCCGATAACTGCGCGATGCAGCTTGTGCGTGACCCGAACCAGTTTGATGTCATTGTAACGGGGAACCTGTTCGGGGATATCCTGTCTGATCTGGCGTCAATGCTGACGGGTTCGCTCGGAATGCTGCCGTCTGCAACGCTTGGTCCGGCTCGCGCCGATGGCAAGCGCAATGCGCTGTATGAGCCGATCCATGGCAGTGCGCCGGATATTGCTGGCAAGGGGATCGCCAATCCACTGGCCCAGATCCTCTCGTTCGCCATGCTGCTGCGGTATTCGCTCAATCGGGGCGAGGATGCGGATCTGATTGAAACGGCTGTGTCGAACGTACTGGCTTCGGGCCTGCGGACCGGAGACATCATGTCCCCGGGCATGGCTCGAGTCGGAACCGAAATGATGGGACAGGCCGTCCTGCGTGAGATGGAAAAGCTCGCCTGACCTTTTACGGGACCTATCTGACACATATCAGGCGCCTTCCTTAGGGAAGGCGCCTTTTTTGTTGATCGCAGCTCGGCTGCCTGTGGTCAAAACAGTTGGAACATGCCTAGGATCGCGTCATCGAAATGATCCGGAACCCTGTCATGTCCTTTATTGCCGACCGTCTGAACCGTATTCTTCCCAGTCAGACGATTGCCGTGACCCAGAAAGCCCGTGCCCTGAAGGCAGAGGGCCGTGATATCATCAGCCTTTCTGCGGGTGAGCCGGACTTTGATACGCCCGACTTCATCAAGCGTGCGGCAATTCGGGCGATTGAGGCAGGCAAGACAAAATACACGGACGTTCCGGGCACGCTCGAACTGCGCAAGGCCGTCGCGGCCCGTCTGAACGCTGATTTCGATCTGGACTACAAAGCTGAGGAAATCTGCGTTTCCACGGGTGGCAAGCAGGTTATCTATAATGTCATGGTCTCGACCCTGAATGCAGGCGATGAGGTCATCATCCCGGCTCCTGCATGGGTGTCTTATCCCGACATCGTAACGCTGGCGGATGGAACGCCTGTCATCATCCAGACGGCCCCCGAAAATGGCTTTCGCCTGACAGCAGAACAGCTTCGTGCGGCCATCACGCCTCGCACGAAATGGCTCTGCCTGAATTCGCCCTGCAATCCGACAGGGGCGGCGTATGACGAGGCAGCCCTGAAGGAATTGACGGATGTTCTGCTGGACTATCCGGATATCTGGATCCTGACGGACGATATGTACGCCAAGCTCCTGTATGATGGGGCTGTTGCCAAGACCGTCGTGCAGGTCGAGCCGCGTCTGCGGTCCCGGACCGTGACGATGAATGGTGTGTCCAAAGCCTATGCCATGACAGGCTGGCGGATCGGATTTGCCGCCGCACCAGTAGAGTTCACAAAACAGTTGATCAAGCTGCAGGGACAGAGCACGAGCAATCCCTGTTCCATCGCGCAGGCGGCAGCGCAGGAGGCCGTATCCGGACCGCAGGATTTCATTTCGGAAATGGTGGCGGTCTATCAGGAGCGGCGCAATCTGGTGATCGGCATGCTCAATGATGCACCCGGTCTGACTTGCGCTCTCCCTGAAGGGGCATTCTACGCCTTTCCGTCCATTGCTGGCGTTCTGGGAAAGACCAGCAAGGGCGGTCGCCTGATCGAGAGTGACGAGGCTTTCGTAACGGCTCTTCTGGAAGAAACCGGCGTGGCGGCCGTGCATGGAACGGCGTTCCTGACCCCGGGATATTTTCGGATTTCCTATGCCACCAGCACGGATCTGCTGGTCGAAGCCTGCACACGGATCCAGAAGTTCTGTCAGGGTCTTTCATGAGTTTTACCATCGCATCACGCCTTGCGGACCTGCCGCGTCCTGCAACGATCGCCATGGCGGCCCGCGCTCGTGAACTGAGGGCGCAGGGCGCGGATGTCATTTCACTCGCCTTGGGGCAGCCCGATTTTCCGTCTCCTCCAGAGGCGATTAAAGCTGCTTATGCAGCCGCGAAAGCCGGGGATACGGGCTATCCGCCGATCCCCGGACAGAAACCGCTGATCGATGCCATCATCCGCAAGTTCAGGCGTGATAACGAACTGGACGTTGCGCCTAATCGGATCATGGTCGCGAATGGCGGCAAGCAGATCATTTTCAATGCGCTGATGGCCTCATTGGAAGTTGGCGACGAGGTCATCATTCCTGCGCCGTACTGGGTGAGTTATCCGCTGATTACTCGGATGCTGGGCGGGATTCCGGTCGAAATTCGATGCCGGGAAGAGAACGGCTTTCGTCCTGATCCTGAGGCCATCCGCGAAGGCATTACGCCGCGTACGAAATGGTTGGTTCTGAATTTTCCGAACAACCCGACCGGTGCCATTCTGGAACGGCAGGACCTTGAAGCCATCGCGGACGTGCTGCGTAAGGCGCCGCATGTTCTTGTGATGAGCGACGAGATCTATGAGCATCTGACGTTCGACGGCCGCAAACACCTCTCCTTACTGAACGTTGCACCTGATCTTGCGGATCGGATTCTGATCGTGAACGGGATGGCGAAAGCCTACGCCATGACGGGATGGCGCGTCGGGTTTGCCTGTGGTCCTGTGCCTCTAATTCAGGCCATGGTTGCCGTTCAGGGCAATTCCACGTCGGGCGTTTGCACGCTGGCACAGGCCGGATCGGTGGCCGCTCTTGATGGAGATTCCGACGGAATTGCACACATGCTGGCGACGTATGAGCGTCGTCGAGCACTGGTCGTCAGCGCCTTGCAGAACGTGCCCGGACTGACCTGCGTGATGCCGGAAGGGGCGTTTTATGCCTATCCGGGGATTGAAGCGCTGATCGGCAGCACATCCGGGCAGGGGCGTCTTTTGGAGACGGATGTGGCGTTTGCGGAAGCCCTTCTCGAAGAGGCGCATGTCGCGACTGTGCCGGGTTCGGCGTTCGGATATAGCCCGTATCTTCGCCTGTCTTTTGCAGCGTCCGATGAACAGCTTGCAGAAGCCTGCCGCCGTATTGCAAAGTTTGTGGGCGAGATCCGCCCCGTCTGACGGTAACAAAGGCAGGGCATGGACGCAGAAGCGGGGGAGTGTCAGACTTGCATCATGACGAAGACACTCCCTCCCTTTTCCGAACTGTCTTTCCCCCGGCCTGACGAGCAGTCGCTCAAAGCGCGCTACGAGGCTATCGCGTCTCTGCTGGATGCCGGGGACCGGGTCGAGGCCCTGAAGGTGTTTGATGATGTCCGACGCGAGTATGAGTCGTGGGCATCGCATGTTCATCTGCAATTTTCGCGCAATACACAGGATGAGACCGCCAAAGCGGATCGGGATTATGCGGATCGGTTATCTCCGGTCGCAACCGATCATGAGGTGACGGTCAAGAAGCGCCTTCTGGCCGATCCCGACCGCGCGGGTCTTGAAGCCATTGTAACGTCGCATGTGGTGCGGCTCTGGGAAGCTGATACGACCACGTTCGATCCGCGCATCAGTACGGATCTGGAAGAGGAAGCCCGTCTTTCAGGAGAATACACGGCGCTTCTGGCGGCTGCGAAAATCTCTTTCGATGGCAAAGTCTTGAACCTGTCGGGGCTGGTGCCTTATCTTCAGGGCATGGATCGGGATGTCCGTCATGCGGCTGAGAAGGCGCGCTGGGATTTTTTTGAGCAGAACGGCGCAGAACTGGATGCTCTTTATGGCAAACTGGTTGCTCTGCGCGACCGGATGGCGAAAACCCTTGGTTTTGAGAACTATATCGAACTCGGTTATCGCCGGATGCGTCGGACAGATTATGGTCCCGAGCAGGTCGCAGCCTTTCGGGAGAAGGTTCTGGCTTATGTCACGCCCCTGATCAGCGCGCTCATGGAGCGTCGTCGTCTGAAAATGGGCTGGGACAAGGTGATGGCGTGGGATGAGGCTCTGATTGACCTTCAGGGTAATCCCGAGCCTGCGGGCGATCATGACCTGCTGGTGGCGCGTGCCGAGACCATGTTCCGCGACCTCGATCCTTCAGGCGAAATGGCGGACTTCTATGTCCAGATGCGCGATCTTGGGTATCTCGATCTGAAAAACCGAGAGGGCAAGGCGGGAGGCGGGTTTTGCACATCCTTTCCAACGGTCGGGACGCCTTATATTTTCGCCAATTTCAACGGCACCCATAACGATATTGGCGTTTTCACCCACGAAATCGGCCATGCGTTCCAGAACTGGAAAAGCCGTGAGCTGCCATGGATCGATCAGCTGTGGCCGACCATGGAAGCGGCGGAAATCCATTCCATGGGCCTTGAATTCCTGAGCTGGCCGCAGATTGGAGACCTGGTCGAGGATGGCGCGGCGGAACGGTATCGGCGCATGCATCTGATCGATGCGCTGTCGTTCTTTCCCTATGGCGTCTGTGTGGATCACTTCCAGCATGAGATCTATGCTCATCCTGACATGACGCCAGAAGAACGGCATCAGACCTGGGAGCGGCTTGAAAAACTCTACATGCCCTGGCGGGACTGGGGCGATCTGGCCTATCCTGCCAAGGGTGGCCGTTGGCAGGCGCAGCTCCATATTTACCGCTTGCCGTTTTATTACATCGACTACGCGCTGGCACAGTGCTGTGCGCTGCAACTCTGGTTGGGGTCGCGTCTGGACCGGGAAGGGACGCTGGAAATCTATCGCAGGCTCTGTGCCGAAGGTGGGTCGAAACCATTCGCGCAACTCGTATCCGAAGCGGGACTGACTTCTCCGTTTGAAGCAGATGTGCTCGCTGAAGTCGTTCATGAAGCCGAACAGGTGCTCGCGCTCTGAAAATGGTGTAAGGCTCCGGAAAAACCGGAGCCTCAAGGACTTATCCGCGTTTGTTCCAATCGGAAATGAGGTCAAGAACAGCCTGCGGTGACATGCTGCGGGCGTTGCCAAGCGCCTTGGAGCCGTCGCCGTTCAGGGCATGACCTTCCGGTGTTACGATAATGACGGTCGGGACGGCCTTGATCGTCACGCCATAGCGTTCTGCCAGATCGAGATTGGTGTTGATGCGTCCGACATTGACCGGCACCACCACGAACTGGCTGTCCAGCCAGCGTGCTGCATCAGGCAGCGCGAAAATGCCGCTGAGCATTTTGCAGTCCGGGCACCAGTTGCCGCCGAAATCGAGCAGAACCTTGCGATGCGTTTTCTTCGCGAGCGCGAAGGCCTGTTCTACCTGCTCGTGCGCCACTGCCGTATCGGGATAGGGTTCGGCGACGGGAGGCGCGGACGTTTCGGTCAGTTGTGGGGCAGGGACTGCTGGCGTTGTGGATGCGGCATGTGCCGGAAGGGTTGCAGTCAGCGCCAGACTAAGGCCGGCGGCAAGAAGGGAACGGTTCATGAAAAAGGCTTTCATTGATGTTGTCCTCTGCATGCCATAACGCAGAATGACAGGAACAGATGATTAAAGCCCAATTTTCAGGAAAGGTCATGCGTTTGAAAAAAGCAGCACCCAGCCCGCAAGTCGCGTCTCCGCGTGAAGTCAGTGTTACGGAAACCCTGATCCGGACAGTAATCCTCGTGGCGTTAACGCTGGCCTTTGCATCGGTCTTCCGTTTCTGGCAACCGGCCATCAAGGCGGCGCAGCATATCGCTGGAACGTCTGTCTGGCAGGAACTCTACAGCCTGTTTCATATCGACTCAGGGGTCGGACGCGAGCAACTGATCCTGACCGGAATCATGGTAGCCTGTTTTATGCTGGCACTTGCCGTCCAGTCCGTTGGCTTCTTGATTTTTCGGAAGTTCAGAAAAAACCGGGCCTGACTTTCAGGGCCGAAACGGCTGCCAGGCACCACGCAATCATGAGCATCGTCCCGCCATAAGGCGCGATCCGGCCAATCGAGACCGGACCCAGCTTCAGGTCAAACAGCGCAAGCAGGGTGACGGGCACGCAGAACAGAACCATGCCGACCGCCATGCACAGGCACGCCATGCGGATCAGCCGCGGCGACAGGCGCGCTGCGTTCAGAGAAAGCAGACCAAGCCCAAGGGCGTGCCACATCTGGATTTCCACTGCGGAATGCAGCATGGCCCTGCCGCCCGGAACGGCAAACAGCCGGTCCGGCAGATGGGCGGACAGGGCGCCGAGCATGACGCCGGACGCTGCGGACAGGGCCGCGAAAACGAAACTGCCTCGAAGCAGAACTGGCGTACCGGGCTGGATGGGGTTTGCGGACATGCCGTGAATGTATCATGTGTTGTCTGAACAGCGAATGAGAGACTGTCATGAGTGCATTGTCAGTCTGTCGCGGCCTGTCTTTTCGGGGCAGGCGCGTTTGAAAAAGGAAGCTTCGATGACTGTTTCGTATCTCCGCCTGTGTCTGTCCGCGGGTCTTATGGTCGGGCTTGCGGCCTGTAACGCTCCCGATGCGCCGCCCGCGCCCGCGCTGCCGAGCGTTGCTTCGACCTACAAGCTGACGACGGCGGATGCGGCATTCCTCCAGCAGGTGGATGAGATGGATCAGACCCAGATCGCCATTGCGACACTGGCTGCGACCCATAGCAACAGTGACGTGGTTAAAGCTTTTGGCTCCACGGTTCAGGGTGATTACACGACCAATCAGAAAGCTGTCGCCAAGATCGCCTCAGATGCCAATCTGACGGTCGCCGCCAAAATTGACGCGGCCGATCAGGAGCATGTCGAGTCGTTTTCCCATCTTTACGGCGCTGCGTTCGACCGGATGTTCCTGCGCGATATCGTCAGCATCCGCACACCGGATCTGAACAAGGCCATTGCGACGGCTCAGGCTTCGGGCGGTACGCCGGATATCAAGACCCTTGCCAAGGACACGGACAAGATGCTGACGGATCATACATCCCGCGCCCGTGATCTGATGGGCGATCGCAGCATTGGTCATCGCGCAAAGCATAAAAGAAGCCACTGAGACCAGCGCGGAGAATTGGACAGGTCATGACGATCCGCATCGATAAGATCGTAACACGGGGTGGAGACAGGGGGCAGACGTCTCTTGGGGATGGCACACGCGTCCCCAAGTCTTCAAACCGGATCGAGGCGATGGGGACTGTGGATGAACTGAATGCCCAGTTGGGAATTTTGTGCTGCACTATGGCGCAGGATTCCCGGATGGCTGTGCTTGAAGACGAGATCCGTCAGATCCAGTCCTGCCTGTTCGATCTTGGTGCGGACCTTTGCCTGCTTGACCCAGAACGTATCCCCAGCCTGCCTTCGGAGGCCACAATATGGCTGGAAGTCCGGCTGGAGGATCTGCGCCGCCACCAGCAGGAACTCAGAAGCTTCGTTCTGCCGGGAGGCAGTCTCGTCGCGGCTCAGGCGCATCTTGTCAGAACCGTTGCGCGCCGGGCCGAAAGGCGTGTCGCAGCACTGGAGCAGGTACCAGTAGACGGACTTCGTTTTTTGAACAGATTGTCTGATTACTTCTTTGTTCTTGCGCGTCACGCCAACAATCATGGTGAAACGGATATTCTGTGGTCGCCGGGTCGTTGGCATGAGAAGAAAATATAAATAAACGCTTATTGCCCTGATGGACAGAATGCGTGTGCAGTGCTAGGAAATCCTCGTCAGAACGCTGGGGTTCTTCCAGACGAGTCGACTTTTCATATCCTTGTCAGGACATGTTCCGGCTGAGCGGGTTTAAATCCGGTCAGCTTTTCTGCCTTTTGGCAGACCTGTTCTGGCAGGGGAAAATCCATAAATATCATATTGGTTGAAGAATACAGAATGCAGGACGAGCATCAGGCTAACGAAGAAGACAAGCTGAGACAGGCTCTGGCCCGTCTGGGTGCCGGAGCGTCCTCCCGTACCCCAAACAAGTCACGGCCCGCACCCCCGACCGCCGAGCGTCGTCGTCGTTTCGTCCGTGACGGGCAGGTCGTGGTCGAACATCAGGGCGGTCGTGGAATTGCGGCGCGTAATCCTATTCAGGACGATCAGGAAGAAGTTGAGCGGCTGCGTCAGTCGGTCAAGCGCGAGCAGCGTCGCTGGGAAGAAGCTGAGCGGAGTCTTGCGGAAATTCGTGCCCAGCTTAAGACATTCGAGACACGTGAAGCCCATGCGAAAATCCAGATCAGTGAACTGAACCGCGAACTGCGTGAAAATCAGGACACGATCCAGGCATTGAAGGCTTCTCTGCATCAGGCGCGTGAACAGGCCGCAGAAGCAGCACGCCGTACACCGCGCCCTGTTGGACGTCCCCGCAAGGAGGTTGCTCCGGAAGTGTTGAATACGGCAGAGACCGATGTTTCCGAACAGGAACCTGTGCAGTGGTGGGTAAAGGCCTGAACTCAGGCCTTATTCATTTATTCTGAATGTCTGACCCGGCGTCCGAACCAGAGCAGAATACCACAGAAAACAGCCCATCCTAATCCGGCATTCAACAGGGCTGGAACGGGAAGCGCCAGAGTATCGGAGCTTCCCGTAGCACCTGTCATCGCCGCAAGTGCTACGCCGATCAGGCTTTCCCCGACAATGAAACCTGAGGCGATCATCGTTCCCTGTTCCCGTGGGAAACGGCGCAGAAGCCACGCAAGCCCCGCACCAATTCCGATAGTCACCGAGACCTCTGCTGGGAGATAGATGCCCATCCCCACGGCCAGCGGCGGGAGAGCAAGGTTGCGGCGGTTCAGCACGATATCCACTACGACCAGACAGACGCCAATAGCGGCTCCGATTTCCAGCATCACCCAGTCCAGTTGATGTGTCAGGATGCCGGTGGCGATAGCAGCCATCAGGGCGGGCTGGGGGGCGGCGAGTGCGCGCGTCGGGTCCATGTCGGCGCGCGGCATCGCGCCGACGAAACCATAGGCGTGATACAACACCTGAAGCACCCAGGGTATGACAATCGCGCCAACGGCACAGCCGATAAGCAGAGCAACTTCCTGCCTCCAGGGTGCCGCGCCGACGAGCTGGCCTGTCTTGAGATCCTGCAGATTATCGTTGGAAACGGCGGCTGAGGCAGTGATGGCGGAGAGGACGAACAAGCCGAACGCGATGGCGATCGGGCGCTGGTCCACCGTCAAGAGACCGCCGCTCTCCAGCCCCCAGAGGGCAACCGAAATGACGATGATGGCGATGATTCCAACGCCGGATATCGGTGACGAAGATGATCCGATGATGCCAGCCATATAACCGCACGCGCTGGCGACCAGAAAACCCAGCCCGAAACAGGCGATCAACCCCAGAACGACCAGTGTTCCCAGAGCGCCACCATGCGGCATGACAGGCCACAGGAAATAGCCGAACAGCGCAGCGAGCAGTATCGCAAGACCTGCGCAAAGACCAATCAGTGTACGAGGAGAAAGATCGCGGTCGCTGTCATCGCCGGTGGCCAGATGGGTGACCGAAAGCGCTTCTTTCAACCCTTGTGCGACCGGACGGGCAAGAGCGAGCAGCGTCCAGACCGCTGCCACTGCAATGGTTCCGGCACCGATGAAACGCACCTTGTGCAGCCAGAGGCCCGAAGCCTCGGCCAGTGGCGTGGCTGAAGGGGCGAGGTGGCCCAGAACCGGCACCATGACGCCCCAGGCCAGAAACACACCGAGCAGCATCGCAATACCGCCGCCGATGCCGACCAGATAGCCGGTGCCCAGCAGGGCCAGCGAAAAACTTCCGTTCAGACGAAATGCCGATGACCCGACGACGGTAGCAGCAGAAAATCCGTCCGACAGAAGGCGCAGACCAGATGTGGCAAACGCCACAGCACCCGAGACAAGAGTGCCGAGCGTGAGGGATTTGAGGCTCCGGGCATCGCCCTCTGGCGAGGAGGCGCGCAGGATTTCCGCACAGGCTGTGCCTTCTGGGTAGGGCAGATCGGAGTTGCTCACGAGGGCCCGGCGTAGCGGGATGGTGAAAACAACGCCCGTCATGCCCCCCGCCATCGTCAGCAGCAGGGTGATGACATACGGAAATTCATGCCAGTATCCGACCATGATGAGGGCCGGGAGGGCCGCAAACACGCAGGACAGGGTACCGGCAGCAGAAGCCTGCGTCTGGACCATGTTGTTTTCCAGCATGGTTCCGCCACCCATGAGGCGCAGGACGGCCATCGAAATGATGGTGGCTGGAATGGACGAGCCGAAAGTCAGACCGATTTTCAGACCCAGATAGACGTTTGCTGCCGTAAAGACGACCGTGATGAGGGCTCCGAGAATAATCCCCCGGAGGGTCAGTTCGCGATTGTCCATGTATTTCTGTTCCGAAATGATGGCAGTCACAGAGCCGCTTGCTGTGACTGCATGTCGGGGCTGATGCTTCAGCCCCGCCGATTTTTACTGGTACTTTTACTGGGTGTGGCTGTGAAAAGCGACCGGTGACAGATGTTCGCGGTTATAGCCCAGTTCGCCGTGTGTCAGCTGATACCCGATTTCGAGTGTATAAGGATTTTCCTGCGCCATGTTGTCGGTGGCTGGCAGGTCGATCAGGCGCAGGTCCGTGCGGACGGACTGTGTGCTGACATTCGGCGGGAAGCGGAACGTGTCCGTGAAGACTTTCTTGTCCACGATCTTGCCGTCCCGCATGATGACGATGAAATACGGCACATCAATTGTATTGCTGGTCGCCGCCGGGCCACGGGTCAGGTTCATGGCAAGGCTCAGGCGTGTGCGGACCGTCTGATGGCCATGTGGCCCTTCCGGCCCACGCTCGCAGTCTCCGGACAGAGACGTGATCTGCGCATGACTGACGAGGCCTCCGATATCCGCGCTCTTGCCGTTATAGACGAACTGGTCCGCTGCCGATCCCGGGATATCGAGCGCCGGACAGGCGGGGGCGAAGAAACTCTGGTTGGATTCGTCGCAGCCGGCCAGACTCGAAAGGGCCAGGAGGGCGAAAGCCGGAGCAAACAGGGGCGAGGCGAAGCGCCGGATGGCTGGCATCAGCTGAAGAAACTCCTACAAAGAGGCTCGGCAAAGAAGCCCGGACGTTGCGACGAGAGGCAATCCGGTCGATACTGGTCCTACATATCGAACTCCGCCCGCTTGGGGAACACCATGTCAGAACAGACGACTTTCGCTCCTGCCCGCACCAATGGTGTGGATGCTCCTCCAACCCTTCGCGTCCTGCTTGCCGGTCCGCGTGGATTCTGTGCCGGTGTGGACCGCGCCATCCGTGTCGTGGAAGAAGCGCTGCGTCGTTATGGCGCTCCGGTCTATGTCCGTCACGAGATTGTCCATAACCGGACGGTCGTTGAGGGACTTGAAGCCAAGGGGGCCATTTTCGTCGAGGAACTGGACGAGGTTCCCGAGGACGGACATGTTGTTTTCTCCGCGCATGGCGTTCCGAAATCCGTTCCCGCCGAGGCCCAGCGCCGCAATCTGCTGTATCTGGATGCAACCTGCCCGCTGGTGTCGAAGGTTCATCGTGAGGCCGAGCGTCACTTCGCGGGTGGCGGTCCGGACCAGCTCCACATCCTCATGATCGGCCATGCGGGCCATCCGGAAGTTGTTGGCACGATGGGACAGCTCCCGCCGGGCGCCGTTACGCTCATCAATGATGCGGAAGAAGCCCGCACGATCCAGCCGGAAGACCCCGCGAAACTGGCCTTCATCACGCAAACCACCTTGTCGGTCGATGATACTGCCGAGATCGTGGACATCCTGCGTTCGCGCTTCCCGCTCATCGAAGGGCCGAAGCGCGAAGACATCTGCTATGCGACGACCAACCGTCAGGAAGCCGTGAAGGCGATTGCGCCCGAAAGTGATCTGGTGATCGTGATCGGTTCTCCGAACTCGTCCAACTCGCAGCGTCTGCGTGAAGTGGCCGAGCGGTCTGGCGCGCGTCGTGCGCTGCTGGTGCCGAAGCTCGAAAATCTGGACTGGAGTGTCCTTGAAGGCGTGGAAACGCTGGGCATCAGTGCCGGTGCATCCGCTCCCGAGAGCCTTGTGCAGGAAATGGTGACAGCTCTGGCCGAGAAATATTCGCTCAAGATCGAAGAGCGGATCGTTAAGGAAGAGAACATCAACTTCCGTCTGCCCGGCCCGCTGGCTGGCGAGGAAGACTGATTTCTCATGGCCGTCTATACGGAACTGGCGGCCGAGACGCTTGAGGCGTTTCTTGGCACTTACGCGATCGGCACTCTGGTCTCGTTTCATGGCATCGCCGAGGGTGTCGAAAACAGCAATTTCCTCCTCCGTACGACGGAGGGGGATTTTATTCTCACGCTGTTCGAGCGTCGGGTAAATGCCAGTGAGCTTCCGTGGTTTCTGGGGCTTATGCAGCATCTGGCGGGCAGGGGGCTGAACTGCCCGCTCCCCGTATCCGACCGGAATGGCACCGCGCTGCGGACACTGGCAGACCGTCCGGTCGCCATCACGACATTCCTTCCCGGTGTGTCCGCCACACAGCTTGATGCGGGGCTGTGTCTGGAACTCGGCAAGGCGCTGGCCCGGCTGCATATTGCTGGTGAGGGATATAGCGCCGTTCGTCCGAATGCGCTGTCTCCGGCGGCATGGGGGCCGCTGCTTGACAGTTGTGGCGAGAGTGGAGATGCGCTGTCGCCCGGCCTGACGGCTGAAGTGCGGACTGCGCTGCAGCGGATCGAAAGCGCATGGCCCCTCCCGGATGAACTGCCGCGTGGGCAGATCCATGCGGATCTGTTTCCGGACAATGTTTTCTTCCAGAACGGGCAGGTGTCGGGTCTGATCGACTTCTATTTCGCCTGTACGGATTTTCTGGCTTACGATCTGGCGATCTGCCTGAATGCCTGGTGTTTCCGGGACGAAAAGACATTCGCGCCATCATTCGCTGCGGCCATTCTTCAGGGCTATGAAAGCGTTCGTCCGCTGACTGAGGCGGAGAAATCGTCGCTTCCCCTGCTGTGTCAGGGGGCTTCGATCCGCTTTCTGCTGACGCGTCTGTATGACTGGATCAACACTCCGGCCAATGCGCTCGTGACTCGCAAAGACCCGCTGGCCTATCTGGTGCGCCTGCGCCATTTCGCGGGTGTTGCGCATGTCTGAGGCCTCTGCGGAGCGGCCTCAGGTTGAAATCTGGACGGATGGCGGCTGTAAACCCAACCCCGGCCCGGGTGGCTGGGGTGCGCTTCTGGTCTGTCGCGGTCAGGAAAAAGAGCTTCTGGGCGGGCATCCGGAAACGACCAACAACCGTATGGAAATGACGGCTGCTGCTGAGGCGCTGGAGGCTCTGAAACGCCCCTGCATCGTGACGCTGCATACGGACAGCGAATATCTGCGGAATGGCATTACCCGCTGGCATACGGGCTGGGTGCGCCGGAAATGGCGGAATGCGGCTGGGGACCCTGTTGCTAATATGGATCTGTGGCAGCGTATTCTGGAAGCTGCGAAGCCGCACGAGATTGAATGGCTCTGGGTCAAAGGGCATTCGGGCGATGAAAACAATGAACGCGTGGATCAGCTTGCAACGCGGGGGCGGGAAGAGCTCTGAAAATAGCGGTTTTTCTCAGGTCTTTGAAGAAAAACGAAAAAATCTCCAAAAAAAGTTCATTTAGGGGCTTTACCGACCCCGACCATTTGGCTACATACCACCTCGCCGGTCCCGAATAGCTCAGTTGGTAGAGCAAGCGACTGTTAATCGCTGGGTCGTAGGTTCGAGTCCTACTTCGGGAGCCAGCCTTTCTTTTTGAAAAGCTGCTTCGGCCGCAATAAAAAGCTCCCTTTCGGGAGCTTTTTGCGTTTCTGGTCTTACTGTTCTTCGGGGAAGACGTCTTCAAGACGATCCAGCGCCCATAGTCGCGGGAAAAGCCGCGCCCATGCGGCGGCCACCAGAATGGTGCCGACCCCGCCCGCGATCACGGCTGCCTCCGGTCCGATCGCCGTTCCGAGCATGCCGCTCTCAAATTCGCCAAGCTGGTTGCTCGATCCGATGAACAGCGTGTTCACGGCTGAGACGCGCCCTCGCATCGAATCCGGTGTTGCAAGCTGGATCAACGAGGAGCGGATCACGACGCTGATGACGTCAGCGGCTCCGAGGATCATCAGTGCTACAATCGAGACCCAAACCGTGTGGGACGCGCCAAAGACAATCGTCGCTATGCCGAACACGACGACCGACACGAACATGACGAGGCCTGCACGCCCCTTGAGGGGGTAGCGGGACAGGCCCCAGGACATCAGCAGTGCGCCAATCGCCGGAGCCGCGCGAAGCAGTCCCAACCCGACCGGACCGACATGCAGAATGCCGTCGGCATAAACCGGGAGCATGGCTGTAGCGCCTCCCAAAAGAACGGCGAACAGATCGAGCGTAATCGCCCCCAGCAGGTCACGGCGCCGGTTGAGAAAAGAGAGACCAGCAAAGACCGAAGCGAATGTGATCGGTTCTTTTGGGGGAACGGTGTGCACCAGCTTCAGGGAGAATGTTCCTGAGAAAGCCACCGCAAACCCGATGGTCGAGAGGCCATAACAGACGACCGGCCCGATGCCGTAGAGCAGGCCGCCAAGGCTGGGGCCGACGATGGATGCTGTCATGAAGAGCGAAGAGAGCAGCGCCTGCGCGCGGGGCAGAAGGGATGGAGGCGCGATGGCAGGCAGAAACGCCTGCTGGCAGGGCATCTCGAAGCTGCGCAGAACGCCATAGAAGGCTGCGAACGCATAGATGCCGCCCGTCGTCAGCCCGTGAAGTGCGGCAGCCACGGCGAGAGCGGCCGTAGAGAGAATTTCGCAGATCTGACAGACAAGGACGATGGTGCGCCGGTTGAAGCGGTCCGCAACGTGCCCTGCGACGAATGTCAGCGGGATCATGGGCAGGAACTGTGCCAGCCCCAGATAGCCCAGAGAGGCCACGTCATGCGTCAGCGCATAGATCTGCCATCCGATGGCGATCGTCATGGTGGTCGCGGAAAGCTGTGAGAAAATTCTTCCGACGATAAGAGCCGGAAGGCCGGAGAGGGTGCGCAAGGCCGGATCGATCATTACGGCACTTTAGGCACTTCCGTCTCTCAAGTTTATTGCAAAATTGCGAGACGGAAGGCAGAGGAAGATCATGACAGCCAATCAGACCCCCCAAACCGTTCATTATGCAACCGTCACCTGGGACCAACTCCATCGGGACGCGCGCCTTCTGGCCTCAACTCTCATGCAAAAGCATGGGCCTTTCCGTGGGATCGTCGCCATTACCCGTGGTGGCCTGATCCCCGCCGCCATTCTTGGTCGCGAAATGGGCTGCCGCTTGATCGAAAGCGTTTCGGTCATCAGTTATGCGGGCGAAGAAGGCACGCAGCATGAGCCGAAAGTCGTCAAGCCGCCTGTTGCTGCGGGAGATGGCGAAGGCTTCCTGATTGTGGACGATCTCGTGGATTCGGGCGTGACTGCCCGTATCGTGCGCGAACTGCTGCCCAAGGCAGTCTTTGCGTGCCTCTATGCCAAACCTGAGGGCAAACCCTTCACGGATCATTATGTGACGGAAGTCGCGCAGGACACCTGGGTGCTCTTTCCGTGGGACACAGCGCCGCTTTTCGTGCCGCCGCTCGTAAGAAGCGAAGGCGAGTAAAAAAACCCTCTTGCCTCAACCGGCCAGACATCCTAGGTTCCGGCCGGTTCGGGGCGTGGCGCAGCCTGGTAGCGCGCTTGTTTTGGGTACAAGAGGCCCCCGGTTCGAGTCCGGGCGCCCCGACCAGTTAATGGCCAGATTGATGCGCCCTTAGCTCAGATGGATAGAGCAACAGCCTTCTAAGCTGTGGGTCGATGGTTCGAATCCATCAGGGCGCACCAGCCATTTCAGAGATATCGGCTGGCGCTCCATCTTCCTTTAAATTCAGTCTGCTGGATTATTATCTTGATAGGCTTTGAGAAGAACCTTTTGCATCTCGGCATCGGGTGCGCCCAGAAAAGTCTGTTTTAGCGGCCCCTCCCGTTTGATGCTCAACAGCCCCCATGCCGCTGAATGGTCTTTCGCAAAAACAACCTCAAGCTGCTCTGCTGCACAGTCATGCTGGCGGCACATATGTCCCAGAAGATAAGTCTTGCCCCCAATGCTGAAATCGCTGACCGGCACGGAGGTCGCATGTGCCGTCATCACCCATGACGGCAGTGTCACCATAGCCTGATAGGCCTGCCGGAATCCTTGCGTGTTCGCCAGATCTGCCGTTATCGGAGGTGTCGCTGCTGAGGCAGTCTGGAATGCCGCACATGCAAGTATTGCAGGAAGCAGTCGGGTTATATGCATGATTGTGCCCTTCAGAAGGTATTCAGGTTTTTCAACCGAACGCCTTGTTTTTCAAGTTTTTCCAATGTGGCAGTTGGGTTAGAGGAAATCCCCCGGCAGGCTTCCGGCACGACGTCGGTTTGATAGCCGCAACTTATGGCATCCAGCGCCGTCGCCATGACGCAGTAATCCAGAGCCAGCCCACAGACGACCACACGGTCTATGCCGAGACCTTTTAATAACCCGTCGAGCCCTGTTGAAGTTGCACGATCATTGTCGAGAAACCCCGAATAGCTGTCCCGCTCCTGCAGAACGCCTTTGCGGATAATGTGCGTTATTGGCTCGGGTGTGAGTGCTTCAGGAAAATCAGCCCCTTGGGTGCCAGCAACGCAGTGGATCGGCCAGGGACCGCCCTGAGAGCTGAAAGAGCAGTGATGGGAAGGGTGCCAGTCCTGCGTTGCGATCACTGCCCTGAAGGCGTGTCTGGAAAGCGCGTTGACGGCCTCAAGAATGCTGTCCCCATTTGGTACGGCAAGTGCACCGCCGGGCAGGAAATCATTCTGGATATCGACGAGGATAAGAGCAGAGCGGCTAAGATCGATCATGTCACGATCTAAGCAGTCTGCGTCCGGCAGAGGAAGTCAGTTCAGGCGTGTCACCAGTAACTGGTTGATTCTGAAGCCTTCCACGTCCACCACTTCAAACCGGAATCCGGACGACTGCACACTGTCCGCCTTGCGTGCCATGCGGCGCAGACGGTTCATGACAAAGCCGCCAACCGTGTCAAAGTTTTGGGCATCGTCGAACATGGGAATGTCCAGTTCGCGGATGACGTCGCCGATAGGGGCCGCGCCGTCGATCAGCCAGGATTTGTCGTCGCGGCGGACGATGGCTTGTTCCTCGAATGGGCTCACCAGACCGTCCATCAGGGCGCCCATGATGTCCTTGTAGGTGATGAGGCCGACCACGAGACCATATTCGTTGACGATCAGGGCAAAGCCTGCCGAATGCGCCTCGAACTGTGCGAGGGTCTCCCACAAATTCAGGGTGTCGGGGAGCGAGAGGACATCGCGGCGCATGCGGAAGATCTGGCTGGCGATGGGAGCGAGACCTGTGCTTTTGGGCTGGGGTTCGTCGACAACGGCAACCAGAACGTCTTCTGCGCGGATGGAGCCGATGACCTTATCGAGACCACCGTCGCAGAGCGGGTAACGGGAATAGGGACGAACCCGCACCTTGTCGCGCTGGCTTTCAGGGCTTTCCTGTACGTCCAGAAAAACGATCTCGTCGCGTGGTGTCATGGCGGACGTGACGGCGCGGTCCTGAAGGCCGAGCACGTTCTGGATCATCTGGTGCTCTTCTTCCAGAAGCACGCCGGAGGCTGTTCCGGCCGCGAGAATGGCGCGAAGGTCTTCAGGCGTGACGGGCTCGACGGTTGCGGCGGCCGGGATCTTGAGAAGTTTGAGCAGCCAGTCAGAGATTTTCGAGAAAACCAGAACCGCCGGGTAGAGAACTTTCAGGGCGATGGCGGGAAACCAGCCGACCTTGAGCGCGATCCGGTCGGGCGCGTTCATGGCAATCCGCTTGGGCAGAAGATCCGCAAACAGGACGAAAAGGCCGGTGATCAGCATAAAGGAACAGGCTGAACCCAGCTTGCTGGCAAGTGCTGGGCTTGTGCCCATCGCACGAAAGCCTGCCGCGATCGGGTCGCTCAGCATGGATTCGCTGATGATGCCGCCCAGAACGCCGACCGCGTTCAGGCAGATCTGAAGGACCGTAATGACCTGACCGCTGTTGCGTCGCAGTTTGAGAAACGCGACAGCACGGGGATCTCCCGCTTCGGCTCTGGAACGAAGGCGCACATCCCGTGCCGCGGCAAAAGAGATCTCCGATAGTGAGATCAGGATGGAAACGCCAATCAGCGCGACCGTGGCAGCTAAGCCCAGCAGGAGGAAAACGATCTGTTGCTGGGAGGAAGGAAGGACTGACATGCGGGAGGCGTTATACCCTGAAAAAGTGAAATATTACCAACTTTCTCACGGTTTTGGTTTTGCAGTTCTGTTACAGCCCTGCCAAAACGCGCCAGCCGTCCTCATCCGTGGTTTCAATCCCGAGTTCGGCGGCTTTCTTCGCTTTTGAACCCGCTTTTTCACCAAGGACGACCAGAGACGTTTTTTTGGAAACGCTGTCGGTCACCTGCGCACCCAGCCGTTCGGCAATGGCTTTGGCTTCCGGTCGGGACATGGTCGTCATGGTTCCTGTGAACACGATGACTTTTCCCGAAAGATGGCCTTCCTGAGGGGCGTCTTCGGGAGTGATCTCCGTCAGTTCCGTCGCCAGATCATCAAGAGTTTCGACGTTATGGCTTTCGGCGAAAAAGGCGGACAGTTCGTCGGCAATCGCATCGCCTACGCCCATGATCGCCCCGAGTGCCGCTCGTTCTTCTGAATCTGGGCGGGCAGCCAGCATGGCGTCGCGCCAGTTTTTGAAAGTCTGGTAGTGTCGCGCCAGCAACTGGGCATTGCGTTCGCCGATACGTCGGATGCCAAGGCCGAAAATAAGTCGTGTCAGCGGGATTGTCCGCCGCTCGTCAATCGCATGGAACAGATTGTCGACCGACAGTCGCCCCCAGCCGTCGCGCTGGAGCAGGGCGTCTTCATGCGTTCGCAAGCGGAAAATATCGCCCGGTGTGCGGATATATCCAGCGTCGTGGAATTCGCGGATGCTGCGTTCGCCAAGGCCATCGATGTCGAAGGCATTGCGCGAGACCATGTGGATCAGCCGTTCCACGACCTGGGCTTCACAGGTCAGACCACCCGTGCAGCGACGGACGGCTTCCCCATGAACACGCTCGGCGAGAGATCCGCAGACCGGGCAGTGATCGGGATAGACGAACGGTTCTGAGCGCGGTTCCTCGCTTGGCACCGGGCCAAGGATTTGCGGGATGACGTCTCCAGCGCGCTGAAGGCGGACCAGATCGCCGATGCGCACGTCCTTGCGGGCAATTTCGTCTTCGTTATGCAGCGTGGCGCGAGAGACGATGACACCGCCGACATTCACCGGCTCCAGATGCGCGACTGGCGTCAGGGCACCTGTGCGGCCCACCTGAATTTCGATTTCCAGCAGGCGGGTGATGGCCTGCTCGGCCGGAAATTTCCAGGCTATGGCCCAGCGTGGCGCCCGACCGACGAAACCCAGCCGTTCCTGCAAGCTAATATCGTCCAGTTTGAAGACGATACCGTCGATATCGTAGTCCAGCCCTGAGCGTTCACGCGCCAGTTTGTCGACATAGGCGGGAATATCGCGGGCATGGGCGATCATCTCGGAGAGTGGATTGACCCTGAAGCCCCAGCTCCGCAATTTTTCGAGATAGTCCCAGTGCGTCGTGGCAACGGGCGAGGATGTGTAGCCCTGAGCGTAAGCAAAGAGAGAAAGCGGCCGGCTGCGGGTGATTTCGGCGTCCAACTGTCGCAGAGAACCCGCGGCTGCGTTGCGGGGGTTGGCGAAGGGACGCGCGCCGCGCGCGACCTGCTGCTCGTTCAGGGTGAGGAAGCTGCTTTTGGAGAGGAAGACTTCGCCGCGGATTTCGAGACGTTCGGGAACAGGGCCGGCGAGTTCGTGAGGAATATCGTTCAGGGTCAGAAGGTTGGCGGTAACATCTTCACCTTCGATACCGTCTCCACGTGTGGTGCCACGGACGAAACGGCCGTGTTCGTAGGTCAGGCTGATGGAAAGGCCGTCGATCTTGGGTTCAGCAACGAACTGGAGGGCCTGAAGACGTTGTTCGTCTAGCCCGAGAAAGCGCCCGACCTTCGAGACAAAGCCGTCAAAGCCTTCCGGGTCAAAAACATTGTCGAGAGACAGCATCGGAACGAGATGACGGTATTTCCCGAAAGCTGCATCGGGAGCCGATCCGACCCGCTGGCTGAAGCCATTTTCCGATCGAAGGTCCGGGTGTGCGTCTTCCAGAGCCAGAAGTTCGCGCCGAGCCGCATCATAGACGGCATCAGAAACTTCGGGTTCGTCGCGCCCATGATAGGCCTCGTCCCACCGTGCGAGGTCCGCTTCGAGTTCAGCGTGACGCTCGGCGGCGGAGACTGGGGCAGTGGTCATGAAATCTGATGTCCAAGAAGGCTGTCGGCGGCCCCGCGGGCCGCGTCGGTAATAATGTCGCCCGCGAGCATCCGGGCGATTTCCTCGCGTCGGGCGTCATGAGGCAGAGGTTCGGCCAGTGTTTCGGTCCGGTCGTTGCGGACGCGTTTGGCGATTCGCAAATGGTGGTCGCCACGCGCTGCGACCTGCGGGCTATGGGTAACGACCAGAACCTGCACGTCCTGCGCGACCTTGTGAAGCCGGTCTCCGATCGAAGATGCGGTGGCGCCACCCACGCCAGAGTCGACTTCATCAAAGACCAGAGTGCCGATATCGGAGCGTTCCGCCAGCACCACTTTCAGTGCCAGCATGAGGCGTGACAGCTCACCACCTGATGCCACCTTGGCGAGCGGGCCAGGAGACTGTCCGGGGTTGGCAGCGATCAGGAACGAAGCCTGTTCCATGCCCTGACTGTTCCAGTGGTCGGGGTCCAGAGGCAGAAGCGAGACGATGAAGCGCGCGCGTTCCAGTTTAACGGGGCGCAGTTCCGTACTGACTGCTTTTTCGAGCTTTTCGGCAGCCTTCTGGCGAGCGGCAGAGAGGGTGCGGGCAGCGTCTTCATAGGCCAGACGGGCCTCTGTCAGGGCCGTCTGAAGGCGGGCCAGTTCGGCGTTGCCGGAATCCAGTGCGCTCAGCCGTGTTTTCAGGGTGGTGAGAAAGCCGGGCAGTTCGGCTACGGAAATATTGTGTTTGCGGGCCTCGGCCCGGAGTGCAAATAGCCGCTCTTCTGTTTCTTCCAGAAGACGGGGATCGCCTTCGGTATCTGCGGCAAGGCGGCTCAGCAGCATCTCCGCTTCGGCAAGGGCCTCTTCGGCTTTTCCAAGAGCGTCGAGCGCGTCCTGTGCCTGTGTCTGGTGGCTGTCTGAAAGGGTTTCCGTCTCCGTCGGTGCTGGCAGCAGTCTTGCGAGCGCACGGCTGGCTGCACGCAGGGCAGCGGCCGGAGCGGACGAGCGGCGGTCACGGGGAGTCAGTTCTGACAGGGCGGCGGCAACGGCTTCACCACGGCGTTCATCACGCTGGAGGCTGACGCGCGTGGCGGCGAGCGCGTCCTCCTCACCTTCCTGCGGGGCCAGACGTTCCAGATCATCGACCGTCTGACGCAGCCATTCTTCCTCGCGGGCTGCGGCTTCCATATCGGTGCGCGCGGCTTTGAGGGCATTGCGTGCTGCGGCCCATTGCCGGAACGTGCTGGCCGTTTTCTCTCGGAGCAGTGGAGTAATTCCGAATGCGTCCAGCAGATCGAGATGGGTGCTCTGGTCGGCAAGGCCCATCTGCTCGTGCTGGCCCTGAATCTCCACGAGGTGGGCGCCCACGCGACGCAGCAGGCCAACGCCGACCGGCTGGTCGCAGACATAGGCACGGGAGCGGGCATCCGGCGTCACGATGCGCCGCAGGACGATCGGGTCCGATGGATCTTCGCGGACGATGCCGTGTTCGTCGAGCAGGGCTAGAACAGGATGACGGGCATCGACTTCAAAAATAGCCGATACGCTGGCCTGCGTGGCGCCTGAGCGCACGAGGCCACCGCTGGCACGCTCTCCGAGGGCCAGGCCCAGACTGTCGAGTAGGATGGATTTCCCCGCCCCGGTCTCGCCGGTCAGGACGGTCAGACCGGGGGAAAGGCCGAGATCGAGCTTTTCGATCAGAACGACGTCGCGGATCGAGAGATGGGTCAGCATGACAGCAATGTTGGGAGTGTAGTGCCCTGTTTCAAAGGGCTGGTATCAGAAAACGCTGTGCCACATCCGGGAGAAAAATCCACGATGGTCCTGCTGGCCTGGACGGACGACAGGCTTCTTGAGATCGCCATTGAGCAGCTTATTCTCCCGAAGATCATTATACGCATAACGATACCACTGGCTGTCGGGATAGTTGTAGCCGAGAACAGAGGCCGTCTGGCGGGCCTGATCCTTGAGACCAAGAGACAGATAGACTTCCACGAGACGCTCAAGAGCTTCGGCAACGTGGTTTGTCGTCTGATAGTCCTGCACGACGCGCTGATAACGTGTCATGGCGGCTTCGTAGTTGCGCTGCTGCTGATACCAGCGGCCAACCAGCATTTCTTTGCCAGCCAGATGGTCGCGGCACAGATCGATCTTCAACTGGGCGTCGCGGGCGTAGGACGTCTGGGGGAAGCGGGTGATGACTTCTTCAAGCGCGTCCAGTGCCTCGACCGTACCCTGCTGATCACGTTCAACATTGGCAATCTGTTCGTAATAGCAGAGAGCACGCAGATAGAAGGCGTAGGCTGCATCAGGGCTGGTCGGATGCAACTGGAGATAACGTTCGAGCTGCTGAACCGAAAGTGCGTATTCGCCCTGAAGGTAATACGCATATCCCTCCATCAGCTCCGCATTTCCAGTGAAACCGGAATAGGGATAATTTTGCTGAAGCAGTTCGAATTCGCCACCAGCCAGTTCGTAATGGCCCGTATGCAGCGCATCGATTCCGTAATTATACAGAGTCTCGGCATCAGCGGTTTTTGGAATCGCTGGTTTTTCGTGCTGATGCGAAAACAGGGAGCAGCCGGACAGCAGCAGAAGTCCGCTGACAGCCGCAGCTCTCAGAATGAAACCACCATTCGTGACCGATGCTTCAAAATGACGCTGAGTGCTGCTTGTCATACCTGCTCTTCCCGTGGAAGCCCGTCTTATATCACGGGAATGCGCTGACGAAAGACCTGCCATGCGGCCTCAGGCGGCAACGCGCGTGCGCAAAGCTTTTGTAACGGACCGGGAAGGGGCTGTGGGAACGAAGCGCCAGTTGGAAGCATCTGAAAAAACGGTTCGCAGAAGCTTGTTGTTGAGCGTATGTCCGGATTTATGGCCAATGAAACCAGCCTGCATTCGATGTCCTGCGCAATACAGATCGCCAATGGCATCAAGTAATTTGTGGCGGGCAAACTCGCGCTCGATTTTCAGTCCAGCAGGATTGAGGATGTTTTCGCCATCCACGACGACGGCATTTTCCAATGATCCACCGCGCGCAAGACCAATACTCTGAAGATATTCAATGTCCTGACGATTGACGAATGTCCGGCAGAACGCCACTTCTTCCATGAAGCGCTGTTCGTTGAGCTGCATGGCGTAACGCTGGTTTCCGATGGCCTGTGCTGAAAAGCTCAGGGAAATGGCCAGTGACAGTCCGCGCTGGGCAGGGCGCAGTTCGGCAAAAGCTCCGTCTTCGCCTTCGACGCGGACATTGCGCAGGATCTCAATGACTTGGCGAGGTGTATCGAGGATCTTGCGACCCGCGCACTTGATCAGGAATGCAAAGGCGTCAGAAGAGCCGTCGAGAACCGGCAGTTCAGGACCGCTGACCGAAATCAGGATATTGTCGATCTCGCAGGCATTGAGTGCCGCCATCAAATGTTCGATTGTCGCGACACGCAGGGAGGGATCGGCCTCGCACGCGACGACAGTTGAAAGGCGCGTATCCACGATGTGGTCATAGGTCGCCGGAAAAGAAGGTGACCCTTCTCTGTCGGAACGCTGGAACCGTATTCCCGTATTGGCCGCCGCCGGAGAAAGATGGAGATCGACCGTGACACCGCTATGCAGGGCGATCCCCTGACAGTGAATGGGGTGTGCAAGAGTTGTCTGCAGATTTTTTGAACCGCTGCGCTCAGTGCGGGAAGGCGAACCATCAAGGCCCGATGCCGTCTCTGGCTTTATGACATCAACGCCACGCGCCGTTTTTACACCTTGCTTGGGCGTCACCTGCATAAAGCCTCCGAAAATTCTGGTTCCGGAGACTAGAAAACAGATACTGGACTTTGGTTCCAGTCAACGATTGTTGCCGGATATTACCCCCTCTCGCCCTGCGAGCAAGAGGGGGGGGCGTTGATCAGCGACGCAGATAGGTTGGGATATCCAGATTGGAATCATCGCCGCCGCTCGAAGGCTGTTCGGGATGCTGCGGGGTCTGATGCTGGTAATTGTCGCGTGTGTTGGGTTCTGCGCGCTCCGTTGGCTGCTGGCCCTGCTGCGGCTGGGGCGGACGACTGCGGAAAGCACCTGTGACCATGCCGAACAGGCTGCGGGGCGGTTCGGCCTGCTGCTGGGGAGCATGGCGGGAGGGATCTGAAAACAGACCAGCTCGCGGAGAAGGCTGATGGGCGCTCTCCTGTCGGTGCGCGGGGTTTTCAGGGGCAGTCTGCTCGGGAGCAGGGGCTTCCTGTGCGGACAGGGGAACTGTGTTGTGAGGCTGTGTCTGTTGTGCGTCGAGTGCGAAATTCGGGCGCGACGGGCCACCAGCATAGGTTGAGCCGGGCTGGAAAGACGGTGCGCTGGCACGTGAAGACGCTGTTTCCCGGGTGGCAGACTGGGACATGGGGCTTGCGTGCGGCGCCGATGCCTGAACGGGTTCGGGAGCAGCAGACGGGTCATGTGAGGGCTGGGTGTCGATGCCGGTTGCGACGACTGAGACGCGCACGCGACCGTTCAGCTTCTCGTCAATCAGGGCGCCGAAGATGATGTTTGCATCGTCGGCCACTTCTTCACGAATACGGTCTGCGGCGGCGTTGACTTCGTATAGCGTCAAGTCTTCGCCACCGGTGATGTTGATGAGAAGACCGCGTGCGCCTGCCATTGAGGCATCTTCCAGCAGCGGATTGGAAATCGCACGTTCGGCTGCGAGGACGGCACGGTCTTCCGCGTCTTCTTCGCTGGAGGCTTCACCCGTACCCATCATGGCTTTGCCCATCTCTTCCATCACGGCCTTGACGTCCGCGAAATCGAGATTGATTAGGCCGGGGGAGACCATAAGGTCCGTAATGCCGCGAACGCCCATGTTCAGGACGTTGTCGGCCATCCGGAAGGCTTCGCGGAATGTCGTGTTCTGCGTTGCGGAATTGAAAAGATTCTGGTTCGGGATGACGATCAGCGTATCGACGTGCTTCTGAAGTTCGGCAATGCCTTTTTCAGCAGCTGTTGTGCGGCGACGCCCTTCAAAATTGAAAGGTTTCGAGACGACGCCGACCGTCAGGACGCCGCGTTCGCGTGCCATGCGTGCGATGACCGGAGCCGCCCCCGTCCCTGTGCCGCCGCCCATGCCAGCCGTGATAAAGACCAGATTCGCGCCTTCAAGCTGCCGGTCGATTTCCTGAGCAGCTTCTTCAGCGGCTTCACGACCGATTTCCGGCTTTGCGCCTGCACCCAGGCCGCGGGTCAGATGCGGGCCGAGCTGGACGCGGCGTTCAGCCTTGGAATGGGCAAGCTGCTGTGCGTCGGTGTTGGCAACGACGAATTCGACGCCCTTGAGATCAGACGCAATCATGTTGTCAACGGCGTTCGTCCCGCCGCCGCCAACGCCGATCACGGTAATCCGTGGCGCCAGCTCAACGTGGGAATTGGGAGTAGGGGTAAGGTTCAGCGTCATGATCTGGTCCGGAACTTCAGGAAAGCGACAGGTGAGGGCGTTATGATCTGTAATAGCTTATACATTATTGCGTATGAAGCCTACGAGACGTTTAACAAGTCCGCGAGGTCTTGGTTCGGGTGCGGAAATATCTCCGAAGTCCCGATCCGCACCCGCTGCCCAGGCCAGAAGCCCCGCAGCGGTTGAAAAGCCTGCCGAAGCCGCGGCTGTCTCGGGCAGACCATAGATGTTCTGGGGTTTTCCCATCCGGACAGGACGGCCCAGAATACGGGTAGCGACGGGAACAATTCCTTCAAGCAGAGAGGCTCCGCCGGTAAGGACGACCCTGCCATTGGCCAGTCGACCCAGTCCGGCATTGTCGAGGGACTGCCGGACGAGCTCCAGCGTTTCCTCGATCCGGGGCTGGATAACGGAAATAACCTTGGAACGTTGCAGACGTACCAGCCGATCGCTGTTTTCCCCGATCAGGGGAACGGACAGGATTTCCCGCTGGTCGTCGGAACCCATCTGGGCTGCACCATACATTGTCTTGAGACGTTCGGCTGTTTCCAGAGACGTTGACAAGACGCCCGCGATATCGCGCGTGACATGCAGGCCGCCAACGCGGATCTGGGCCGTGTGCAGCAGTTTTCCTTCGCAGAAAACTGCTAGAGATGTGGTGCCACCGCCCATTTCCACGACCGTGACGCCTAGCTCCCGCTCTTCGGCCGCAAGAACCGAAATGCCCGAGGCAAAGGGGCTTGCAACCAGTCCGTCCAGTTTGAGTTCCGCATGTTGCAGAACGGCGTCCAGAGTGCGCAGGGCACTGGAGTTCATGTCCACGACATGCATCCGGGTCGCCAGTTCTTCGCATTGGTGGCCGATGGGATCGGCAATGCCGGGAATGGAATCCACGACATATCCGATCGGGAGCGTATGGATGACCTCCCGACCTTCCATCCAGGCGCGGGCCTGTCCTTCTGCAATGAGGCGCTGAACGTCCCCGGCCGTTACCTCACGTCCACCGATCGGGATTTGGGCATCCACCAGCCGACTCAGTGGCCTGCCGCAGGACAGGTTGACGACGAGGGAGTCCATGCGCCGTTCGGCGGCCTCTTCGGCCTGGCCGACCGTCGCCCGGATCGCGGCTTCGGCTTCGCGGATATCGACGATCGATCCTGAACGGATACCGTGAGAACGGCGCCATCCGTGACCCAGAACCTGAATGGAACCGTCGGCCTCGCCCTTGCCGATCAGACAGGTCATTTTCGTCGTGCCGATATCCAGCGCGCCGAAAATTCCCGGACGCCATGCGATACTACGATGCGTCTCTTCTGGTGGAAGCGGCAGGATGTCGCGCGGGACACGGTTGACGCTGACGTCACGCTCGCCGCCAACGGGAATGAGGGACCGGCCTCTCAGACCACCCCGGCGCCGGAATGCCGGAAGATCTGACATGGAGGTAAGGTCATTCATGGCTGCTTCGTGCTGTCTGATGGGGGTGGAGGAGAGGACGGAGACGGATCGGGTTTTGCTCCTTCGGCAGGTGGTACGGCGACCTGTGGAGGCTGGTGGACGACCATTCTGTCCGGGAGGCGCAGATCAATCGACTGCACCGGACGTTCCAGCAGGCGCATGCTCTGCTGATAACGCGCCAGACGCGCAAAAGCTGCAGCTTCTTCGCCTTCAGGCAGCAGAATAGTGGTGCCATCCTTGAGCGTTGCATTCCAGCGGCGGCTTCCGACCCGGATCAGGGCCGTGACCTGAGCCTTGACCAACGGTTCGTGGTTGAGGGCGTCGATGACGCTTGCGGCGGCAGTATTGGCGCCTTCACCCACAACGAGAGGAAGCTGGAGAAAGGCCTGTGCGTTCTTTCCAGTCAGTCCCTGATCGGGAACTTCTTCACCGACGCGGTTGATGAGCATGAAATGCCCGCGGTCCTGCCAGACGGCAATCGGGGTGCGCTCGACCAGTGTGATGATGACGGTATCGGGCATGTGCCGTTCGACCGTCGCGTGGTCGATGAAGGGAAGCTCGTCCAGTCGCTGGCGGGCGGCTTCGACGGAGAAGCCGAAAATCGGATGCCCGATGGAGGTTCCCAGCGCGTCTTGAATTGAGGCCTCGCTGGTCATGCCGCGACCATTGATGACGATGTGGCGGATGGGTAGCGGCTCCATTGCGACCAGACGTTCGCGTAGGGGGGCGAAGCGTTCTTCCGAAGCGGCGTCATACAGCAGGCGCATGCCCGCGCCTGAAAGACCCATCACCACCAGAAACACGATCGCAGGCCGGACCAGCCGCCGTTGCCGGCGCCAGAATAGCTTGGCCCGGGAAGGACGGTCTTCCTGAGGCGGCATGCCGCCGGAATAACGCTCCCGGACAAAATCGTTTTTCTGAAAGGACGGGTCTTCCCGCATCAGCGTGTCATCAGTGCCTCTCGGACCATCCAGTCACACAGGTCCGGATAGGGAATGCCACAATAGGCAGCCTGTTCCGGAAGCAGGGATGTGGGTGTCATGCCTGGCTGCGTGTTGACCTCGAGAATGATCAGCGTGTCGGTCTTCTCGTCATAACGGAAATCCGTACGACTAGCGCCCTGACAGCCTAGCGCCTGATGGGCGCGTAGGGCGTAGTCGAGCGCGCGATCCGTTACAGCTTGGGGCAGAACCGCAGGAACAACGTGACGCGAGCCGCCAGCCTTGTATTTGGCTTCGAAATCATAGAACGCGGCTGTTTCGCAGGGCAGGATGTCGGTGACGGCGAGGGCGCGGTCTCCCATGACGCTGGCGGTCAGTTCCCGGCCGGGGATGAAGCTCTCGACCAGTGCGTCTTTTCCGAAGCGCCAGGTCTGTGCGATTTCTGCACGACGGTTGTCTCCTGCCCGCACGATCTCGACCCCCACGGACGAGCCTTCGGCAACGGGCTTGATGACATAGGGGGCGGGGAGAGGGTCGGCTTCGGCCAGTTCCTCAACCGTCACCACACGCCCCTGCGCCACTGGCAGACCGGCAGCCGCCAAAAGGATACGGGTAGCGCCCTTGTCCATTGCAACCGCAGAAGCGCGGATGCCGGAATGTGTGTAAGGTAGGCCGAGCCATTCCAGAACGCCCTGAATGGCGCCATCTTCGCCGCGCGGGCCGTGCAGCGCATTGAAGACGACGTCTGGAGCTGCGGATTTCAGGCTGGCGATTGTCGCGGCGATGTCGGGCCCGACATCGAGCGGCGTGACGTCGTGGCCTGTGTCGCGCAGGGCCTTGATCACGGCCTCGCCGGTCACGAGGCTGACGGGGCGCTCGTTGGATGTTCCGCCCAGCAGGACTGCGACTTTCATAACGTCTGGTCTCCTTTGGACTGACGTCCGATCCGTTTGATTTCCCAATGCAGACTGACGCCGCTCTGTGCCAGAACTTTTTCGCGCACTGTCTCTCCCAGCGTTTCCAGATCAGCGCTGCTGGCCTGCCCCAGATTGAGCAGGAAATTGCAGTGTTTTTCGCTGATCTGCGCATCACCGATCCGAAGGCCGCGACATCCGGCTTCGTCGATCAATTGCCAGGCCTTGTGGCCTTCGGGATTGCGGAACGTGGAGCCGCCTGTGCGCGCACGGACGGGCTGCGAAGCCTCGCGGGACGCCCGGATGTCCGCAATGCGGCTGCGGATGCCGTCTGCATCATCTAGTGTCCCACGCAGGCAGGCCCGGATCACGACGCTGCCTTCGGGAAGCTCTGAATGGCGATACGCAAAACCCAGTTCTGCACGGGATAGACGGCGCAGTTCGCCGTTTTCGGTCAGGATTTCGGCCCATTCGAGAATGGCATCGAGATCCGATCCGTAGGCGCCTGCGTTCATGCGGACAGCGCCGCCGATCGACCCCGGAATGCCAGCCAGAAACTCCAGACCAGCCAGACCGGCTGCGGCGGCATGTTCGGCCACGGTGATGTCGAGGGCTGCGGCCCCGACGATCAGGCTGTTGCCCTGTATGTCGATATCCGCAAAGCCACGCGCCAGACGAATGACCGTGCCTGCAATGCCGCCATCACGGATGATGACGTTCGAGCACGCCCCCAGAACCGTAGCAGGCATGGACGCAGGCTTTTCACGCAGGAAAAGTGCCAGATCGTCCTGATCTTCAGGGATGAAGACCCAGTCCGCCGGGCCGCCGACGCGAAACCACGCACGCGGACCAAGAGGGGCGTTCGGCGTCAGTCTTCCCCGCAGGCCTGTGACCGGAAAATCGCTGCTGTCTGTCATGCCGCGCCTTCGGTTGCGGGCTGCCGGTTCAGCGCTTCGAGCTGGGCAGGAAGCGCCTGAGCCCACTGGGTGATGGTTCCGGCACCGAGGCAGACAACATAATCACCGGGTTTGGCGATGGCGTTGATCATTTCCGGAAGATGTGCGGGATCGGGGAGCGGCACGACGGAGCGGTGGCCGCGATCGCGCAGACCTTCGACAAGTGCATCTCGGCCCGCACCTTCGATCGGAGATTCACCCGCAGCGTACACGTCTGCCACGATGACCGTATCGGCATCATTCATGCAGGTGCAGAATTCGTTGAACAGGACTTTCAGGCGCGAATAACGATGCGGCTGCACGACGGCGATGACGTTCTTCGCACCCGCTTGACGTGCGGCTTTCAGAACGGCGGCGATTTCAACCGGGTGATGGCCGTAATCGTCGATGATGGAAATGCCGTTATAGTCGCCGGTGCGTGTAAAGCGGCGCTTGACGCCTTTGAATGTCGTCAGGGCAGACGCGATGACGGAATCGCTGATTTCCATTTCAAGGGCGACGGCGATGGCGGCCAGCGAATTCAGGACGTTATGGTGTCCGAGCATGGGCAAACGGAAGGGGCCTGCCCGGCGCGAGCGGTTGCGCTGACGGTTCGTGACGACGACTTCGAATGTGGCGCCCCGCTTGTCCATGACGACTTTTTCGGCACGGATGTCGGCCTGTGGGCTGAAGCCGTAGGTGATGACGCGATGATCGGACAGGCGCGGGATCATCTGTTGGACCTGCGGATGATCCACGCACAGGACCGCAAAACCATAGAACGGGATGTTGGAGACGAACTGGTCGTAACCGGCCTGCATGGCCTCTTCCGTGCCCCAGTGATCCAGATGTTCCGGATCCATGTTCGTCACGACCGCGATCACGGCGGGCAGACGCAAGAAGGAGCCGTCGCTTTCGTCAGCCTCGACCACCATCCAGTCGCCTGAGCCCATGCGTGTATTGGTGCCATAGGCTTCGATGATGCCGCCATTGATGACAGTCGGGTCGAGTTTTGCATGTTCCAGAACGCAGGCGACGAGGCTAGTCGTGGTGGTCTTGCCGTGCGTGCCGCCGATGGCGACGGACCAGCGCAGACGCATCAGTTCGGCGAGCATTTCTGCGCGGCGGACGACCGGAATGAGCTTGGCGCGCGCCGCCACGACTTCGGGGTTGTCTTTCTTCACCGCCGTAGACGTTACGACAACCTGTGCATCACCCAGATTGGCAGCGTCATGGCCGATGTGAACGACAATCCCGGACTGACGCAGGCGTTGCACATTCGCGCCCTCCGCGATGTCCGAACCCTGCACCCTGTAGCCCAGCATGTGCAGCACTTCGGCGATGCCGGACATGCCGATGCCGCCGATACCGACGAAGTGAATGGTTCCAATGTTCAGGGGCAGGGCGCGCATGGGGCAGGTACTCTTGGGTAGAAGCGGAGGATCAGGGACGAAGAGCGGATTCAATCAGATCCGCGACTTTTGCGGCAGCATGAGGGCGCGCGCAGGAATGAGCGGCTTTTGCTGCATTTTCGAGCTTTTCAGGATGGGAAAACAGGTCCGTCAGCAGACTGGTCAGCGCTGTGGGCGTGAAATCCGGCTGGCGGATCATCCAGGCGGCACCCGCATCCACGAGCGCCTGACCATTCGCCCCCTGTTCATCGGAGGCCGCGATGGGCAGCGGAACGAGAATGGAGGGGCGGCCTGACATGGTCAGTTCCGCGACCGAAGAGCCGCCCGCGCGACCGATGACGAGATGTGCGTCTCTGAGGCAGGTGGGCACATCCGTGAAGAATGGTGCGGCTTCAACCTCAATACCGGCATTCGCATAGACGGCACGGACGCGGTTCAGATCGTCAGCCTTGATTTGCTGTGTGACTTTGAGGCGCTTGCGGAGTTCTTCGGGCAGGGCGGCAAGGGCTTGTGGGACGACTTCGGAAAAGACCCGCGCTCCGAGAGAGCCCCCCCAAACCAGAAGATTGATCTGCTCTTCCGGAGCCGCATAGGCGTTTTCAAAGAGCGCTTCGATGCCCGCACGGACAGGCATGCCAGTGAGTGTCGTCTGTGCGTTTTGCGGGAGGCGCGCGACCGTTGCGTAGGATGTGGCGATCAACGGAGAAAAGCGGGACAGGAAGGCATTGGCCTGTCCGAGAACCGCATTGCCCTCATGAATGACCATGCGTGGCCGTTTTGCGGAGGGCAGAAACCGGGATGCGGTCAGGGGAGGAATGGACGGATAGCCGCCAAAACCTACGACGGCTACTGCATCGAGAGATTTGAGGACGCGACGTGCTTCTCTTATACCGCGCAGCAATGCGAGCACACCACGGATTTTGCCGCCAAGACCCTTGCCTGCCACACCGGCACCATCCAGCACATATTGCGGAAGGTCTTTGAACAGGCCCGTGTCTCGGCGTCCATGCCGGGCGTCGGTCATGAGGACGAGGTCATGGCCCCGTTCCGCTAGCACGGTCGCGACGGCTTCGGCTGGAAAGAAATGTCCCCCGGTGCCACCGGCGGCAATAACGATGGGGCGGCTCACGGCGCATTCCTCTCAAACAACGGGCTCTGGCCGTAAGATGCGGCGGCTCTTTGTGCGATTTTGCTCTGGCCGACATGATGGCGGGTCAGGGCCAGAACCATTCCCATGGTCAGAGCAACCGACATTGCCGAACTGCCGCCATAGGAAATGAAGGGGAGGGTCATGCCCTTTGTCGGGATCAGATGCAATGTCGAACCCATGTTGACGAAGGCCTGAAGGCCAAAACCTGTCACCAGTCCCGCAGCAGAGACAATGACGAACGGATCGTCTTCATGCATCAGCTTGAGGAGGGTCCGCAAAACGATCGTTCCGAAAAGCAGAATGATGATCACGCACAGGATCAGGCCGTATTCTTCACCAGCAACGGCGAAGACGAAGTCAGCATGGGCGTCGGGCAGCAGGTCTTTCACCCGTCCTTCGCCTGGGCCGCGTCCCAGAAGGCCGCCGTTTCCGAAAGCACGCAGTGCGGTGTCGATCTGGTAGTGATCCCCGACATCAGGATGCAGGAAGCGCTGGACGCGGGACTGGACGTGCGGAAAGACGATATAGGCGACCGCAAAGGCGCCTGCCATGCCTGCGACGCACAGTCCGACCCAGTAGAGTTTGAGCCCATCCACGAAAAGCTGGGTCATGAAGACCATCGTGATGACGGAGAGCATCCCGATATCCGGCTGTGATTTCAGCAGGAGCAGGATGAAGCCGAAGCACAGAAACGCAATCAGCATGCCCGGAAAGGCGCTATTGCCCCACATGACGACCGAACGTCGTGCGGAAAGCAGCCAGCCTGTCACGACCGCAAAGCAGGGCTTGAGGAATTCGGAGGGCTGCACGGACATCATCGGCAGCGCGATCCATCGGCGCGCGCCCTTGATTTCCATACCGTGCACCAGCGTCATGGCCGTGGCACCCAACGCGATAATCCCGCCGATGATCGCCAGTCTTTTGATGGCCTTGCGGGACAGATACGACGTGCCAAGTACGATGCCGCCAGCCAGTGCCAGAAAGATCACCTGCTTGAGAATGAACATGTTGCGCGAGGCACCGATACGTGATGCCACCGCGGGACTGGCGGCGAGCATCAGCACATAACCCAGCCCGATCAGCAGGCCCACGCAGGCCAGCGTGACGCGATCAAGGTTTCGCCACCAGCGGGCGACAGCGGAGGTCTCGACACGGGACAGTCCCGACATGGTGTCAACTCTCCAGCTTTTGCGTGAGCGTGGTGCCCGAATGGCCTGATTTCACAATATTATCGCAAATATGAAGAAAGTGTGACCCACGATCCTCGAAACTGCGAAATTGATCAAAACTTGCACAGGCGGGTGAAAGCAGAACAACCGGGATAGTCTGGGCGAGAGCGGCGCTGAAGGCTGCCGAGACGGCATTCTCCAGCGTTCCGCACTGCTGGAAAGGCACGCCGTGTATGGCCAGTGTCCCAGCGAGCGTTTCCGCATCCTGCCCGATCAGAAAGGCCTGTGCGATATGACCGAAGAACGGCGCAAGGCTTTCGATGCCGCCCGCTTTTGCAACGCCGCCGGCAATCCACATGACCCTGTCATACGAAGCAAGAGCCTTGGAGGCAGCTTCGGCATTTGTGGCCTTGCTGTCATTGATAAACGACACGCCGTCGTATTCCGCGACTTTTTGCAGGCGATGTTCCAGGCCGGGAAATGATTTCAGACCGTCGCGGAGTGCTGCCTCATCAAGGCCGAGATGATGCGCGATGGCGCAGGCTGCACCAACATTCTGGGCATTGTGTCGGCCTGGAAGGGCTGGACCGTCGAAGGGGGGAAGCGCATCGGCGTCCAGTTCCATGACCTGCACACCGCGCGCTGCAACCTGTGACGCAATGGCGCGGCACCAGTTATCATCGGTGCCGATCACGGCGAGGTCACCGGAGCCCATATTGTCGAACACATGCGCTTTGGCGGCGGCATATCCGGTCATGTCGCCATGCCGATCCAGATGATCGGGCGTCAGGTTCAGCAGGCAGGCTGCGCTTGCATGAAAGCGGTCCAGCCGTTCGAGCATGTAGGACGACATTTCGATCACATAAACGCCGTCATCGGGCAGGAGCGGCAAGGCCAAAGAGGCAGTTCCGAGATTGCCACCTGCCACGCAGGGACGCCCGGCCATCGTAAAAAGATGGGCGATCAGGGCTGTTGTCGTCGATTTGCCGTTTGTGCCGGTGACGGCCACGAACGCGGCTTTTGAGCCGGATTTCCGAACGACCCGATACAGGATTTCGGCATCGGACAGGATCTGGACGCCCTGTGTGCGGGCGAGATCTGCGACAGGATGCGCCTTCGGCAGCAGGTGCGGAATACCCGGTGACAGGATGAGGGCTGTCATTCCAGACAGATCGTTCAGGGGCGCGAGAGTCAGGTTCGGATGTGCAGGCAGATCGGCGTTGCGATCGTCCCAGGCCTGAACCTGTGCGCCCATTCCGAGCAGGGCATGGACGACAGCCGCACCGTTACGCCCCAGACCGCAGACGGCATAACGCTCGCCTGCCAGAAGGCTGGGTGAGAAGCCGTTCATCGTAGTTTTAGGGTCGCAAGGCCGCAGAGGCCGAGCACGATGGAGACGATCCAGAAGCGGATGACTATTTTAGGTTCCTGCCAGCCCTTTTTCTCGAAATGATGGTGTAGCGGCGCCATGAGGAAGACACGGCGTCCCGTTCGTTTGAACCAGAAGACCTGAATGACGACCGAAAGGGTTTCGGCCACGAAAACGCCCCCTACGATGCACAGGACGAGTTCATGCTTGGTGGCGACGGCGATGGCGCCCAGTGCTCCGCCGAGAGACAGGGAGCCGGTATCGCCCATGAAAACGGCCGCAGGGGGGGCGTTGAACCATAGAAACCCGAGACCCGCGCCGATCAGGGCCGCGCAGAAAACTGCCAGTTCGCCCGTGCCCGGAACCGGATGGAGTTGCAAATAGTCAGCAAAAACGTGATTGCCCACCAGATAGGAAATCAGGGCGAAAACCAGCGCGGCGATCACGACTGGAACGATGGCCAGTCCGTCCAGCCCGTCCGTGAAGTTCACGGCGTTGCCGAAACCGGTAATAGCGATCATCGCGAAAATCGGGAACGCATAACCCAGCGGAAGCAGCACGTCCTTGACGAACGGAAAAGCCACCATGTTGCGCAGTTCCGGGGGCGTCAAATGTTGCAGCCAGATGCCGGCGATCAGCGACGTCAAGAATTCGCAGCCCAACCGGGTGCGCTTGGAGACGCCTGTTGTGTTGCGTTTGGAGAGCTTCAGATAATCGTCGGCAAAGCCAACGGCGCCGAAAGCGGCCGTCGTCAGCATGACGGCCCAGACGAAGCCGTTTGTCAGATCCGCCCAGAGTAGGGTTGCCGAGAACAGGGCGATCAGGATCAGCATGCCGCCCATTGTCGGCGTGCCGGCTTTTTCAAGAATATGCCGCTCCGGTCCGACAGAGCGGATCGGCTGACCTTCGCGCTGGATGCGTTTGAGCTGCGCGATGAAGGGTTTGCCCAGAGCCAGCGAGATGACCAGCGCCGTCAGGCAGGCGCAACCCGAGCGGAACGTCAGGTAATGGAACAGGTTGAAGAACCCGCCATGGGACGTGTCGTGGGCGGCGATAAGATTGAAGAGCATCAGGCAGAGACCGGGCTGGAGGCGTTGTCGAGGGCTGAAATCACGTCACGCATCCGGCTGCCGAGGCTGCCTTTCACGAGGAGGAGATCACCGGGGCGGAGGGCATCAAGAAGAATGGGCGCGAGGGAGGCGGCATCAGCGGCGTATCCTCCCTGAAGTTTAGAGGGAAGCGCGTCGTAAAGGGCGCGCATGTGTGGGCCGCAGCAGAACGTGAGAGCGTTTGCGGCCTGCACTGCGTCTGCCAGAGAGCGGTGTTCGGCATCGGCGAATGTGCCGAGTTCGCGGATGTCTCCGAGGGCTGCAACATGCCGCTGGGCCGGAAGCAGGGCGAGCGTGGCCAGAGCCGCGCGGACGCTGGGGGCGGAGGCGTTGTAGCTTTCGTCGAGCAGGCGTACGTCGTTCAGGATCGTGCGGATCTGTCCTCGGCCTGCGCCCGGCACGAAATCGTTCAAGGCGCGCGATGCTGCTGCGACGTCTTCGCCGAGGGCTGCAACTGCGCCGAGGGCCAGAGCTGCGTTTCTGGCAAGATGTTCGCCGGGTGCAGTGAGCGTCACATTCTGCGTTCCGCAGGGAGTGTGCAGCGAAAAATGACTGCCTTCCGCCGTGCAGTTCAGGTCTTCAAGGCGGAGTTCCGCTGTTGCGGAAAAGCCGGACCGCCAGAGGGTGCAGCCTCTGGGAAGAGCGTCTGTAAAGACTGTCTGACCGTGAGAATCATCAGGGACGATTGCGATCCCATGGGCGGGAAGAGCGCCGAACAGGGATGCTTTTTCAAGCGCAATCGCTTCGATGCTGCCCATATGGCCGAGATGTGCTGTACCGATCGTGGTAATGATGGCCACATCGGGACGGACCTGAGCGGCAAGGGGAGCGATTTCTCCCACATGGTTCATGCCGATCTCGCTGATGCAGAAGCGCGCGTCCTGCGGCAGTCGGGCCAGCGTGAGGGGAACGCCCCAATGATTGTTGTAGGAAGCGACGGCGGCATGTGTCGGGCCAATCGCGGACAAGGCGACCTTCAGCATATCCTTGGTCGTCGTTTTGCCTACGCTTCCGGTAATCGCCACGACTTTTCCGCGGAAACGGGCGCGGGCGTAGCGGCCCAGATCCACCAGTGCGGTCATGGTGTCGGGCACGATCAGGAGGCGCGGGTCGTTCAGACCGGCGGTGTCATGCACGAGGACGCAGGCCGCGCCCTTGTCCAGAGCCTGCTGGACATGGGTGTGGCCATCGTTGCTCTCGCCACGCAGGGCGATGAACAGGTCTCCGGGCGCGAGCGTGCGGGTGTCGATTGAGATGCCCGTAACATGGACATCGGCCTCAAGCGTGCCGCTCGTCGCAGCCCGCAGGTCTGCGCTGGTCCAGAGAACGCTCATGCTGCACCTGCCAGTTCGCGGAGGACGAGACGATCGTCGAAAGGCAGGATATCCGTGCCTACGATCTGCCCTTGTTCGTGCCCCTTGCCCGCTACGACAAGGATGTCGCCCGGTTGCAGGGCCTCAAGCCCTGCTGCGATGGCGCTGCGGCGGTCTGCGATTTCCAGAGCGTCCGGGCAGGCCGCGCGGATTTCGGAACGGATCGTCATGGGGTCTTCCGTGCGGGGATTGTCGTCCGTGACGATGGCCAGATCTGCCATACGTGCCGCGACCTCTCCCATCAGCGGACGCTTGCCCCGGTCACGGTCGCCGCCCGCGCCGAACACCACGACCAGACGGCCCGTCGTATGCGGGCGCAGACTGGACAGGACGCAGTCGAGGGCATCGGGCGTGTGGGCGTAATCGACATAGGCTGCGGCACCGTTAGGCAGTTCGACCGCCCGTTCGCATCGGCCGTGGACGCCTGTCAGTCGCGGGAGAAGCTCGACGACCTGCCGGGCATTGGTCTCGTCCGTCCAGCACATGGCTGCTGCCAGCATGACGTTGTCGGCCTGAAAACGGCCCGGTAGCGACAAGGACATCTCGGGTAGCTCCTCGCTATGCAGCGCCAGACGGAGGATTTGACCGGAGGGCGTGGGGCGGGCCTCGATCCGCCGAAGGGTGGTGCCATTGCGTCCGACGCTACGAAGTTTGAGGTTTCTGCGGACTGCAATTGCCTGAAGGGCTGCGAAAGTCTCGCTGTCCATATCAGCATTGACGGCTGCGATGCCGCCTTCGGGCAGGACTTCGTCAAACAAGCGTAGTTTGGCCGTGCGGTAGGCGTCCAGCGTCAGATGATAGTCAAGATGATCGCGCGTCAGGTTAGAAAAGCCAGCGGCTGTAAGAGTGATGCCATCCAGGCGGTGCTGTTCCAGCCCGTGCGAGGAGGCTTCAAGCGCGACGTGATCCACCCCGTTCCCGGCCAGTGCGGCAAGAGTTTGGGCGAGCGAAACGGGATCGGGCGTGGTGAGGCTTGGAGGGGCGGGGATTTTTGTATCCGACACAAGCCCCAGCGTTCCCAGACTGGCCGCGCGGTTTCCCTGAAGGATCCAGAGTTGCCGGAGAAAATCGGCCGTGCTGCTTTTCCCGTTTGTCCCGGTGATTGCCGCGATACAGGAAGGCTGCGGACCGGCAAGGGCGAAGGCCATGCAGGCCAGAAGATGCTTGGCATCCGGGCGCACGATCACAGGGATCTGGGCCGAGATTTCTGCTGTATCATGATCTGCGATGACTGCGGGGGTGCCTTGCGAGAGGGCCTGTGCAATGAAGGCGCTCCCATCCTGTTTTGCGCCGCGCAGGGCAAAGAACAGCGCCCCCGGTCTGACCCTGCGGCTGTCGGCAGTGACGGTCAGAATGTTAGGATCGTCCGTCAGGGACTGCGATGTGCCGCAAAGGGCGAAGAGCTGGGAAAGGCGCATGGGACGGTTCAGTGCTGTGTCTTGGTCTTCGGGGAGATGGTCTTGGATTCGTGAGGCTGATTACGCGGGTCTCCGGGGTCATTTCCGGGGCCGAGGGCATGATAACCGGCGGGGACGACCGGGTTCATCGGAATGGCCAGAGAGGCATCAATGGCATCTTTGTTCGTAAGATCCGGGAACTGGTTCAGGATCGGGCCGACGCGGGAAATGATCTTTTTCACGGTCGGGGCTGCGTTCCAGGCGGCCGTCGTCCAGCCATGGGTCGCAGCAGTTCCCTGCGGGCTGTCGAGCATAACATAAACAGCATAATGTGGATTGTTCATCGGGAAGACGCTGGTGAAGGCCGAGACGTTGACGTGCTTCAGGTAGCCGCCATGCGCGCCAATTTTTTCCGCCGTGCCGGTCTTGCCACCCACATAATAGCCCGGAACTTCAGCGGACTTACCGCTTCCCATCGTAACGTCGAGGCGCAGAAGTTTGCGCAGAAGGGCTGACGTCTGTTCAGACAGAACCCGTGTGCCCACAGGCGTTTCGGCACCGATTTCGTCGCTGTCGGAACCCGGACGATATGCGACCGGGCGAAGCTGTGCCGCATCAGCATCGGGCGTCGGCTTGCTATCGTCTTCGGTATCGCGGGCTACGAGCGTTGGTTTGAGCAGGATGCCACCATTCACGGTCGCGGCTGTTCCACGCACGATTGCAAGCGGCGGTTCGGCCACACCATGACCGAAGCCGACTGTCATAACGGTGGAAATACCCCAGTTGCGCGAAGCTGGAACGAGCGGACGTCCGGCTTCGGGCAGTTCGACAGGAACACGGTTGAAGAAGCCCATGTTCCGCAACCAGTCCTGCTGCCGGGTGGCACCAACATCAAGTGCGATATGCGCGGCGGCGGGGTTGGATGAAAACGCCAGAACGCCGGGCAGGGAAAGCCACGGTGCGAAATGGTCCGTCTTCATGTCCCGAATGGTGAAGCGCCCGACGCGGATGGGGATGGTCGAAAAGCGGTCCCAGATATGAACGACACCAAGCTGAAGGCCCATTGCGGCGGTCTGGAGCTTGAAGGTCGAACCGGGTTCGTACATGCCGGTGACTGCGCGGTTAAAGCGCGCATCGTTGGGAGCGTGTCCGAAATCATTGGCGTCGTAATCGGGCAGGCTGACCATGGCCAGAATTTCGCCGGTACGGACATCCATGACAATCGCGCTGGCGCCAATGGCGGAGAATTCGTCTTTCGCGGCTTGAAGTTCGTCATGCGCGACGGTCTGGACACGAACGTCCAGCGACAGGCGCAGCGGAGATTTGTCGGAATTCAGGCGCTTGTCGAAATACCGCTCCACCCCGGCGATACCATGATCGTCGATATCGACACTGCCCATGATCTGGGCGGCGGTCCGGCCAAGAGGGTAATGACGGCGTTCACCTGCTTCGAAATAGATGCCTGGAATGCCCAAGTTGTTGATGGCGATTTCCTGAACGGGGGAAATATCGCGCGCCAGATAGACGAACTGCTTCTTTAGCGACAAACGCCGGATCGTCTCGTCCCGGTCCAGTTGCGGGAGGACTTTGCGGAGTTTGTCTGCCGCGTCTGCCGGATCGATCAGCTCCATCGGGTTCGCGTAGACCTGCGCTACGGGCAGCGAGAGCGCCAGAGCCTGACCGGTCCGATCAGTGATGGTGGCGCGCTTGACCGTTGGCAGCACGAAATCGCCGGACATTTCTCCGCGCGGGTCGCTTTTGGGAATTTCAGGAACCTGCGGGGCGATCTGACGCTTTTCCGGTTCCATCGGCATCAGGACTGTGGCGACGGTTGCCTTGAGGGCCACAGCGCCATAAATCGCCAGAAAGCCCATTCCGACGCCCAGAAGGCGTCCGTGCATCTGGTCAAGATTCAGTCGGCTACCTCTTCGCGATGCCGCACCTTTCCGGGGACGTCCTGACGGCACATCCTGACGCGCGGGGCGCTGCGAACCGGAAGAAGGTGGCACGTCCTGGGGCATCGTGCGGGGGTGCGTCCTGTTGGAGGGCTCGCCCTAAGCTATCCGAAAATGCTGAACGAGCGGTTAACGATGGAAGGGCTTTCAGTTAGCCAACGGCACCGGTGCGGGCAATGCGTCATTTACATTTGCCAGAGCGGAAAGTTGAGCGTGATGCGCCCGCGGGCGCTCTTCCGCAAGGCGGGTCGTTACAGGCGCATGGCTGACATGAACAGTCTGCGGATGCCAGGCGGCCACCATCAGCGGAGCAGGGTGGCTCTCACGATAGCTGACAAGATGGACGTTTGGCGCTGTGTCCGCATGGCTGTGAACGGACGCTGTAGCCGGATGCGGAGCGGCAGACGCGAGTTGGACATCTGCAGTATGGGCATGGGAAGGGTGTGCCGGAGTCGCAGCAGGTTTGACGACGACCGGGGCAGGATGACTTGCCATGGCTACGACCACAGGCCGGGGCGCGGGCGCGCTCTGGACAGGAGGTGGGGCATGCACGACGGCTTGTGGAGCGGGCAGGGGCAGATGTGCGGCTTCTGCGGCCCTGTTGACGACTTCATGCAGTCCTTCGCGAGGATCTGCCGCCTGAGCTTTCGAGCCGGGAGCCGGAAGATGCGCTTCAAGGGACGTCATGCGGATGAACTGGTCCGGCTCCATCGGATGCAGCGTCGGGACGAAGCGGGCGGCGAGGGTGTTGAGGCGGTCCGGCTGGTTCAGGAGGGCCCATTCCGTCCGCAGCATGGCGGTCTGGCTCCGCACACGCTGTGTGTCCTGCACGATTTTCGTGATCTGCTGGTCCAGAACCGTGGTCTCATGCTTCTTTGTATAGAGAAACAGGCCAGATCCTGCGGCAAGGACGGCACAGGCGACTGTGAAGGGCCGGATCATGAGGGCATTCCTGAGGCGGGATTACGGACCAGTGCACGCAGGCGGGCGCTGCGGGCGCGCGGATTTTCCCGGGATTCCTCGTCCGTAGCGGAGAGGGGGCGGGAATGGAGAAGGGAAAAAGCCGGCGCGTTCTGACGAAGCGGAGCCGGTTCGTAGCGGGAAGGATTTCCCGTCCGTCCTGCGAGAACAGCCATGGCACGCTTCGCCAGACGGTCTTCGAGGGAATGGAAGGTGACGACCACGAAAATACCGCCCGGCGCCAGAAGGCGCGGCGCTGCTTCCAGAGCCCGCTCCAGTTCGCCGAGCTCGTCGTTCACGGCAATCCGCAATCCCTGAAAGCTGCGGGTTGCGGGGTCGATATTGGCGCGGTCACGGGGAACGCAGCAGCGGATGATATGGGCAAGCTGGCCGGTCGTAGTGATCGGAGCTTCGGCGCGGGCAGCCACAATGGCGCGTGCGATGCGGCGGGAGAGTTTTTCTTCGCCGTACCGATAAAGAATGTCCGCGAGGTCCGCTTCCTTGAGGTCATTGACCAAATCGGCGGCGGAGGGGCCGTCCGAACCCATGCGCATGTCCAGCGGGCCATCGTTCCGGAACGAAAAGCCGCGCTCGGCCTGATCGATCTGAAAGGACGAGACGCCCAGATCCAGCACGATGCCGTCAAACGGGCCTTCTGCGCCAACCAGAGCTTCCATGTCACCGAACGTGCCCTGATGCATCCGCAGTCGTCCGTTGGCCTGTACGGCCATGGCGTTTCCGCGTTCGATAGCCGCCGGATCACGGTCGATGCCGTCGAGGGTGCAGTCAGCGGCGTTCAGAATGGCGCGGGCATAGCCACCGCCGCCGAACGTACCGTCCAGATACCGGCCACCAGCGCGGGGTGCGAGGGCTTCGAGTACCTCATGCAGCATGACAGGGACGTGACCCGAGTGAACCAGAGTGATCGCGTTCATTCGGCTGCTCCCGCAGTGTTTGTAGCGGCAGGCGCGCTGATGGGGCGACGGCTCGTTGCAAGTGTTTTTGCACGGCTACGGGCGGCCTGACGGCGCTCTTCGGCAGCGGCGGGATGCCAGATTTGGAATGTCCGTCCCAGCCCCATGAAAGAGACTTCATCCGTCAGCGCCGCATGGGTGCGCAGGGTTTCGGGCAGAATGATTCGGCCTTCCTTGTCGCTGTCCAGCGGATAGGCATCCGCGTAGAGGCTGGCGGCCAGATCTTCGTGGTCTTCCGAAAACGGGTCGTATTCGTCAAGCGGAGTGGCAAGGGAGGCGAAAGCGCCAGCCGTCCAACCCTCGATGCATGGGTGGAGATGGGACGGGCGAAGAATAACCAGCGGGTCGCCCGGCTGGGCCTGAGATTTCAGGGCAGCACGGAAAGGTGCAGGGATAGAGACGCGTCCCTTGGCATCGAAACGGTTCTGATGCGTGCCGAGGAACATGCTCATGAACGATGTGCCTCCTTCCTGCATTCAGAAACCGGGTATTCGGCTGCTGATTATTTGGCTTGGTCTTTATTGGGATATCATGGGATTTCATGGGACGTCAAACACATATCGTCAAAAAACCGCAGAAAACTGCGGCATTTTCAAAAGTTGAAATGTGACAAAAATTTTTGCTGTTTATTAGGGTTTATCAGGGATAATCGCGGAGGCGGATCTATACCTGCCGTTATTTGTTCTGTTTTTGTTCTTCTTTGGGGGAGGAGACAATTACTGGAAGAACAGATTTTCAGAGGGTGCCAGACGGCCTGTAAGCCGGGTTCTGTCCGCCCGAAAGCGGGACGATCATTCCTCTGGGACCTGCATTGCTGCAGGCCTCACGCAACCAACCCGAACGACGGGGCGAGAAGCCCCCGGCTTCCTTGCGGAAACCTGCCGTTCCTATTCGGTCTTGCTCCCGGTAGGGTTTACCGTGACCATCGCCGTTGCCGGAGATGCGGTGCGCTCTTGCCGCACCGTTTCGCCCTTACCCGCAACGTATTTTCCCCGCGATAAATCGCTGAAAAAACAGTCCGGCGGGCGGTCTGTTTTCTGTGGCACTGTCCCTAGGGTCGCCCCCGCCGGCAATTAACCGGTACCGTTTTCCCGTGGAGCCCGGACTTTCCTCCCTGTATGCGATCCTCATCGCACACACAGCGATCGTCCAGCCGTCTGGCGGGGCAGACACTGCTCCGGGACGCCTCCGGGGTCAAGGGCAGACTTTTACTGATGACCGGAGCATAAGGGATAAATGCGCCCGACCCTGACATTGCGGATCTTCCTGTTCTGGCTGGCCCGACAGAGCCGCAGACGTGGTGTTGCACCGCGAACAATCGCTCTTGACGAAATTCCGGCCATCCCTGCCCCACAGCCTTCTGCGGACGCTCTGCAACAGATCCGCCGTGTGACGGGACGCCCGAGTTTCCCGGTCAGTCTTTCGTCGCTGCGGATCCGTCAGTGGCGTGAGATCCGCGTTCCCGGGGCTGAGGGAGAGCGGAATGCGCGTCTGTACCGGCCACGGGGGAAAGTCAGGGGTGTTGTGCTGTTTCTGCACGGCGGCGGATTCGTGCATTGCGATCTCGTCTCGCATCATGGGATCTGCTGCCGCCTTGCGGCCTCGTCAGGGGCGATGGTGCTGTCGTTGGATTATCGTCTTGCGCCCGAACATCGTTTTCCGGCTGCTCTGGATGATGCCAAAGCCGCGTTGGAGTGGATTTTCGCGACTGTGCCGGCTGATGTGCCTGTGGCTGTGGCGGGTGACAGTGCGGGGGGTAATCTTTCTGCCGCGCTCACGCAATGGGTGCGGGCGCGGGGATCACGCCCGCTCAGCGCTCAGCTTTTGTATTATCCTGCCCTGAGCGGTCCGTTCGTTCCGCCGTCCCGTCAGGCTTATGCGGACGGGTACATGCTGAGTGTGGAGCTTCTGTACTGGTATTGCGGTCAGACGCTGACGAGACCGGAGCAGCTTTTTGATCCGGCATTTTCGCCATTGCTGGCTGACGATTTCGAGATTCTGCCGCCCGCTATGATCGTCACTGCGGGGTTCGATCCACTCAGGGGCGAAGGCGAGCTTTATGCCCGTCGCCTGAATGAGGCCGGGGTGCCGGTTGTGCTGAAAAACTTCCCGCGCATGATTCATGGTTTCCTGAACGGCTATGCGCTGTTCCGGGATGGGCGGCGGGCGTTGAGAGAAGGGGGAATGTTTCTGCGCGAGGCTTTTGCGCAGGAGAAAAACGGAGCGTCCTAGGGCGCTCCGTTTTTTCCGAACACGTCAGAGAGGCAGGTCGTGGAAGGAGCCGGGTGTTCCCGCATCGGTCTGTACGGTCCGGTCGGCCCGGTTGATCTTCAGGCTGAACAGCTTGTCGGCCGAAGGCTTCTCGCCGGGGCAGCCATTACCGTGCCGTCCGAGAACGTCCATCGTCGGTGTGTTGTCGGACGCGCTGCCGTTCACGACGAAGACGAGGCAGTTGCGCGGTAGATCCGTCAGATTGTCCTTCACCACCGCAAGGCGGAGATGCTCCACCAGAGCGGTGTTATCGAACCAGCTCAGCTTGCTGAACGTGATCTTGTCATAAGACATGTCCAGCAGCCCACTCCGGACTGCAATGAACATGAGCAGAAAAGCCGGGATGACGATCAGAAGCCGCCGCAGCAGAAGCTGTTTGAAGCTGCGGGGCTGGCGGCGTGTATTTTTGCCCGGCGCGCGGCCCAGACGGGGCGTTGCGCTTTTATCATCACTCAAATGTGGTTACTCCGAGGCTTCGTGCCAGGTGTCGCCATGCTCGGCAAGCAGACGGGTCGCCTGCTCCGGACCGTAGGAACCGGCGCTGTAGGTCTGCATGGGTACCTTATTATGCTTCCACGCATCAAGGACCGGTTCAGCCCAGCGCCATGCAGCTTCGACTTCGTCGCGACGGATGAAGAGGACCGGATCGCCCCGGACCGCGTCTAGCAGCAGCCTTTCGTAGGAGTCGGGGAAGGGCATGCCGCCTTCCATACGGATGGAGGTATCCAGATCCGCCGTGTGGAGGTTGAACACATCCAGCGCGGGGTTCTTGACGTTCAGGCGCAGTTCCACACCCTCATTGGGCTGGATGCGCAGCACGAGGCGGTTGCTGGCGGGAGCTGCACCAAACATCGCGGTCGCAGCCGGGCGGAACGTCACGACGATCTCGCTGACTTTGCGGGCCGAGCGCTTGGCTGTGCGGATATAGAACGGCACGTTCTTCCAGCGCGGCGTATCAACCCAGGCGCGGACGGCGGCATAGGTTTCCGTGGCGCTGGGCGTACCCAGTTCTTCAAGATAGCCCGGAACATTTTCGCCGCCGATCACACCAGCCGTGTATTGCGCACGCACGGTCTCGGTCGCTGCACTGGCTTCGGTGATCGGGCGCAGCGCGTTCAGAACCGCCAGTTTGGCGTTGCGGACGGCATCGGCCTCGAGGGAGTCCGGCGCTTCCATAGCGACCAGACACAGCACCTGAAGCAGATGGTTTTGGATCATGTCGCGCAGTGCGCCTGACGTATCGTAATAAGCGGCACGACCTTCAACGCCGACCGTCTCGGCAGCGGTGATCTGCACGCTCTCGATATGCTCTGCTGACCATGCCGCATTGATGAGCGGATTAGCAAAGCGCAGGGCAAGAACGTTCTGGACCGTCTCTTTGCCGAGATAGTGATCGATCCGGTAGATCTGCTTTTCCGGGAAATACTGGCCCACACCGTCATTGATGGCGGTTGCGGTCGCCATATCCGTTCCGATGGGCTTTTCAAGCACCACCCGCGAATTGGCCGTGATCAGCCCATACCGGTGCAGGTTTTCGCAAATGCTGCCGTAAAGCTGCGGCGCGGTTGCGAAATAAAAGACCCGTACCCGATCAGGCTGTGCCTTGGCGAAGAGGGACGTCAGGCTGTCCCACTGTTCGCTCTGGCGGCTGCTGTCGAGGGTCACATAGTCCAGACGGGCCAGAAAACGGTCCACCAGTCCGGGGCTCAGGACATCCGAAGGAAGGAAACGCTCAAGCGCCTCACGGGCACGCGCGACATAGGCCTCACGGCTCAGCTCCGTCCGGGCGGCTCCGATGATGCGGGCATCATCCGGAATCTGGCCCAGCCGGAGGCGGTTATAGAGCGCGGGCAGCAGCTTGCGCATCGTGAGATCGCCAGTGGCGCCGAAGATGACATAGTCGAAAGGCTCGACCTGCTGAAAATGTTCCATGGAAGACTCTCTGACCTCTCGAACCCGCAGACCGGGAAAAAAGGGTTAAGGTTCAGGCCGTTTCAGGCACCGTCTAGTTCCCTGTCGGGGGGCTTTCTGTCAAGGGATGAGCCGTGCACGACATCGGGAGAAAAGCTTCGTCATGTTCACGCGTTCATGAAACGTGCGCATAATTCCGTTGACCGTCCGACCCTCATCACGATAAGCCGCGCGGCGGATGCTGTGTTTGCGCAGCGTCGGCAAAACATAGCCCAGACGACATAAGGAAACCGGACCATGGATGCAGAAATCAAGAACGAAGGCGCTGCCACGGGCGGGATCGCTGCGGACCGTCTGCGCTCCATTATCGAGCGTGTCGAGCGTCTGGAAGAGGAGCGCAAGGCTCTGGCTGGCGATATCAAGGACATTTTTTCCGAAGCCAAATCGGCCGGATTTGACGTAAAAGTCATCAAGCAGATCATCCGCTTGCGCAAACAGGAGCCTGCGGAAATCGAGGAACAGGAAACTTTGCTCGATATCTATCGTCGCGCCCTTGGAATGTAATTCCGGCCGCCGGAACATCGAACACGCCACTTTCAGACTGGACCGGGCCTCCTCATGATGTCTGATTTTTCATGGCTGCCAGGCTGGGCCTTCGGGTGCCTGGTCGTGGTGGCCGCTTTTTTTGTTCTGGCATTGCTTTGTATGCCGTTCGCCGTGTTCGGCACCAAGCCCCGGTTGCAGGATCTGGAGTTCCAGATCGCCGAGATGCGCGCTGAACTCCGGGCGCTGAACCTGCGCCTGGCTGTTTCGAGCCGTCCCGACAGTCCTTCTGCTGAACCAATAGCACAGGCCGTCACAGCATCTCAGGAGCGCATGACGCGGATAGATGAAGACTATCTGATGCCCGCACGTACCCTGCGTCCTGATCTGCCGTCCTATGAGGATGGTCCCGGGCAGAGTGGTTCGGGGCAGGGCGTTATGGGACGGGGAGACCCTGAAACCCTGCCACGCAGGGGTTTTAAGGCTGAATCCGCTCCAGTGAGAGAGGACCTGTCCAGTGCGTCCGAGCGGGTCTGGTCACGCGCGCCATGGGAGCAGGGCGCAACAGAGACTGCGCGTCAGCCTCTTGGGCGCGTCATTGACAAGAAGCAGTCCGCAAAAACAGTTGCGGAGAATGACGCTTACCAACCCCGTTCTGAACCCAAGCTGCGCTGGCCCCCAAGGGGCTGAACAGCAGGGCAGGGCGTGTCAGGGATGATCGAGAGCCAGATCATCCCGATGAATTAACGCATCCCGGCCGCGATATCCCAGAAGCTGCTCCATTTCGCCGGAGCGGTGTCCGATCAGTTTCAGACTTTCATCCGAATCATAACCGATCAGGCCGCGCCCGATCACGTTGCCTTCAGCGTTGCGGATGGCGACAAGATCGCCGCGTCCGAACACGCCCTCAAGTCCGGTTACGCCTGCGGGAAGGAGGGAGGCACCCTCCTGAAGTGCGCGGCACGCGCCTGCGTCAATTGTCAGTGAGCCTTTGGGTTGGAGGCTGCCGCCAATCCAGCGCTTACGGGCTGAACCTGCATCGGTCTGGGCCAGGAACCAGGTGCAGAGGCCGCCATTTTGCAGTCTGCGCAGCGGATGGTGTTCCTGTCCGGCTCCGATGACCATGTTCGCACCGGCGCGCGTTGCAATCTTTGCAGCCAGAAGTTTTGTACGCATTCCGCCTGAAGAATAGCCGGGTGGCGGCTCGCCCCCCATGGCCATGATGTCGTCGCTCATCTGTTCGACCACGGGAATATGCCGTGCAGACGGGTCCTGTCGGGGGTCGGCCGTATAGAGTCCGTCAATATCGGAGAGAAGCACCAGACAATCCGCACCAGTCATCTGGGCAACACGCGCGCCCAGACGATCATTGTCTCCGAAGCGGATTTCGCTGGTGGCGATGGCATCATTTTCATTGATGACCGGCACGCAGCCCAGATCCAGCAGTGTCTGGAGCGTCGCGCGGGCGTTGAGGTGGCGCTCGCGGTTTTCCGTGTCGTCCGGCGTCAGGAGAAGCTGTGCCGCGACCAGATTATGATCCGCCAGCGCCGTACTCCAGCCCTGTGCCAGCCCGATCTGTCCGACGCTGGCCATGGCCTGTTTTTCGTCCAGACGCAGCCTGCGGGACGTGAGGCCAAGACGATGCCGGGCAAGGGAGATCGCGCCTGACGAGACGACAATGACTTCTGCGCCATGCGCGCGCAGGTCGGCAATGTCGGCGCACACACTCTGCAACCATTGCTGGCGCAGAGTGGCGTTTGCTGAATCGACCAGAAGCGCGCTTCCGATCTTGATGACGATCCGGCGGGCCTGCGCCAGATGAGGAGCACAAGCCGCAGCGGTCATCCCTGCCGATCCTGTTTGGCAGCCGTGACACGATCCTGAAGCATCCGGAGCAGTTCGGGCAGGCCTTCCTGCGTCGCGCCGGATAGCATCAGTACTTCGGCCCCGGATGCCTTGGCCAGCGCCCGCTTTTTGGCGGAACGCTGCGTGGGCGTCAGGGAGTCGCATTTGTTCAGAACGATGATCTCGGGCTTGGCTGCAAGCTCCGGATCGTAGGCCTCAAGTTCTTTGCGGATCAGGCGCCAGTGCTTGACGACCTGACTTTCCGTCCCGTCGATCAGGTGCAGGAGCGTCGCGCAGCGCTCCACATGCCCCAGGAATCGGTCCCCAAGGCCCGCGCCTTCGCTGGCACCTTCGATCAAGCCGGGGATGTCGGCGATTACGAATTCTTCAGTATTGTTCAGCCGGACCACACCAAGCTGCGGGTGCAGGGTCGTGAATGGGTAATCTGCAATTTTCGGGCGCGCACGGGATGCGACGGAAAGAAGCGTGGATTTACCCGCGTTTGGAAGGCCCACAAGACCGATATCGGCGATCAGCTTGAGGCGCAGCCACACCCAGCGCTCTTCACCCGGCCAGCCTTTGTCGGCCCGGCGTGGCGCACGGTTGGTGCTGCTTTTGAAGTGGGTGTTGCCAAGGCCGCCATCACCGCCGCGGCACAGAAGGACTTCCTTGCCCTCGGCGTCCAGATCGGCCAGCAGGGTTTCGCGATCTTCGTCGAAAATCTGCGTTCCAACCGGGACATTGATGGTGACATTTGCAGCGGCAGCACCAGTCCGGTTGGAACCTGCGCCATTGCCGCCCTTGCGGGCCTTGAAATGCTGCGTATATCGAAAGTCGATCAGGGTATTCAGGCCGGGGACCGCACGGAAAAGGATATCACCGCCACGGCCACCGTCACCGCCGTCAGGACCGCCATATTCGATGTATTTCTCGCGCCGGAATGCGATCACGCCGTCACCGCCGTCACCGGAACGCACATAGATCTTGGCCTGGTCGAGAAACTTCATCGTATTGTCCGAAAGAATAAGGTGAGGGGCGCTTTATACGCAAAAAGGCCGGTCCCGAACAGGACCGGCCCTTTCTGCTCGCGCTGGAACAGCGGGCTGCTTATTCAGCGGCTTCCGGTAGTGCCACGGAAACGTGGACGCGGCCTTCTGCGCGGCGCTGGAACTGTACGTGGCCGTCCACCAGAGCGAACAGCGTGTGGTCGCGACCGATGCCGACATTGGCGCCAGCCTTCATCTTTGTACCGCGCTGACGTACGATGATGTTGCCTGCGATGACGCTTTCGCCACCGAACTTCTTCACACCCAGACGACGACCTGCACTGTCGCGTCCGTTACGGCTCGAGCCGCCTGCCTTTTTTTGTGCCATGACTGTTTGTCCTTACCTAAAGTGTCTGGCCAATCAGGCCGCGTTGATCGCGTTGATACGCAGGACGGTCACCGGCTGACGGTGGCCATTCTTGCGGCGGCTGTTCTGACGGCGACGCTTCTTGAAGATGATCACCTTCGGCAGACGATCCTGAGCGACGACGGTTGCCGTCACGGTTGCGCCAGCAACCAGCGGTGCGCCAACGGTCACGGTGCCTTCGCCGCCAACCATCAGGACGTCGGTGAAGGTGATGGTGCTGCCGGCTTCGGCTTCGAGCTTCTCGACCTTGAGGATGCTCTCGGGAGCAACGCGATACTGCTTACCGCCGGTGCGGATGACTGCGTACATTCTGGAAACTCTCTCTGTTCCGATCTCGTGGTCGCTGCTGCCGAGTGGTCCCGGTCTGGCGCGACCCAGTCGCTTTTTGTCGTTGGCTCCAAGGTGACCACTGCAATGCGGTCGTATGGAACAGCCGCGGTCGATACAGATATGAAGGCTTTCAGTCAATCAGAAACGACTAAAAAACCGCCCTGCAACCACATTTCTCGCAGGAAGGCGTTTCTACCCTCTTGCAATATCCGACAAAGCCCGTCATAAGCCCGTCCGTCGATCAGGTTCAGCGCAACAGCAGAACCGTACGGAGAGGTGCCAGAGTGGTCGATCGGGGCGGTCTCGAAAACCGTTGTGCCTTCGCGGGTACCGTGGGTTCGAATCCCACCCTCTCCGCCAAATAAATCAAAAGCCGCTATTCTTGATTGTCTATCTGTGCGGTTTTAATTGTGCTTTTCTCTGATCTTCTATCTTAAAGATTGTTGCTGCATGAAGCGCCGAACTGCTCTCTCAAGAAGCACAAGTCAATTCCTTCAAATCTGACTTGTACTTTCGAGCATGCGAGGAATCAGATGATTCCATCCCGGTCGGCACTTCCGTGCCCGGTAATAACATCCTTGATGATTGTAAGCGCGCGGCCCAGTTCTGCCTGGTTGTTCGGGGCGCCGAGGCAGAGACGCAGGCCGGTATCCGCCTGCGAGCAGACCGAGGACGCATCCGGAGGTGTAACTTCCACACCGGCGCGAAGCAGGCGTGCCGTTACTCGTTCCGCATCGAGCGCCGACATGGGCATCCAGGCATGAGGCGACTGTGAGGCACCCGGTCGCGCGATGAGATCGCCTAATACTGAACGTGACTGCTTCCACCGGGCAGTGGCTTCTGCCTGAACAGCCTGCGCGATAGTATCAATGCGGCCATCCTCGACCCACTGATTGAACACCAGCGCTCCCAGAGCGGGCGGGCAATATCCCAGAGCGCGGATGCCTCGCGTGAGACGTTCCCTTGGTAGAGCAGGCGGTAGTGCCAGAAAGGCCAGCCGGAAGCCCGGACAGATGCCCTTGGAAAGACTGGCAAGATACAGTGTTCGTTCGGGCGCGTAAGATACGATCTGACGCGGCTTTTGGGAGTATGCGTAATAGGCATCGTCCTCCAAAATCAGCAGATCATGCGCCTTCGCAACTGCTGCGATTTCCTGCCGACGCTGGTCTGACATTGTCCGTGTCGTTGGATTGTGAAGCGTCGGCAGGGTAAAGAGCAGACGACTGCCGGTTTCCGTTGCTGCTCGGTCCACAGCTTCGGGCAATAGTCCCTCATCATCCATCGGCAGGCCCCGGAGTTTCAGCCCCAGATGATCCGCCGCCATGCGCGCGCCGTAGAATGTTGATGATTCGCATAGAATGGTATCGCCCGGCGCGCAGAAGGACGAGAAAACCAGTGCAATAGCGTGCTGTCCACCGTTGCACTGGATCAGGTTTCCGGCCTCAAAATCCAAACCGTAACGCCGTGCGATCCATTGCGCTCCAGCTTTGCGGACGTGCGGCAGGCCCGCGCCCTGAATGTAATGGACGGCTGGATCAAGCGCACCACGCGTCATGAGTGCGGCCAGAGCAGCATTCAGGTCTGCCATCAGCGGGACGGGCGGGGGCGTGTTGCATCGCAGGTCGATCAGCCCGCTTTCATATTGTCCCATGACGGAACTGCGTTCGAATGTTGGGACGTCTGGAATGGCAGGCAGGACACTCTTCACAAACGATCCACGTCCGACATGAGCGGATAACAATCCGCGCCGCTCAGCTTCTGCATATGCCCGTGTCACGCTTCCAACGCTGACACCCAGCCGGAACGCCAGATCACGTTGGGGTGGCAGCTTCGTACCGGGAGCGAGTTGCCCCGTTTTGATATCTTTCGCCATGGCCAGAACAAGGCGTTCGTATAGCGGCATGGGGCCGGATTGCAGGTCAGGTTGCCACATATCCGGCTCCGTCAATGTTATTGGAATAGGACAATATAGTGATTGAACTCTTTCATAGAGTTGTCAATCTATAACAATCGAATCGATTCGCCTCTATTGTACTATAACAATAAGGCTTTCCCATGTCGCAATCAGTTATGGAGATCGCATGCCTGCGACCTGAGGCCCGCATTTCCACACTAATTCCGGAGATCGCCAAGGCAGTAGGTGTGCTCTGTGTTATTTTCGTAGGATTGCTCCTTCTCATGGCTATTCATGGGCCTGCTTCTGCGCAGGATATCGAAGACCGTCCCGATCAGGTTTCCGTATCTTACATTCGGCAGGATCTGAGCGATCCCATCAGAGCACGGCGTCTGCTGGTCCGGGTCGACAGAGCCGCGCTGAAAGCCTGCGGAGCGATGGATGGACTTTCCATTCCCACACAGGAACTGATCATCCGGTCAGACTGCCACCACGAGACCTTCAACCGAACGGTGAAGGCCTTTCACAGCCCGACACTGACACATCTGGCCGATGCAATCGATCTGTGGGTTGGCCCAACAACGCAGGAACCCTGACGATGGACCTCACTTTCCGACAGGTGGACGTTTTTTCCGCCGAGCCCTTCCGGGGCAATCCACTTGCTGTCATCGTCGGGGCGGATGAGTTGTCCGATGCCCAGATGGCGCAGGTCGCGAACTGGACGAACCTCAGCGAAACGACCTTTCTGCTCAAGCCGACGCACCCTGATGCCGATTATCGTGTGCGGATTTTCACGCCACAGAGCGAACTGCCTTTTGCAGGACATCCGACGCTTGGAACCGCATTTGTCTGGCAGTCTCTGGGCGGCACACCGAAATCCGATGGGATCATACAGGAATGCGGTGCCGGCCTTATTCCGGTGAGCTGTCAGGCTGATCTGCTATTTTTCGCCGCTCCACCAAGGCGCCTTACAGGGCCTGTCGGGCAAAATGATCTGGCTCGTGCTCTCACAGGGTTACGTTTGGCATCCGAAGATGTTCTCGACGCGCAATGGGCAGATAATGGCCCCGGATGGATGGTTCTGAGACTTCGCAGTCGCAGGGACGTTCTGGCCGTTCAGCCAGACTGGCAGGCGTTGAAGGGGCAGAGCTTAGGCGTTGTTGGTGCGTGGGATTCCGTGCGCGACGGCACAGGCGCCCAATTTGAGGTGCGGGCGTTTGTTGGAGGCGGACAGGGGTGGGAGGATCCGGTGACCGGAAGTCTCAATGCCGGGATTGCTCAATGGCTGATCGAAAGCGGAATTGCCCCGGCAAAGTATGTTGCCAGTCAGGGTGCCGTATTGGGGAGAGCAGGGCGTATCTTTGTGGAGAAGGATAGTGGCGATATCTGGATCGGGGGCAATGTTGTTGCCCGGATTGCTGGGACGATCACATTGTAGATTTTCGGTTCGTCTGTCTGGATCGTCGGCCAGAAGTACACACCTGATGCGAGAGAACGGCGGGTGACGTCTTCGTCCGCAATCGCAGCGGTTTGGGCTTCCAGAGAGGGTGTGGTCGCCCGAACCGGTTGGGTGGTGATACGCTTATCTTCTTTCCGGGTATTAGAAGTCTCAAGGAGAATGACTGGCGAGCGGATGTCAGTATTGGATTTTATTTCGAAAATATCAAATACTGACATCCGATAATATAAGTGATCGCAATCCTGTTTTGAGAGAATTCTGACGCGCTATTTATTTTTAAAAATATTTATTCCCAGATCATGTGCGATAGATTGGATGGCCAATTGCCCGCGAACACTGTTTCCTGCGGCATCAAGGGGTGATGAATAAACAGCAATTGCCATTTTCCCGGGAACAACAGCGACAATACCGCCGCCAACACCACTTTTTGCTGGCAATCCAACATTATAAAGCCATTCACCTGAGGTGTTATAGAGACCAGCGGTCGCCATGACAGCGAGGACTCTCATGCTTGTTTCTTCATCAGTAACGTTCTGATGTGTGAGAGGATTATTTCCTCCATTAGCCAATGTCGCCCCCATCACGGCGAGGTCTTTTGCTGTGACATTATAAGAGCATTCACGTGTGTAGAGATCGATAGTCTCGGCTGAATCGGCATAAAGGTAGTGATAGCTTTTCAGTAGAATAGCTATGGCCAGATTATGTTGGTTATCTGCCATTTCAGAGTCATAAACATCTTTGTTTAAAGTCAGTGGACGTCCTGCAAATGCAGAGGCAGTCTTGATGACTGTATTCCATTTTTCTTCAAGCGATTTGCCTTCGACAAGGCTCGCAGTAGCAATCGCACCAGCATTCACGAGAGGATTGCCGGGTGGAGGGCTGCCTGTCAGCTTATCGTTATTGAGTTCAATAGCTAAAGCAGAATTAAAAGGGAGTCCGGTGGCGTTGACACCAATTTTATTTTTCAAGTTATTTGCGCCCTGTATTTTTAGGACGTGCGCTAAGGTAAAAATTTTTGAAATTGACTCAACTGGGAAAAAATAGTCAGCGTCTCCAGCTTTAAAAATTTTCCCATCTATTGTGACAACAACAATTCCATAGAGTTTTGTATTGGCTTTTTCCAAGTACGGAATGTAAGAGGCATTGGATCCATCTGTATTTGATTTATAGTCATTATAGGCGCGATTAACTGCTTCTTGAATGGTTATAGGATGAGTTGGCTGCGGAACATCACGCGCGGTAGCTGCTTGGGTTGGGCCGAAAAAAACACACGAGGCGATTGATACTATGCTCAAATATTCTAAAAAAGATTTCTGTTTCGTCATTGGAATGGCTTTTCTGTATCTTTGAATGAAGGCAGAATAGAAAAACCACTCTGCAACTTTATGAATGGTTGTGTTGCAGTTTAGTTCCGAATTTTTGAAGGGTGGATTGTTTTTGGTTGTGATGCGAATACGCGTTTGAGATAGTGAAGTATGCCTTCAATACGGCTTGCGGTCCGATAGTGTTCTCAGCCTATAGGGTGAAAAATATGCTGTTGGAGCTGGGATGGTTATTTTCAGTTATCAGGATTCAATGTGACCGCCTACAGAATATAAGGCGCACAAATATTTTTTTGATATGCTTTAAGAACCAAATTACGCTTTAAGCACGTTACTGTTTCTTTCGCCCCGGAAAGGCTTGCTCGCATCGAGGAAGTCTTCGTTCGTCCGCATGGTATGGGCGATCACGACCAGATAGGTGATGGCGCGTGTGAGCTCAAGGCGCGTTACCAGATCCGTTTCCTGAGCATCGAGAACGCGGAGCCGTCGCACGGCGGCTTCTGCGATGCGGGCGGCCTTGTCGTGCCTGCGGGTTGATTCTTCAACATAATGCAGAACAAGCAGGATTGGTCGTCTCGCGCTTTCGGGCAGATACTCACGGTCCAGCAAGGCGCGCAGTCGGATGACATTCAGCCCAAGAGTCAGGGTGGCCAGCGTTCCGAGGATGCAGGCTTCGATCAGCGGAGCAGGTGTTGGTCCTGCATGACGGATCAGTCGGGCAAAGCGGTCCGTATTGCGGCCGATCCACACGCTGATCCGCGGGGTGAAGCCCGGATGGGCCAGATGTTGCAACTCACCCAGCATGACGCGGCGGAGGCGGAGGCGCTCGGCATCGCTGCTGAAGGGCAGGACGCTTCGGAAAACGATTACACTGACGGCGACAGCAAGAACGGTCGCCATGTTGCCATTATAAAAAGCAAGCTCGTTCATGACGTGATGGTTTTCCAGACCAAGCATGGCCGGAAGCAGAAGCCCGTAGGCCGCTGAGCCGCCAGCAGTGGCCGGGTTGCCCTTGGCCAGTCCACCCAGAAACATGGCAGGGCCCAGAAAGAGCGTCAGGGTCTCGAAGGTTGTGACCTTCGGCATCAGGACGAAGACCAGAAACCACGCGACGATATAGGCTGCCACGGCGCCTTTGAGGAATTCCGTGGTGCCAAGAACGGGATTTTCTTTGGTGGCAAAAAGCCCGCAGACCAGTGTCGTAATGGCGATGAAACCAAGGCCATTCGGCCAGGCCGTAACTTCGTAAATATAGGCAGTGATCAGGACTGCGCAGGCTCCACGCAGACCGTTATGCACGGCTTCACGAGTGTCGCGATGGGTTTCGAGCTGGAAGTGGAAGTGGTCGCCTTTAATGCGGTGCGTGCTGGCCTCGTATTCCTTGATAGCCTGTTCCAGATCGCCCAGAAGCTCTCCGAGAGAGACGAAAAGCACACGCTCGTCCAGTCTGTCGTCCAGCGTCTCTGGACTGGCATCGATCGCGTCAAAGGGTTCATGCCCGGGAATCGGCTCAAGATCAGGACGAATGTCGGTTTCGCGATGCGGTGCAGCGTACAGGCGGCAGATATCCCGAAAATGCTGTAAATCCGCGAGAAGGGCAGGAACGGAGTTCTGGTCGGGCAGGCGCTGTGGAAACTGCTTCAGAAAAGCGAGGATCTCGTCTGCGGTTTTGGTAAACGCCGGGTGGTTATGGTTGAGCACCTGAAGGCGCATGGCCATTCCGAACCCGCGTGACAGAAGGGCTGAGACGGCGGCGAGGGCCGCGCGTGCATGGTCGCCTTCATGGCCGTGCGGTCCCATTTCGACTTCGGCAAATTCGATCTGGTCATTGATGGTGAGGATCGTGCCAAACTGGCGCCGGGCCGCGTTCAGCGCGCCGCGTTCTTCCCCCAGAAGGCTGCACAGTGTTGTCGTAACGAGAACCAGCGCCGATTCAAGTTTCTGTCTGAGCTGCGCGCGGGCATGCCGTTCCTGACTGGTGGCAAAAATCAGCCCCATGAAGGCTTCGCACAACACACCGAGCACGATGTAGGTGCCGCGCGACATCGCGACCATGAAGATATTGTCGGGATTGGACGCTGCGCCCATGCAGATGATGGAACAGGTATATCCTGCAAGAACAAGGGCATAGGAGCGGAAGTTGCTAACAAATGTCGCAAAACCGCTGCACAGGCCGATCCATAATGCGATCATGGGAAAAAACAGCCATGGCGCCTGCGGAGCAAGCGCCATGATGGTGATGGCGGCAACACCGCCGCTGATGGTGCCGACGATACGCCATTTGGCTTTGGACTGGCTTTCACCCCGGCTGGTCTGCGCGACGGCCCAGACGGTCATGGCGGCCCATGCCGGGTCGTCCAGTTCCATCCAGAAGGCAATCCCGATCGCGAGACAGGCTGCAATGGTGTTGCGCAGGGCAAACGTGACGGATGAAGCGCTGGGCGCGTACAGCCACGAGAGGAAAGGACGCGCCCGCGGCCGCAGCGGTGCAGGCCGTGTGGTTGTATTATCCGGAGTCGGTTGTCCCGAGGAGATGGTGCTGCCACTCATTGCGGGGGTTTCTTAGCCCTAACGGCATTATCCGGCGAGAGTGGAAATTGCCATTCTGAGATCGTTTACGAATTTTGTATATTCGCGTGTCTTCGACTCCTCATCGGGCAGGCGCAGCAGATAAGACGGATGTACGGTTACCAGACCGATACTTCCGTCCTCCAGAGGAATAGGCCTTGAACGTTCGCGCGACACTGTAACCTGGCGTCCCAGAACAGCGCTGGCGGCTGTAACGCCCAGAATCACCGTCACTTCCGGAGATAGAACCCTGCGTTCTGTTGCAAGCCACGGTGTGCAGGATTTGATTTCAGGTGCGTCCGGTTTCTGATGAATGCGGCGGTTTCTTTTGGGAATGAATTTGAAGTGCTTGACGGCATTGGTGATCCACATCTCTGCGCGATTGCCGCCGGCCTCTCGGAGAGCACTGTCAAACAGTTGTCCTGCTGGTCCAACAAAGGGGCGTCCGTGAAGATCTTCCTGATCTCCGGGCTGCTCGCCAATGAAGATGATTCGGGCTTTGGGGTTACCTTCTCCGGAAACGGTTCGCGTCGCGGGCTTGCACAATTCGCACATCTGGCAGTCGATCGCCTGAGCGCGCAGGCTGGCGAGTGAAGAAGATTCGATATTTCCGGGGGTAGGATGGAGTCGTACCGGCGCAATTCCGTCCCAATAGGCGTTTCCGCGGCCAGCGGTAGCGAACTCGCGTGCAGTTTCGATCACCTCTGATGGAGGTAGTTCATTGTCTGTGAAACCCGGTCCAAAACGATATTCCTGACCGTCCCAGAGCAGTGTTCGATCAGGCGCCATCACGATCCACGGTGTGGGGCGTAGGTTTGAAAGTATGTCTGCCTGACTGTCGATCAGGGCCGCTGTATGAGATGTGCGGAGGATCTGCCATTCCGGATTGCTGGCATCAGGCATCTGACAGCGCAGGTCGAGTGCTCTTTTCCAGCTTTCGATAGCGAGTTTTTTCAGGCTTTCGGTAAGTTGATCGGGCACTGGCATGTCGTCACGTAAAGTCTGAAGCGTGAGATACAGGAGATGCAGTCTGTCAGGATCTTCGGACACGAAGACGGCCGGGAAGAGTGACGCAAGAGAGCGGGGCAGGCTGACTGTCGATGGAGCGCCGGGAAGAAGTCTCGTTGCAGAAGGGGCGTAAATGAACGGGGGAGGGTTTATGATCCATTGTATTGAATCAGCAGGGACTCTGTCATGAAGCAGTTTGCGCGCCCATGCACGCCAGCCGGAAAAATCACTGGTTGTTGAGAGCGTGACGGTTTCTCTGATCATGTCGTCATCCCAGTTATGGACTGCAGCGCAGAAGATTTTTGTAAGCGCGTGAGCTTATTTTTGTTTGCGGGTTATTTTGATATGATGATAATCATGGGTAGGAAAAGGAATACGTCAAATATTTCCATGTTGCATTTACCTGACCCTTTACAGGCGTTAAGGAACTGAAAATTCATTCGAACAGATAGGGCGAAATATTATGTCTGATAGCACTTCCAATACAGGTCTTCTGGAACTTACGGCCAGAATCGTTGCTGCCCAAGCGTCGCGCGGAGCACTTGAAGCGGAAACACTGCCGGCCCTGATCCGGCAGGTATATGATGCTCTCTCAAAGGCTGGAGTTCCTGAGGAAACACCACAGGTCGAGCGGCCACAGCCGGCAGTACCTATCAAACGCTCTGTTTTTCCTGATTACATCATCTGTCTTGAGGACGGAAAAAAACTGAAGATGCTCAAGCGTCATCTTCAGAGTGCGTATGATATGACTCCGGAACAGTATCGTGAACGTTGGGGCCTGCCGGCAGATTATCCTCTGGTGGCTCCGAATTATGCTCAGCGTCGTTCGGCTTTGGCGCGAGAAATTGGTCTGGGGCGGAAGATTAGCGCGGCAAACGGCGAAGGAAAGAAAGAATCCGCTCGTGTGCGTCGTGTCAAAAAAGAAGACTGATCGTTCTCTGACCTTGTCTGAAAAACAGAAGCAGGATTCGCTTCATGAGTGCTGAACTGAACCTTTTTCTGACAAGTCAGACAAAACATAGACAACTGGTGTTTTGGCGGGTCGGGGCGCTGGTGGCTTTTTGCAGCGCCCTTGTCATTTCGATGATGGGTCATAGCGGGTCTGTTGGTTCAAATTTCACCAACAGACCCCACATTGTTCGTCTCACCATTACTGGTGTCGTCCAGAATAACGTCTCGCAAATCGTGCGTGCGCTGAAACAGGCTCAGAGTGCGTCAGATGTGACTGGGCTACTGTTGGTTGTTGATAGTCCGGGCGGAGGTGTGACTGGTGGGGAAAGGCTTCATGACGCAATTAAGCGTTTCGCAGCGGTTAAACCAGTTTCCGTTTCAATGGGCGACATGGGAGCGTCTGCGGCCTACATGCTCTCTGTGCCGGCCCAGCATATCGTTGCTTTGCCTTCAACGCTGACCGGATCGATCGGCGTGATTTTTCAACGTCCTGACGTTTCGGTTGGCCTCGGACGTCTGGGAATTGGTGTCGATGCCATTACATCGGGTGCCATGAAAGACCAGACTGATCCTACCAGTGCGTTGACACCCGAAGGGCGGCAGATGCTTCAGGGTATCGTCAACGATCTTTTTGCTCAATTCGTGTCGATGGTTGCGGACGGCCGTCATTTGACGGAAGAAAAAGTCCGCAGCATGGCCGATGGGCGTGCCTATACGGGGCGGCAGGCCATTGCACTCGGTCTTGTCGATGAGCTCGGGGACGAAGATGCGGCGCGTCTGTGGCTCAGAAAACGGCTGAATATCGGGACGTTGTCCTATCCTGTGCTTCCGTTGATGCCAGAACGCTCCAGACGCTGGTATGAATGGCCCGGCAAGAAGGCGCTTCTGACAGGGTTGCTGGGAGGAAGTTTCTCCAGCGCTCTCGACCGTGAAGGCCTTGACGGAGCCGTTGCGATTTTGCAACTCTGATGGCCTGTTTCAGAAGGCGGAGTCAGGTGGAACAACTGTCATGACTCGATCCGAACTTATGGCCGAACTGGCGGAAGCATATCCGCACCTTCTCACCCGCGATATAGAACGTATCGTCCACGCGGTCTTTGACGAGATCGGTTCTGCACTTGCGCGCGGGGATCGTGTGGAACTGCGTGGTTTTGGGGCATTTCTCCCCCGTGAACGTGCAGCTCGGACAGGGCGAAATCCCCGGACCGGCGATATCGTGCCTGTTGAGGAAAAGAGCGTCCCGTTCTTCAAGGTGGGCAAGGAACTCAGGGAGCGCGTTAACCAGCGCCTGTCATCGTCAAAATCCGGGAACTGATACTATTGTGGCCAAGGCGCATCAGCTGTGCTGCAAGGATATGACCGGGAATGGTGAAGACTGGCTCGGTAAAGCGTTTTTGCGATACCATGAACTTATGAAGCCTCTTCCGCATTTTCTGGTGATCTCTGTCTGGATATCGGGCGTCTCTTTTGGGGCTTTGCTTATGGCTCCCTTGGCAGCATGGGCTCATGGCTCCCCGAAACCTGGCGGGAACATTATGGCGCATCATCAGGGCAACAAAGCTCACTCATCGCAGCCGGCGGTCTGTTACCGGATGGCGTCAGGCGTCATTGTGCTTGAGCAGATGCCCAACAATGCGCATCGCCTCGGACGGGGCAGTGGATTTGCGCCGATTGGGGAAGCGGTCTTCCGATCCAGCAATCGGCCTCATGCCTGTCCCTCGACTCATGGTCGCAGAGGGTAGGAGGCGTAAAAGCCTCCCAGTTTCTTATCCCTGTTCCTGCCCTTTGAGGTTGCTGATTTCGGAAAGAAGAAAGTCCCGGAAGACCGCGATCCGCTTTGATGTCCGCAATTCTTCAGGGTAGACGAAATAGGCTTCCACTAAGGGCACCTGCTGGTTCGGCAATATCCTGACAAGATCAGGATAGCCTGCTGCGGCATAGAGGGGCAGGGAGCCGATGCCCGTTCCGGCTGCAATCGCATTCGCGACCGCCGAGATATTGTTGATAGCCAGACGACGGCTGCCTTGGCGTGCAACACCTTCCTGACGCAGAAGATCCAGCAACCAGTTCACATTAGGCAGTGGCAGGTGCCAGCCTGCAAAGCTGATGATCTGATGATTGGCCAGATCTTCGATAGAGTGTGGTGTCCCATGGCGCTCAAGATAGGCGGCGCTTGCATAAATCGGCATGGGGAAATTGGCGAGATGACGCTGCACCAGATCGGGCTGTGTGGGCGGGTGTAGCCGGATGGCGACGTCTGCCTCACGCATGCCCAGATCCAGATCCGCATCTTCAAGCAGAAGTGTGACTTCAATGTCGGGATGCAGTTCCAGAAAACGGTTTAGACGTGGGGAAAGCCATGACAGGCCGAAGCCCGTTGTCGTGGTAATCTTGATCTTTCCCGCGGCTCGCTCCTTGCTTTCGCTCAGGAAGGCCTGCGTCAGAGCCAGTTTGGAGAAAACTTCGCGGACCGTACGGTTCAGAACATCGCCCTGTTCCGTTAGAATCAGTCCGCGCGCATGCCGATGGAACAGCGGCACGCGCAGGACATCTTCAAGCGCGGAAATCTGCCGGGAAACTGCCGACTGGCTCAGTCCCAGCCGGTCACCGGCGTGGGTGAAGGAACCGGCTTCCGCCACGGCATGAAAAATCCGCAGCTTGTCCCAGTCCATCTGGTTTTCTCCCCGTTCGCCAAGGCGACGGTCTTCGTCCTTTTTACCCATACGTCCCGGCGTTATCCGTCAAGATATGTCGTTGAAAGGACGAAATTGTCTGAAGCACGCGCGAGGGTCAAGTTTTTGTCATGGCAGGTATGCCAGAAAGATATCGTTCGGCTTCCAGAGCGGCCATGCAGCCTGTTCCGGCCGCTGTGACGGCCTGTCGGAAAATACGATCCTGAATGTCGCCTGCTGCAAACACGCCCTTGACGGATGTTTCGGTCCCGCCGCTTTCCGTCAGGATATATCCGTCGCTGTCACAGGCGACTTCATGGAGGAAAGGCCCGGTATTCGGCGTATGGCCGATGGCGACGAAAACCCCGTCGACATCCAGTTCAGACAGCGCGCCTGTCTGGGTATCTTTCAGAGCGATCCCACAAACCACTTCCGGTTCGCCTGAACCGAGAACCTCTTCGACAGCCTTGTTCCAATGAACTTCGATCTTCGGGTTTGAGAACAGACGCTCCTGAAGGATACGCTCGGCTCTCAGGCTGTCCCGACGATGGATCAGATGAACCTTGTCCGCGTGGTGCGTCAGATACAACGCTTCCTCGACTGCCGTATTGCCGCCACCGATCACGGCCACCGTCTTGCCGCGATAGAAAAAGCCGTCACAGGTCGCGCAGGCAGAGACGCCGCCGCGCTGGAGACGCTTTTCCGATTCGAGGCCGAGCCACCGGGCCTGTGCGCCCGTAGCGATCACAACCGTGCGGGCACGGAACTCGTCCCCCGAATCTCCGACCAGTCGGAAATATCCATCCGGTCCGGGGCCTTTTCTTAGATCGGCCTGAACGATCAGGTCATAAATCAGACGCGTTCCGACATGCTCGGCCTGCGCGCGCATCTGCTCCATCAGCCAGGGGCCCTGAACAGGAGTCGCAAAGCCGGGATAGTTTTCAACATCCGTCGTGATGGTCAGCTGGCCGCCGGGTTGCATTCCGGTCACGAGAATCGGCTTAAGACTTGCGCGGGCCGCGTAGATTGCCGCCGTGTAGCCAGCAGGGCCAGCGCCCACAACCAGCAGATCCGTATGATGGATTTCGGGCATGATTGGTCCTCAAATGATATCAGGCCCCTTCATATAGGGACTTCGGACGCATGTGCCATCTTTGCGGATCATGTCGGCTGACATATACGTTAGATTGAAATGAACGCTTCTTCGCACTCCGCACCGATTGAACTGGACGCCATCGACCGGCAGATCATTGCCGAACTCCAGGCCGATGGACGCATGACCAACGTGGAACTTGCCCGTCGTACCGGCATTTCCGCGCCTCCCTGCCTGAGGCGGGTCCGTAGGCTTGAGGAGCTGGGAATCGTCAAGGGGTATCATGCCGAAGTGGATGCCGCCCTGCTGGGGTGGTCCCTGAATTTCTACGCCCTGATTGGCCTCGATAGCCAAAAGGGAAGTGTTCTTGAGGCCTTCGAGGCTCAGGTCGGTGCATGGCCCGAAACGCGCGAATGTCATATGATCCGGGGCGGCGGAGATTTTCTCGTCCGTCTGGTCGCCCGTGACGCCGCCCATCAAAATGCCCTGACACGCCTGCTGACCGACAGTCCGCATGTCGTTCGTGTCCAGACTCTCCAGACCATCCATACGAGCCGCGATCTTGCCGGCGTGCCGATCTGATCGACTGAACCCATGACCGCTTCCCGGTTGCTGTCTCTTCCAGCCGAACTGAGCGTCATCGTTCCCTGCTACAACGAAGTGTCCAATGTGGCGCCGATGGTTGCAGCCCTTGACGCGGCGCTTGAGGGCAGGGCGTGGGAAGTCATTTTCGTTGATGACAATTCACCGGATGGAACGGCCGATGAGGTTTCCCGGCTTGCGCTGCTGGACCCACGGGTCCGGTTGGTGCGCCGTGTTGGCCGTCGGGGGCTGTCTTCTGCCGTAATCGAAGGCATTCTGTCTTCCAGCGCCCCTCTGGTCGCGGTGATGGACGGCGATCTGCAACACGATGAATCCGTTCTGCGGACTATGCTTGTTGAATTACAGAAGGGTGCCGAACTTGTCGTGGCCAGCCGCCATGTCGAGGGCGGCGATAGTGGCGGACTGGCTGGGCGTTGGAGGCATCTGCTTTCGGATGCGGGCATCAGGGCCGCGCAGGCCGTCATGCCGCATCCGCTGAGCGATCCGATGAGCGGCTTTTTCGCCATACGCCGGGATCTTTTTGAATCCCTGTTGCCGCGCCTGTCAGGGACGGGCTTCAAGATTTTGCTCGATCTGGTGATGTCCGCCCCCAAAACCGTGCGGATTGTCGAGGTGCCATTCGTCTTCCGCCCGCGCCTTGCAGGTGAGAGCAAGCTTGATGTTGTGGTGCTGCTTCAGTTTGCGACCATGGTGCTCGACAAGCTGACGCATGGCTGGCTGCCGACCCGCTTCATGGCCTTCGCGCTGGTCGGGCTTATTGGTGTGGTCGTGAATGTCAGCGTTCTGGATCTGGCAGGCGCATGCGGCCTGAGTTTTTCCTGGGCGCAGCTCGCCGGAACCGCTGTCGCTATTCTGACGAATTTTCTGCTGAACAACCGCTTCACCTACCATGATCGTCGCCTCAAGGGTCACAAGCTCTGGCGAGGATTGGCCGTTTTCATCGCGGTCTGTTCGCTGGGGGCCGTCGCCAATATCGGTATTGCCCGGATGATGCTGGACAGTGCGGGTCATGGTCACTGGGACCGCTCGTCTGCGGCGGGAGCCGTGGTTGGTGTGGTCTGGAACTATGCGGTGTCCTCCACGCTGGTCTGGCGCTGAGACCGTGGGTGAAAATTCGCGAAATATCCGGCTCTTCTGGGGGCTTCTTGCGGGCCTGACGATTATCCGTCTGTATCTTGCAGCCAGTGTGCCATTGACGCCGGACGAGGCGTATTACTGGGTTTGGTCGCGCAATCTTCAGCTCGGCTATCTGGACCATCCGTTCATGGTGGCTCTGTGGATCCGTATTGGAACATGGATCGCTGGGGATACGACGCTGGGTGTCCGTCTGTTGGGGCCACTGTCCGTCCTGCCGGGAAGCTGGGCGCTGTACCATGCGGCGCGGCGGCTGTTACCGGGGTCTCCATGGCCGCAATCGGGGCTCAGGGCCGCGCTGTTGCTGAATGCTACCCTGATGCTCGGTCTGGGTGCTGCGACGATGACGCCCGATACGCCGCTGCTGTTCTTCATTACGCTGTTTCTCTACACGCTCAGCCGCGCGATTGATCCCGAACTGATCGCACGCGCGGCTCTTCCGTGGTGGATCGGATCGGGCCTTCTGCTGGGACTGGCGTTTGATTCAAAATATACAGCCGTCCTGATCGGTCTTGGACTGGGAGGGGCAGTTCTCACGACGAAACGTCTGCGTCAGCAACCCGGTCCCTGGCTGGCTCTTCCGGGGCTGTTCGTGGCGATGTCGCCTGTCATTGTGTGGAATGCGAGACATCACTGGGCCAGCTTTATCAGGCAGGGAGGCCGAACGGGCGACTGGCATCCGGCACGGGCGCTCCAGTTTATGGGCGAACTGATCGGCGGACAGATCGGACTTGCCACGCCGCTTGTTTTTATCCTGTTTGTGATCGGGCTTTGGGTGTGTGTTAGGCGTAACCGGCTTCTGGCATGGCTGGCTCTGGTGCCGACGGCCGTGTTTGTCGCCCATGCTTTCGGAGACCGCGTGCAGCCAAACTGGCCTGCCGTCATCTATCCGGTGCTTGCCATCGCCGCGCTTGAAGCCGGATGGCGCATCCGCTGGCCTGTGGTCAGCGGACTGGTCATCACTATGATCGTTTGCATTCAGGCAATATTTTCGCCGCTTCATCTCGTCCCGCATCGCGACCCGGTGTTGCGTCTGACCGGAGGATGGGATGAATTTGCCCGCAAGGTGGCCTTACAGGCAAAGGCGCAGGGCGCGACGGCTTTGGCCGCCGAAGATTATGGTCTGGCCTCCCGTCTGGCATTCACACAGAATATTCTTCCCGTTATCGGAACAGACCCGCGTTGGGATCTTTTCCGCCTTCCAGCCACAGCGGTGGCGAAAACGGTCGTGATTGAAGAGCAGAGGCATGGCAGGGAAGGGCAGAAAGCCGCGACATCCTGCCGCGAAGTTCGGGGGCAGGCTATACGCTGTTACGCCGTGCATGAGCCGGATTTTGTCACAGGCGTGCGGTTGCCGGAGCGTTCTTAAACCTCTCCTTAAGAACTCGCCTGTCATACTGAGACCACTCAGGAGGCGGGATGTCCAACCAGAACGGCAAAGAAGCACGAAAGATCATCATCAAACGTTTTGACGTTGTTGGAGGCGGTCATCACGGCGGGGCATGGAAAATCGCCTACGCCGATTTCGTAACGGCCATGATGGCGTTCTTTCTGGTCATGTGGCTCATCAACGCCACGACGGAAGAGCAGCGAAAGGGTATCGCCAACTTCTTCAATCCGATGGCGGTCTGGAAAGACATGCCACCACCCGTGGATAATGTTCTGCCTGCGGCTCCCGAGCCTGTTTCTCTTGAAACAAAAGCCGTTGCCCTGAAACTGGGTAAGGACCAGTACGGAAAACCGGTGCAGGGAGGGGCTTCGGGCGCACAAACGGCCAGAGATCAGAGCGCGTCCAGCACTCATACGGCTCAGATCGTCGTTCTTCATGACAATCAGATCCAGCCCGGCGAACCGCCTGTCACGTCTTTTCCCCAGAACGCAGACCAGAAGGCCGAACAGGCTGCCAGAATGGCCGCGGCCCAGAAAATTCAGGCTCTGATCAGCAATGCGCCGGAACTGGCCGATGTCCGCTCGCAGGTCTCGGTTTCGGCGGGCGATGATGGCCTTCATATCCAGATCGCAGATTCCGACCATCAACCGATGTTCGCTTTGGGCAAGTCTACTCCTGATGCCCATGCGGTTCAGTTGATCAAGGCGATCGTGCCTTATCTCGAAAAACTGCACGGTAAGCTGTCCATCGCCGGTTACACGGACGCGACGCCTTACCGTCCCGGACAGATGAGCAACTGGAGCCTGTCGAGTGCAAGGGCAGTCGCTGTGCGGGATCTGGTGGTTCAGAACGGCTTTCCCGATGGGCGCCTGAAATCCGTTAGCGGATATGCGGATCGGAATCTCTTTGATCCCACCCAGCCTCTCAATCCCCGGAACCGTCGCATCGTGCTGGTGCTATCGCCCGATATTTCGCAATAAATTCAGGTCAGTCAGGAAGTTTTCGGATGTTCATCATTATCGGTCTGGTTGTTGTTCTGGGCTGTGTTTTCGGATCGTTCGTAGCATCTGGCGGAGCGATTGGCCCTCTCGTTTCGTCAATGCCTTTCGAGCTTCTGACCATTCTGGGGTCTGCCGTCGGAACCTTTTTGATGGCCAATTCCATCGCCGCCGTGAAGCACCTGCCGGGTGGTTTGAAGAAGGCTATGAAGGGCTCGCAGTATGTCCGCTCAGACTATGTCGATCTTCTGAGTCTGCTGTTCCATATTGTGAAGCTGGCCTCTTCCAAGGGGTTCATGGCACTGGAATCTCATATCGAAGACCCACAGGGCAGTACGGTTTTCGGCGCTTTTCCGAAAATCCGGGACAATTCTCGTGTCTGTTTGTTCATCTGCGATTACCTGCGTATGGCGGGTATGAACGCCACCGACCCGTATCAGATGGATGAGGTGATGGGGAATGAGCTCAAGAAAAACATGCGGGAGGAAATGCATCTTTCCCATGCCCTTCAGTCCATTGCCGATGCGCTGCCAGCTCTGGGAATTGTTGCGGCCGTTCTGGGGGTGATTAAGACCATGGCGTCCATCAGCAAGCCTCCCATCATTCTGGGTGAAATGATTGCAGGCGCTCTGGTCGGAACATTTCTCGGTATCCTTCTGGCTTATGGAATTGTCGCGCCAATCGCCAGTCGGCTGGGGGGCGTAGTGGAGGAAGAATCCTCTTATCTCGATCTCGTGCGATCCGTGATTGTGGCGCATCTTCAGGGCAATGCTCCTCAGGTCAGTGTCGAGATCGGTCGCAAGAGCATTCCGTCTGATCTGATGCCGAGCTTTCAGGAGGTGGAAGAAGCCGTCAGCGCAGCAGCTGTGGCCTGATCGACCGGATGTCTTTACGATGCCGATATTGTCGGTATCGTAAAGGCGTTCCATGTCTTCTGTTTTTGCGAGAGCATTCTGTCTGTCTCTCTCCATCCTGCCTCTGGCAGCCTATGCGGGTTCATCTTCTCTTCCGTCCCCTGCCGAATTAAGTCAGACGGATGGTGTCAGGGCGCTGGAATGGGTGCGGGCACAAAACGCCCACACAGAAGCGACGCTCACTTCTGATCCCCGCTACAAGCCTCTCTATCAGAAAATCCTGACGGCCCAGCAATCTCCGGCACGTCTTGCGCTCCCGACGCAGCAGGGTGGAGAAATCTGGAACTTCTGGCAGGATGATCGTCATACACGCGGGATATGGCGCAGCGCGTCTACCTCCTCCTTCCAGTCCGGCCATCCGCAATGGAAAACGCGTTTCGACCTTGATGCTCTGGCACGGAATGAGCATGCCAACTGGGTCATGGAAGGCCTGTATTGTCTCAGCCCGCAGGAGCGGTTCTGTCTCATGTCGCTCTCACAGGCGGGGGAAGATGCTCATGTGGTCCGGGAATACGACACGCAGACAGATATTTTTGTAAAAGACGGCTTTGATCTTCCGTCCGGAAAGCAGACGGCCATCTGGGTTGATGCCAATACACTTCTGGTTTCGCGGGACTGGGGGGCGGGCAATGCCGGGCTGACGCATTCGGGCTACCCCTATTCGGTTCGGCTTTTGCATCGTGGGCAGAAGCTGGATCAGGCGGTCGAAGTCTATCGTGGTCAGATCACGGATATGGATGTGGCGCCGGAGCGCCTGCGTGATGAAAAAGGCCACGAACTCTTTCTGATCAGCCGCCATCGGGATTTCTTCCACACGGAAGTCAGTCTGTTCAATCCCTCGACGCAGACGTTGACCCGGCTGCCTCTGCCAGAAAAATATGACAGCCTGTCCTATCTGGATGGCCAACTGGTTCTGCATCTCTTGCAGGACTGGACGGTGTCCGGTCAGACATTTCACGCCGATAGCATTGTCGCGCTGGACCTGAAAAATCCTGCCGTGCCTCAGCTCATTCTGTCGCCGACATCCCGTCAGACGATCGGGGATGGTATGGGCGATGCTCTTGCTGTGACAAAAGATGGCCTGGTGGTTGTTCTATATGACAACGTTCAACCTGTCCTGAAGCTCTTTCGCCGGGCCGCGACTGGAGCATGGACGTCGCGGTCTATTGATCTTCCCAAGAACATGGCCGCAGAAATCGTTTCGTCAGATCCTGGTCTGTCACAGGCCTATCTTCAGCTTGAAGGCTTCATTCAGGCGCCACAGATCTGGAGCCTGAATACGACAGCTCAGACCGCTCAGCCTCTGTATCGCCAGCCCGATCTGTTCGATGCGTCCAATCTGGTGGTCGAGCAGATGTCGGCGACCAGTACGGATGGTACGGCCATTCCTTATTTCATTGTGCATGCCAAGGATTGGAAGAAAGACGGTGCCCGTCCGACGCTGATGACGGCGTATGGTGGTTTCGGATTGTCCTACCTGCCGGTCTATCACCCCGATCTCGGGATTACATGGTTTGACCGGGGCGGCGTTTACGTCATGGCCAATATCCGTGGTGGCGGAGAATTCGGGCCCGCATGGCACGATGTCGCGCGTCGAGAAGGAAGGCAGAAGGCTTATGACGACTTTGCAGCTGTCGCCCGCGACCTGACGGCGCGCCACATCACATCACCACGGCATCTGGGGCTGCGGGGCCGGTCCAATGGCGGTCTGCTGGCGGGAGTGGAGTTCACCCAGCATCCGGAACTGTGGAATGCCGCCATCATCGGCGTCCCGCTTTTGGATATGATGAATTATGAGCAGATGGCGGCCGGAGCGTCCTGGGCTGCCGAGTATGGCAGCGTTTCGGAGCCAGGGCCGCGCGCGTTCTGGGAGAAAATGTCGCCTTTGCAGAACCTGAAGGCGGGTGTGGCCTATCCGGAGCCGTTTATTTTCACGTCAACGCGCGATGATCGCGTCGGCCCGATCCATGCGCGTCGTTTCGCGGCGCGGCTGGAAAGCCTTAAGTTGCCCTTCCTGTATTATGAAGATGTGGAAGGCGGCCATACGGGTACGATCAATGCGGCGGAAGTCGCGCATGAGCGGGCTCTGGAAGCCATCTATCTCAGTCACCGCCTGATGGACGCGCAGTAAGCTGTGCGTCTCCCCTGTCCGCAGATGGCGGGCGGGGGAGCAGGAGAATTTCAGGCATAAAAAAAGCCGCAATCCCGAGGGATGCGGCTTTTTTTCCGTTCGGAGGACGGGAAGACTTAGAAGCCTTCACGCTCCAGACGCTTACGCTCCATCTTGCGGGCGCGACGAACAGCTTCAGCTGCTTCGCGGGCGCGCTTCTCGGAGGGCTTTTCGAAGTGGCGACGCAGCTTCATTTCACGAAACACGCCTTCGCGCTGCATCTTCTTCTTGAGCGCCTTAAGCGCCTGGTCAACATTGTTGTCACGAACGAGAACCTGCACGGTGCCGTCAACTCCTTATGGGCCCGCTCTTCAGCGCCACCCGTGATATGGCAATCCAACTAAGGATGGTGCCCTTAACACATCTTTTGCGGGGAACGCAATTCATTCGGCCATGCTTGAATGGATTCTTCGCAAAGCGCACTCTGCGGCGTGCATGTGCGTTCCACCTGATGCAACGCCCGTCTGAAGAAAGAGGATTTCATGGCCCTGCTCAAGATTGCCCGGATGGGCAACCCCGTCCTGCATCAGGTGGCACGGGCCGTTTCCGACCCGAAAGCCCCGGAAATCCAGTCTCTCATCGCAAACATGATGGAAACGATGGCCGATGCCCGTGGGGCAGGGCTGGCAGCACCTCAGGTCCATCAGCCGCTGCGGATGTTCGTCTATCACGTTCCTGCAAGCCGCGTGGCGACTCCCGAGGAAGCATTGCTGCCCCGCGTTCTCATCAATCCCGAAATTACGCCTCTGGGCGAAGAGATGATGACCTGCACCGAAGGGTGCCTGTCGATTCCGGGGCTGCGGGCTGATGTGCCGCGCTATGCCGCCGTGCGCTATGAGGGGCTGGATCAGGATGGTGTCTTGGTCGAAGGTGAGGCGAGGGGGTTTCATGCCAATGTTCTGCAGCACGAAAACGACCATCTGAACGGCATTCTCTATCCGCAGCGCATCATCGATTTCGACCGCTTTGGATATGTGGAGGAAGCTTTTCGGTGACGGCCCGATCCATGGACATCCCGTCATCCGCGACGGCGCATCTTTATCTGCGGGAAGACCGGATCCGGCAGTCTTATGAGGCCATGATGTTGGCCTGGCGGACGTTGAATGCCGACTGCGAGAGTCTTCTGCGCGAGAAAGGGCTGGGGCCAGCGCATCACCGCATTCTTTTCCTGGCTGCCGCACATCCGGGAATTACTCCCACGGCGCTTCTGAACAGTCTCGGCATTACCAAACAATCTCTTGGTCGCGCTCTGGGCGATCTTCGGGATCGCAAACTGCTCGTACAGGAAGAAGACCGCCATGACCGCCGCAGACGTCCCCTGCGCCTGACGGAAGCCGGGGAGGCTCTTGAACGCGAACTGTTTCTCATGATCCGCGAAGTGATGACCCGGGCCTATCGTGAGGCGGGCATGACGGCTGTGGAAGGGTTTCGCCGCGTCCTGACGCCACTTCAGGAACCAGTCGGGAGTTCTGTTCCATGAGTGACGAACATATTCTGGTCGTTGACGACGATCCGCGCCTTTTGCGGCTGCTTCAGCGTTACCTGTCCGAAAACGGTTATCGGGTGAGCACCGCCCTTGATGCCCTGGCGGCCCGCGACGTCCTGCAACGGATCCAGCCCGATGCGCTTGTCCTTGATGTTACCATGCCGGGCGAGGATGGTCTGTCTCTGACTAACAGCCTGCGCAAAGATGGTCTGTCACTTCCGATTCTGCTCCTGACGGCGCGGGGGGAGCCTGCGGACCGGATCGGGGGGCTTGAAGCCGGTGCGGACGACTATCTGGGCAAACCATTCGAGCCGCGTGAGCTTCTGCTTCGTCTTCGGGCCCATCTTCGACGTGTTGTACCTGCGTTGCCAGTGGTGGACGAAGTTCCCGACATCCTGCGGCTGGGAGAGTTGGAATTCGACGTCAAACGCGGCCTGCTCAGTGGTCCGCAGGGGGCCGTGCATCTGACGGGAGGAGAATCCGCACTTCTGGGCGTTCTCACCAGCCAGCCGGGAACGGTTCTATCGCGTGAAGCCATCGCCAAGGCGTTGGAAATGGACGAGATTGGCGAACGTGCCGTCGATGTTCAGGTCACGCGTCTGCGTCGCCGGATCGAGGTGGATCCCAAAGAGCCCCGTTTTCTTCATACCGTGCGGGGCAAGGGTTATGTTCTCAAACCGGGACGCTGATCCGACGGTTGAGCGGGACGAATCCTGGCAGAAGCTGGACCGTCCGTTAAGGCGTATTCTGCCGCGCTCCCTCATGGGGCGGTCGATGCTGATCGTGCTCATTCCGCTGCTGGTGACGCAGGCAATCGCGCTGGGCCTGTTTTACGGAACCTATCTGAACGTCGTCTCCCGCCGCCTCTCGGACGGCGTGACGGGCGAGATCTCGCTTGTCGTGGCCATGATCGAGCACGCCTCATCCCCAGAGGAACGGGCGCTTATTCTTCAGGATGCGTCTTCGCGGACCCAACTGGGTTTTGCATTCCATCCTGCCGAAAAACTCTCCCGGTACGGTACCAATCATGTGCTTGGCCCAATGGATGACGATTTTGCCCGCTCGATCCGGCAGAATCTTGGTCGCTCCTATGATGTGGACTGGTCTGAAGCGCCCCAGACGGTGCGTGCCTCGATCCAGCTTCCGCAAGGTGTGATGGTGATCATGGTGCCGGTCAAGCGTCTGAATATTGGGCCGATCTGGCTTTTCGTGGTCTGGGCTGTCAGCAGTTCCATTCTGCTGTTCCTGATCGCCGGGCTGTTCATGCGCAATCAGGTGCGCGCCATTCGTCGTCTGGGGCGGGCTGCCGAACTGTTCGGGATGGGAAGAGATGCAGGACCGATCCGCCCTCAGGGAGCGCGGGAGGTGCGACAGGCTGCTGTTGCGTTCAATCGCATGCAGGCGCGAGTGAACCGCTTTGTGGCGCAACGTACGGCTGTTCTGGCGGGTGTCTCGCATGATTTGCGAACACCCCTGACGCGACTGCGTCTGACGGTTGCCATGATCCCGACCTCTGGCCCGATCCGTGCCGAGAGCCTCAAGCCAGATCTTGCGGATATGGTCACGGATATCGAGGATATGGAGCGCCTGATTGGCAGTTATCTGTCATTTGCGCGAGGAGAGGGGGCCGAGGAACCCGTTCTGACCGATCTGAGAGGCATGCTGGATGATGTCGCAGCCGCCACTTTGCGTGCGGGAGGGCAGGTTCTGGGCGTCGAAGGCCGGGAAGGCGTTGAAGCGATAGTCCGGCCTGACGCATTGCGCCGCGTTCTGACGAATCTGGCAGAAAATGCCCGCCGTCACGGCGGAGCGATGCGGTTCTCCCTGCGCGAAGGAGAGCGGAATATCGAAATCTCTGTAGAAGATAACGGGCCGGGCCTGTCCGCCAGCCGCCGGGCCGCCATTTCGGAACTGAATGGCGTGAGCGCCAGTCAGGATGGGCAAAGCGGCGGTTTGGGTCTGACGATCGTACGGGACATCATTCACGCCCATGGCGGGTCCATTCGCCTGATGGACAGCCCGTTGGGAGGTTTGGGCGTTCTGCTCAACCTCCCGAAATAATCAGATTCCCAGAGACTTAGGGCAGCGAGTTGCCAGCGCCGCCATTGCCGGTGCCCTGACCGCCCATCGGGCCGGAGCTGCCGCCGAATTGGCTGCTCATGCCGCTCATCGGGTTGTAGCGTCCGACATTGCCCAGCAGTTCCTGAAGGATGGACGAGCTTGTGCCCGGTGTCGGTGTTTTCGCACTCACCATGCCAACATACATGGCGTTCTTTTTGTTGAGGGTGTCCACTTTGCGCAGGACGCCGCCATTGTCGAAATTCAGCACCACGACTTCCTGTTTCTTCACGCTCGGGAAGGTCAGCGGCGTTGGCGACGTGATCATGGAAACATAGATCCAGGTATTGTCGTCGAAGGTCGCATGCGCCGTCGGTGATCCCAGCAGATCGAGCACGTCCGTACGGGTGCTTGTTCCGGGCACGAGCTGTGCGTAATCGGTCTTTTCGATCAGGGAGCCGCGGGGCTCGGGAATCGGGGAAAAGAACGAGCATCCGCCGAGCAGCAGCGGAACACATGCCACTCCCGCCTGTGCGAAACGGCGAAGGACGCGTGTTCTGCTTTGGGGCGTCGGGGAAGATGCGTTATTCATGGATCCGGAAACTATCCTGTGCAAGAGAACCGCTCCACTGAGCGCGTGCCCGAATGGCGCCTGCATGTCAACGATTTCCCCCATAATCCGGGGGCTGGAGTGCCTGAATGTCCCATTCTCCTGAATTTTCCCGACGTATCCTCTTCAACCGGCTGGGATCGGGACTGGACGAGACGATCGAGGCAACGCCCGCAGAGCGGGCAGCCCTCGCGGCTCGTCTGGGTATCCCCGAGATCGAAACCCTGACCTGCCGTTTCCGTCTGACGCCATCGACCAATCGAAGCGTTCTGGCGGAAGGGCATCTTGCTGCAAAGCTTACTCAGGTCTGCGTCATTACGTCAGAACCGTTCAAGGATGTTCTGGCCGAAACCTTCTTTTTGAAGTTCATCCCCGCAGAAGAGATGCCGGAAGACGAGTTCGACATCGATTCCATTGATCTGGATGGTCCGGACGAGGTTCCGCATGACGGAAAGGCCCTTGATATCGGCGAGGCTGCAGCGGAACAGCTCGCCCTGATGCTGGACCCCTATCCGCGTAAACCCGGCGTCGGTCTGGAAAATGCGGTTGACGTGGCGCCCGCAGAAGGGGAAGAAGGGGCAGAGTTGTCTGGCGAAGGACCGGATGGTCCACGCCGTCCTAATCCGTTTTCAGCACTTTCCGCGCTGAAGAACGGGGACAGGAAAGAATAAAATCCCACGTCTGACTTGCGGGTTTCTTCAGGCTCTGCTAGAGCCGCCCGCCTGAACTCGACGTAAATACGAGACGACGAACAACAGGGCACCGGATGCCGCGGGGAGCGGAGCAGGGGTGCCGACACAGAAGCAGAAAGAGGCATAAAAGCCATGGCCGTCCCTAAAAGAAAGACTACGCCGTCCCGTCGTGGCATGCGTCGCAGCCACGACGCCCTGACCGTCGAGGCGCACGCAGAGTGCTCGAACTGTGGCGAACTGAAGCGTCCGCACCACGTTTGCAGCCATTGCGGTCACTATGACGGCCGTGAAGTGGTCGCTGCTGGTAACAGCGGCAAGGGCCTGAAGACCGCCGTCCGCGCCTGATCCCTACCTGCGGGTCCGTTGCCTCCCAGGAGCGTGGCCCCGCATCTGTGATGCTGTCCGGGAAACTGTCTCAATGACCAATGCGCCTGTCACGCCCGAACGTGACGTCGCGGCCTCCGGGCCTTATGCCCTCGCCGTCGATGCAATGGGTGGTGACAGGGCCCCGGATATCGTCCTTGCCGGACTTGATCTGGCTGCCGACCGGCACCCAAAGGCCCGCATTCTCCTGATCGGAGATGAGGCCGTTCTCAGGGCCGCTCTGCTCAAACATCCCAAAGCCGCAAGCCTGTGTGATATCCGTCACTCAGACGCCAGCATCCCCATGGAAATGAAGCCGACATCAGCGTTGCGTGTCCGGGGTTCGTCCATGCGTATGGCTATGGAAGCTGTGGCCGCAGGGGAAGCCCGCGGCGTTGTTTCTGCGGGTAATAGCGGTGCCATGCTGGCGCTTGCGAAAATCATCGTCAAAGCCCTTCCGGGAATTTCCCGACCTGCCATGGCCGCTGTCCAGCCGTCCGCGCGTGGTGATGTCGTGATGCTCGATCTCGGTGCGAACATCGCCTGCGATGCGCGCAATCTGGTTGAGTTTGCGATCATGGGCGAGGCTTTCGCTCAGGCCGCGCTCGGCCTGCCGTCTCCGACAATCGGCCTTCTGAATGTCGGTTCAGAGGAGTTGAAGGGAGACGATCGGCTGCGAGAGGCTTCTGAGCGCCTGAGAGCCAGCCCTTTGGCACCGCAGTTTCATGGTTTTGTCGAAGGACATGACATTACCGCCGGCACGACGGACGTGATCGTGACGGACGGATTTACCGGCAATATCGCGCTGAAAACCGGCGAAGGCGCACTGAAACTTGCCTTTGGCCTTCTGCGGCGCGTTTTTGAAACCAATCTCCTGACCCGCCTTGGATATCTGCTGGTCAAACCGGGACTGGAGCGGATGCGGGAATGGATTGACCCGCGTCGCTACAACGGAGCCCTGTTCGTCGGTTTGAACGGCATTGTCGTGAAATCGCATGGCGGCGCTGACGGCGAGAGCTTTGCCGCAGCCGTCGATGTTGCCATGGACGCCGTCACGCACCATCTGAACGACAAGATCCGTGATCGTCTGGAGCAGTTGGGCATGGGGACGTCCGAACCGACTGAGGCCGTGTCCACCAAGGCTGTTCCTGAACCTGTGAGCTGAAAAAAATATGTCCGATCCCATTCGTGTCCGTCTGACGGGTGTCGGGGGCTATCTGCCGCGCGACGTCGTAACCAATGACGATCTTGCCCTGAAATACGGCATCGAGACTTCGGACGAATGGATCAGGACCCGAACCGGCATTGCCCAGCGGCATATTGCTTCCGGTGACGAAACCACGGCCAGCATGGCGGCTGAAGCAGCCCGACAGGCGCTGGACTATGCTGGTGTTGAAGCGTCTGAAGTCGATGCGGTTCTGGTCGCCACGGCCACGCCGGATCAGGTTTTTCCCGCTGTAGCAGTGCAGGTTCAGGCTTTGCTCGGCATAACGACGGGTTTCGGTTTCGACCTCAGCGCTGCCTGCTCGGGTTTTGTCTATGCGCTGGCAACGGCACGCGCGTTGATGCAGGCAGGTCAGGCGAAGAAAATCCTCGTGATCGGGAGCGAGGTGTTCTCGCGTCTGCTGGACTGGACGGATCGTTCCACCTGCGTCCTTTTCGGGGATGGTGCGGGTGCGGTGCTGTTGGAAGCCAGTCATGACGGCGAGGAGGGTATTCTCTCCACCCATCTGCACTCCGATGGCCGGACGGGCGATATTCTTTATGTGGACGGTGCCGCAGGCTGTGCGTCCGCGACGCAGAAACTGCGCATGCAGGGACGTGAGGTGTTCCGCCATGCCGTGGTCAAGCTGTCGCAGGCCGTGGATGAGGCGCTGGCGGCCAATAATCTGACGGGGCAGGATATTCAGTGGATGGTGCCGCATCAGGCCAATCTGCGGATTATCGAAGGTATGGCGAAGAAACTGGCGTTGCCGTCTGACCGGGTCGTAGTGACCGTGGATCGTCATGCCAACACGTCTGCGGCCTCCATTCCGCTGGCCCTGAATGAGGCCGTGCGGGACGGACGGATCCGGAAGGGCGATCTGGTCCTTATGGAGGCATTGGGCGGCGGTCTGACGTGGGGATCGGCTCTCGTCCGGATGTAGTCAGTCCCCTGTTTAGAGCAGGTTAATGATTGATTCCTTTGACTGTTCTGAACGTCATGATACGCAAGTGACATGAGCACAGTCACGCGCGCGAATCTTGTCGAGCATCTCTATAGTCGTGTCGGTCTTTCCCGGCACGATTCCTCCATGATTCTCGAGAGCCTTCTGGATGCGATTTCCAACCGGCTCGAGGCGGGCGAATCCGTAAAGCTGAGCGGGTTCGGAACCTTTTCCGTCCGCCAGAAGGGAGAGCGCATTGGACGTAATCCCAAAACGGGGGTGGAAGTTCCCATCCTCCCCAGAGCCGTACTGGTGTTCAGGCCCTCACAACTGTTGAGAGATCGTATGAACGGCTCCGAGAATGTCGCTGTTGAGGCACCGTCTCGTGACAGATAAGTCCATGCCTGAGACCATCGCGCTGTCGCCGAGTGACGATATCTCGACAGGCGTTGAAAAGGTCAGAAAAGCCCCGGATGCCTATCGGACAATCAGCGAAGTTGCCGAAGAACTGCATATCCCCCAGCACCGTCTGCGCTCATGGGAAACCATCTATCCCGGTGTAAAGCCGTTCCGTGGGGAAAGTGGACGGCGCTATTACAGCCCCGAGCATATCGAGACGCTTCGGCTGATTTCAGATCTGCTTTATGTGCAGGGCTACAAGGGGCAGGGGGTTCTGCGCGTGTTGCGGGAACGCCGTGCGCAGAAAGCACGGGCGGGTCAGAAAGTTGTTGAAGAGGTTGTTCCGGAAGCAGTGCCTGAAATTTCAGCCGCCGTCACGGAATTGGTTTCTGTGCCAGTCGTTATTGCCGAGCCAGTTGAGGACGAGCAGCCTTCTGCGGAAGAATCGCTGGTTGCGGAGGCTGTCCACGATAAGGGCTTGGATATCGCACCAGCAACCAAAGCTGGCGATGAAATCATTTTTCCTGAACTTCCTGCCGAATCTCACACTGTCATCGTGACTGAGATTGTTGACATTCCGGCAGAAAAGAAGACGCCCGAAGCCGAAGCCGAAGCCGAAGCCGAAGCCGAAGCCGAAGCCGAAGCCGAAGCCGAAGCCGAAGCCGAAGCCGAAGCCGAAGCCGAAGCCGAAGCCGAAGCCGAAGCCGAAGCCGAAGCCGAAGCCGAAGCTCACGATTCTGCTCTTCTCATAACCTTGCGTGACGAGAACGAGCTTCTGTTCAGCGCGCTCGAAAAGACCGAGGCCGAGAATGGTCTGTTGCGGGCGGAACTGCGCGAAATTCTCGAAGAGCTTCAGAATTTGCGAAATCTTCTGCCAGTTTAGTCACAATCCCCCATTGCGGTGAGGGTGGGACACTGCTAAACCACCGCCACCGCAGGACGACGGGCAGTAGCGCAGCCTGGTAGCGCACCAGTCTGGGGGACTGGGGGTCGTGGGTTCGAATCCCGCCTGCCCGACCAGTCCTGCGGTAATAATTCTTCCTTAAAATTCAGTGTCTTTTGCATAGATCCCTTTGCGGGGATTTGTTTCTGTCCAGATCGTCCACAGCAGATGCAGGGCGGACATGATGGCCGGACCAAGAAAGAGGCCCAACAGACCCCAGGTCTCCGCACCCCCAAGAATGCCCAACAGAACCCACAGGAACGGCATTTTCGTGCTGCCACCAATCAGGGCGGGGCGGATAAAATGGTCTGCGATGAAGATCACGACGGAGCCGATGGCAGCCACGACGATCGCTCCGATCATGCTGCTTTTTGCCAGCAGCAGCAGCGCCACCAGCCCAACCGTCGGCCATGCCAGAAACGGGATCATGGCGGCCACAGCCGTGACCATCGCAAACAGCAGGGGTTGGGGTGCGCCCGTCGACATATAAATGATGCCCATGATCGCACCTTCACCCAGACCGACCAGGACAAGCCCGGCCAGCGTCCCGTGAACAGACGAAATCATCTGCTTGGCGAGGCTTTCTCCCTGCTCACCGAATAGCCGTTGCGATCCCAGAAGGCATTTACGGATGACGCTGTCGCCATCTTTCAGCAGGAAAAACAGTGTCAGGAGCGAGAAGGCGAACAGTGTACCCCGGCGGGCGAGCTGTGTGCCCACCTGTTTGGTCATCTGCATCCCGTGTCCGACATCGACGGAATGAAGCAGATGGGAGAGGCGTTGCGGGCTGGTCATGTGGTTCTGCCACCAGTTAGTGGCTTGGGTAGCCATAAATGGCAGACGGGGCACCCATTCCGGCATCGGAATGCCGTTATTGCGGACGTCATCAATCCATTCCAGCGCGCTCCGTGCCTCATCCGCGACTTTCATCCCAACCAGCGAGACGGGAACCAGAAAGATCAGCGCCACGGCTAGGGTGAAGATCATGGGTAGCCAGTCGCTGCGACCGAAGCGCAGTTCAGCGCGGCGATAGAGCGGCCAGATCGAAATTGCGAATACGCAGCCCCAGAGGAGCGCCGGCAGGAAGCCCTTGAGAGTGTAAAGCCCTATTGCCACGAAAAAGAGTGCCAGAAAGCCCCGTGCGCGCCGCTGGATCGTTCCCGTGGAATCTGAGGCCTCTATTTTGATGGTGTCGGGTGCTGAGGGAGAAGAAAGATCTGTCATGGGACTTCCGGAAGAAAAATATGCCTGAACTGTCGTCCCGTGCAGAGCGATCTGCCGTGACGAGAAAAGTCCGGATGAAGAAGGCGTCAAAAAAACCGGGAAACGCGGTTCCGTAGTGCGGAACTATTCCACGGGAAGGCTTTCAAATGAAGAGCAGCCGGATTGGATGGTCAGTCCAACAGCCTGCTGCTTGAAACGTTTCTGATAGATCTGACGAATGGCTCTCAGATGAGCCTGAAGGCTGCGGTCTGTGGAAGGCGCAACAATCCAGACGATTCGTGACCCTTCCTGAATGACCTTGTGACCAGCGGCATCATACCACTGGCCCTGAGCGTCGATCACGGTAAAACCTGCCGGAAAGCGCGGCGTGATTTCGCTGTCCACAAACTGCTGCCAGTCCTGCCTTTCGATGACACTGCCATCAGGTCGGGTCAGGCCGAATGCCAGACGGATCTGCAATCCGTCATGCGCGCCGATTTCCCGACACAGATTGGGTGTGACGCTGACGGGAACGATGCATCCGCCTAGCAGAGGCAGTGTTAGGATCAGGGACGCGACTGCTTTTCTCACGCGGCCTGTCCGGAGAGGGCACGGCGTAAAATGGCGGCGTCGGCGGGGTCGAAAAGACTGCGGCGGATGAAGAGGTCGATCAGGACGAGATTGACGTTGAACTTGAAGTCGTCGGTGTCGCGGATCAGTACCATGACTTCCCGAATGGGCAGAAGATGGAAGCTTTCCACTTCCCCGTCCTCTGCGACGGGCACGAAACCCTCGGGGAGCAGGAGATCATAACAGTGCAGGACATCGCGCCTTAGCCCTTCAGGTCGCTCAAGAGCATAGTGGATCCGTCCGACGGCTTGCGCTTTTGCCGCGAGTTCGGCGGGGATCCCGGCTTCTTCCTGCGCTTCCTTGATCACGGTCGTCTGCGGGTCGAGACCGGCACTCATGCCCCCCGCCACCAGATGGTCCAGCTTTCCCGGATCGAGGCGCTTACTCATGCTGCGTCGTGCAACCCAGAGGAAAAGTCCGTCTGCACGCTCGACCAGCCCGTTCAGATGCACGCCCTCGGCCGCAAGTCCCAGAACCGGAATGGCGCCCCGGTCCACCTGTCCAAGAACGGTGCCGCTATCATCGCGCACGTCGAAGGCTTCGTGATGGGAGGCGTAGAGGCCCATCTCGCAGAGCGTGTGAGACAGCGGAAAGAGGTCTGCTCCGGCACTGACGCCGAATTTCTGCCCTGCGCGAACACCAAGGGTTTCAAGAGCCTGTACCGTGGACGGGCTGACCCAGCCGATCTGTGAGTCAGCACAAAAGAACGGAGTGCGACCGCCCGGCAGGACGGCGCTGTTGCAGGCTGCGATATGCCGCAGAAACGGCTCAAGGGTGCGGGAGAAAGATTTATTCGACACAGTTCAATATGTCGCATGCAGGACGGCCATTTGCAAAGCGCCGTCAGCACTTCCACATAGTCGATCCATGCTCAAAAAAACCGATTCGACGTCTGAAGCGCTTTCCCTTCGTGTTTTATGGCCCCTGATCCGACCGGAGAAGCTTTGGCCAGACGTGACGCGCATCGGGTTTGCGCTGGTCATTCTTCTGGTGGAGAGCGCGACTGCGGTTGCAACGCCTTGGCTCTTCAGCCGTATGGTCAGCAGTCTTTCGCGTCCCGAAACCCTTTTGGCCGTCCCGATCTGGCTGATCGCCCAGTATGCGGTCATCCGCATTATTTCCGGGCTGGCGAGCCCATTGCGAGAATTTCTGGTCAAGCCGGTCGAAACGGATCTTGAACGTCGTGTCGCCGTCCTTGGCTTGCGGCATCTACATGATCTGAGTGTCCGCTTCCATCTGGACCGGCAGACGGGCTCCCTGACGCGGACGCTCGACCGTGGAGCCGATGCTGTTGGAACACTGCTGTCGCTGGCGCTGTTCAACGTTCTGCCTAACGTCATCGAACTCATAATGACGCTGACCGTCATTCTGAAAATCTTCGATTGGCGATATGTGGCGCTGCTTCTGGTGGCGTTGGGGCTGTATTCCACCGTTTCCTATGTCTTTACCCGTTTGAGGATGACGGCCCGCCGGGCGCGGAACCGTGCCAGCAATCAGGCCCAGCACCAGCTTGTAGACAGTATTCTCAACTTCGAGACGGTGCGCAGTTTCGCCAATGAAAGCCACGAGATCGAGCGTTACGATGCAGCCCGCAGGGATCTTCGGAAGGCGGAAATCAGCCTTCAGCGTTATGTCAGCCTGTCCCAGATCAGCCGGGGCTTCCTGATAGCCGCGACGACCACCACGCTTCTGGCTATGGCCGCGCATGATATCGTGTTGCATCGTCTCGCGGTGGCCCAGTTTGTTCTGATCGGCAGTTATTTGAGCGGGCTTTATTCGTCCGTGGGCGCCCTGAACTATGTCAGTGCAGGCTGGCGCAATGCCCGCGTCGATCTGGAAAACTATCTCGAATTGCTCGCGATCCGATCAGAAATTATTCAGGTTCCGCACCCCGTACATCTTGCTGGAAAACTGTCGGAAGCCGGAGCGGCGGCGGTTGCGTTCCGCCATGTCTCCTTCGGCTACAGTCCCGCACGGCAGATCCTGCATGATGTTTCCATCACCGTGCCTGCAGGGACGTCTCTGGCCATTGTCGGCCATACAGGCTCTGGGAAATCTACGCTCGGGCGTCTGCTGACCCGCGCCTATGATCCCACGGAGGGCTCGGTCTGCATTGATGGGCACGACCTGCGTGAGATCGCTCCGGCCGACATTCAGAACATCATCGGGACGGTCCCGCAGGATACGGTGCTCTTCAATTCCAGCATTGGCGACAATATTGCCTATGGCGATCTGTCAGCCTCCCGCGAAGACATTGAAAATGCGGCCCGCAGCGCGCAGATCGACGCCTTCATCCGGGAACTGCCCGACGGGTATGAGACTGTTGTCGGGGAGCGTGGTCTGAAGCTCTCAGGGGGCGAGAAGCAGCGTGTGGCCATTGCTCGCGTTATCCTCAAAGACCCGCGTATCCTGCTGCTGGACGAGGCCACAAGTGCGCTTGATACTCGTACGGAGGTCGCCATCCAGAAGGAATTGGCGATCCTCTCCCAAGCGCGCACGACGATCATTGTGGCCCATCGTCTGTCCACCGTGCAGGATGCCGATCTCATCGTCGTGCTTGACGCGGGGCGCGTGGTGGAGCAGGGAAGCCATCCGGAACTGCTGTCCGCAGGTGGCCATTATGCCGCAATGTGGGCCGCGCAGGCCGGGGAAAACGCCGCTTGAACGTCTCTGGGGGTTGACGAAGCCCCCAACCATACGTCATAAGCCGCGCCTGATTTACGGAACACGCCGGGCCTCGCTGTCCTGCGTCATCCAGCATCGAGGAAAGTATCACCATGTCTCGCCGTTGCCAGATCACGGGCAAGGGCGTGCTGACGGGCAACAACGTCAGCCACGCCAATAACAAGTCCCGCCGTCGTTTTCTCCCGAACCTGCAGGAGACCACGCTGATCTCCGATATTCTCGGTGCTTCGGTGCGTATGCGCCTGTCCACCAACGGTATCCGCACGGTTGAGCACAACGGTGGACTGGATTCGTTCCTGCTGGGTACGCCGAACCGCAAGCTTCCGACGGAAGCCCAGGTCATCAAGCGCCGTATCCTGCGCGTTCAGGAACGCAAGGCTGCCCAGACCGCCTGAGGAATCTTTGCCGAACTTTGTTTGGTAACAAGATTGCTCTTGAAAACCATGACGGTCTGGGTCATTCAGCCGCCACTGGGATAAATCAGGTTCGGTCCTTTCACAGGGCCGCAGCGGAGGTGTTTCGGTCCAGGCTGAAACACCTTTCATTGTATTTTGGAGGTTCTCCGTGTCCGAAAGCGTTCAGGAAGCCAAGTCGGCTCTCTCGAAGATTCGCAACATCGGTATTACCGCGCACATCGATGCCGGTAAGACCACGACGACCGAGCGTATCCTGTATTACACGGGTGTCTCTCACAAGATCGGTGAGGTCCACGAAGGCAACACCACCACCGACTACATGGCGCAGGAGCGTGAGCGTGGCATCACGATCACCTCGGCTGCCGTGACGTGTGAGTGGAACGACCACCGCATCAACATCATCGACACCCCGGGCCACATTGACTTCAACATCGAAGTCAACCGTTCGCTCCGTGTGCTCGATGGCGCAATCTTCGTAATCGAAGGCGTGGCTGGTGTGCAGCCGCAGTCCGAAACGAACTGGCGCCTTGCTGACCGTTACAACGTTCCGCGCGTCATCTTCATCAACAAGCTCGACCGTACCGGCGCAGACTTCTACTACGCTTTCAGCACGCTGAAAGAGAAGCTGGACATCGTGGCCGTTCCGCTGCAGCTCCCGATCGGCGCCGAAGAAAACTTCGTTGGCGTGGTTGATCTGGTCGAGATGCGTGCCATCGTTTGGGAAGGCGGCGAACTCGGCGCCAAGTTCCACTACGAAGAGATCCCGGCTGACCTGAAGGAAAAGGCTGACGAAGCCCGCCAGGTTCTGCTCGACACGGCACTCGCTGTCGACGACGCTGCCATGGAAGAGTACTTCGAGAAGGGTGACGTGGACGTCGCAACCCTGAAGAAGTGCATCAAGAAGGGTGCGATTTCCGGTGAATTCCGTCCCGTCATGTGCGGTACGGCGTTCAAGAACAAGGGCGTTCAGCCCCTGCTCGACGCGGTCATCGACTACCTGCCGGCTCCTGACGAAGTCGAAGGCATCCGTATTGCTCCGCCGGAAGGTGAAGAAGTCGACGAAGACTTCCTGCCGATCGTTCCGGTCGATCCGGATGGCAAGTTCGCTGGCCTTGCGTTCAAGATCATCTCCGACAAGTACGGCACGCTGACCTTCGTTCGTGTCTATCGTGGCGTCCTGAACTCCGGTGACACCATCCTGAACACGACGAAGGGTCACAAGGAACGCGTCGGACGCATGTTCCAGATGCACGCCGACAAGCGTCAGGAAGTGAAGTCCGTCGGTGCCGGTGACATCGCCGCATTCGTGGGTCTCAAGGACACCGTCACGGGTGACACGCTTGCTGATGCTTCCGATCCGGTGGTTCTGGAGCGCATGCAGTTCCCGGTTCCGGTTATCGACATTTCCGTCGAACCGAAGACCAAGGACGGCGTCGAGAAGATGACGCTGGCGCTACAGAAGCTGACGGCTGAAGATCCGTCCCTGCACCTCAAGACCGATCAGGAAACGGGTCAGACCATCCTGTCCGGCATGGGCGAGCTTCACCTGGACATCATCGTTGACCGTCTGCGTCGTGAATACGGCGTCGATGCCAACATCGGCGCACCGCAGGTGGCTTACCGTGAGACGATCACGCGGCCGCATGTCGAGACCTACACCCACAAGAAGCAGTCTGGTGGTTCGGGTCAGTACGCTGAAGTCAAGATCGAGTTTGCTCCGTCCGACAAGCCGGATGAGATCATCTTCGAGAACAAGGTCGTCGGTGGTACGGTTCCGAAGGAATACATCCCGGCTGTCGAAAAGGGCATCCGCATGCAGAGCACCACGGGTGTTCTCGCCGGCTTCCCGACGGTGGACTTCAAGTTCACGCTGCTCGACGGTAAGTACCATGACGTTGACTCGTCGGCTCTGGCCTTCGAAATCGCCGCCAAGGCCTGCTTCCGTGAAGGCATGAAGAACGCCGGTCCGGTGATCCTCGAACCGATCATGGACGTTGAAGTCACGACCCCGAACGACCATGTCGGTGACGTTGTGGGCGATCTCAACCGTCGTCGTGGCATCATCCAGAATCAGGAAACCTCTGGTTCGACCGTGATGATCCGAGCACAGGTGCCGCTGAAGGAAATGTTCGGTTACATCTCGCATCTGCGTTCTGCCACGAAGGGCCGTGCGTCCTTCACCATGCAGTTCCACCACTACGAAGCCGTTCCCCGGAACGTGGCCGACGAAATCATCGCGAAGTCCGCCTGATTTCTTCAGCCTTGCTGAAACATCGAACCCCGCCAGAGCAATCTGGCGGGGTTTTTTGTGTCTGATCTGTTGTCGGGTGAGATCGCTTTCCCGGTTCCTGCGTCTTAGTAGCGCATAAAAAAAGCGGCGGAAGGTTTCCCCTCCGCCGCTTTTTCCGGTTCTGTCAGCGATCAGTGCAGATTGTCTGTCCGGCGAATGAAGGCCGCGACATTGTCGTGCAACTGCTGGAGGGTTGCCGGGTCCACATAGACCATGTGGCCGGAAGGATACTGTGCGTATTCAATGTTCTTTTGCAGGCTCTTGGCCATCGGCAGGTGCTTCATCTCGTAAATGCCTTCAAAGTACGGCGTTGCGAGATCGTAGTAGCCCGCGTTGAGCATCACATGCAGGTTCGGGTTGGTCTTCATTGCCATGGCCAGATCGGTCATAACGTTAGGCTCGCCCTTGGGCTGGTAGCCGTGACCGGGCTGACGGTGGTGATTGTCCCAGTGCCCTTGGCTGTTATAGAGGCGATAGTCCTCGTCCGTGCCGTATTTGAGCGTATTACGGACATAGTCGTTGAAGGCCGTGACATAGGCTGAACTGATGGCGCTGGATTGCGGATCGTAATCCACTTCCTGGCTCATCGGATCGATTGTCGGGCTTGAATAGCGTGTATCCAGACGGCCGGTCGCCATACCGGTCTTGGCCTGAAGCTGCTGGTCGAACTCGCCGCCATTGACGCGCAGATCCGCCCGCAGGATGTAATCGACGGGCAGGCCCGTATAGTCATGCAGCTTTGCCGCAATCGCCTGACGCTGGTCTTCCGGCAGGTCTGCACCCTGACGCAGGGCCAGTGTGTAGTCGGTCATCGCGAAATGCTCGACTTCGTGCAGGAACGTCTTCAGGTCCGGATGTTCGGCGGGCAGGCAGTGATGATACCAGGCCGTTGCCGCATAGGTTGGCAGCGCCAGCACATACGGGTCGTCCATGCCAGCGTTGAACTCCGGGCCATCATCGCTGTTGTCGTAGTTCAGGATCTGCGACAGCAGGATTACGCCGTTGAAGTCGATGTTCTCGTCCTGCTCAAGGTCGTTGATGACCACAGCCGAGCGCATCGTGCCGTAGCTCTCGCCGAACAGGTATTTGGGCGAGTTGTAGCGGTGATATTTGGCGAGGAACTTTGAGATGAAATGCGTGAACGCCTCGCCGTCGCCATCAACGCCCAGAAATTCCTTGTCGGCATCTTTTCCGGCGATCCGCGAAAAACCTGTTCCTGGTGCATCGACGAACACCACGTCCGACACGTCCATCAGAGATTGCGGGTTGTTGATGAGCGCGTAGGGTGCGGCCGGAAGGTGTGTGTCGCCCGGCGTATTGACGCGACGCGGCCCGAACGTGCCCATATGGACCCAGACCGATGCTGATCCCGGACCGCCATTATAGAGGAACGTGATCGGACGCTTTTCCGACGGCACACCTTCCTTGAAATAGGCCGTGTAGAACATGGACGCGACCGGCGCGTTCTTGCTGTCGTCGTCCTTGCCGCTATCAATCTTCGTGCCGCGCTTGGCCAGAACATCGCTGGAATCGTTATAGTCGGCGCCATGAACCAGAATGGTTCCCGCAACAGCCCGGTAGGGGATCGTGACGCCATTGACCGTCACTGTCCCGTTCGTCACGCTGTCAGCATTGGGTGCCGGTGTGGCGGGACCTGCGGCCAGAGCAGGCACAGCCATCATGGCTGCACCCAGAAGAAGGGCCTTGCGAAGCATGCAGAGGAACTTTCCGTTAGGGTTTGTTACGAGAACTTTCTAAACGGACGCGGCCGTTACCGACAAGGGTTCCGGCCGCGTATCATTCCTCAGCCGAAAGCCCGGTTGGCGTGCATGATCGCGATCCCGACTTCCCGCAGTAGCGCAAAACAGTGTGATAGCGGCTCGAAAATCTCCTGATGTTCCCGTGCAAAGCCGCCAGCTTCCGCGGCATCGCCCGGCTCTGCAAAATCGAGATTGGCAACGCTGGGAACGGTGAGGGGGAACAGGTCGTCCAGAAGATGAAGTGCGCGCGGCACATCCAGACAGAGGATGAGGTTCGTGATCGATTCCCGTGTCAGGCTGTTACGAGGGCCGAAATAAGGAATGCGCGTCGAGAGACCCCACAGACGGTCGATGAGGGCGAAACGGATCGCATGGAGCAGCTTTTCACGCGCTGCCATACGCGGTGCATCGGGCCATGCGGCGCGCAAGGCGATGTGGTCCGCCTGAATACGCCGGAACATCGCGGGGCCGCTGGTCCAGAAGCGCAGCAGTTCCAGCCCGTGTGAAATGCTCAGCAGGCTCTGTCGTTCTTCGTCGCTCTGGGCGTTGGCTGCACGATCCAGCCAGGTACCGGGGTCGAGCTGATGGATCGTCGTCCGCAAAACATCCAGATCGGAATGAGCCAGCGCCTGACGGGCAAAATCCATGGCTTCGCGGAAGCGCGATGATTCTGTTGCGAACTGCTCGAATGTCTCGGGATGGCGTTGCGCCGCATTGCCCAGCCCGTGCAGCACATTCGCCCACCAGCCGAGCTGCTGGAGGATCGCATTGTTGGGAATGGCCCGAAGCTGGCCGGGATGAGTGATGCGCGTCACGGTCGCTGCGTCAGACTGACGGGCTGAGGGGCGTGAGCCTGTCTTGTCGATCAGTGACGGCCCGAATGCGCTGAGCAGGGCGGCATAGCCCGGATCATCGACCAGAGCGCCCATGTCGAGCGCGATGGTGGAGAAGAAGTCCGCTGCGAAGTCCGGGCGCGTATAGACCGGATCTTTCGTGTCCTGCGGGATTTCGGCCGTATGTTCGGCAAGGGTGGCAATTGTGGAGGCTGCCAGCGCCTGCGTTCCGAACAGCGTGTAGCCGTCGCCGCCCTGAAACGCGGTTTCGACGCGGCAGCCGATTCCGGCTTCACGCATGGCCAGTCGTGTGCGGGCCGGGGAGAAATAATCCAGACGCTGACGCAGGCTGAAAGGATGCGCGCCGCGTCCGATGCTCTCGCCATGCGTATCGAAGAGGGTGAGGGAAACATCCTCCAGCCCGTGTTCTGCCAGCAGAGAGAGAGTCCGCATCCGCAGACGCTCGACCAGATTGGTGGCGGCAAGCTGTCCGACATAGCGTCCCGAATCGGAGTAGCCGAACTGAAGCGACAGCCGTCCGTTTGCCTTCAGGTAATCGCGCCAATGGCTTGAACGGAAGGCTTCTTCCAGAATGGTCTCGCCATTTTCCAGCGCGCTTTCCGTCTCAAAAAGCGGCGAAATCTCGATCTGATGGTCTTTAATTCCGAACAGTCGTGCCAGCCAGAGCGTCGCCAGCAGCGTGTAGCCACTCTCCGTTTCGGCGATGAGGAAGCGGATGGGCGATCCTGAATCGATGTGCTTGAGGATCTGCGCCATGGTCATCATTAGCCGCGCGGCAGATGCGGGCTCGACCAGCAGCGAGCCGAAATCCACGGCGCGGGGCGTCAGGTCCGACAGAGCCTCGTCGATTTTCGTCAGCAGGACGCGTCGGCGCGAGGGCAGGGCGGGGTCATCCGTCAGGCCCAGTCGTGTGCGCGCGACATTATAGATCTGTGCCGCGTTCAGTCGGGTATGGATACGCGCGATGCCGAGGCCGTGGCTCATGAAGCCAGCGCGGAGCGTCCGCAGATGCAACAGACTGTCTTCATCAAGACCGGCGGCGGCATCCTGGAAGAGCGGCAGAAGTTCAGCGGCGTCCAGAAGCGCTTTGTCACGGTGCGAAATCAGCGTCTGGGCAAAATCGCGGATCGTTTCGGGTGCGGCATCCCGTCCGGTCGGGCAGGCGGCGTGCTGTGTTTTGACGGCTTCGATGGCCCGGCGGGTACGCATGGCCAACGCACTTTCCTGTAGCCCCAGCCGCTCCAGCCCGTCCGTCAGACGATGAAGCTGGGACGATTTCAGCTCGAGCCGGATACGAAGAGTGTCCCACCAGCCGATATCGTTGCGTCCGTCCGTATCGAAACCGACCCAACTTGCCAGAACGACAGGCGCAGGATCGACATGGCTGTTCTCTCCTGACCAGCGCTGGGACATTTCCCGTAGGAGCGCTGTTGTGAGGTCATCAAGCGCATCACGGCCCCGCAGAATGGCTGCCAGTGCGAGAGCCTGTTCCTGTGCCAGTGTCGGCGGCCCCGGACGTCGGTGCGTTTTCAGGCACGGGATCGGTATGTCGGGATTTTCGGCCCGCTGCGTCAGGATGTCATACACACCGTCCGCGAGTGCGAAGGTCGGATGCGCAGTGAAAACTGCGGCAATCTTCGGCACGGTCAGGGACACCGCATCGGCAGCCTGATCCACAAGACGCTTTGCGACGGCTTCGAGACGCTCCTGCGGGGCCGCTTCATCAAGGCCGACATAGGCGCGCAGATGGGCGGCGCGGTCGACGAAATGCTCGTCACGCAGGGCACGTACGACATTCCCGATTTCGGTCAGTCGCGTCTTGCACGTCTCCGGATCGTCGTTGGACAGATCCTGCCCGATAGACGCAATCAGGTCTTCAAGACCGTCGCGTTCGTGGAGCAGCCGGGACGTCATCGCGTCAATACGGTCATGGAGAAACGGATCGAGCCGGGAGGCGCAGTCAGACATCGGGAGCGGTCTCGCTTCTGCGGAAAAAGAAAAATGGACCGAAAAACGGGCCGCAATACTTTTCACGCCCTGCCGCCAAGTGCAACCTTGCTCTGAGCGCGACAGCCCGTCCGGATGATGCTATCCGTGTGTAGATGCACGCGGACACGCCTCATCCCGTTTCACGAAAATCCGGCCCTTCAGGTCTGTCGCCACGCTTCATGGCTGGGGGACTGCTCGTTGGCATGGGAGCACTCGCTGCGGGCACGACGCTGGCGGCTGCCCGTCATATCGGCGACAGCAGTCTAGCATTTGAACTTCTGAGAGCGGGCTCAAGGGCAGGTGTTGTTGGTGGTCTGGCCGACTGGTTCGCCGTAACGGCCCTGTTTCGCCATCCGCTGGGCCTCCCCATTCCGCACACGGCCATTCTGCCGCGTCAGAAAGAGCGCCTCGGACAGGCGCTGGGCCGTTTCATTTCTGGACAGTTCTTTACCGAAGACGACGTTCGACGCGCTTTGTCAAAAATCGATCTCTCCGGCCTGATCGCCGATATGCTGAGCGAGCCCGCGACGCGCCAAACACTCGTCAACAGCATGCGCTCCGCCATTCCCCTGATGTTCGACCATCTTGAAGACGGGCGGGCCAAAGCTGCCATTTCACGCGCCCTTCCGGTCCTGCTCAATGGAGAGGAAATGGCGCCTCTCGTCTCCCGCGGCATGCGCGCCATGGTGGACAGCGAAATGCATCAGGAGGTTCTGTCCTTCCTGCTTGAGCGCATCAAGACCACTGTAACGTCCCGGGAGTCGGACCTGCGACATTTTGTTGAGGAGCGCGTACGGGAACAGGGCGGTCGTTTTCTGGGTTGGGCGATTGGGGGTTCCGTCGCCAGTCGTGTTCTCATGGCGCTGCATGCCGAGTTTGAGCGCGTCGATCCGATGGACTCGGACCTGCGGCACGGATTTACGACATGGGTCCGCGGCGAAATCGACCGGATCGAACATGATCCCGTCCGCCGCAAGGATATGGCCGATACCATCACCTCCGTCCTGACCCATACCAGCCTGAAAGGATGGAGTTCGGAACTGTGGGACCGTCTGCGGCGCATGGTGGAGGAAGACAGCGGACGTGAGGATGGCTGGAGCGCCACGGTTATTGATGCCGCGATCGTCCAGCTTGCGACGGCTCTGCGCTCCAACGATGTGCTGCGCCTGAAAGTTAATCAGGCTGTGGAAAGTACGGTCCAGCGGATCCTGCCAGGGCTGCGCGAGAAGCTGTCCGGGTTCATCGCTGCCGTCATGGCGGGATGGGACGGAAACGATCTGGCAACGCGGCTGGAGTCGCGTGTCGGGCGTGACCTTGCCTACATCCGTATCAATGGCACGGTGGTCGGTTTTCTCGCCGGAGCGGCGCTTGACGGCGTTTCCCGACTGTTTTTTGGTGTGTGACATTCCATGTCAGCCAAAGGTCGGGCACAGAAGCCTTGACCTTTGCGTCGGTATGGGTCATTTGGAACAAATCAGGACTTAGCAAGTCTTGAATTAGAACAAGATGCGAGTGTGCAAGCGATGCTGAGGCTCTCCAAACTGGCCGATTACGCCACTGTCCTTCTGGTCCATCTCGGTCGTCATGATGGACTGGCAACAGCCGCAGCCCTTGCAGTAGAAACCGGCGTTCCCGAACCCACCGTGGCCAAGCTCCTCAAAGGGCTGGCCTCCAGCGGTCTGGTCCTGTCCCATCGTGGCGCTCGGGGCGGTTATCGTCTCGCGGGCGAGCTTGAAAAGGTGACCGTCGCCGCCGTTATCGCAGCCGTGGACGGACCCATCGCCATTACCGCCTGCTGTGACGGGCGCGAATGCGAACATAGCTCCCTGTGTGGCCTGTCGGGCCAGTGGGATGTCGTGAACGATGCCATCCTCAGCACACTCAACAGCATTACACTGGCTGATATGGGCCGACATGCGGAGCGCCTGCCAAGGCGCGGCCCCGCATCGGCCCCTGTCGCCCCCGTTGGAGCGGAGTCCCCCTCCGTGACCGAAGCGGTCAGTTAAGGACAACACACCATGCCAGCCGTGACGGAAACCCGCGAGACAGTCGAAAAACTCGCGAAATCCAGCTACGAATGGGGCTTTGAGACCGATATCGAAATGGATATCGCGCCCAAGGGTCTCAATGAGGAAACGGTCCGCCTGATCTCGGAGCGCAAGGGCGAGCCGCAATGGATGCTGGACTGGCGTCTGAAGGCTTTCCGTGCGTGGCTGGAAATGGAAGAGCCGACCTGGGCTCATATCCATCACCCGCCGATCGATTATCAGGACGCGCATTACTTCGCCCAGCCGAAAAAGAAGCCTGGCCCTAAAAGCCTTGACGAAGTCGATCCCGAACTGCTCAAGACCTACGCCAAGCTGGGTATTCCCCTGCACGAGCAGGCTCTTCTGGCCGGTGTGGAAGGTGCTGAAGAAGCGCGCCTGCCTGTTGCCGTGGATGCCGTTTTCGACAGCGTGTCCGTCGCAACGACCTTCCGCAAGACCCTTGCGGAAGCCGGCGTCATCTTCTGCCCGATCTCCGAGGCTATCCGCGAACATCCCGAACTGGTCCAGAAATATCTGGGTACGGTCGTGCCGGTGTCCGATAACTTCTTCGGGGCGCTGAACTCCGCTGTCTTTACCGATGGCTCGTTCGTCTACATCCCTGAGGGCGTTCGTTGCCCGATGGAGTTGTCCACCTATTTCCGCATCAATGCACGCAATACGGGTCAGTTCGAACGCACACTCATCATTGCTGAAGACCGCGCGACTGTTTCCTATCTGGAAGGCTGCACGGCGCCGCAGCGTGATGAAAACCAGCTTCATGCAGCCGTGGTGGAACTGATCGCGATGGAAGACGCTTCGATCAAGTATTCCACAGTCCAGAACTGGTATCCGGGCGATGACGAAGGTCGAGGTGGCATCTACAACTTCGTCACCAAGCGCGGTATCTGCCGTGGTGCACGGTCCAAAATTTCGTGGACGCAGGTCGAAACCGGCTCTGCGATCACATGGAAATATCCGTCCTGCGTGCTGGCGGGTGAGGGATCGGTCGGTGAGTTCTATTCGGTTGCGGTGACCAACAATCATCAGCAGGCCGATACTGGAACTAAGATGATCCATCTGGCGCCGAACACGCGCTCGACGATCATCGCCAAAACGATCTCGGCCGGTCAGTCGGACAGCACCTATCGCGGTCTGGTTCGTATGCAGCCGAAGGCTCGCAATGCGCGCAATTTCACGCAGTGCGACAGTCTTCTGATCGGCGATCAGTGCGGCGCACATACTGTGCCCTATATCGAAAGCCGTAATATGACGGCGCGCGTGGAGCATGAAGCGACCACGTCGAAAATCTCTGAGGACCAGCTCTTCTACTGCCGTTCGCGCGGCCTTTCGGAAGAAGATGCAGTCGGTCTGATCGTCAATGGTTTCTGCCGCGAGGTGCTCAAAGAGCTGCCGATGGAATTCGCGGTCGAGGCGCAGAAGCTTCTGCAGATCAGCCTCGAAGGAAGTGTGGGTTAATATGAGCGATTTTCTGAAAATTCAGGGTCTTCAGGCCCGCATCGACGCTGACGGCACGCCCAAGGATATCCTCAAGGGGCTCGATCTCGAAGTCCCCAAGGGTGAAGTCCACGCCATCATGGGGCCGAACGGCTCGGGTAAATCCACGCTGTCTTATGTGCTCGCCGGTCGTGACGACTACGAAGTCACGGGTGGGTCGGCCACGTTCAAGGGACAGGATCTACTGGCCCTTGAACCCGAAGAACGGGCTGCTCTGGGTCTGTTTCTGGCGTTTCAGTCGCCCGTCGAACTTCCGGGTGTAAACAACGCGAATTTCCTGCGGACGGCCGTTAATGCGGTTCGCAGGGCGCGTGGTGAAGCTGAGCTGGATGCCGTGGCCTTTCTTAAAGCTGTCCGTGCCGAGACCAAACACTTGTCCATGTCCGACGACATGCTCAAGCGTGCGGTCAATGTTGGCTTTTCGGGTGGCGAGAAGAAGCGCAACGAAGTGCTCCAGATGCGTCTGCTCCAGCCGTCCTTTGCCATCCTCGACGAAACGGATAGCGGTCTGGACATTGATGCCCTGCGTATCGTCGCGGAAGGTGTGAATTCGCTGCGTAGCCCGGATTTTTCCGCTCTGGTCATCACGCATCATCAACGTCTGCTCGACTATATCGTGCCGGATCGTGTGCATGTCATGGCGCATGGCTGTATCATCCATAGTGGCGGCCCCGATATTGCCAAGACGCTTGAAAAGCAGGGCTATACCCAGTTTCTCGAGGCGGCAGCGTGAGCGTACAGCCAATCGTGGCGCAGGATACCCCGGCTCTGGAGGCGTTTATCCAGCGCGCCTCTGGACGCGGGGCCGCTCTTGCCGAAATCGGCCTGCCGACGCGTCGCGTTGAAGCATGGCGCTATACGCCGCTGCGGGCGATCGCGGACACGGCATGGACACAGGCTGCGCCTCTGGCGTCTGAATCCGTCAGCGCGCTTCTGAACGGTTTGCCGCTGCCGGAAAGCGGCGCGCGCATGGTTTATGGCAATGGCAGGTTCTTAGAGGGGCTGTCTGTTCCTTTAGACATTGCCCAACAGGCTTCGGACCATGTTTCCCCGCTCAAGGGTGTCTTTTGCGCAACGCTGAATATGGCGCTGGGCGAAAAGGGACTTGATCTTCACATTCCGGCAGGAACGGACGCAGGGCTGCTGACCCTTATTAGTCTGTCCAGCGGCGATACTGTTTCGACGCATCTTCAGCACCGCATCGTGCTGGAAGAGGGTGCATCTCTGACGCTGTATGACGTCAATGCAGGTGAGGGGCGGTATATCGCCAATCCGCGTTTCGATATTGTCGTGGGCAAGGGCGCCACGCTGCGTCACATTAAATTGCAGCGCGAGAGCCTGAGCGGTACGCATCTTACCATTGTTTCCGCTGACGTGTCGGAGAAGGGCGAGTATGACAGCTTCACACTGAATCAGGGCGGGAGCCTCGCCCGGCATGAAGCCGTCGTGACGCTGAACGCGCCACATGCCATGGTGCATGTGAATGGGGTGCAGATCGTGGACGGCCAGCGCCTGAACGATCTCACCTCCATGATTCACCATGCGGCTCCTGATGGTAGTTCGCGCCAGACCGTCAAGACGGTTCTGTCAGATGCCGGGCAGGGTGTTTTTCAGGGCAAGATCCTCGTGGACCGCGTGGCCCAGAAAACCGATGGCTATCAGATGAATCAGGCGCTGCTGCTATCTGAAAAGGCGCAGATCAACAGCAAGCCCGAGCTGGAAATCTATGCCGACGACGTCAAGTGCAGCCACGGTGCGACTGTAGGCGCCCTTGATGACGAGCAGCTTTTCTATCTGCGCTCCCGCGGCGTTCCTGAAGCACAAGCGCGCGATATTCTCGTGCGGGCGTTCCTGATCGACGCGCTGGATCTGGTCGCTGATGAAGCCCTGCGTGATCTGCTGGTGCGGAGCATGGCATCATGACCGGCGGCAGCACCCCGCCCGGAAAAACCACGGCTGAGATCCGTGCGCATTTTCCGATCCTGAACGAAACTGTTCATGGCCGCCCGCTAGTTTTTCTCGACAGCGCGGCCTCGTCCCAGAAGCCCGATGTCGTGATTGAGGCCATGCGGGATGCAGCCTATCACCAGTATGCCAATATCCATCGCGGTCTGCATTGGATGAGCGAACGCACGACGGAAGCCTATGAGCGCGCCCGTCATGACGTTGCCCGCCTTCTCAATGCGCCCGATCATCGCGAAATTGTCTTCACTCGCAATAGCACCGAGGCCATCAACCTCGTGGCCCACAGTTTCGGCAGTCTGCTGAAACCAGGGCAGGCGCTTCTGATTTCTGAACTCGAACACCACGCCAATATCGTGCCCTGGCTTATGCTGCGGGACAGGGCGGGGATTGATCTGCGGGTCGCGCCCATCAATGATGCTGGCGACATTGATTTGGATGCCTATGAGGCGCTCCTGTCGGATGGCAAGGTGGCGCTTGTGGCCGTCACGCATATGTCCAATGTGCTTGGAACGATTACCCCGGCCCGTAAGCTGACGGAAATTGCCCACGCTTATGGCGCTCGCATCCTGCTGGATGGGTCGCAGTCAGTCGTGCATCGCAGGATTGATGTGCAGGATCTTGGCGCGGATTTCTTCACGTTTACCGGGCACAAGCTTTATGGCCCCACAGGCATCGGTGTGCTTTGGGGCAAGATGGAGCTTCTGGACGCTATGCCGCCGTTCATGGGCGGTGGTGACATGATCGAGAATGTCTCGTTCGAGCGCGCGACATGGGCGCATGTCCCGCACAAGTTTGAAGCTGGAACACCGGCCATTCTGGAAACGATTGGTCTGGGGGCTGCCGTGCGCTTTGTGGAAGAGATCGGCTATGAGGCGATCTCCCGTCATGAAGCGGAACTCACACGCTACGCATTGGAAAAAATGCGTGGAATCAACAGTCTGCATGTTTTGGGTGAACCTGCGGAGCGCGGTGGCGTGATTTCCTTCGTTATGGATGGTGCGCACCCGCATGATCTGGCGACATTGCTCGACCAGCTTGGGATTGCCATCCGTGCGGGACAACATTGCGCGGAGCCGCTGGTTCGCCGTCTGGGTGTTCAGGCAACAGCGCGCGCCAGCTTTGGCATCTATACCACGACCGATGAAATCGACACGTTTATCGAGGGTCTTGAACGGGCCCGGATGATGCTCACATGAGTGAAGCCATGACCGATATCCCCACCACTGAAGACACAGCCAGCGTTCCGGATGCCGGAACCGCGCCTGATCAGGACGCGGTCATCGCTGCCATCGCCACGGTTTATGATCCGGAAATTCCGGTGAATGTCTATGAACTCGGCCTGATCTACGCCATCGATCTGCATGACGACGGCCGCGTCCATATGGAGATGACGCTGACGGCGCCCAATTGCCCTAGCGCGCAGGAACTGCCCGAGATGGTGCGTGATGCTGTCTCTCATGTGCCGGGCGTCAGTCAGGCGACGATCGAAATCGTCTGGGATCCGCCGTGGGACATGAGCCGTATGAGCGACGATGCCCGCCTTGCCCTTAACATGTTCTGATCCGGGGAAAACCATCATGTCCGATGTTGCAACGCGCCGTCCTCTGCCTGCGCTCATGAGCGTTTCTGATCAGGCTGCTAAGCGTCTGAAAGCTCTTTATGAAGGCTCTCATCAAGGGCAGCTTCTGCGGATCAGCGTAGGAACGCGCGGATGTTCTGGGCTGTCTTACGAAATGAATTTCGTCACAGAACCGCAGCCTGCGGATGAGCGGGTCGAGGATCAGGGTGTGACCCTTCTGGTGGATCGCAAGGCTACCCTGTTCCTGACCGGTACTGTTATGGATTACGAAGTCAAGGACCTCGAATCCGGCTTTACGTTCAGAAATCCGAACGAGAAGGGTCGTTGCGGTTGCGGCGAGAGCTTTCACGTTTGATCCGCTTCGCATCTCGCGATAGCACAACAACCGCTTCGACTTCCGTGGACCATAGGAACTGGTCCACGATCGTCAGGCCAATGACTGAAAAACCTGCATTCCACAGCACTCTGCCGTCTTTTTCAAGAGCAGCAGGGTTGCAGCTTACATAGACGATGTCCGGGACAGCAGATTTTGCCAGAGGCACAGTCTGTGCGCCCGCACCGGCATAAGGCGGATCGAGCACAACAGCCCGTGTTGATTTCAGATCATGCGGCAGAAGTGGCTGGCGTCCCAGATCCCGATGAAAACCGTCCACGCGTCGGCCACCAGCAGCCGCCTTAAGGCAGTTTGCGGCGGCTAGATTGCCTTCATAAGCCATGACGCGCCCTTTCTCCGACATCGGAAAGGTGAGCGTGCCACAACCGGCAAACAGTTCGACCGTTACGTCTTTTTTGTTTAGCGACGGCAGACCATCTAGAACGGCCGTGACAATGGCCTTTTCGGCATCCGCTGTTGCCTGGAGGAATGCGGAAGGCGGCGGCGAGACGGCGACCCCGCCAAACTCTTCTCGCACGGCTCCAGAATGGGCGACGGTCTCGATTCCCTGATCTTTCGGATCCTGCCAGGAAATGCGGGACAGATGATGTTCGCGTGCGAACGCCGCCAGCTTGGTGTGGTCTGCGCTGGTCAGTGGGGCAGGGGTCTGAAGCGTCAGATCCGGTCCGCTGTTGAGCAGGTTGATCATCAGGCTTCCGCGACTCGTCAGGGCTCCCAGACTGCCCAGAACATCGCGTAGCGGCGTCAGAAGCTCGAAAATCGCAGGGTGCAGGACGTGACATTCCGTCATGTCCACAGGGTCACCGTTGCGGCGATGCAGCCCGATAATCACGCCACCCGGCACGCGTTGGACAGCAAAATCCATCCGTCGCCGTGTTTCAGGCACGGTCTGGAACATCCGTGCAGGTGGCAGATCGGTGAAACCTGCGGCCGTCAGGGCATGGAGGACGCGCTGCGATTTCCACTCCAGCAGAGCCGGGAGGGAAAGATGCTGCAACGCACAGCCGCCACATTCCCCAAACAGGTCGCAGGGCGGCGTTACGCGCTCAGGAGATGAATGAACGATATCAATCAGTTCAGGATGGCCGGAAGCAAGGCGGACCCGAACCTCTTCTCCGGGCAATGTGCCCGGAATGAAGACGCTCTGGCCATCAAGATGCGCAACGCCGTCGCCTGCCGCACCCAGTCCTTCAATCCGGAGTTCTGCAACTCCGGTTAAGGTTTCATTCATTACCGTAATGGCGCCCATCATGCTGAACAGGTGCAGCGAGATCGGTGTCACCGGACACCGTGATTTTCCGACGGCGCGGAACCAGCATGAAGGCGGGTGTATCTCCACCAAAGCCGGTTTTCGGGCCATCGTTTTCGAAGGCGGGCGCCAGCTCAACCGAACGATGGCTCACAGGAGCCTCGATTACGGAGACGGAAGGCTGGACGGCAACGGGAGTTGCCTGCTGAACGCTCTCATTTTCTTCACGGTCGCCACGGTTACGCTTGCGACCACCCCGACGACGCTTGCGCGCGCGGTGCTCGCTGTCCTCGGAGGTTTCCTGAGGCGCAGGAGCGGCCTCCGTCGGACGGCGTTCGCCGTCTTCCGGAGCCCAGTCGACAGTTGTGATGCCTTCGAGAGCAGGGCGAGCAATGACCTTACCCGTCAGCGTCTCGATCGCTTCAAGGAGTCTGCGATCTCGTGGCGATGCCAGACTGAAAGCGTGGCCTTCCTTGCCTGCCCGTCCGGTGCGTCCGATCCGGTGGACGTAATCTTCGGCATTGAATGGCAGGTCATAGTTAAAGACATGTGACAGGCCGCCGATGTCGATACCGCGAGCGGCCACATCCGAGCAGATCAGGAACTTCAGTTCTCCGGACCTAAAACGCTCTAGCGTCGAGAAGCGCAGCGACTGCGCCAGATCTCCGTGCAGATGTCCGGCCTCTACGCCGTGCTTGGTCAGATACTGCTGGATCATGTCCACATCGCGTTTGCGGTTGCAGAACACGATCGCGCTCTGGACGTTTTCACGACGCAGCAGCTTTTTGAGGGTGCGGCGCTTTTCGTCCTCCGGAACGATCACCAGAGCTTCTTCGATGGTCGCAGCGACGGAAGACTGGCGCGAGACCGTAATTTCAGCCGGGTGACGCAGGAAAGCATCTGCCAGACGGCGGATTTCCGGAGCCATTGTGGCGGAGAAGAACAGTGTCTGGCGATGGGGTGGCAGAAGCCCGACGATTTTCTCGATATCGGGAATAAAGCCCATATCCAGCATACGGTCGGCTTCGTCGATCACAAGCGTGCTGGTCTGCGTCAGGAGCAGGCCGCCCCGGCCGAACAGATCGAGTAGGCGTCCCGGCGTTGCGATCAGTACGTCGACGCCCCGGTTCAGGACATCGCGCTGTTCGGCCATGCTTTCGCCGCCGATCAGCAGCGCATGCGTCAGGCGGAGGTGTTTGCCATAAAGCTTGAAATTCTCCGCGACCTGCAAAGCCAGTTCACGCGTCGGCTCAAGGATCAGCGAACGCGGCATCCGGGCGCGAGCACGCGATCCGGAGAGCTTCTGAAGCATTGGCAGTGTGAAAGAAGCGGTCTTGCCGGTGCCGGTCTGCGCGACGCCCAGAACGTCATGGCCTTTCAGGACTTCGGGAATGGCCTGTGCCTGAATGGGGGTGGGGTGCTCGTACCCCAGTTCTTCAATGGCTCGCATGATCAGCTCGCCAAGACCTAGATCGGCAAAGCGAGGCTTGTCGGAAGAAGCCTCGGCGATCACGACAGTCTCAGCGACGGCAGGAGGGGCGACACTGTCTTCAGCGGCGACGGTGGCCTCTGCAACAACGGCCTTGGCGCGACGACCCCGGGCCGGAGTTTTTTCGCTCTTGGTCGGTTCGGCGGCCTTTTCTTCGACGACAGGCGCAGCGATTTCTTCAACCGGAGCAGAGGCTTTGCGACGGGTCGTACGGGCTTTCTTTTCGGTCTTTTCGGCGTCGGGTTTTTCCACGGGAGCTGCTGTGGCGACTACGTCCGTTTTGCGGGGGCGACCGCGACGACGAGGAGCTTCGACAGGCTTCGGAGTTTCTTCCGCCACCACTTCCAGTTCAGGCTGCTCGACAGGGATGACCTTACGCGGGCGTCCACGACGTTTGGGAGCTGCCTCAGATACCGTCTCATCCGCTACTTTCACGGAACGCTTACGGCGGGGGGCAGGGGTTGTTTCAATGATTGCCTCAGGTTCAGCAGCAGTCTTCTTGCGGCGAACGGCAGATTTGGCAACAGGAGCTTCGGCCTCGGTTACAGCCTCCACAGCCGGAGATGTCACCTTGCGGGCGCGGCGCGTGACGGGCTTTGCAGCCTCCGTCTTGTCCGGGGTAGCAGGAGCTGCGGTTTTTGAGCGTCGGGCTCGCGGGGTCTTGGCAACAGGGGCCTCCGGTGTCGCAGACGTGTCGCCGTCATCGGCAAGAGTCGGGGAAACCTCGGCTGCGGCACTGCGCGAAGCTGGAGGGCGACCACGTTTGGGCGTGGCAGTCGTACGGGATTTGGAAGGACCGGAGGTCGTTTTCGCGCTCAAATGACTCTCGAGACTCTCGTTGACGGTGCGCACCCCAACAGGTGCGGGCCGGAGTTGAGGGCGGGGCAGTGACCCGCAGCTATAATCTGGTGCGTTATCGATAAATGGCAGAAATGGCAAGCGATACGGCCACAAAAGCGCCGTATCGCATACGATTTCAGATGCCGCGTGCCATTGCTGCGACAAGGATGGTCAGAACACCCAGTCCCGCCATGATCGCGGTGCGGCTGCGCAGTGTGTCGAACAGGGCCTGCTGGGGGCGCATGGCCCGGCGTGCCCGACGGAATGGTCCCTGAACGGTCAGGATGAACACCACCGCCATGACCAGCCCCAGAAGCTGCATTGCATTGACGGGCCAGGCCACGGCGCCAAAGCCACCTTCATGAAAAATCAGTCCCCAGCCGCTCAGCAGGGAAAAGGGTACCACCTGATAAAGCCCTCGGAAAAAGCGTGTATAGCCCTGAAGCAGAACTGAATTGCGCGGTCCGGGATCAAGCAGTCCGACCGTGGAACGGACAACCAGTGTCGAATAGATCGACCCGCCAACCCAGTAAGTCATGCACAGCACGTGAATTGCGAGCACGAGGCTCCAGATAATCGATCCTGTCATTGATTCTCGTCAGGGTTGAAAATTGAAAGAGAGGGAAAGATCGTTCCCGAAATACGTTTCCCCTGAATACCCGACGCAGCCCTCTTTGCGCCAGAGAGTGATTGCAACAGTGTCATCGTAAACCACGCGGCGCAAAATGTGGTTCGGTCTTTGCGTTCTGAGTTCGGCAGGAGATTGCCCCAATATGCCCCAACATCCTTTTGCACTGCTTCTTCCAGACGAAAGTGACCGGATGGACCGAGTGGCAGCTACCATTCTGCCCGTCACGCTTCTGATGGAAAATGCCGGATGGGCTGTTGCCCGCGTGATCCAGAGCCGTTTTTCGCGCTGTCGTGTCACCGTCGCCTGCGGGCCGGGCAATAATGGCGGCGATGGTTATGTCGTTGCGCGCTATCTTGCACGTCAGGGCTGGCCGGTCTGTGTGGCCGCACTTTCCAGTCCGAAGGCAGGAACACCGGCAGCGGAAATGGCTGCGCGATGGACGGGCCTTACGGTTCCATTTTCCGTTGAAGAGATGGGGCGGGCGGATCTGGTGGTGGATGCGGTCTTCGGTTCCGGGCTGAAGCGACCGGTTTCGGACGAGGTCGCTTCCGTACTGGCCGCTGCCCGTCAGGTCGTGGCGATCGATGTACCCAGTGGCGTTTCGGGGGCGTCGGGTGAAATTCTGGGTCGGGCGCGCGATTGCCTCCTCACCGTGACCTTCGTCCGTCCGCGTCCCGGTCACGTCCTGCAACCGGGCGCTGGTCTGTGTGGCGAAGTGATCTGCACCGATATTGGGATGCCTGAGCGTGCATGGGAGGGAATTGAACCGACCGTGCAGCATAACGAGCCTGGTTTGTGGAGCCTGCCCGTCTCGGGTGAGGGCGATTACAAATATCGCCGTGGGGTCGTCAGTCTGTGTGGTGGGGCCCAGATGCCGGGCGCGACCCGTCTTGCAGCGGCGGCGGCCCGGCGGAGTGGTGCGGGGCTGGTCCGGATTTCAGCGGGCGAGGGCGCACCAGCCTACCGACTCGGTGACTCCGGTCTGGTTGTCGACGCTGAACCGCTTGTCGAACTGCTGGAAGACGTTCGACGCAAGGTGTGGATCTGCGGGCCCGGCCTGACCGAAAATGAAGTGGCAGCAAGCTTGCCGCAACTTCTGGAGGCCGGTCGTACGGTGATTGCCGATGCCGGGGCGCTGGCTTGGGGCGCTCAGGATCTGTCCCGTCTGGAGGGGGTTGCAGCCATCACACCGCATATCGGGGAGTTTCACAAACTGTTCGGGCCTGTCGAAGGAGGTCGCCTCGATGCGGCGCGCATGGCAGCAAAACGTCTCAATGCCGTCGTTGTCATGAAAGGGCCGGATACCATTATCGCGGCCCCTGACGGACGGACTGCCATCAATAATCATGCGTCTTCCGCTCTTGCGACCGCAGGGTCGGGAGATACGCTGACGGGTGTGATCGCTGCATTGCTCGCTGCGGGAATGGACGTCTGGGAGGGCTGCTGTGCGGGCGTCTGGCTGCATGGAGAAGCCGGGATCGAGGCCGGGAAAGCCCATGGCGGCTGGCCTGTGGCAGAAGATCTGGACCTGCCTCTTGGCACGGCCCGTGCGACCGCCACGCGCCTTGCGAAGGAGGCCGGACGCAAAAAGGCGGTCCGCTCCCTGTTGTGAAGTCGCGTTTCATGCGCTAAAGGCCGCGCTTCCGAGGTTCGGTAACACGAGCCAGGAAGCCGAGCGCTGCGGGCGTGGTGAAATTGGTAGACACGCCAGATTTAGGTTCTGGTGGCGCAAGTCGTGGGGGTTCAAGTCCCTCCGCCCGCACCAACCCGGCTTCCCGAGAAAGAGATTTGACCAACCTACCGACCGAGAGGATCGCCTGGCTCATGCAGGTTACGCCCACGCTCAACGAAGGACTTAAGCGCGCCTTCACCGTCGTTGTCCCGTCTGCTGACCTGCAGGCCCGTCGCGATGCGCGACTCGCTGAAGTCGCCAAGACGATCAAGCTGCCCGGTTTCCGTCCGGGCAAGGTGCCGACTTCTCTCGTCAAGCAGCGTTACAGCGATTCCGTGAATGCGGAACTGCTGGAAGAAGTCATCAACGACGCGACGACCAAGCTGTTCGCAGAGCAGAACGTCCGTCCGGCGATGCAGCCGAAGGTCGAAGTGGTTTCCGCCATCGAAGACGGCAAGGATCTCGAATTCAAGGTTGAGACCGAAGTTCTCCCGGAAATCGAAGTTCCCGACCTGTCCGGCCTGAAGCTGACGCGCCTTGGAGCCAAGGTCAGCGAAGAGACCGTCGAGAAGGCCCTGAACGACGTTGCCCGTCGCAGCCGCAAGTTCGAGACGATCGAAGAAGACCGCGCAGCCGCTCAGGGCGATGTCGTCTGCGTTGATTTCGTGGGCAAGCTGGACGGCACGCCGTTCGACGGTGGCACGGCTGATGACGTGAATGTCGAAATCGGTGGCGAAGGCTTCATCCCCGGCTTCGCCGAGCAGATGGAAGGCATGAAGGCTGGCGAAGAGCGCGTCATCAACGTGACGTTCCCCGCCGACTATCAGGCCGAAGAACTGGCCGGAAAGGCCGTGACCTTCGACATCAAGGCGAAGTCCCTGAAGAAGGCCGTTGATCCGGCCATCGATGACGAGCTTGCCAAGACGATCGGTTTCGAGAACCTCGAACAGATCCGCAAGATCATCACGGAACAGGCTGAAGGCGAATACCAGCAGCTTTCGCGTTTGCGCATCAAGCGCGATCTTCTGGACGCGCTGTCCGAGAAGACGGACTTCGAAGCGCCGTCCAGCATGGTTGACGCCGAGTTCAACCAGATCTGGGCCCGCGTCGAGGAAGACCGCAAGGCCGGTCGTCTGGACGAAGAAGATGCTGGTAAGGACGAAGAGACCCTCAAGGCCGACTACCGTCGTATTGCCGAGCGTCGCGTGAAGCTGGGTCTGCTGCTGGCTGAAATCGGCCGCAAGCAGGAAATCCAGGTTTCCCGTGAAGAGCTTCTGGGTGCGATGCAGCAGGAAGCCCAGCGTTATCCGGGTCAGGAACAGATGGTTTTCGAGTTCTTCTCCAAGAACCCGCAGGCCGTTGAAGGGCTCCGTGGCCCGATTCTGGAAAACAAGGTCGTCGATTACCTGATCGAGCTGGCCGACGTCACCGACAAGGACGTGACGCCGGAAGAACTGGCAGAAATCCCGCCCGCCGAACTCTGATCTTTCGGCGTGGGAACCAGCGGGCACTCTTCGGGGTGCCCGTTTTTTCCTGCCTGCTCCCTTTGACGGAACGCCATGTCGGGTCCATGTTAGGGAGTAGAAGAAAGCCCATCGGGCATTGAGGAACAGACAGCATGGCCATTCGGGATCGTGATCCCCTCGAGGTGTTGAGCAACTCTCTGGTGCCGATGGTGGTCGAGCAGACTGCCCGCGGAGAGCGCGCTTTCGACATCTTTTCGCGTCTCCTTCAGGAGCGCATCATTTTCCTGACCGGACCCGTTTACGATCAGGTCTCCTCCCTGATCTGCGCGCAGCTTCTCTATCTTGAGAGCGTCAATCCCACCAAGGAAATCTCGTTTTATATCAACAGCCCGGGCGGTGTCGTTTCTGCCGGTCTCGCGATCTATGACACCATGCAGTACATCCGCTGCCCGGTCAGCACGGTCTGCATCGGTCAGGCTGCCTCTATGGGGTCGCTGCTGCTCGCAGGTGGCGAGAAGGGACATCGCTACGCCCTTCCGAATGCGCGCGTGATGGTCCATCAGCCGTCTGGCGGTGCGCAGGGACAGGCTTCGGACATCGAGATCCAGGCCCGCGAAATTCTCATCATCCGTCAGCGGCTGAACGAGATTTATCGCGAGCATACCGGTCAGACACTGGAGCAGATCGAGCAGAAGCTCGAACGTGACAGCTATCTTTCGGCGCATGAAGCCCGTGAGTTCGGCCTGATCGACAAGGTCGTCGAGCGTAATCCGCATGAGACGACCGCAGACCCGAACTAAGGCGTTTCCAGTATGGGGAGCAGTTCTCCTGTTGGAACTGAAAAGCGGCATTCCGATGTGCCGCTTTTCGTGTCTTGGGGCTTTCAGGCTCCGGGGTTGCCGAAGGCTTTGACCTCGGCCTAAAGTTAAAGTTCTTTCGCATGTCTGCTGCGTGAATGCGGCCATGTCGTGCGTAAGGGAAAGGAAGCAGCAGTGAGCAACAAATCCGGCGATTCCAAGAACACCCTGTATTGCTCGTTCTGTGGGAAATCCCAGCACGAAGTCCGCAAGCTGATCGCGGGCCCCACGGTCTTCATCTGCGATGAATGTGTCGAGCTGTGCATGGATATCATCCGTGAAGAGCACAAGACCCATCTCGTGAAGTCGCGTGACGGCGTCCCGACGCCCAAGGAAATTTGCAAGGTTCTTGACGATTATGTGATCGGTCAATTCGAGGCCAAGCGCGCGCTTTCTGTGGCGGTTCACAACCACTACAAGCGCCTCGCCCATGCCGCGAAAAGTTCTGATGTCGAGATTGCGAAATCCAACATCCTGCTGATTGGTCCGACGGGTTCGGGTAAGACCCTGCTCGCCCAGACTCTGGCCCGTATTCTCGACGTTCCTTTCACGATGGCCGACGCCACGACCCTGACCGAAGCCGGTTATGTCGGTGAGGACGTGGAAAACATCATTCTCAAACTACTCCAGTCCGCCGACTACAATGTGGACAGGGCGCAGCGTGGCATCGTCTATATCGACGAAATCGACAAAATTTCCCGCAAGTCCGACAATCCTTCCATCACGCGTGACGTGTCGGGTGAGGGCGTGCAGCAGGCGCTTCTGAAGCTCATGGAGGGCACAGTCGCTTCCGTGCCGCCGCAGGGTGGTCGCAAGCATCCGCAGCAGGAGTTCCTGCAGGTCGATACGACCAATATGCTCTTCATCTGCGGTGGAGCGTTCTCCGGCCTGGACAAGATCATCTCGGCCCGCGGCAAGGGTTCGGGGATCGGGTTTGGCGCGGATGTGCGTTCCGAGGACGAACGGCGTCTGGGAGCCATTCTTCAGAGCGTTGAGCCGGAAGATCTGCTGAAATTCGGCCTTATTCCCGAATTTATCGGCCGTCTGCCGGTCATTGCTGCGCTAAATGATCTGGATGAAGCCGCCCTGATCCAGATTCTGAGCAAGCCTAAGAACGCTCTGGTGAAGCAGTACGGTCGTCTGTTCGAAATGGAAGGCCCCGTCAAGCTGACCTTCACGGATGACGCACTGGCTGCCATCGCCAAGCGTGCCATTGAGCGTAAAACCGGTGCGCGTGGACTGCGCTCGATCCTGGAAAACATCCTGCTCGGTACGATGTTCGATCTTCCTGGCCTTGAAGGGGTCGAAGAAGTCGTCATCAATCGCGAAGTGGCTGAAAGCAAGGCTCAGCCCGTGTATGTTTATGGGAAAGGCAAGTCCGAGCCTGCCGAACAGTCTGCGTAAATAATGGTTTCGGCTCTTGTGCCGAAGCCTTCGGGTTTCGACATAACTGACTGAGGTTGTCCCAATTCATGCCTCATGGGCATGAAAGAGATGCGATACCGACGCTGCAAGGCAGGTTGGTATCGCAAGATCGTCCCTCTGGAGATCAAGTGAATGACTGACGATACCAAGCCGAAAGCCCGTCGCCGGACAAAAAAGACGGATGACGTGGTTGTTGCCGAAACACCCGTAACGGCGCCCAAGAAGGTCGTTCGTAAGCCTCGTAAGGCTGCGGCGCCTGCTGTTGTGGAAGCCGTTGAGGAGCCTGTGCGTCACGATGTGATGGCCGTTCTGCCATTGCGCAATATCGTGGTCTTCCCCCACATGATCGTGCCGCTGTTTGTCGGGCGTGAAAAGTCGGTGAAGGCGCTGGAGACCGTGACGCGTGAGAGCAAGCAGATCCTGCTTGTAGCGCAAAAGGATGTCTCTCTGGACGATCCGTCGGTGGATGATATCTACCGTTATGGTACGGTCTCGACCATTCTGCAGCTGCTGAAGCTGCCGGATGGGACCGTCAAGGTTCTGGTCGAGGGGACGCGCCGTGTGCATATCACACGTCTGTTCGATGTGGACGGACATTTCGAAGCTGAAATCGAAGAAATTCCGGAGGAAGCCGTGGATGCGGCTCCGGGAAGCGAAATCGAGGCGCTGAGCCGCTCAACGGTTTCGCAGTTCGAGCAGTATATCAAGCTCAACAAGAAAATTCCGCCTGAGGTCATGGTCTCGATCAACCAGATCGAGGGTATTTCGAAGCTGGCCGATACGATTGCGAGCCACCTGAATCTCAAGATTTCCGAGAAACAGGACATTCTGGAAACGGCGTCTCCCGCACGCCGTCTGGAGCAGGTGTTCGCGCATATCGAAACGGAAATTGGCGTTCTTCAGGTCGAGAAGCGCATCCGGAACCGCGTGAAGCGGCAGATGGAAAAGACCCAGCGCGAATATTATCTAAATGAGCAGCTTAAGGCGATCCAGAAGGAACTCGGCGAGGGCGAGGACGGCAAGGACGAAAATTCCGAGCTTGAAGAGAAGATCAACAAGACCCGCCTGAGCCGTGAAGCCAAGGAAAAGGCGCATGCCGAGCTGAAGAAGCTGCGTGGCATGAGCCCGATGTCGGCCGAGAGCACGGTGGTCCGCAACTATCTGGACTGGCTGCTGGGCATTCCCTGGAAGAAGCGCTCGAAGATCACGCGCGAGTTCCAGCATGCCGAGGATGTGCTCGAAGCCGAGCATTATGGTCTGGAAAAGGTCAAGGAACGTATTCTCGAATACTTGGCTGTGCAGACGCGTTCGCAGAAGCTCAAAGGGCCGATCCTATGCCTTGTCGGACCTCCGGGTGTGGGCAAGACCTCTCTGGCACGCTCCATCGCCAAGGCGACCGGTCGCAACTACATCCGTATGTCACTGGGTGGCGTTCGTGATGAGTCCGAAATCCGTGGCCACCGGCGGACCTATATCGGCTCCATGCCGGGCAAGATCATTCAGGGCATGAAGAAGGCGCGGACGTCCAATCCGCTGTTCCTGCTCGACGAGATCGACAAGCTGGGTGCCGACTGGCGTGGTGATCCGTCCTCGGCGCTGCTTGAGGTACTGGATCCGGAACAGAATGCTACGTTCGCCGATCATTATCTTGAAGTGGATTATGATCTGTCGGATGTGATGTTTGTCACGACGGCCAACAGTCTGAACATGCCCCAGCCGCTTCTGGATCGCATGGAGATCATTAACCTCTCTGGCTATACAGAAGATGAGAAAGTGCAGATTGCGCGCCGTCATCTTCTGGGTAAGCAGGCTGAGGCACATAATCTCAAGCCGGATGAGTGGACAGTCACAGATGATACGATCCGCGAACTGATCCGGGCCTATACCAGAGAAGCAGGTGTGCGAAACCTTGAGCGCGAACTTGCTAAACTGGCACGGAAGACGGTCAAGGAAATCATCACGACCGGCGTCAAACATGTCGAGATTACGCCGGAAAACCTTGAGAAATATGCTGGCGTTCGTCGTTTCCGTCACGGTGAGACCGAAACGGAGGATATGGTTGGCGTCGTGACGGGACTGGCCTGGACGCAGGTTGGCGGCGAGATCCTGACGATCGAAAGCGTGATGGTTCCGGGCAAGGGGACCGTCAAGCAGACCGGCAAGCTCGGCGAAGTCATGCAGGAAAGCATTTCTGCAGCACTCTCCTATGTCCGTTCGCGGGCTCAGGAGTTCGGGATTCGGCCGCCCCTGTTCGAGAAGAGGGATATCCATATCCATCTTCCCGAAGGGGCAACGCCCAAGGACGGTCCGTCCGCCGGTATTGCGCTTGCGACGTCTCTGGTGAGCATCATGACGCAGATCCCCATTCGCAGGGACGTGGCCATGACGGGTGAGATCACGCTGCGTGGCCGGGTTCTGGAGATCGGGGGGCTCAAGGAGAAGCTGCTGGCTGCTCTGCGGGCGGGGATCAAGACGGTTCTGATCCCCAAGGATAACGAGAAAGATCTGGCGGAGGTGCCGGACAATGTCCGTCACGCACTCAAAATCATTCCCGTGAGCCATGTAGATGAAGTGCTCAAGATTGCGCTGACTCGTATGCCGGAAGCCATTGAATGGGATGAAAATGTTGATCCCATCAGTGAAATAACGGTGGATAAAGCGGCTCCGCAGGCACTTCCCCACTAACACGGACGATCTTCTGCGATTCTGGCAGTTGACGCCGGAAAAATCCGCTTCATAGTGCGGCCGCAGATCGAACAAGGCGCCTGAGCCAGAAGGGACTCATCAGAGCCCGGCTCAGGCGCTCTAACACCAGAAAGGCACATCATGGAGAAGCCCCTCAACAAGCAGGAACTGATCGCCGCCGTTGCAGACGCTGCCGATCTTCCGAAGGCAAAGGCCAGCGAAGTTGTCGATGCGGTGTTCAGCACGATCGAAGCGACGCTTGCCAAGAAGCAGGAAGTCCGTCTCGTCGGCTTCGGCAGCTTCGTGACCGCAACGCGTAAGGCCGCCAAGGGCCGCAACCCGCGTACGGGCGAAGAAATCGACATTCCGGCATCCACCTCTGTCCGCTTCAAGCCGGGCAAGGGTCTGAAGGACGCCGTGAGCTGAAAAAGCTCACAAAACGGTTCCGGGTGGCTTTACCGCCATCCGGAACCGTGTATATAGACCTCACAAACATTCTGAGGGCGATTAGCTCAGCGGTAGAGCGTCTCGTTTACACCGAGAGGGTCGGCGGTTCAATCCCGTCATCGCCCACCATCATGAATACTATGCAGCCATGAACTGGCGTTTCGAATACCATGAAACGCTCGGCTCCACTTCCGACCTCTGCAAAATCAGAGCTGAAGCCGGAGAGCCTGAATATCTGGCCGTTCAGGCTTTTTCTCAGACAGCAGGGCGCGGCACGCGCGGACGGACCTGGACTGATCCAGGAGGGAACCTTGCGATCTCGCTTTTGTTCCGTCCTGCTGATCCTGCGACGTTCATCGCGGCTCTTCCATTTCTCACTGCGGTAGCCTTGTACGAGACGGCCACGCATTTTTGTCCTTCGCCTGTAGGGCCGATGCCTTTTATGGTGAAGTGGCCCAATGATTTGTTGCTGGATGGCCGGAAGATGGCTGGTGTGCTGATCGAAACGGGTGGACCGCAAGGCAGGCCGTGGGTTGTCGTGGGAATCGGAGCCAATTTAACGCAAGCTCCTGAAATCCCTGGTCGCCGTCTTGCCGCGCTTTCCGAGAAAACTGCTGCACCGTCTGCGAAAGCATTTGGTGAGATCCTGGTCGCGCAGATCGAGCGCTGGACCACCATTCTGACGGCGCAGGGCTTTGCACCGATCCGGGCTGCCTGGTTGGCCCGCGCACACCCCGTCGGGTCGCGACTTGCGGTTCAGGGTTGTGAAACCTATATTACAGGTTCGTTTTCAGGGCTCGATGCGCAGGGACGCCTGCTGCTGACCCTTCCCAACGGTGAAACCATTCCGGTTGTAACCGGCGATATCCTGCTGGACTGAAGGACCGGACCGCAACGTGCTTCTCGTCATTGATGCTGGAAACACCAACATCGTGTTCGCCGTACACGACGGACAGTCGTGGCTCGGACAATGGCGAATCTCGACGAATGAAGCACGCACGGCGGATGAATATGCGGCCTGGCTTCTGACGCTTTTCGACCGACGTGGTCTTGATGCGACAAAAATCAGTCGCGCCATTATCGGGACCGTGGTTCCTGTCGCGCTGTATGAACTGCGCCGTTTCTGTCGTGAATGGCTGGATGTTGTGCCTCTTGTCGCCAATGCAAGGCTGGACTGGGGCATTGATGTTCTTGTGGAAAATCCGAACGAACTGGGTGCGGACCGGCGTCTGAATGGGCTGGCAGGGCGTGAGTTTTACGGTACTCCCCTGATCGTTGTTGATTTCGGCACCGCGACGACATTCGATGTGGTCAACACGGCGGGTCAGTTCTGTGGGGGGGCGATTGCTCCGGGTGTGAACCTGTCGATCGACGCGCTGCACCGGGCAGCCGCACGATTGCCTCGCATGAGCATTGGCCGCCCTTCCACGGCGATTGGCTGCAATACGAGTGTTGCGATGCGCTCCGGTCTGTTCTGGGGCTATGTCGGCCTCGTAGAGGGACTGATCCGTCGTATTTCCGATGAAATGGATGCAAAGCCAACAGTGATCGCAACAGGCGGTCTGGCTCCACTGTTCTCTGAGGGAACGCCGCTTTTTGATGTGCTGGCGCCCGATCTGACGCTGGATGGCCTGCGCCTTCTGGCGGACCGCAATACGGGTCCGCCTCTTTCCTATTCCCCTGAGCGCCCGCAGGGCGTTGGGCAATGACTCACGTTTTAATTTTATATCGTATCTGCAAGGAACCATCATGACGGAAAAACCGGACGGTCTGTCTTTCCTGCCCTTGGGCGGGACGGGCGAGATCGGCATGAATTTCAATCTCTACTGCCTGACAAAGAATGGTCGCGACACCTGGCTTGCCATTGATTGCGGCATCGGATTTTCGGGTAACGACACACCCGAAGCCGAAGTGCTGATGCCGGACCCGACCTTCATCGCGGATCGCGCGCGGGATCTGTGCGGTCTGGTGATTACGCACGCGCATGAAGATCATCTGGGGGCCGTGGCGCATCTGTGGCCGTATCTGCGCTGCCCGGTTTATGCAACGCCGTTTGCGGCGGCTGTTCTGCGGCGCAAGTTGCAGGAAGCGCATCTGAACAATCAGGTGAAGATCCACGTTATCCGTCCGGCTTCGCGTTTTGAAGTTGGACCGTTCGATCTTCAGTTTGTGTCCGTCACGCATTCCGTCGCCGAGGCTCAGGCCGTGGCACTGCGGACGCCGCATGGCCTGATTGTGCATACGGGTGACTGGAAGCTGGACGAGAACCCGCTGGTCGGGCCGGTGACGGACCTTGAGACGTTCGGCAAGCTGGGTGACGAAGGTGTTCTGGCTATGGTCGGTGACAGCACCAACGTGCTCAAGCCGGGTAAGTCTGAATCCGAAGCAGACGTCCGCAAGGGCCTGACGGATCTGATCATGGGGCTGGAAGGCCGCATTGCCGTGACGTGTTTTGCCAGTAACGTGGCGCGCGTTGAGAGCATCGCCAAGGCCGCTCAGGCTTCGGGGCGTGTGGTCATGATCGTCGGGCGCTCGCTGCGTAACCTTGAGACGGCCGCACGTGAATGCGGTTATTTCCAGGACCTGCCCCCGTTCCTGACCGAGCAGGACGCGCGGGATGTGGATGATGACAGTCTGCTGATGATCATTACGGGCAGTCAGGGCGAGCCGCGCTCGGCCCTGTCGCGAATTGCGTCTGACACGCATCCGAACATCGCCCTCGGCGAGGGCGATACGGTGATCTACAGCTCGCGGATGATCCCGGGCAACGAGCAGGCTGTCATGGCCGTGCAGGACAATCTGTCGCGCCGTGGCGTGACGGTCCTGACGGACAAGGACGCCAAGGTTCACACGTCCGGCCATGCGACCAGCGAAGACATTCGCACGCTCTATCGGATCGTTCGTCCAAAATACAGCATTCCGACCCACGGCGAATGGCGTCACCTGACAGCCCATGCCGCGCTGGCGCATGAAATGGGTTCCGAGCCGATCTTGCTTGAAGATGGCGACATCCTCAACCTGTCCCCGGGTGAGGTGAAGGTTGTCGATACGGCGCCGACGGGCCGTCTGGCACTGGATGGTGGCCGTCTGCTGCCCATGACGGGCGGTGTTCTTGCGGCGCGTCGCAAGATGCTGTTCAACGGCATTGTTCTGGCGAGTTTTGCCGTCGATGACGAAGGTTATGTCATTGGTGAGCCAAAGATCAGCGCGCCGGGCCTGCTGGAATCCGATGACCCTGAAAGCATCCGGATTCAGGAAGAGTTTGCCGACTCCATCGACCAGATTCCGGACGAACTGCGTCAGGACGATGCCGCTTTCCGCGATGCTGCCAAAACGGCCCTGCGTCGTGCTCTGGGGCGCAAGCTTCAGAAGCGTCCGCTTGTCGATGTCCATCTTCTGCGCGTCTGAGAGAAGTAACACATGCGTTTGACGAAAGCCTTTCAGCCGACGCTGAAGGAAGTTCCGGCTGAGGCGCAGATCGCGTCTCACCGCCTGATGCTGCGGGCTGGCCTTGTGCGCCAGACCTCTTCGGGCATCTATGCCTGGCTGCCGGCAGGCCTGCGGGTTCTGCGCAATATCGAGCAGATCGTTCGCGAAGAGCAGGATGCTATCGGCGCACAGGAAGTCCTGATGCCGACGCTTCAGTCCGCCGATCTGTGGCGCCGCTCTGGGCGTTATGACGCTTATGGCCCGGAAATGCTCCGGATTCAGGATCGTCATGGTCGTGATCTGCTGTACGGGCCGACGAATGAGGAAATGATCACGGATATCTTCGGAGCGTCCGTGAAATCCTACAAGGATCTGCCCAAGGCACTTTATCACATCCAGTGGAAGTTCCGTGACGAGGTGCGTCCCCGTTTCGGCGTGATGCGCGGGCGTGAGTTCCTGATGAAGGATGCCTATTCCTTCGATGCGACATACGAGGATGCCGTCGCCAGCTATCGCCGGATGATGCTGTCTTATCTGCGTATCTTCCAGCGTCTGGGTGTTCGGGCTGTTCCGATGGTCGCCGATACGGGACCGATCGGTGGTGATCTGAGCCACGAATTCCTCGTTCTTGCTCCGACGGGTGAAAGCGGCGTCTTCTTCGATGCCGCACTCGAAGAGCAGGACTGGCTGGGTCGTCCGGTCGATTGTGACGATCACGAAAGTCTCGCCACATTCTTCTCAACCGTGACCGATCATTATGCGGCAACGGATGAGAAGCACGACGAGGCCGAATGGGCCAAAATCCCGGAGGAGCGCAAGCGCGAAGGCCGCGGAATCGAAGTGGGTCACATCTTCTATTTCGGTACGAAGTACACGGAATCGATGGACATTGAAGTGATCGGCTCTGACGGGGCGTCGTTTCATCCGCAGATGGGCTCTTACGGTATCGGCGTGTCACGTCTGGTCGGTGCGATCATTGAGGCGTCGCATGACGAGGCCGGCATCATCTGGCCTACATCGGTCGCACCGTATCGGGCTGCAATCCTGAACCTGCGTCAGGGTGATGAAGCCTGCGATGCGATTTGTGAGAGCATTTACGGCACCGATCCCGAGAACCTGCTGTATGATGATCGTTCGGACCGTGCGGGTGTGAAGTTCAACGATGCGGATCTGATGGGACATCCCTGGCAGATCATCGTCGGACCGCGCGGCGCCAAGGAAGGCAAGGTCGAGCTCAAGCAGCGCGTCACGGGCGAGCGGTTTGAACTGTCCGTTGAGGATGCTCTGGCCAAAATCGGGGCCGCCTGATGTTCGGCCGCTTCGAGCGCATGGTGGCGGGACGGTATCTCCGTGCCCGCCGTGGCGAGCGTTTCGCTTCGATCATCGCCATTTTCTCCCTGATCGGGATTGCGCTCGGAGTGGCGACTCTCATCATCGTTATGTCGGTGATGAACGGCTTCAAGGCCGATCTGATGGGACGCATCCTAGGTCTGCACGGGGATCTAACCGTGTATGGCTACGGGCGTCCTATTGAGGTTTACGAAAACGACGTGGCCGCCATCCGGCAGGTTCCGGGTGTAAAATCAGTCATCCCCATGGCGCAGGGCACTGTGCTGGTGGAGGCAGGGCGTTTCTCGTCCGGAGCAGAAATGCAGGGCGTGTCCCAGCAGTCGCTCCGGGACTGGACGGCGCTGAGCAGCGGTATCATTGCGGGAAGCCTGAATAATTTCACCGGTGATGACGCGGTTGCGATCGGAACGACGATGGCCGACCGGGCCGGGCTGACAATCGGCTCTCCGATCACGCTTCTGTCGCCAGACGGGCAGGCGACGCCGTTCGGCACCATGCCACGGGTGAAAACCTATCATGTGGCCGTCATTTTCGATGCCAACTGGAACGATTATAATTCCAGCATCGTCCTGATGCCGCTTCCTGCCGCACAGAAATTCCTGATGCTGGGATCTTCGGCCGTTTCTCTCATTCAGGTTTCGACGGATGATCCATCCAACGTCCAGCCGACGCGCAAGGCGATTGCCGAGCGTCTGGAAGATCCGCGTCTGCGGGTGCTGGACTGGACCCAGAGCGCCAACGGTTTTCTGGATGCGGTGACGGTCGAGCAGAACGTCATGTTCCTGATCCTGACGCTCATCATTCTTGTCGCGGCGTTCAATGTGATTTCGTCGCTGATCATGATGGTCAAGGACAAGACGCGGGATATAGCAGTGCTGCGGACGCTTGGTGCGAGCCGGGGCGCGATCATGCGGATTTTCCTCATGTGTGGCGCGTCTGTCGGAATTGTCGGAACCGTAGCCGGGTCTGCGCTGGGAATTGCCTTTGCGCTGAATATCGAACGGATCCGTCAATGGCTTCAGTCTCTGACCGGAACCAATCTGTTCAATCCGGAAGTCTATTTTCTAGAGCGTCTGCCAGCGAAACTGGTGTGGTCTCAGGTGTGGGAAGTGATCGGAATGTCTCTGGCGCTTTCGCTTCTGGCGACACTCTATCCATCCTGGCGCGCGGCCAGAACCGATCCGATTGAGGCCCTGCGTCATGAATGACCATTCAGTCGGGGCGAGTGCCCTGCGTCTTGAGGGACTGAAACGCCGTTTCCGGTCGGGCGAAGAGACGCTTGAAATCCTGAGCGGTGCCGAATTCGAGCTTCGGGCTGGCGAAATCGTTGCTCTCGTTGCGCCGAGCGGCACCGGAAAATCCACTCTTCTGCATCTTGCTGGTCTTTTGGAAGCACCGTCCGAAGGGACAGTTTTTGTGGCCGATCGCCCCGCAAGTGGATTGAGTGATACACTACGCACGGCGATCCGGCGGGATCAGATCGGGTTTGTGTATCAGTTTCATCATCTTCTGGGTGAGTTCACGGCCTGCGAAAACGTCATGCTGCCGCAGCTTATTGCTGGCGTGCCCCCGAAGCAGGCACGCGTACGCGCCAAGGATCTGCTCGGCCGCTTTGGGCTCTCTCATCGGCTTGAATCGTTGCCCGGTCGCCTGTCCGGTGGAGAGCAGCAGCGAACTGCGATTGCGCGTGCGCTGGCCAATCAGCCCAAGCTGCTTCTGGCAGACGAACCGACGGGCAATCTGGATATCGGCACGGCGGATCATGTGTTCGGAGAGCTTCTGCGCGTTGTACGGGAAGAGGGCGCAGCCGCGCTGATTGCCACGCATAACGACGAACTGGCCTCACGGATGGACCGGACCGTGACATTGCGAGATGGGAAACTTGTTTCGCTGTAGGGCATTGAAATGGAGCGGCAGGGTTCAAAAACCCCTGCATCCGATGTCCGTCCCTGATAGACTTGCAGCATGTCTCATGCCGATTTTGTTCATCTCAGAAATCACTCTGCCTATTCCCTGAGCCAGGGTGCAATCCGGATTCCGGACCTCGTGAGTCTGGCCGCTAAAAATGCCATGCCTGCCGTTGCCCTTACGGATAGTGGCAATCTTTTTGGAGCGCTTGAGTTCTCGCTCTACTGTCGAAGCAACGGTGTGCAGCCAATTGTCGGCTGCCAGATTTCGCTTCCACCACGTTCGACCAAGCCGGGGGCTGTTTCAGAGCCTCTAGTGATTCTGGCGCGGAACGAAGAAGGTCTCGCAAATCTTCAGATCCTGTCTTCCGAAGGGTTTCTGAACGGCGATCCTGCTGATCCCTCAATCGCGATAGAATTTCTCTGCCAGCATGCGGCGGGGCTGTTCCTTCTGACGGGCGGCAATCGCGGCCCGATCAATAGATTGATTCTTGAAGAGCAGAAGTCTGAGGCAAAAGCACTTCTGATGCGGCTGGAAGAGGCTTTCCGAGGGAATATCGCAGTCGAGCTGAACCGACTTGGAGAGGCTGGGGAGCAGGAGGTCGAGAGTGTTCTGATCCCAATGGCGGATGAGATGAACATTCCTCTGGTGGCGACCAATGAGTGCTTCTTCCCCAAGCCTGAAATGCACGAGGCCCATGATGCGCTTTTGTGCATCGCGCAGGGACGGACCATTGCAGAGGACGATCGCTGGCATGTTTCTCCGCAGGCGTGGTTCAAAACCCCGGCGGAAATGCGGGCTGTTTTTCATGATCTGCCAGAGGCCTGCGATAACACGCTGATTATTGCACAAAAATGCGCCGTGGCGGCCTGTACGCGCAAGCCACTTCTACCAATCTGCCCGAAGGTCCGGGAAGGCTCGACGGAAGAAGAGACCCTGCGCGCCATGGCTTGGGAAGGGCTGGAAAAACGTCTGGAAGCAGTGAGTGCAGATGAAGAAAAACGCAGGCTTTATTCCGAACGTCTGCAGATTGAACTCGATATTATCGCGGGAATGGGCTTCCCCGGTTACTTCCTGATCGTTGCCGACTTTATTCAGTGGGCAAAAGCGCACGACATTCCGGTCGGTCCGGGACGTGGGTCAGGCGCAGGGTCGCTTGTGGCCTATGCGCTGACGATTACGGATATTGATCCCATCCCGTTTGGATTGCTGTTTGAAAGATTCCTGAATCCAGAACGTGTGTCCATGCCGGATTTCGATATTGATTTCTGTCAGGACCGTCGCGATGAGGTGATCCGTTATGTGCGCGAGGAATACGGCGGAAGCCGGGTGGCGCAGATCATCACCTTCGGAAAACTCCAAGCCAAGGCAGCGGTGCGGGACGTGGGCCGTGTGTTGGGGCTGCCTTATGGCATGGTCAATCGTGTTGCCGAACTGATCCCGAACAACCCCGCCAAGCCTGTATCGCTTTCGGACGCGATTGATGGAGAACCCCGGCTTCAGGAAATGCGCGACAGTGATGAGTCGCTCAAACGCCTGATGGAAATCGCGTTGCAGCTCGAAGGGTTGTACCGTCATGCCTCCACCCATGCCGCGGGTGTGGTGATTGGTGATCGGGAACTGGTGGAGCTTGTCCCCCTGTACCGCGATCCGAAGAGCGACATGCTCGTGACGCAGTACAATATGAAGTACGTCGAGCAGGCCGGTCTGGTGAAGTTCGACTTCCTTGGCCTGACCACGCTTACGATCCTCAAGCGCGGTCTGGATTTCCTTAAAGAACAGGGCATTACAGTCGATCTCTCACGGATTCCTCTGGATGATGTCAAAACCTTCGAAATGCTGGCCAAGGGCGATACCGCCGGTGTGTTCCAGTTTGAAGGCGCCGGCATGCGGGACATGCTCAAGCAGATGGCGGCCAGCAGGCTCGAAGATCTGATTGCGGGCGTGTCGTTGTATCGTCCGGGACCAATGGCCAATATTCCAGATTACTGCCGGCGCAAACACGGCGAGCACTGGGAGCCTCCGCACGAGGAAATTCGCGATATTCTTGAAGAGACCTATGGGATCATGGTCTATCAGGAACAGGTCATGCAGATCGCCCAGAAGATGGCGGGCTACAGTCTGGGCGGCGCTGACCTGCTGCGGCGCGCGATGGGCAAAAAGATTGCCTCTGAAATGGAAAAGCAGCGCGCGATTTTCACTGAAGGTGCCACAGCCCGCGGTATTCCGCAGGATAAAGCAGTCGAAGTCTTTGATCTTATGGCTCGTTTTGCCGATTACGGCTTCAACAAGTCGCACGCCGCAGCCTATGCGCTGGTGTCCTATCAGACGGCCTGGATGAAAGCGAACCATCCTGTGGCGTTCCTTGCTGGCTGCATGTCTCTGGCTCGGGAAAAAACGGACAAGTTGGCAGCCTTGTGTCAGGAAGCGCGCCGGATGAAGATTCCCGTGTTACCCGTTGATATCAATAAATCTATGGCAGATTTTTCTATCGAGATGATGGAGGATGGGCAGCAGGGTATTCGCTATGCGCTTTCCGCGATCAAGCGTGTGGGAGCCGTGGCGATGGAAAGTGTCGTTGCTTCGCGCGGGGATCGTCCGTTTCAGGATCTGACGGATTTTTCAGAGCGCTGTGATCCGAAAAGCCTGAACAAGATTCAGATCGAAAGTCTTGCAAAGGCAGGGGCTTTCGACAGTCTTCTTAAAGAGAGGCACATTGTTTTTGCCAGCGCTGACATTCTCCTGCGACGGGCTCAGGCGCGGGCTCAGGAAGAAAAAGTAGGTCAGACGGGTCTGTTTGGTGGCGCTGGGCAGGAACGTGAAATCCTGCGCCTGAACGAGGGGCGCCCGTGGCCGGATTTCGAGCGTCTTTCGCTCGAAGCATCGGCTATCGGCTTTCACATGAGTGCCCATCCGCTCGATGCCTATCGCAGCGTGTTGCGCAGGCTTGGGGTTACACCATCGAACGCTCTGGAAAATGCTGCAAAAACAGGTACTACGCGCGTCAAGATCGCAGGCTGCGTCGTCGATCGTAAAGAGCGTCCGACCCGGACCGGCAAGAAAATGGCATGGGTCAATCTGTCCGATAGCGGCGGAGGATGCGAGGTTACGCTCTTCTCGGAAACGCTGATTTCCTGCCGAGATCTGCTGGTGGCCGGCCAGGCCATTCTGGTGAATGCCGAACTCAAGATTGACGGGGATGCGCTGCGGATTACGGCTCAGAGCGTCATTGATCTTGAGGCGGCGGCGGCGGCAGAGCGGTCGGAAATTCGGGTCTGGCTAAAGCAGGAAAGCGCCCTGTCCGAACTCACGGCTCTTCTCGAAGAAGTTCAGGGCGGCTTTGGTCGGGTGAAACTCCTGCCGTCCGTCGAGGAAACGCAGGACGTGGAAATCTCCATTCCGGGACTGTATCGCGTGACCCCCCGTCTGGCGGAGCGGCTGCGGACGATCCGCGGCGTGGAAAAGGCGCAGCAGGTCTGATCTTGCGTGTGGATATTGTGTGAAATCCTGCGGACAGACCTTGCGTCCGCAGGGATTTTCCGCCATATCGCGACCGTTCTTTGTCGGGATCTGTCCTGACGGGAGCAATCCGCACGCATGGCTCTCGGGTTTTCTGGTGTCCTCTAAAGGGACGTTGCCATGCGGAGGTTCAACCAGACGCAAGGAATTCTGAATCATGGCAATGCCTGATTTCACCATGCGCCAGCTGCTCGAAGCCGGCGTTCATTTCGGTCACCACACCCGTCGCTGGAACCCGGCCATGGCGCCGTACCTGTTCGGTGTGCGCAACCAGGTTCACATCATCGACCTGCAGCAGACGGTTCCGATGCTGGACCGCGCCCTGAAGGTTGTCCGTGACACCGTTGCCAACGGTGGCCGTGTTCTGTTCGTTGGCACCAAGCGTGCTGCGGCTGACCATGTTGCTGAAGCTGCACAGCGTTGCGGCCAGTACTACGTCAACCACCGCTGGCTCGGCGGCATGCTGACCAACTGGAAGACCATCACGGGCTCCATCAAGCGTCTGCGCCAGATCGACGAAATGCTGGCTGGCGGCACAGCCGGTCTGACGAAGAAGGAAGTTCTCGACATCACGCGCGACCGCGAGAAGCTCGAGCGTTCCCTCGGCGGTATCAAGGAAATGGGTGGCCTGCCCGACCTGCTGTTCGTGATCGACACGAACAAGGAAAAGCTGGCGATTGAAGAAGCCACGAAGCTTGGCATTCCGGTCATCGGCGTTCTGGACAGCAACTCCAACCCTGCTGGCGTGACCTACCCGATCCCGGGCAACGATGACGCCATCCGCGCCATCACCCTGTATTGCGATTTGGTTTCCGGTGCGGTTCTCGACGGTATTTCCGCCGAGCTGGCTGCTTCGGGTCAGGACATCGGTGCTGCCGAAGAACTGCCGGCTGAGACGGCTGTTCTGGAAGCCGCTGCTGCTGAAGGCGCAGAAGCTCCCGCTTCCGCAGGCTGAACAGACTGCCGGGGTCCGGTCATGGAAAACGGCAACTGAAACATGGCATGCGGCCGGGCGAGTTCGTCCGGCCGCATGATCTTTTTTGAGGGATGAGATAAATGGCAGAAATCACAGCAGCCCTGGTTCGCGAACTGCGCGAAGCCACTGGCGCAGGCATGATGGATTGCAAGAAGGCCCTGACGGAAGCTGCAGGCGACATGGACGCCGCCATCGACTGGCTGCGCACGAAGGGTCTGTCCCAGGCTGCGAAGAAGTCCGGCCGTACGACGGCTGAAGGTCTGGTCGGCGTTGTGTCCGGCAAGAACCGCGCTGCTATGGTCGAAGTCAACGCCGAGACGGACTTCGTGGGCCGTAACGAAGCCTTCCAGGCGTTCGTCGAACAGGTTGCTCATGTTGCTCTCGAAGTCGGTGACGATCTGGACACCATCAAGGCTGCCAAGGTTCCGTCCGGCCGTACGGTTGCTGACGAACTGACGCATCTGATCGCAACGATCGGCGAGAACATGGCCATCCGTCGCGCCAAGGTCCTGTCGGTCGAGTCCGGCGTTGTTGCCAGCTACGTTCACAGCGCCCTGCGTCCGGGTATCGGCAAGATCGGCGTTCTCGCCGCTCTCGAGGCTCCGTCCGAGTCCGACGCGCTGCTGACGCTGGGTCGCCAGATTGGCATGCATGTTGCAGCAACCCGTCCGGCTGCGCTGGATGTTGCCAGTGTCGATCCGGAGTCCCTGGAGCGTGAGCGCGCTGTTCTGATCGAGCAGGCTCGTGAGTCCGGCAAGCCGGAAGCCATTATTGAGAAGATGGTCGAAGGCCGTATCCGCAAGTTCTATGAAGAAGTCGTTCTTCTGGAGCAGGTGTGGGTTCTGGACGGCGAAAGCCGCGTCTCCAAGGTTGTCGAGAAGGCTGGCGCAAAGCTGGCTGGTTTCGAGCGCTTCCAGCTCGGTGAAGGCATTGAGAAGGAAGAGAGCGATTTCGCTGCTGAAGTCGCCGCTGCCGCTGGCACCAAGTAAGGTTTTTCCGTTTCCGATCTGAGCCGGATCTGTCTGGTTCAGATCGGACGTGAAAGTCTGTAAAAAGGCCCCTGTGCGCTCTGGCGCGCGGGGGCTTTTTTGTTTTTGGCCAGTGCGGAGGGATCAGGGATGGAATGGGAAGCGGCAGCACTGGTTCTGTCGGTCCGGCCTTATGGCGAGGGCAGTGCGCTGGTCCATCTGTTCAGCGAGGAACACGGCGTTTCGCACGGAATGGTGCGGGGCGGGACGTCACGTCGGCAGGCCTCCCTGTGGCAGACTGGCAATCTGGTTATGGCGCGCTGGAGGGCGCGGCTGGCGGACCAGCTTGGCACACTGACAGCCGAGCCCGTGCAGTGCGTAGCGGGGCGTATTCTGGATGCACCGCTCCAGCTTGAGATGGTGAGCAGTGCGTGCGCTCTGGTGGACGGAGCACTGCCGCAGGGTGAGGCGCATCCAGAATTGTTTATGCGGCTGGTGCGACTTCTGACGCTGATCAGTGTGGCCCCGGCTCCGGCCCCGATGGGCGCCTATCTGCGCTGGGAAAGCCAGCTTCTCGCCGGGCTCGGCTATGGGCTTGATCTTTCGGACTGCGCTGTGACGGGTGCGCGGGAAGATCTGGTGTATGTATCTCCCCGTTCCGGCCATGCCGTGAGTCAGAATGGCGCGGGAGAGTGGCGGGACCGGCTATTGCCCTTGCCCGCGTTGATGATGAATGAGGCGGAGGATGGGACGCCTGAGGACTGGAAAAACGGCCTTGCGCTGACAGGACATTTCCTGTCGCGCTGGGTCTTTGGTGTGCGACATCAGCCTTTGCCAGCAGCGCGGGAGAGGCTGGTCGATTATGTGCAGCGGCTGCAGGCCGCTCTCCCGGATAAGGCAGTGGATCCTACTCAGTAGAAAACGTGGCTGGGGCCGGGACGCAGGCCGCTGACGACATCCACGTCGGCCGTACTCGCCCAGACGGACCAGTCCCAGCCGGGATGCTGATTGATTTCGGCAGTCATGCGCTGTTCCTGCGCAAGATCGACCGGATGGCTGGCTTTGTAGGCGGCGTAGGCATTCTTGTCGCCCATATAGACGCAGCCACATGCGATGGGATCAGCGTAAAGCAGGATCGGTTGCCCGTTCTGCATGCGGTAGGCCAATGTGTCGGGGGGCAGGAGGTTCATCATGGCCCAGCGTGCCGTTGTGTCGGCCGGGTGTGCTGTAAAGCCTGCTAGCGCGAGAGACATCTCGGCTTTCTGGATCGGACGGTATGGTGAACAGGCGGCCGTGCCGACAAGGAGGACGCTGGACAGAAGGGCACGCCAGTGTCTAAGTCCTGCTCGAAAAAGGGGAGCGCTATGGGAACGGATCTGGCTGGTCATATCGAGGATACCAAGCTCGCTGAGGCTCTGAGCGAGCGATATATTGCGTATGCGATGTCGACAATCATGTCGCGTTCCCTTCCGGACGTGCGTGATGGCCTGAAGCCGGTCCACCGCCGCCTCCTTTATGCGATGCAGCAGTTACGCCTTGATCCCACATCAGGGTTTAAAAAGTGTGCACGTGTCGTCGGTGACGTGATCGGTAAATTCCATCCGCATGGCGACGCGTCCGTTTATGAGGCGCTGGTGCGTCTGGCGCAGGATTTTGCGGTCCGTTATCCGCTGGTCGAGGGGCAGGGCAATTTCGGCTCTATCGACGGCGATGGCGCGGCAGCCATGCGATATACCGAAAGCCGCCTGACGGAAGTGGCGCAGGCACTTTTGGACGGTATTCAGGACGATGCGGTCGATTTCCGCGCGACGTACGATAATGAAGATCATGAACCGATCGTACTTCCGGGAATGTTCCCGAACCTGCTGGCCAATGGCGCGGCAGGTATTGCCGTGGGTATGGCAACGAGCATTCCGCCCCATAATGCCGCTGAAATCTGCCGAGCCGCAAAACTTTTGATCGAAAACCCGGATGTGACGATCGCCGAACTGGTGGATCTGATGCCGGGGCCGGATTTCCCCACGGGCGGTATTCTGGTGGAGGAACGCGATTCCATCATTCGTTCTTACGAAACAGGACGCGGGAGTTTCCGGACCCGTGCGCGCTGGGAAGTCGAACAAGGTCGTTTCGGCACTTGGATGATTATCGTCACCGAGATTCCGTATCAGGTGCAGAAATCGCGCCTGATCGAGCAGATCGCGGACCTGATGGAGCAGCGCAAACTGCCGCTTCTTGGCGATGTGCGCGACGAGAGCACGACTGATATCCGCCTTGTACTGGAACCCAAGACCAAGGGCGTCGAGCCCGAAGTCCTGATGGAGACGCTGTTTCGCAATACGGCGCTTGAGAACCGTTTCAGTCTGAACATGAATGTTCTGGGCGGTGATCGCGTTCCGGGTGTGTTGTCTCTGAAAGAGGTTCTGCGGGCATGGCTGGACCATGTGCACGAAGTGCTGGTGCGGCGGTCGAATCATCGTCTGGCAGCGGTGCTGCGACGGCTGGAGATCCTTGAAGGTTTCCTCGCGGTTTATCTGAACCTCGACGAGGTCATCCGCATTATCCGCGAGGAAGACGAACCCAAAGCCAGCCTGATGGAGACGTTCAGCCTGACGGATATTCAGGCTGAAGCCGTGCTGAACATGCGCCTGCGCTCTCTGCGTCGGCTGGAGGAAATGGAAATCCGGCGCGAGCGGGACAAGCTTGCTGACGAGCAGAAGGCGCTTGAAACGCTGCTGGGTTCGGAGCGTCGGCGTTGGACGCGGATCTGTAAGGATCTGGATGGCACCATCAAGAAGTTCGGCTCCGGCCCGCTTGGGGACCGGCGGACGCTGATTGCGGCGGCACCGGAACCCATTGATATTTCCGCAGCATTGGAAATCGACCGTGAACCGCTCACGGTTCTGCTGTCTCGCGAAGGGTGGATCCGGGCGATGAAGGGCCATGGGCTTGATCCGCAGGGACATCGCTTCAAGGAAGGCGATGAAGGCTGGCTGTCGGTGGAATGCCAGAGCACGGACCGGCTGTGCCTGATCTCCAGCAGTGGCAAGGCCTATACCATCAAGGCGGCTGACCTGCCGCGCGGGCGCGGGTTCGGCCAGCCGTTCCGGACTGTGGTGGAGGTGCCGCAGGAAGACCGGGTTGTGACCCTTTTCCCGGTTTCAGACGAGGGACGTCGCCTGATCGCCTCTGCATCGGGGCGTGGGATGATCGTGTCCGAAGCCGGGCTTGTGGCGGAAAAGCGGACGGGCAAGCAGGTTTTCAACGTCAAGGACGGGGATGAGGTGTTTGCCTGTATTTCGGTGAGCGGCACGCATGTCCTGACGCTGGGGCAGAACAAGCGGGCACTGATTTTCCCGCTGGAACAGGTGCCGGAAATGACCCGTGGAGGTGGTGTCGCATTCCAGAAGCTCGGGGACAGCACATTGCGTGACATGCGGACCCTGACCCTGTCCGAGGGGCTGTTGTGGCAGGAAGGGCAGCGTGTTCGTGCAACAGCCGATCTGACCCCACTGGAAGGTCGCCGGGGAGCCGTGGGCCGCGCGGCCCCGCAATGGATGCTGCGTAAGGGCTAAGGGCAGTTAGGCCGGGAGTGTCCCGGCCAGCAGGCTCCAGTGCCCATCCCGAAAAACTTGGGCGGGCCCGAAGGCGGCTTTATACGCCATCTTTGGGCTTCCGGGGACGTAATAGCCCAGATATAGGTGCTCCAGCCCCATCCGGGCAGTCTGTTCGATCAGCCATAGGATCGAAAACGTCCCCCAAGATGCCGTCAAATCGTTGACATCATAGAACGTATAGACGGCGGACAGCCCATCCGATAGACGGTCAATCAGGCTGACGCAGACAAGCGGTCCATCGGGGCGACGGAATTCGGCCAGAAACGTCTCGACCGGCGTGTTGGCGATGAGTTCCACATAATCGCGCCAGCACATATGGGCCATGTCGCCATCGGGATGGCGGACAGCCTGATATATTTCAAACAAGCGGAACTGTTCGTCCGTGGGAACCGGAGGCACCATGTTGACGATAAGATCAGTATGGCGACTGCTGATTTTTTTCTGGGTCCGGGTCGGGGCGAACGTGGCAGCCGGAATGCGCATGGGCGTGCAGGCGCGGCAACCTACACAGACGGGCGCATAGGCGATGGCATGGCTGCGGCGGAACCCGGCCTGTGACAAGCGGTTATGTAAGGCAACGGCATCGGGGCCAGCCAGTTCGGTCAGAACCTTGCGCTCTGTCCGGTCGGGCAGGTAGGGGCACGGAGCCGGCGCCGTCGTGTAGAAGAGCTGTGGGCGGTGCTGCATGGGACGCTCTCCTTTTCAGATGACGGGCTGAAAGATGATCCTATCGCAAGGAGAGGGGATGGCGCATCCACGATCTTTGCGAAAGGATGGCGAAAGATGATCCGCGCGGATCGTCCATAACAGGGAAATTTATGCTGCACTGGACCATTTTCCATATTCTCGTGCAGATCCTGCGCTGGGTTCTTCCTCTTTTCGTGACGGTTCATGCCCTCGTTCACAAGCGGAACACGGCGTCCTGCACGGGATGGATCGGTATCTGCTGGATTGCGCCGTTTTTGGGTACGGTTCTGTATTTGATGTTCGGCATCAATCGCGTCCGGCGCCGGGCGCAGAAAATGGTGGACCGTCATTTGTGGGAGGGGCGCGATCCGCTGGCGCAGTACCGGCAGACCGTGGACGGGACTCTGGCGCCGCTTTCAAAAATGCTCGGCCGTCTGACGGAACGCCCCCTGATGCGCGGCAACTCCATCACCTGTCTGCATGACGGGGACAATGCCTATCCCGTGATGCTGGAGGCGATCGGGCAGGCAAAAACGTCGATCATCCTGTGCTCCTATATTTTCCGTGACGACAAGGTCGGCCAGCGTTTCGCAGAGGCGCTGGTGGCGGCCAAACAGCGGGGTGTAGAGGTCCGTGTTCTGGTGGACGGGATTGGGAGTGGTTATTTCCGCTGCGGTATCGAACGTCGCCTGCGACGTGAGGGTGTGGCCTGCGCGCGCTTTATGCACTCGGTCTGGCCGTGGCGCATGCCGTTCATCAACCTGCGCAACCATCGCAAGATTCTCGTAGTGGACGGCACTATTGGCTTCATGGGCGGCCTGAACATCGGCGAGGAGAACATGCTCCGCCTGCGGACGAAACTGCCGGTGGCGGATACGCATTTCCGTCTGCAAGGGCCGATCGTGCATCAGCTTGCAGTCGCGTTCGCGTGGGACTGGTCGTTCACGACGGGCGAAGAACTTCAGGGCGAGCGTTATCTGCCTGAGCCGCAGCCGGTGGGTGATGTGCCGATGCGGATCGTCACGTCAGGACCGGATACGGATCTGGAAAAGATCGAATATGGGATGTTGCAGGCTTTCTCACTGGCGCGGACCCATATCTGGGTGATGACGCCCTATTTCCTGACGGATGACCGCTTCTCGACAGAACTTGTTCTCGCGGCCCTTCGGGGGGTGGTGATTGACATTGTCGTGCCCAAAAGCAGCAATCACGCCCTGATAGATCATGCGCGGGACGCCAATCTGCGGCAGTTTCTGGATGCGGGCTGCCGCATCTGGATGGCGGACCCGCCGTTCAATCATTCCAAACTGATGGTCGTGGATGATGAATGGAGCTTTGTCGGGAGTGCGAATATCGATATGCGCTCTCTGCGACTGAATTTCGAGATCAATCTGGAAATCTATGATCGGGACGTGGCGAAAGAACTGGCCACATTCATGGAAACGCATCGCCGCAACCGGCTGACCCATCATGATCTTGACAGCAAGCCGTTCCTGATCCGGATGCGCAATAATGCTGTCAGGCTTTTACTGCCGTATCTCTGAGAGGTGTCAGGCGCCCAGCCTCAGGGTAACGCAGATGGGGCGATGATCTGAGCCGAAACGTGGCAGAGCGCGGGCTTCCATGCGCGCCAGTCCGCGCACGAGGCAGCGGTCCAACCGTAGGGGAAGATGGTTCAGCATCCGATGGGTCTTTTCCTGCGGACCGACATCGAGAAATCCGGGAAGCAGGACAGGGCCGACCAGATTGAAATCGCCCATGATGACGGCGCGGTGGCGCATATTGGTGCTGATGCTGCGAAGTTGCCGCCGGTTCAGCAACTGACCGTGAGACAGATGGACGTTGGCGAGCGAAAAGCTGCCGAAATCAATAAGCTGTGCTGTACGTTTGACCAGCAGACCTCGCGGCAGGCGGCAGAATGACGGCGGACGGGTGAAGGGCAGGCGGCTCCAGCAGGCCGTGCCATGCGGACGGCCGGGAAGCGGAATCCGGTCGTAATAGCCACCAAGGATTTCGGGGAGTTCGTCTACGGCCTCCTGTGCTTCCTGCATCACGACGATGTCCGGATTTTCCGCGCGGATGACGGTCAGAACGTCCTCAAGCGAGGCACCTTCCCAGCGATAGAGGTTCCAGCTCAGGATCTTGAAAGAGGCTCCGGATTGAGGAAATGCCGTCATTTCGGAGGCTCCGACAGATAGAGAGGGTTACGCCCGCGGTGATGGGGACCGGCGGCGAATTCGCTGGTCAGGGTATAGCCGACCGCCAGCAGGACGGGACCGAGGAAGATGCCGACGCCGCCGAAAGTCACGATGCCCCCCAGAACGCCGAGGACGGTCAGAAGATAGGGAAGCTGGGCGCCCCGGGCGATGAAGGCGGGACGGATGATGTGATCGGCACCGGAGATGATGAGAACGCCATAAGTCGCAAGAAACAGCCCATGCCCGACATGATGCGTCATGCCCAGCCAGATGGCGGCTGGCACCCAGACCAAAGGCGCACCGATCGGGAACACCGCGACGAAAGCGGTGATGCCCGCCAGCAGAACCGGCGACGGCACACCTGCTAGCATCAGGCCAATTCCTGTCAGCACGCCCTGGATCAGTGCCGTACCGAGGATGCCATAGACCGTTCCGCGCACGGTGCGGCCAATGATATTGATGAGCCGTGGCGTGGTCTGCGGGCCAGCGATACGGTCGATCAGGGCCGCAATGGTATTGCCCAGCGTATCGCCGTTCAGCCATAGAAAGAATGCGACGAACAACGCCATGACGAGTTCAGCGAGGCCGCTTGCGAGCCGCAGCAGAACTGTCAGGGTGAGATGCGCGATCTGCCCCGCATAAGGACGCAGAACTTCCGTCGCAAAAGCACCGACATCATGGCTGAAATGATGCCACGCATTCACGAGATGCGGGCCTGCCATGGGGATGCGGTTGATCCATTCGGGGGGCGGGTTCGCGCTGGTGACATGCAGGATCAGGGTGTCGATTTCCGAGATCGTGCCGGGAATGTCGTTGATGCCCGCGCTTGTCAGTACTGTCATCGGGACCAGAATGAACAATGCGCTCAGGGCCATCATGGCAAGGGCTGCCAGAACGGGGCGGACATGGCGGCGCATACGCCGATAGATCGGCCATGTCGTAAAGGCGAGAATTGCGGCCCACAGAATGGCCGAGAGAAACGGCCACAGGATAATGCCGCATCCATAGGCGATTCCCGCCAGTACCAAACCAAGGATAATCCGTTCGGTCGTCATGCGAGGATGCGCTCCTGTCTAAAAAGAGACGAACGACATGGATGGCATGACGGTGTGGGCTGCGTGCTCATTGAACGACACATTGGCACGCTCTGGCGCCGGGCGCATCCCTCGACCTATGGTGTGGTCATGACGATCTCGCCACTTGTTGATGCCGCGACCCTGATCTCCGAGGTCGGCCGGTTCATTCCCCTTGATGCCAGCGTGCTTTTGCCGGGGCAGAAGGGCGATCCCGATTCCGCATTTGTCGCGCAGCACCTTCCGGGTGCGCGACGATTCGATATCGACGTCTTTGCCGATCCGGAAAGTCCGCTCCCTCATACGGTGCCCGGCGCGGCCCAGTTCGCCCGGCTGATGGGTGCACTGGGCGTGAGCGAAGAGACGCCGGTCGTGTTCTATGACGGCCGCGGAAGCGTGGGCGCCTGTCGTGGACGGTGGCTTGCACGGCTCTTTGGGCATCGGAATGCGCGGATTCTGGATGGTGGTCTTGAGGAATGGCTGAAGGTGGGCGGTCCGGTTGAAATCGTTGCACCACCCGCAATCGAGCCGGCAATTTTTCGCTCCCGTCCTCGTTACGAGCTTCTGGCTGGCACGGGCGATGTGCGTCAGGCGCTGAAACGGCCCGATGCGCTGGTGTTGGACGCAAGAAGTTCGGGCCGCTTCGCCGCGACGGTACCAGAGCCCCGTCCGGGTGTAAGAGGCGGTCACATGCCGGGCGCGCAGAGCATGGACTGGACGCGCCTTGTGGACGGAAAAGGCCGTTTTCTGCCGCCGTCTGAACTTAAAGAGATTCTGGCGGCTGCCGACGGGCGCTCAGTCATTGCAAGCTGTGGGTCCGGCCTCACGGCTGCGACGATCGTCGCAGCACTGGCAATCGCAGGTTATGACGACGCGGCTTTGTATGATGGGTCCTGGGCGGAATGGGGGAGCGATCCCGACGCGCCGGTTGTGACGGGAGAGGCATGAGCATGAGTGATCTGGAACAGCAGGTGAGTGCGGGATGGAGCCGGATGGCGTCCATGCTGGTGCGGGAGGGACGCTCGCATGAGCTTCCCGAAACGGGGGAGTTCGTAAACGCGCCGGTCAGTCGGGGCTCGACGGTCCTGTTTCCGACGCTGGAGGCCATGAACAGGACGGACGGACGCAGCCACGCGCATAAGGCGGTGTATGGGGCGATGGGATCGCCGATCCAGCACCAGCTTGAAGAAATGCTCAGCCTGATCGAAGGCGGGACGCATACGCAGGTCGTCAATTCAGGTCTGGCGGCGTGTACGATGCCGCTTCTGGCGTTTCTCGGCTGTGGCGACCACCTGCTTCTGCCCGATTCGGTCTACGGTCCCACGCGACGTTTTGCAGAGACGATGCTTCAGCGGCTGGGCGTGGTGACGACCTATTATCCGCCCATGGCTTCACGCGCCGAAATCAAGGCGCTCATCCGCCCCGAGACGAAGGTTCTGTTTGCCGAAAGCCCGGGCAGTCATACGTTCGAGGTGCAGGACGTGCCGATGCTGGCCGAAGTGGCGCATGAGGCAGGGGCGTTGCTCATGCTGGACAACACCTGGGGAATCGGCGTGTTTCAGCCCTTCCTTCATGGTGTTGACGTCTCGGTTCAGGCTCTGACGAAATATCCCGCCGGGCATTCGGACGTCATCATGGGGTCGGTTACGGTCAATGACGAAGCACACTGGAAAACACTGCGGGATGCGGCAATCCAGATCGGCCAGTGTGCGGGTCCGGATGACTGCTGGCTGACGCTGCGCGGCTTGCGAACGATGGGCGTGCGGCTGGCGCATCAGGCGCGCTCGGCTCTGGACATCGCGCAATGGCTCAAAACGCGCCCAGAAGTCGCGCGGGTTTTGCATCCGGCGCTTGAAGACTGCCCGGGGCATGAGTTCTGGAAACGCGACTTTACGGGTGCCTGCGGGTTGTTCGGGGTGGAGCTTCAGCCGGGCATTTCCGTCGAGGCGACCGAACGGATGATCGATGGGCTGAGCCTGTTCGGGATCGGGGCGTCGTGGGGCGGTTATGAAAGCCTCGTCCTGCCGACGACCGGGCATATCCGGCGCGTCACGGGTGAGGGCGGCCCGACATCGGCAACGTTCCGCCTCCATATCGGGCTTGAAGACGTTGAGGACCTGAAAACCGATCTGGCGCGTGGACTAGATGGCCTTCAGTTCTGAACCTTAGCGGCGGCGGAACGTCAGGGCTTCAGCGACATGATGGCGCTGGATGCTCTGCGTTCCTTCCAGATCGGCAATGGTGCGCGACACGCGGATCAGGCGCGTGATGCCACGATTGGACAGGCGCAGCTTTTCGGCAGCCTGTTCGGCGAGAGAGCGGGCGTCATCGTCCATCTCCAGATCGTTCGGGGACGCCTGTGAGTTCGGAACGCCCTGACGGTCGATCTGACGTTTACGGGCGGTCTCAACCCGGGCGCGAACCGTGGCGCTGTTCTCGCCTTTCGGGGCTCGGCTGATCTCGATCGGAGAGAGCGGCTCGATCTGGACGCAGAGATCCATACGGTCGAGCATTGGGCCAGAAATCTTGGCCGTGTAATCCTCGCCACAACGCGGGGCCTTACGGCAGCTTCGCTCCAGATCGCCCAGATAGCCGCAGCGACAAGGGTTCATCGCAGCGATGAACTGGAAGCGCGCGGGATAAGTTGTGTGATGGGCCGCGCGGGCGATGGAAATGCTGCCAGTTTCGATGGGCTGACGCAGGGACTCCAGACAGGAGCGTGAAAACTCCGGAAGCTCGTCGAGAAACAGGACGCCGTTATTGGCAAGACTGACTTCGCCGGGCCGGGCTTTCGCGCCGCCTCCGACGATGGCGGGAAGACTCGCGCTGTGGTGCGGCGCACGATAGGGCGGTCGGACGATCAGTCTCCCATTCTGTAGGATGCCGGAGACACTGTGAATCCGGCTGGTTTCAAGCGCTTCTTCGCGTGTCAGATTGGGAAGAATACCGGGCAGACGGCTGGCGAGCATGGACTTTCCGGCACCGGGCGGTCCGCTCATGAGCATGGAATGCGCGCCTGCGGCGGCGATTTCCAGAGCACGCCGTCCAAGCGCCATCCCTTTGACGTCCGCCAGATCCGGCCCGTATTCGACCACCTGTACGGTGGGCAGCGGTGCCGGGGACAGGATCTGTTGTCCCTGAAAATGGGAGACGAGAGCGGCGAGCGTCGGTGCCCCGAGAACATCCGTACTACCATTCCCCCAGCGTGCTTCCAGAGCCTGCGCAGCCGGGCAGATCAGACCAAGTTCTTCCGCCACGGCACCAATTGCTGCCGAGAGAACACCTGCAACGGGGTTGATCCGCCCATCCAGCGAGAGTTCGCCAACGGCGGCATATGCCGAGACCGCCTCAAAAGACAGAACGCCCATAGCGCAAAGCAACCCAAGTGCGATGGGCAGATCGAAATGTGCGCCTTCCTTAAGAAGATCGGCGGGCACGAGATTGACGAGAATGCGTTTGGGCGGGAGCGCCAGTCCCATGGCTGTTAATGCAGCACGGACACGTTCGCGGGCTTCCCCGACAGATTTGTCCGCCAGTCCTACGACGAGAAACGCCGGAAGTCCGCTGGACACCTGAACCTCGACCTTAACCGGAACGGCTTCGATGCCCGAGAAGGCAAAGCTCTGAATACGGGCGAGGGCAGGTGTATGCGGGCTAGGACTCGTCATGCGCTAAATCCTAGCCCGAAATTATTTCCCGTTGGTTAACAGAAAATCTCAGGCGCGCTGGTACAGCAGACGGGCACGAAGTGTGCCATCCAGTGCCTTAAGGCCGTCCAGCAGCGTCGTGTCCATGTCAGAGCCTTCTGACTCGGCTTCGACGACGACATATCCCACTTCGCCATCCGTCTGGAGGTATTGGGCGGTCACGTTGCAGTTGTGTGCGGCGAACAGATCGTTGATCTGGCGCATGATGCCTGGTCGGTTGGCGTGGACATGCATGAAGCGCGTGCCGCGCGGGCGTTCGGGAAGCTGGACGCTGGGGAAGTTGACCGACCCGATCGTGGAGCCCACGTCGGAATAGTCGACCAGCTTACGCGCCACTTCAACGCCAATGCGCTCCTGCGCTTCCATGGTGGAACCGCCGATATGCGGCGTGAGAATGACATTCTCCAGACCCTGAAGGGGGGATTTGAACTCTTCGCCGGCCTTCTTGGGCTCGACGGGGAACACATCCACACCCGCGCCCATGAGATGGCCGTCCTTGAGGGCCGCGGCGAGGGCGTCGAGGTCCACGACATTTCCGCGCGCGTTGTTGAGCAGGATGGAATTGGGCTTCATGGCCCGGATTTCCGTCTCTCCGATCAGCAGATCGGTCTCCGGCGTCTGCGGGACGTGGAGGCTGACGATGTCGGACTCGGCCAGCAGGTCATGCAGGGTCGGAACGGCGATGGCATTGCCGTGCGGCAGACGGGGCATCACGTCGAAATACAGAACGCGCATCCCGAAAGCCTCGGCAAGGACGGAAAGCTGCGATCCGATGGAGCCGTAGCCGACGATACCGAGCGTCTTGCCGCGGACTTCCCAGGCATTGGTGGCGGATTTGTCCCAGCCGCCCTTGTGGCAGGCTTCCGAGCGCGACGGGATGCGGCGCAGCAGCATGACGATCTCGCCCATGACCAGTTCGGCCACGGAACGGGTGTTGCTGAAAGGCGCGTTGAAGACGGGAATACCGAGCATGCGGGCAGCATTCAGATCGACCTGATTGGTGCCGATGCAGAAGCAGCCGATGGCCATGAGGCGGTCTGCGGCTTCAAGGACGTCCTGTGTGAGCTGCGTCCGGCTGCGGATGCCGACCATATGCACGCCCTGAAGGGCCTCTTTCAGCGCATCGCCTTCAAGCGCGCCCTTGACCCGCGTGACCTCTGCGTAGCCCTCTGCGGCGAAATGGGAAGCGGCGCTTTCGTGAATGCCTTCCAGAAGAAGAATGCGGATCTTGTTCTTGGGGAGAGAGAACTGCGTTTCCATAAATCCGTCCCGGTCATGAACCGGAAGGCTCCGGTTTCAATTCAAACTGGTTCACCAGATCTGGCCGTGACCAGACCGGCCCCGGCTGCTGTCTGCCGCCACGTTCGCCGGGGCCCCCTCCCTAGCCGATCAGCAGGTTTCAGGAAAGATGGTGCACGAGTTCGGGAAGCAGGGTTGCGTCTCCGCAGGCGAGGACGGTGCCGTCACTTTCGAGCGTCAGCCTCCCGCCCTGCCAGTCCGTAATGCGGCCTCCAGCACCTTCCACAACCGGAACGAGCGCACCCCAGTCCCATGGATTCATGGTGCATTCCGCAATGACGTCGATCTGACCAAGCGCAAGGAGGCCGTAAGCGTAGCAGTCTCCGCCCCAGGACGTGCGGCGGGTGTGTTTCTGCAGGTTGGCAAAACGTGGCGCATGACTGGCGGTCATGATTTCCGGAGCGGTGCAGGACAGCTCTGCTTCGGCGGCTTTGGGGCAAGGACGGGTGCCGATCGTGCCAGGCAGGCGATCGGACAGAAACTGCGTAGGTCGTCCCGACACACCAATCCAGCGTTCCCCGGTTACGGGCTGGTCGATCAGCCCGAGCACAGGACGACCTTTATGGAAAAGGGAAATGAGCGTGCCGAAAGTAGGACGACCGGTTAGGAAGGCACGGGTGCCGTCAATGGGATCAAGAACCCAGAGCCAGTCGCCATTCGTGCCACTCATGCCGCTTTCTTCCCCGAGAATGGCATGTTCCGGCAGACGCTCTGTGAGAATGTCGCGCATGGCCTGTTCCGCCTGACGATCCGCGATGGTGACGGGGCTGTCATCGGATTTCGCATCGGCACGCAGAGACGTCCGGAAATAGGGCAGAACGGTCTTGCGGGCGATATCCGCGCAGGCCGTTGCGGCATCAATGGCACTTTGCAGCACGTTTTCAGTCATGATTTGTGTCTATTCCTGTCCTGTAAGCGCTGCATGCGATTGACGCCCGTGGTGGCGGGCGGCATCAGAGGAGCCATGCATCCGATCATCGTCATTCCCTCCAGACTTGCTTCCACCCGTCTGCCGCGCAAGCCCCTCGCTGACATTGGTGGCGTTCCCATGATCGTCCGGGTCGCCCGTCAGGCTCTGGCCGCACAGATCGGCCCTGTAGTTGTGGCGGCGGGAGACGAAGAAATTCTGGAGGCCGTCAAAGGGATAGCCGGCGTAAGGGGCGTGCTGACCGACTCGGATCTGGCAAGTGGGTCCGACCGTGTTCATGCCGCTTTGGCGGACGTGGACCCTGATGGCGTTCATGATGTGGTTATCAACCTTCAGGGCGATCTGCCTCTGATTGCGCCTTCCAGCCTGACCGCCGTTCTGAAACCGCTTGAAGATCCGGCGATCGATATCGGAACACTGGCCGCTCCTGTGACGAGCGATGCCGAGCGCGATGCTGCGCAGGTCGTCAAGATTGCGTGTGATTTTGACGGGGCGGATGTGACGCGGGCACTGTATTTTTCGCGTCTGCCCATTCCATGGGGTGACGGGCAGTATTGGCATCATGTGGGCGTCTATGCCTGGCGACGGGCCGCGCTGAGGCGCTTTGTGGCTCTTGCGCCCTCTACTCTGGAGCGTCGGGAAAGTCTTGAACAGCTTCGTGCGCTACAGGCTGGCATGACGATCGGCTGTGCAAGGATTGACCATGCCCCCCAAGGGGTGGATACGCCTGCTGATCTTGAGCATGTGAGAGGGTTGGTCTGATGCCGGTCATTGCATTTCAGGGCCGTCCGGGCGCCTATTCCGATCTGGCCTGCCGTCAGGCGCGCCCGGGCTGGACAACGCTGCCCTGTCCGACCTTCGCCGACGCGATTGACGCCGTGCATGATGGCCGTGCTGATGAGGCGCTATTGGCCTGCGAAAACACGCTCGCCGGGCGCGTGCCGGACATTCATTCGCTGCTGCCTGACGCCGGGCTTCATATTGTCGGGGAATATTTCCAGCGCGTGGAGCATTGCCTTCTCGGTGTGCCGGGAGCGACGATCGAAGATATCCGGCGCATTCACACGCATCCAGTCGCTCTGGGGCAGGTTCGCAAGTTGGTCAGCGAGCTTGGCGTAGAGCCAGTGGTGCAGTTCGACACGGCGGGCGCGGCTGAAATGGTCGCTCAGTGGGGACGGAAAGAAGACGCGGCCATTGCTTCTTCTCTCGCAGCAGATCTTAACGGACTGACGGTGCTGCGGAGCAATGTGGAAGATGCCCCTCACAACACGACGCGCTTTTATCGTGTCTCCCGCAAGCCTTGCATTCCTTCACCCGAACGCACAGATGTTCTGACGACGCTCCTGATGCGGGTCGGAAACTGTCCGGGGGCGCTCTATGCGGCGTTGGGTGGATTCTCCCGGCATGGTATCAACATGACGCGGATCGAAAGTTACATGCTGGACGGCTCGTTCACGGCCACGCAGTTCCTGATGGATGTCGAGGGGCATCCCGAGCAGGCGGCACTGGCCAGTGCGCTCGCAGAACTGGAGCAGGTCAGTGATGATCTCAGAATTCTGGGTGTTTACCCAAGCAGCCTCTCACGGCACGCCGCGTGACGGCAGGACAGGAACCCATGACAGAAGACGGAACAATGGCTGACACGAGCATGTATCAGGGATCGCTGACGGCTCTGGTGACCCCGATGCATACGGACGGGCGGATTGATTTCGACGTCTCGGCCAAGCTGATCGAGCGTCAGATCGACGCTGGTACAACGGCACTGATCCCCGCCGGAACGACGGGTGAAAGCCCCACACTTTCGCACGAAGAACATAGCCGTGTTGTCGCGCACTGTGTCGAGACGGCGAATGGTCGGGTCCGCGTCATGGCGGGCGCTGGCTCCAACAGCACGTCTGAAGCCGTCCTGATGGCGAAACATGCTCATTCCGTCGGCGCGGACAGTCTGCTGGTCGTGGTGCCGTATTATAACAAGCCGTCGCAGGAAGGGCTGTATCGCCACTTCATGACGATTGCGGATGCAACGCCCCTGCCGATTTTCCTGTATTGCATTCCTGGTCGATCGGTTGTCGACATTTCGGTGGCGACCATGGCGCGTCTGGGAGAACATCCCAATATCGTTGGAACAAAGGACGCCACGGCCAATATGGCCCGACCGATTGCTGTGCGCCGGGCGGTGGACAAGCCCTTCAACCAGCTTTCTGGTGACGACAATACCGTTCTATCGTTCCTCGCTGCGGGGGGCGACGGATGTATCGGCGTGACGTCGAATGTCGTGCCGCATCTGTGCGCGGACATGCACTTGGCTTGGCAGGAAGGGCGGATCGAAGATGCGATCGCCATTCAGGACCATCTGACCCCGCTCCATGACGCGATGTTCATGGAAAGCAATCCTGGGCCGGTCAAGTACGCGATGTCACGGCTTGGTCTGTGCGGTGCAACCCTGCGCTTGCCGCTGGTCGAGCCTCAGGAAGCGACTCGTCTGGCTATTGATGAAGCCTTGCGCGCTCTCGAACTTTTGGACTGAGCGCAGGTATGGCGGGAAAGAAAACCAAGAGCGGCATGATTTCTCACGGCATTGCCGCACAGAATCGCAAAGGTCGATTTGACTATACGATTCTGGAGACGACCGAAGCCGGGATTGTTTTAAAGGGGCCGGAAGTTAAAAGCCTTCGTCTTGGACGCGCGACGATCACGGAGGCTTATGCGGCTGAGCGTGACGGCGAGATCTGGCTCTTCAATTCCTATATTCCTGAATATCAGGGCGGTGTGCTCTCGCGTTTCGAGCCGCGAGCACCACGCAAACTCCTGATGCACCGCAAACAGATCGTGCATTTTCTGGATTCGGTTAGTCGTGCGGGTGCCAGTCTTGTCCCGTTAGATATTCACTTTAATGATCGTGGAATGGCGAAAGTGACCCTTGGTCTGGGTCAGGGACGTCGCAAGGAAGACAAACGGCACGCCATTGCCGAGCGGGACTGGAAGCGGGATAAAGCTAGGCTGGTCCGCAGTAGTGGTAAGGATTACGGGTAAGAACCTCGAAAAGGCCGGATCAGATCCGGCTTTTTTTATGGCCTGAGACAGCGCTCGTAATTCTGGGCACAAAAAAAACCGCTGCAGCAGAAGCTGGCAGCGGTTTTTTTTACTCAGACCGAAGTCCGGGTCATTCAGTCAGCGCTGATTTCAGCCGCTTCCGGACCCTTCTGGCCCTGAACAACCTTGACGTTGATCGTCTGGCCTTCGTCAAGCGTCGGCAGGCCGGAGCGCTCGAGAGCGGAAGCATGGACGAAAATGTCCTTGCCACCGGATTCCGGCGTGATGAAGCCGAAGCCCTTCGTGGCGTTGTACCACTTGACCGTGCCACGCATGTCTTCAGCGCGGGACAGGTCGGGAGCCGGACGGCCCGGACGAGCAGATGCGCCACCGAAGCGGGGCTGATCGCCGAAAGCAGCGCGCGGACGCGGTGCTTCTGCCGTGCTCTCGTCAACGGAGAGAACTTCAGCGACCTGACGACCCTTCGGGCCCTGACCGATGCGGACCACGACGGTCGCGCCCGGGTTCACGGCGCTGACACCAGCATTGGTGAGAGCGTTGGCGTGCAGGAAGATGTCGCCCGAGCCATCGGAGAGTTCAACGAAACCGAAACCCTTTTCGGTGTTGAACCACTTCACGCGGGAGCTGATTTCCGGGCCGGAAGCTGCGACGAAGCTGTTGCTGCGACGAGGTGCGCCGTAGCCGCCGCCACCATTTCCACCACCAAAGCCTCCACGGTCGCCATAGGACGGCTGGGACGAGTATGTGTCGTCAAACCCGCCGCGGCGAGGTGAGTTGAAGCTGCTGCGGTCGGTTCTGTTGTTTCTCAACGGTCTAATCCCGAGACTGGGGTGCCATGATAGGGCGGACCCTGTCGTGACGTAATTTCAAAAATTTGGAAAAAAACGATGCTGCTTTTCTCCTGAAATAAGCTGTAGCACGGTTTTTTCCTTCTCTGCCACAGGGAATATCAGGCTGAAACAGAACTCGCGCGAATTTTAAGATTGTGATGTGTCCTGCCGACACTTTGATTTCGGTCTTGGAAATGACATACACACGTTCTCCAGTACTTGGTGGTCCCGGATCCCGCGCGTAACAGAGGTGCCCATGCGAAGCAGACTGACTTTTTCTATTGGAGCCACTGCCGTGTTGGCGTTGTCGTCATCCGCTATGGCAACGCCGTTGCAGGATCCTTATGGAACCTGGACCGTTCAGGGTGAGAATGATGCGATTTCTACTCTGAAAGGCACGTCGGATCAGTACTATACGTCTGGTCTGCGCATCAACTGGACGTCCGGAACCGATAATCTGCCGCGCCCGATTGCAAAGCTGAACCGTATCCTGATGGGAGAGGGCGTTCAGCGCATCAGCATCGGTTTACAGCAGATCATTGATACGCCGCGCGATACGCAGGCTGACAACCCGCCGCAGGGTGACCGTCCTTATGCGGGCCTGCTGCTGGGAACGGTCAATCTCATCAACGACACTGATCTTTCCCGGACTGTTATGGGAATTCAGTTTGGTATGCTCGGCCCGGCAGGACTCGGGCGTCAGGTCCAGAACGGGTTTCACAAGGCCATCAGCGACACCCCGAGCACGGGCTGGGGACATCAGCTTGCGAATCAGCCGATCTTTCAGGTTCAGGCCGGGCGGATCTGGCGTCTGCCGGTTCTGGATGTCTATGGTATTCATGCAGACGTGCTGCCCGCGATCTCGGGCGCTGCGGGTGATTACCGGACCTATGCCGATGTGGCGACCACGTTCCGTATCGGTCAGGGGCTCGACAGCGATTTCGGCAATGCGACAATTGGACCGGGACTGGATGGAACGGATGCGTTCCGTGCGACTCGACCTTTTGCCTGGTATTTCTACGGTGGCGTGGAAGGTCAGGCCGTGGGATATGACGTGACCCTTCAGGGCAGTACGGTTCGTCCCAATGCGCCGCATGTGAACAAGATCTGGGATGTGGGCGAGGTTCATGCCGGTATTGCAGTGATGTGGCACGGTGTGCGCCTGTCTTACAGCCAGAATTGGCAGACAGCGCAGTTCCAAACTCAAAAAGCAGGTTTGTTCAACTATGGATCGCTCAAACTTTCTGTGAAATTCTAAGCTGCTGCGACACACGATCCAAAAAGGCCGCCTTCCAGAGAGAAGGCGGCTTTTTTTATGTCATGGCAGGGTGTGGAACGTGGCTATCGCGGATTGGTGCACCCAGAAGATAGCCCTGGACTTCCTCACAACCATTGGCATCCAGCAGGGCCATCTGGTGTTCGGTTTCCACGCCCTTTGCGCAACAGGTGATGTTCAATGATCGTGCCAGAGACAGGATAGCGTACATCACTTCGTCAGCGCGCATGTCTTCACCCAGATACTGGACAAAGCCGCGATCGAGCTTGATCTGATCCAATGGATAAATCCGCAGGCGCTCTAGGGAAGAATATCCAGCTCCAAAATCATCTATGGCAAGGCGCACGCCGAGCGCGCGAACTCGGGAAAGTTCACGAAAAGCGATATCGGACGGCCCGAATGGCCGGCATTCAGAAAGTTCGATCTGTAGTCGGCCAGGAGGAAGACCTGTCTCTGTCAGAACAGTATCGACAAGAAGAGCGAGCCGTTCGTTGACTAGCCAGACGGGTGAAACATTCACACAAACCCGCAATGGCGTAGGCCAGCGCAGAGCAGCCAGACAGGCATTGCGCAGACTCCAGCTATCGAGTGCTTCGATGATGCCGGCTTCTTCCGCATAGCGGATGAACAGGTTCGGGGCGACTTCGCCATGTCCGGGGCGGATCCAGCGCAATAACGCTTCATGACCAACGATTTTTTGGGATTCCGTATCAACGATAGGCATCCATTTGAGGAAAAGCGCACCGTCCTCGACGGCTTTGAGAAGATCCTGCTCGAGATTGGATGAGATGGCGTAGGTATTGGTGAGTTCTGCATTCGCGCGCCGCTCATGCCCGCCCCCGGTGCGGTTGGCTTCAGTCAGAGCAGCGCGTGCGGCGAGAATGAGCTGGTTTGCATCTTCGGCATCCTGCGGATAGACGCTCCAGCCTGCAGAGATTGAGAAGGCAACTGCCCCCATTTCCAGAGAGACGGGTGTACTGGAAATCTGCAGAATCGCATGGACCAGAGAGCGGGTGGTAACAGCCGTTGTCCCTGGTGGGGTAAGAACCATGAAGTGGCCGCCCCCGATCGAACTCAGGAAAGCGCCGTCCGGCAGGACGGACTTCAAGCGGCGGATCATTTCCGCAAGAATAAGGTCAGCCGTGTCCCACCCGTAACGCTCGTTGATCAATGAGAGATGATCGAGATTAAGGTGGATGAGGCTGAAAACCGCACGACGGGAAAGTTTTCCAGTTTTTTCGATAAACTGGTTCAGAATCAGAAGGCTTTCTTCGCGGTCGGGAAGGGACGATCTTCCTGCCTGTTCCAGAGCTTCACTGGAAAACTGGCTGGCAACGCCTTGCAGGGCGCTTTCAGCTGCAGATGAAAAATTATTGCCTTCCAGACGGAGGGCTATGAGAAACTGTTTGGGGCCATTGTCATGTGCCTGATTCGCAATGGGTATTCCGATAAGCGACCAGTCTTTAAAAAACGGGCACGCAAAAACGGTTTTGCCGTCCCATCTGCGTTCTGCGTCAAGGATGATATTGCCTGCGTCCACCTTGTGCAGAGCGACAGGGAGGCTTCCTGCGGACTGGAGAACGACTGGTGTCCCATTTGCAGAAATGTCGAGCAATGCGACTGCTGAGCCGCCCGTTGCGGGCAGAAGCAGGCGAAAGAGCAGGGATCGACGTTCTGAAGAGGCGCCAGAGTATTCGTGCTTTGTCTTCTCCTGAGCGTCTCTGGCAGGACTGCTCCCCATTCGTGGACTCCATGAAATTCGGTTGAACGCATTACTGATAAATTCACAGTATTATATCGGCACGAATTTTTCTGTCTAACCGGAAATCAGAAGTCTGTCGGGGTCGTTGCGGTCGAATATTTCGAGCAGAATTTTGAGTGCATGGCCTCGCGCACCAGTGAGTTGCGGGTTGCGGACGATTTCGCGTTCGCTGTCCTGCTGCATGGCCGTCAGCAGCAGCGCAAGACGGGCGCCCTGTGCCAGACGGAAACCGGGAAGACCGGACTGGCGGTCTCCCGCAATGTCTCCACCACCCCTGATCCGGTAGTCTTCGTCAGCGATCAGAAAACCGTCATTGGTGTCGCGTAGAAGGCTCAGACGCCTTACAGCAGTGGGCGTAGCAGTCCGGTCATGGAGCAAGAGGCAGAAAGACTGTTTCGAACCGCGCCCAACGCGACCGCGAAGCTGATGAAGCTGGGCAAGGCCGAAGCGTTCGGCCTGTTCGATCACCATGACGGACGCATTGGGGATGTCCACGCCGACTTCGATGACGGTTGTGGCGACAAGAAGCCGCGTTTTTCCGAGACGGAACGTATCTAGGGCTTCCTGACGAACGGTAATGTCCTGTTTGCCGTGTGCGAGACCCACAAGCCCCTCAAACCGTTGCTCCAGCGAAGCCCAGCGCTCCTCTGCAGCCGCCGCGGCCTGTGTTTCGCTGTTTTCGATGAGCGGGCAGACCCAGAAAACCTGCACGCCATCACGCAAAGCCCTGCTGATGCCTGCAAGGACGCTGTCGAGCGAGTCCATGCTGTGCAGAGTCGTGCGGATCGGCTGGCGGCCGGGGGGTTTTGAGTCCAGACGGCTGACGCTCATCTCGCCCCATTCCATGAGCTGGAGCGTGCGGGGGATGGGCGTTGCAGTCATGATAAGAATGTCCGTCGCGTCCCCCTTGGCGCTCAGGTTCATGCGCTGACGGACGCCGAATCGGTGTTGTTCGTCAATGACGGCGAGGCCGAGATCGTGGAAGGTCACGCCGTCCTGAAACAGGGCGTGCGTCCCGACGACGATCCTTGCCGTGCCATCCGCGATGGCCGCGAGTACCTTGCGCCGGGCTGCGCCTTTGATCGTACCGCTCAGATAGGTGCATTCCGTCGGGCAGAGGCGGGAGAGTGTTTCGAAATGCTGGCGGGCGAGGATTTCGGTCGGCGCCATGAGTGCAGCCTGAGCGCCGGATTCCACGACCTGAAGCATCGCGTTCATCGCGACGAAAGTCTTGCCCGCGCCGACATCGCCCTGAAGCAGACGCATCATGGGCGTCGACGCCGAGAGATCGGCGGCGATTTCGGCAATCGCCATCGTCTGGGCATGGGTGGGTTTGTGCCCAAAGCGCCGGAGCATTTCATCCTGAAGCGCGCCGGTGCCACGAAAGCTGCGCCCATGTCGTTCGCGGGCTTTGAGACGCGCGAGCCCGAAGCAGAGCTGATCGGCCAGCAGTTCGTCGGCGGCAAGGCGGGACAGCGCACGGTTGCGGACCGGCTCCCACGCAACGTCCGGCGGGATGATCTCCGGCGATTGCATCAAACGCAGAGCCTGCGTGAAGGACGGCCATTTCCGCTGGGTAACGAGGGCCGGGTCCAGCCATTCCGGCAGGTCGGGCAGGAGACCCAGCGCAGCGCGCATCGCCTTGCGGACCGTATAGGGGAAAAGCCCGGCGGTCAGCGGCCAGACGGGTTCGAGCGAGGGGAAGCTGTCGCGTTTGGCCCAGTTCACGACATGATCGGGCTGCGGCATCGTCAGCTCGCCCTGAAAGCTGCCGGTTTTGCCAGACACCAGTAGTTCGGCGCCCACGGTCAGGCTGGGCATGTTCCGCGTCTGGAAGAAGACCAGATCTAGTGCTCCGGTATCGTCTTCGGTACGGATAATGGAGGGCTGTCCCGGACGTCCGGCTTTGCGCAGGGCAACGACACGGACATGCGCCGTCAGGATTTCGCCGGGGGCGAGATTGTGTCCGTCCGCAACTGTGCGCAGAATGCGTCGGTCAACCACCCGTTCGGGCAGGGTGAAAAGCAGGTCCAGCACCTTTCGGCCGCCCGCGATCTTTTCCAGCAGGCTGGCATGCCTTGGCCCAATTCCGGGCAGGCTCGTCAGCGGCGCAAAAAGTGGAGCGAGCGCATGCTCTGTTTCGGAGCTGGGATCGGCAGGGGACGGGAACTGGTCGGACGGCATCGTGACAACGGGTGCTTCCCGTGCTCCTCGGGCTGACAGGCGATGGAACGGAAGGTATAGGGCATGAGCAGGATGGAACAAAACGAAACCATGACCCGTGAAATGTCCACAACGTCCTTCGACAGGTCTTTCGGACCGACTGTCTGGGGCGTGCCCGATGGCAGCGTGGCCTTTCTTCTTCGTCAGCGCCTTGCCGAGCATGACGGACCACTGCTTCACGTCGCGCGCGATGACGCCGCCGTGGCCGCGCTGGCGGATATGCTGGCGTGGCTCATGCCCGAAGTTGAAGTTCTGCGGCTGCCGGCCTGGGACTGTCTGCCCTATGACCGCGTTTCGCCCAATCCGGTTCTGATCGCCGAACGAGCCGGGACGCTGTGCCGGCTGCTGGAGCCCACGAAGGCGCAGCGCATTGTCCTGACGACCGTGCACAGCCTGATCCAGCGCGTTCCTCCGCGTTCGGCGTTCCGGGGACAGTCCATCAGCGTGAAGACGGGCGAGAGCCTCGATCAGGCCATGCTGATCGAACTGCTGGTGGCCAATGGTTACACCCGGACCGATACGGTCATGGAAGCGGGCGAGTTTGCGACACGGGGTGGCATTTTCGATCTGTTCCCGGCGGGTGAAAGTGATCCGATCCGGCTCGATCTGTTCGGAGACGAGGTCGAGAATATCCGCGCGTTCGACGTCGGAACGCAGCGCTCCACCGAAACGCTGAAACGCTTTGAACTGCGACCGGTGTCCGAGTTCTCGCTGGGCCCCGACAGCATCAGCCGCTTCCGTACTGGCTGGCGCGATTCGTTCGGCCCTGCGGCGACGTCCGATACGATTTACGAGAATGTTTCGGACGGTCGACGGTATCCGGGGCTGGAGCACTATCTACCGCTGTTCCATGACGGCGACGGCCATCAGATGGAGACGCTGCTGGATTATCTGCCGGGTGGTGCAGTCAGTTTTGACCAGCACGCACCGGAAATCCTCAAAGCGCGGCTGGATATGATCGCCGATCATTATCAGGCCCGGCGTGTTCCGACGCGCGAAGGCGAAATCCCGTACCGTCCGTTGCCGCCACATCGGCTCTACCTGGATACACACGGCTGGGAATCGATGCTGGCGGATGTGCCGTCCGTCATTCTCAATGCGTTCGCCATGCCGGATGCGGCACAGGGCGTGGATGCGGGATACCGGCCTGGCCCGTTGTTTGCGCGCGCAAAGGACGGAACCCGGGCAGGGATGTTTGAGGCTTTCGGACAGCAGGTGAAAAGCTGGGCCGAAGCCGGGCGGCGGACCTATGTTACGGCCTGGAGCCGGGGCTCGCGGGAGCGGATTTCGCATCTTCTGGCGGAGCATGGCGTCACCGTCACGTCCTATGACGACTGGCCGGATGCGGCGGGAATGCCGAAAGGCACGACCGGCCTGCTGACGCTGGGGCTGGAACGCGGGTTCGTTTCGGACCGTCTGTGCTTCGTCTCCGAGCAGGATCTGCTGGGCGAGCGGATTTCGCGTCCGCCGCGCCGCCGCAAGCGCGGAGAGCAGTTCATCTCGCAGGTTGGCGAGATTGCGGAAGGCGATCTGGTCGTTCATTCCGATTACGGGATCGGGCGGTATGTCGGGCTTGAAACGGTCGTCGAAGGCCGGGTCGCGCATGACTATCTGTCGATCCTGTACGACGGGGAGCAGCGGCTTCTTCTGCCCGTCGAGAATATCGAACTCCTCAGCCGTTTTGGTTCCGAGCAGGCGGGCGTTCAGCTCGACAAGCTGAGCGGAACGGCGTGGCAGGCCCGCAAGGCCAAGATGAAGTCCCGCATCCGCGTCATGGCGGGCGAGCTGATCAAGACGGCAGCGGCACGCGCCATGAAAGATGCGCCAACGCTCGCACCCGCCGAAGGGTTGTGGGACGAGTTCTGCGCCCGTTTCCCGTTTATTGAAACGGAAGATCAATCCCGCGCGATTGCGGATGTGCTCGAAGACATGAGCGCCGGGCGCCCGATGGATCGGCTGGTCTGCGGCGATGTGGGTTTCGGCAAGACGGAAGTCGCCCTGCGGGCCGCGTTTGTCGCCGCGCTTTCAGGGATGCAGGTCGCGGTCGTGGTGCCGACAACGCTGCTCGCCCGTCAGCATTTCCGCAGCTTCACGGCACGTTTCGAGGGCTTTCCGGTCAATGTGGTGCAGCTTTCGCGTCTCGTTACGCCTAAGGAGGCTACGAAGGTCCGCGAGGGCATGGCGAACGGCACGGTGGATATCGTCGTTGGCACCCATGCGCTGCTGGCCAAGACCGTGGCATTCGAGCGTCTGGGCCTGCTGATCATCGACGAAGAACAGCATTTCGGTGTCTCTCACAAGGAACGCCTCAAAGCGCTGCGCGAGGATGTGCATGTCCTGACGCTCTCCGCCACGCCGCTGCCCAGAACGCTTCAGCTTTCGCTGTCCGGTGTGCGCGAAATGAGCCTGATTGCGACGCCGCCGACGGACCGTCTGGCGGTCCGCACGTTCATTACGCCCTTCGACAGCGTCATGATCCGTGAAGCCATCCAGCGTGAGCGCTTCCGCGGTGGTCAGATTTTCTGTGTCGTGCCGCGTCTGGCAGATATGGACAGGATGGCCGAGCGTCTGGCCGAAATCGTACCGGACGCCAAAACCGTACAGGCGCATGGTCGCCTGACACCGACCGAACTCGAACGTGTCATGACGGAGTTCGCAGACGGGAAATACGATATCCTGCTCTCCACCAATATCGTGGAAAGCGGGCTGGACATGCCCAGCGTGAATACGATCATCATTCACCGTGCGGACATGTTTGGTCTGGGGCAGCTCTACCAGCTTCGCGGGCGCGTGGGGCGTGGCAAGCAGCGCGGTTATGCGTATCTGACCTGGCCGCAGACGCGCCCGCTCTCGGCATCCTCGGAAAAGCGGCTTGAGATCATGCAGACGCTGGATTCGCTCGGGGCCGGGTTCACGCTGGCGTCCCACGATCTGGATCTGCGAGGTGCTGGCAACCTTTTGGGGGACGAACAGTCCGGGCATATCAAGGAAGTCGGGATCGAACTCTATCAGCAGATGCTGGAAGATGCCGTGGTCGACATGCGTCGTGAGCGTGGCAAGCGTCTGGAGGAAGAGGATAGCTGGACCCCGACCATCATTCTGGGCCTGCCTGTCCTGATCCCAGAAACCTATGTGCCGGACCTGCCGGTGCGTCTGGGGCTGTATCGCCGGATTGCGTCTCTGACGAACGAGGCCGAAGTCGAGGCGATGCGCGCGGAACTGGTGGATCGCTTTGGGTCACTTCCGCCCGAAGTCGGCAATCTGTTGGATGTGGTTCTGATCAAGCGTCTGTGTCGCGAGGCTGGGGTAGAACGTCTGGAAACCGGGCCGAAGGGCATGGTGATCCAGTTCCGCCGCAACCGGTTCGGCAACCCTGCTGCGCTGATTGACTGGGTAACGCGCAAAAAGGAATCGGGCGTAAAAATCCGGCCCGATCACAAGCTTGCGGTCATCCGCGAAATGACGAACGCGACCCGCATTGGCTATGCCAAGAAGGTCACGACCGTTTTGTGCAAAATGATCCGCAAGCTTGAGGTCGAGACATCAGGGGACTGAGAACGGCAGCGGGATGCGGTTGACGGTTACGACGCCGCCGCTCAGCCCAACGTCCCACAGGGTCGTATCGCCGTTTTGACGACCCATCAGTCGGGCAATTGTGAGTGCGGCTACGACCTTCTTGGGGGCCGTATCACGGATCTCGCCAATGAGGGTATCGACGTTCGTCACGCCGATATGCAGGTCCGCCGCTGACGTGGATGCAGTGGGGCCGGGGTCGATGGTGCCCTTGCCGTCGATGGCGCTGCTACCCGTAACGGCATGTAGGGAGTTGATCGTGATCTGCTGGCGGGCTGTGTCGAGGCCCTGAACCGTCAGATCCGCCGAAAGCTGCGTGGGCATGAGTGGCTGCTTGGTGTCGTGGATGCCGCTGCCCTCAACCTTCAGGCGCAGATCCGGCGTCGTCTGGACCGCCTGGATCGACGCCTTGCGGATCGTCATGTCGTGACCGGGGCGAGCGAGCGTCACGTTCGCCCATGTGGCTTGCGGAGTGCCGTCACGGATGTCGCTGCTATTGATCATCAGGCTCTGGTCCTTGCAGGCAGGACTGATGCCGCCGCGAAAAGCGCTGAGTGCGGCATAGGCGGCAACTTCATTGAAACGCTCCAGAGTTGCGGTCTCGACATGGCCGGAAGGGTCGGAGAGCGTCACGCCATGAATGTCGAGCGTGATATCCGTTCCGGTCAGCGCGGCATGCAGGGTCTTTGCCGTCAGTCCATGTGCAGTGTTCTGGGTGCCGCCCAGTTCATAGGTCATACATGAGGCGGGAATGCTGGCGGGTGTGGACGCTCTGGCCATGATGGGGGTCAGGAGTGCGGCCGTCGCGGCGAGCAGGGTAAGACGCAGGGACATGAGGGGGTTCCGGACTGTGGAGAGAGAAAAGAAGCGTTAAGACCGTATTAGGGAATGAAGGGGTAAAATAATGGCACCTCCTCCTCTTTCGGAGAAATGCGCGTGTCGTTTTCCATTTCTGCCATGCCCGCCATTCCGCAGTATGTCTCCATCATCAAGGATGAAGAGTCTTCAGCGAACAAGTGGGAAAAAACAAGCGTTTCCACCCAGCAGGCGGTTACAGCGTTCCAGAACGATGCGTCTTCAATCAAGACCCCGCAGCAGCTTCTGAAAAACTACAAGGCCCTCAAGGTCGTGCTGGGCGCTTATGGCATGTCTTCGGCAATCGGCGAGACGGCCGTTTTGACGAAGCTGATGACGCAGGACCCGACATCAGCCAAATCCCTGGCCCAGACCAGTGGCAATTCGTCTTGGAAGGCATTTGCGAAAGCGTTTTCCGACTGGTCAACGTCTCCACTGGCCTCTGCCGATACCATTCAGAAAATCACCCAGAACTATCTGACCAATAGCTACGAAGACAGTCTGCAGACGGAAACGCCGGGTCTGGGGGATGCGCTCTATTTCACCCGGACCGCCAAGACGGACATGACGCTTGAAAACGTGATGGCCGATCCGAAGCTCCTGAAAGTGGCGGAAGTCGTGTCCGGCTTCGATACAACGCAGTTCGGTGCGTTGGACTACGATCAGCAGGTGCGTCTTCTTGGCTCCAAACTCGATCTGTCCAAACTCAGTACGACCAAAGGAATCCAGCAGTTCGCCCAGCAATATCTGGCGCTGTTACAGATTCACCCGACGAAGACCACGACCCCCGCAAGTATGCTGACTCTCTACGGAGGAAGCGGCTCCACGACCAGCATTCTCTCCCTTTTTACGGGTGATAGTTCAGATAGCAGTTCTTCCCTGTATTCGATGCTGTTCTGAACCTCTCTCTGACGTGACATCCTGTGTGCGGCCCTGTATCGCAGACACCTGACGGATTTCAGGTGAAGGGATATTTTCATGGCCGGACTGGACCCCATGGACTGGCACGGCATCCGTGAGATCGGGCATCGGATGCTGGATGAGGTCTTTGACCGGATGGAGCATGTGGGTGAAGGTCCGGTCTGGCGACCGATGCCACCTGCTGCCCGACAGAGCCTGAAAGAAGGTCTGCCGGAAAAGGGACATTCCCTCGACGATCTTTATGGCCGCTATCAGGAACTTGTCGTGCCTTATGGCGTGGGAAATACCCATCCCGGTTTCATGGGATGGGTGCATGGAGCAGGAACGCCGGTCGGTATGCTCGCTGAGATGCTGGCCGGAGGGCTGAACGCGAATTGTGGTGGACGCGATCACGCGCCGATCGAAGTCGAGCGTGAGGTGATCCGCTGGGCGTTGCAAATGGTCGGTATGCCTGAGGACGGATCGGGTTGTCTGGTGACGGGGTCATCCATGGCCAACTTCATCAGCGTCATTACGGCGAGCCGCGCACAGGATCTTGCGATCCGCAAGGATGGGATAGGAGGTCGTGGGCTTGTCGGCTATGCCGCAACGACAGCGCACGGATGCCTGCCGCGGGCGTTTGATCTGGCGGGGCTCGGCAGCGAGGCACTTCGGCGTGTGCCGGTTCTGGCTGATCATCGGATGGATGTCGGGGCATTGTCCGACATGATCGCAGCGGACCGGAAAGCGGGTTTTGTGCCGTTTATGGTTGCGGGTACGGCGGGTACGGTTGATTGCGGGGCGATTGATGATCTCGTTGCGATCGAGGCTGTCGCTCGTCAGGCCGGGCTCTGGTTTCATGTGGATGCGGCCTTTGGAGCACTGGCCTGTCTTTCGCCCCGATTCAAAAAACAGCTTTCCGGCATCGAAAAAGCAGACAGTCTGGCGTTCGACTTTCATAAATGGGCGCAGGTTCCTTACGACGCGGGCTGCGTGCTGGTGCGTGACAGCCGCAAGCATGCCGCGGCCTTCGCACAGTCCCTCGATTATCTCGTGCGTGAAGAGCGTGGGCTGGCCGCAGGAGCCCCGTGGTTTTGTGATTTCGGCCCGGATCTGTCGCGTGGGTTCAGAGCCCTGAAGGTCTGGATGACGCTGGGCCATTACGGGTCCGAGCGTATGGGAGACATGGTCGAGACGTGCTGTGATGTCGCAGCCAATCTGGCGCGGCGTGTAGAACAGACCGAAGGGTTGGCTCTACTGGCACCCGTGACGCTGAATATCGTCTGTTTCGGACTCGACGGTCTGGAAGATGCCGAAGTCTCGGAACTGGTGCAGGACCTGCATGAAAGCGGGATCGCCGCGCCGTCCACGACAAGGATCAACGGTCGGCTGGCGGTGCGGGCGGCGATCGTCAATCACCGAACCACAACCGCCCATACCGACCGGATGTTGGACGCCGTTATCGCGCTGCGCGACGACCGGTTGAAGGCGTGAACAGCGCGCTGAGTTGGGCCATCATGGTTCCGCCGAGGTCTTCGGCGGAGCTGATGGTGACGCTGTTGCGGTAATAGCGCGTCACGTCATGCCCGATGCCGATGGCCAGAAGCTCCGTGCCCCGGTCCGCTTCGATCCGGGCAATCACCTGACGCAGATGGTCTTCCAGATAGTTGTGCGGATTGGCCGAGAACGTACTGTCATCAACCGGCGCGCCATCTGAAATCACCATCAGGATATGGCGATGCTCCGACCGGCGGCGCAGGCGCTTCCAAGCCCAGAGCAGGGCCTCGCCGTCGATATTTTCCTTCAGCAATCCGTCACGCAGCATCAGGCCCAGGTTGCGCCGGGCCCGTCGCAGGGGCGTGTCTGCATCCTTGTAAATAATGTGGCGCAGATCGTTCAGGCGTCCCGGATGGGCCGTGCGACCGCTCTTGAGCCAGCGTTCACGGCTCTGTCCGCCCTTCCATTGCCGCGTGGTGAAGCCGAGAACCTCGACCTTCACGCCACAGCGTTCGAGTGTCCGGGCCAGAATATCGCCGCAAATGGCGGCCGTTCCGATGGGACGACCCCGCATGGAGCCTGAATTGTCGATCAGGAGGGTGACGACCGTATCGCGGAACTCGGTCTCACATTCGTGCTTGCAAGAGAGCGGCAGGGTGGGATTCGTGACGACGCGGGAGAGGCGTCCGGCATCAAGAATGCCTTCTTCCTGCTCAAACTCCCAGCGGCGCTGCTGTTGCGCCATGAGGCGGCGTTGCAGTCGGTGCGCGAGGCGAGAGACCAGACCATGAAGCTGGGACATCTGCTGATCGAGTTTCTGGCGCAGACGGTCCAGTTCGTCCGGATCGCACAGATCGGAGGCGTTCACTTCCTCGTCGAAATCCGTGGTGTAGGCTTTGTAGGTGTTGAGGGCTTCGGACGGACCTGTTTCCGCCTGCTGATCCGAAGGCCCAGCAGCTTCTTCCGTGCCATCTTCCGACATTTCAGCTGAGTCCGTGGCTTCGCTTTCGCCCGAAAGGCCGGTTTCGCCACTTTCGGGCTGATAGCCGTCTTCTTCTTCCGTTGCGGCCGGAGCCTGCTGATCCTGCCCTTCGGTTTCCGGAGCGTCGCTTTCGGTTGTCTCTTCCTCATCGGACGGCAGATCGGACGGCGCGGTTTGCTCTTCGTCTTCATCCGGAACGGTCGTGAGCTGGCACGCTCCGAGGAAGCGGGTGGTGGCGCGCGCAAAGGCCGTCTGATCGCTCTGGGTGCGGGCCATGTCGGCGAGGGCGGCCTTTGCTGCAGGTGTGAGGGCCGCGCGCCACTCATCGAGCGCAGGTCCGGCCTGAACCGGCATCGGATGGCCGCTCATGGCTTCACGCGCGAGCAGATCCAGCGCCACGGGAGCTGGCATGTCCTCCCGCGTTTTCATGCGGTTGCAGCCGATTTCGGCGCAATGTTGGGCGAGTTTCTGCTCCAGATTGGCGCGGACGCCCGCCATGTGGCGGGAGCCATAGACTTCGCAACGCGCCTGCTCCAGCGCATCGAAAGCCTGCCGGGCTACGGGTTCAGCCGGAGCGTTTGTATTCCGGTCCGCATGATACCGCATGCGCAGAGCGGTAGCGTCCGCGGCTCCCCGGATCTTGCGAATTTCCCAGTCGTGCATATGGCGCGACAGATAGGGAAGCTCCACATTTCCGGCTTCTGGCGCGGTTTTGCGGTTTCCGCTGACGGCACCCTGAAAATCCACGCCCTGTTCCGGCGCACCACCCATGGCGCGTAGGGTGGCGATGGTGGCCTGACGAAAGCGTTCCTGCCGGTCTTCGTCGGTGAGGGAAGTCTGGGGAGCGGACAAGGGATCAGGCCAGTGGCGAGGCGTTGAAGCAGCGCTGGTAGTATTCCGCCACGATTCCGCGCTCGGCTTCATCACATTTGTTGAGGAAGGTCAGGCGGAAAGAAAATGCCACATCATTGAAAATACGATTGTTTTCGGCCCAAGCGATCACTGCGCGCGGGGACATGACGGTTGAGATATCCCCGGCCATAAATCCGGCGCGCGTGAGGTTCGCCAGTGCGACCATGCGCTCAACAAGCGTCGTGGCCTCCTGATTGTCCGCCGGGATTTTCAGCTTGGACGTGACGATGCTGACTTCCTGTTCCAGAGGCAGATAGTTCAGGGTAGCGACGATGTTCCAACGGTCCATCTGGCCCTGATTGATCTGCTGCGTGCCATGATACAGGCCTGTCGTATCGCCCAGTCCGACCGTATTGGCGGTGGCGAACAGACGGAAAGCAGGGTTCGGCCGGATGACGCGGTTCTGATCCAGCAGCGTCAGATGGCCTTCCGCTTCCAGCACGCGCTGGATGACGAACATCACGTCGGGACGACCGGCATCATATTCGTCAAAGATCAGTGCGCACGGATGCTGGAGACACCAGGGCAGCAGACCTTCGCGGAACTCCGTGACCTGCTTACCGTCCTTGAGTACGATGGCGTCCTTGCCAATCAGGTCGATCCGCGAGACGTGACTATCGAGGTTGATGCGGACGCAGGGCCAGTTCAGGCGCGCTGCGATCTGCTCGATATGGGACGATTTGCCGGTGCCGTGGAAGCCCTGAACCATGACGCGGCGGTTGAAGGCGAATCCGGCCAGAACCGCGCGGGTCGTATCTTCGTCGAACTTGTAGGACGGGTCGATGTCGGGGACATGTTCCGTGCGGACGGAGTAGGCCGGAACCTGTATGTCCGTGCGGATGCCGAAGATTTCTGCCGAGGAGACCATGAGGTCGGGCGCGCCGAGAACGCTGGTCGGGACCGAGGAGTTTTCAGCGGTGGTCACGGCTTCCGGGGTATCAATCGTCGCGAAATCACTCATGGGACTCTGGGGCTTTCTCTGGCTCTTGGATCAGGGCGTTCTGGAGAAGATGGAGCCTTGGCGTCCTCTCTTCCAGTCTAAAAATATCAGGAAACGAAATCGTCCTGACGCGTGAAATGGACTTTGAGCGTGGCATAGGCCGAGCCGATGGCCTTGAAACGCTCCTCGGATGTCGCATCGCCGATATTGGCATCAGGATGATGCCGGCGGGCGAGGGCACGGTAGCGGCTTTTCACGTCCTCGAAAGAAACAGGCCATGTCAGGTCCAACGTGGCCAGTGGCTGCCGCAGGGGCTCGGGAATTCCGGCGGCCTGAGCGGACGCGCGCTGTCGTGCCGCATCCTTGGCCCGCTCCGCCCGGCTGTGACGGGTCGCACCAAGAATATCGAGCGGATCAATGACGTCGTCTTCGTTGAACTCCGCTTTGTTCGCCGTGCCGGTTCCCAGCTTCCACGAAGGGCGTTGCCAGGAAACATCGGCCCGCAGATGCGCCTCGATCTGGCCCGGTGTCATGCCGCGATAGAAGTCCCAGCGGGAATTATATTCGCGGACATGCTCAAGGCAGAACCAGAAATATGACCGTAAGGCATCACGCCCGCGCGGCGCACGATAGCCGGCAAGTTCGTTGCAGCCCGGATGGTCGCAGACCTGTTCCGGCGCGTCAGGATCGGGATCGAATGCCCGGTGTCTGGTGGATTTGCGCTGCATGGTGTCTGATATGGGCAATCACCGCCGCCCGATGCAAGCGGGCATTCCTCAAGCCGGACGATTTTCATCATGTCTGAAACAGCTTTACACCCTTCCGCACAGCCCTCCAGTCGACGCGAACGGATTGCAATCCTTCTTCAGCAGGGACTGGCCCCCACAAAGCTCGAAATCCAGGATGACAGCGCCCGCCATGCCCATCACGCCGGAGCCAAGGCCTTCGGTGGTGGAGGCGAGACGCATTTCAACATCGCCATTACGAGTGCGCGTTTTGACGGACTGAACCGGGTGGCGCGGCACCGGCTGGTCAATGACCTGCTGGCGGAGGAGTTCCGCTCCGGCCTGCATGCGCTGTCGCTGGTCCTGCATGGAGAACAGACCCCATGAGACGTGCTCTTTTCGCCCTGCTACTGCTTTCAAGCTGTGCGACCAGCGGATATGACCGCCTTCCCAAACCCGATCAGAATGACGTGCATCGTATCGAAGCGTATCTGAACGGTATTCAGGGATTGCAGGCGGCTTTTATCCAGCATGGACCGGACGCAGGCGAAAGCGGCGGCCGCTTTTCGTATATTCCGGGACATCTGAGGCTGGATTACGTCGTGCCGCATCCGATGGAACTCGTGGCCGGAGACGGTCATCTTGTGTTGGACGATCAGGGAACAGGCGCTGTTACGCATCTGTCGCTGCGACATAATCCGCTTGGGCTGCTGCTGAAACACCCGATCCGCTTTGATGGCGACATTCAGGTCACGGATGTGCGGCATGGGAACGGATCGCTTCAGATTTCCGTAGCCCAGGCCGATAATCCTTCACAGGGCCTGCTGACGCTCCAGTTTTCGGACGTGAACGGTCAGCTTAGCCTGATCGGGTTGCAGGGCGTTGATGCCCGGCAGCATCATTTCGGCGTTCTGCTGTCGGATGTGAAACAGGGCGTGGTGATCGTGCCCTCCGTGTTCACGCCTCCTGCGGGTTAGAGCCGAAGCGACCGGGCCAGGCGGCGGCAAGCGCGTCATCCAGATCCTTCATCGTCAGGCTGCTGTCGAATCGCTGAAGACTGGTGACGCCGAATTCGCGGATGCCGCAGGGGACGATCCCGTCAAAATCGTCCAGATCGGGGCTGACATTGATCGACACGCCATGCCAACTCACCCAGCGGCTGACGCGGATGCCCAAAGCGCCGATCTTTGCTTCAAGCCCGCTCAGCGGATCAACCGTCCAGACGCCAATCCGCCCTTCACGGGTGAAGGCTGTTACCCCCAGCCGGGCGAGGGCATCGATCATCCAGCCCTCCAGACCCGCCACGAAGGCCCGCAGATCGCGGGGAGGGACGGTGCCATTTGGTTTCGTCAGATCCATCATCACGTACCCGAGCCGCTGTCCTGGACCATGATAGGTCCATTGCCCTCCACGCCCCGCGTCATAAGTCGGATATCTGTGGGGGTTATAAAGATCGACATCCTTGGCCGATGTTCCGGCTGTAAAAACGGGCGGATGCTCGACGAGCCAGACCAGAGGCGCGGCGGTTCCCCGATGAATCGCTCGTGCGCGCTCCTCCATGAACGCCAGTGCGTCAGGGTAGGGCGTCAGTCCCGGAGAGGACGTCCACAAAATTTCTTCATAAATCGTATCTTGGGTCATTGCCCTCGTATCTGTCATCGGCTATAGCCCCTCCCACACCGGACGGTCATGCACCAAGCAGGATCGTTTGTCACGGGGCGGCCGTGGCGGAATGGTAGACGCGCAAGCTTGAGGTGCTTGTGGGGGCAACCCCGTGGAAGTTCGAGTCTTCTCGGCCGCACCACTGACATTCAGATGTCGGTGTATCCCAATAAAAAAATCGTTAATCCCTGAATTATTTTCTTCCCTCAAAGGGGAAGGTTTTACTAAGGTGTCGATAGTCTGTGCCATATTGTTGCCAGACTATTAAGACAGGGGTATTCCTCTTACGTCCTTGAAGAACGTCTAGGCTTCCGTTCGGCAGTCGGGCGTCATTTCGTCTGATGTGTGAGGTTTCGTGATCAAGCCACTGAAAAAAGCTGTTCTTCCTGTTGCCGGTCTCGGTACGCGGTTTCTGCCCGCGACGAAGGCTATGCCGAAGGAAATGCTTCCTGTTGTCGACAAGCCTCTGATCCAGTACGCGATCGACGAAGCGCGTGAGGCCGGGATTGAAGAATTCTGTCTGGTCACCGGGCGCGGTAAGGACAGCCTCATCGATTATTTCGATATTGCTTATGAGCTTGAAGCAACGCTCAAGGAGCGCGGCAAGAAGAGCGCGCTTGAAGCGCTGGCCCCCAGCAGTGTGCAGGCTGGCTCTCTGGTGGCTGTGCGTCAGCAGGAGCCGCTGGGCCTCGGACATGCGATCTGGTGCGCCCGTTCCTTCATCGGCGATGATCCGTTCGCGATCCTGTTGCCGGACGATATCGTCAAAGGACGCAGCTGCATTGGTCAGCTGGTCGAAGCCTACAACAAGACCGGTGGCAATGTTGTTGCTGTGACGGAAGTTCCGCGCGAGCACACGAACCGCTACGGCATTCTCGATGTTGGTCATGACGATGGAAAGCTGGTGGAAGTTGAAGGGCTGGTTGAAAAGCCTGCTCCGGAAGATGCCCCCTCGAATCTGTCCATTATCGGTCGCTATGTTCTGACGCCGGACGTCATGAAGTATCTGGCGAAGCTGGAGCGTGGTGCAGGCAACGAAGTTCAGCTCACGGACGCCATGGCCAAGACGATCGGTGAAGTGCCGTTCCATGGCCTGCGCTACGAAGGCACCCGTTATGACTGTGGCGACAAGGCTGGCTTCCTTGAGGCCCAGATTGCCTTCTCGATCGACCGCGAAGACCTCGGAGCGTCGGTGAAAGCGTTCCTCAAGAAGTACAAGCAGTACACAGACGCACCCTGATCCGGTCGGGTACGATTGATCCGGTTTGCCTGCAAGACGCTGCCTTCGCAGGCAAACCGAAAGGTCCCATCCGGTCAGGCTACATCCCGTGGCGAGGAGTACGGCAAGCATGTCAGTCAGCGGGCCGTTTCAGTCCTTTCTTGAGCCGGGGCAGATTGTCCTGCATCCTGACTACCCGGACTGGGGATGGGGACAGGTTCAGTCCGCAGTGGGTAAGCGTGTGACGGTCAATTTCCAGCATCAGGGTAAAGTCCTGATCGACGCATCCCGCGTTACGCTCCGACTTCTGCCGAAATCCCGGTGATGCGGGTAGGCCGTCGTATAGCCCGCACACTCCTCAATACACTTTTGCCTCCCGTCTGTGCGGCCTGTGGCACCGAAGTCATGACAGAGGGAGCTTTTTGCAGCACCTGCTTCCAAACGGCACACCGGATCGTCTCTCCGCGATGTGGTCGTTGTGGTGTTCCACTGGAAAATGAGGGGCTTGGGGGGACGCAGAACTGCTGTGCTGCCTGTCACGCCCATCCGCCGGTCTGGCGTTCCGCCCGAGCCGCATTCGTTTATGACGCATGGTCCCGGCGCCTGATCCTGCCATTGAAATATTCCGATCACACCGAAAATGCTGCGGTTCTGGCGCGGCATATGGCTGTTGCGGCTGAAGACTTGCTCGGGAAGGCAACGCTTGTCGTTCCGGTGCCGCTGTATCGCACCCGGTTATGGAAACGGCGTTACAATCAGGCCGGTTTGATGGCGCAGGGTGTGGCGCGGCTCGCAGGGGTGCCCTGTGCGGTGGACGTCCTTCAGCGTGTCCGCTCCACAAAGGCGTTGGCCCGCCTGTCCGCCGAAGAGCGTGAGCAGGAGGTGGCGCAGGCAATCCGGGTCAGAGTGGGGCGGGACGAACAGATACGCGGACAGGCTGTTTTACTGGTGGATGACGTGCTGACGACAGGCTCCACGGCAACGGTCTGTACGCTGGCTCTGATGCAGGCCGGGGCGGCAAGCGTGGATATTTTGGTTGCAGCCCGGACCGGGAGAGTGGATGAACAGAACCCGCGCTTTGTCCAGGAATGAGAATCCTATGCCGAAAATCGAGATTTTTACCCAGCCTGGATGCCCGTATTGTGTGCATGCTGTCAGTCTTCTTCGCTCCAAGGGCGTGACATTTCAGGAAATCAATGCCCCGCACGGATCCCCCGAGCGTGAAGAGTCCATTCGCCGTTCGGGGCGTCGCACGGTTCCCCAGACGTTTGTGGGCGAAGAATCCCTGGGGGGCTGTGATGACCTGATAGCGCTTGATCGCGCCGGGCGGCTCGATGCCCTGCTGGGCAACGTCTGAATGCGCGCAGCGGGTCTTTTTGCGGCTTTTCTTCTGGCAGTATTGTCACTTTCACATGCCGGTGCCCAGTCTCCCGGCCCGACAGACGCCCTTCCAGCGGATATTCCTGAACGGGGCCTTTGGCTGTCAGAAGGGCATGACGGGCTGTTTTCGATTCAGCCCTGTGGCCATGCTCTGTGCGGTCAATTGATTGGCATGACCTATGAAGGGGAAATGCCAAAGGACGTCTGGGGGCGTTCGCAATGCGGTATCCGCATGCTGACAGACTTTGTCCCAATCGAGGATCGTAAATGGCAGGGCCATATTCTTGATCCAAGAACCGGACGGGTCTATCAGGCGCGGATATGGGTTTCCCAGCCCAATGTTCTGAAGCTACGCGGATTCGTTCTGGGAATGCCCCTTCTGGGTGAAACCCAGACATGGAGCCGCTACGCTGGTCCGCCTGTCGGGCCACAATGCAAGCTGCCGAAAGACGTACACTAGGCCGGATGTCGGGAAACCTGCATCATGGCCCGGACGTTATCTTTGCCCCATCGAAAGGAATGCAGACCCATCATGTCCCACCCTGTTTCCCGCCGCAGTTTTGCGGTCGGACTGGTTGCCGGTGTTGCGGCTGCCGGTACTGGTATTGCTGGTGCCGCCGATCCTGAGAAGACGCTTCCCACGCCACCTCCGCCACCGAAGCAGGTTTCGAAAACGATCTGCTTTGTCGGCGGATATACGAAACACGGCCCCCCGGGCGGCGGAACCGGAAACGGGCAGGGCATTGCCGTTTTTGACATGGACCGCGAAACGGGCGTTTTGACGCCGATCACGACGTTCACCGATATCGCCAGCCCATCTTTCCTGACGATCTCGAAAGACCAGCGCTTCCTCTATGCGCTGAGCGAAATCGACGATTTCAACAAGAATGGTGACGGGTCCGTCACGGCGTTTGCCATCGACCCCAAAACCGGTTCGCTGCGCAAGCTGAATGTCGTTAGCTCAATGGGCGCTGTTCCGGCTTATGTGAGCATTCACCATTCGGGCCGCTATGTGCTGGTGGCCAATTATGTCGGTGGAAATGTGGCGGTTCTGCCCATCCGTTCGGACGGGTCTCTGGGCGAAGCATCGGACGTGGTTCACAACACAGGCCCGCGCCAGCCGGAGCGCGCTGCGGACAATCCGCAGGGTAATTTTGCCGTTTCCGATCATTCGGGCTCGCATCCCCACATGATCCATTCCGATCCAAGCGGAAAATTCGTGCTGGCCGATGATGCAGGTTTGGACCGGGTGTATGTCTGGACGCTGAACCTCGATACGGGCAAGCTGATCCCGGCCAAGACGCCGTATTACGACATGGAACCGGGCTCAGCGCCGCGCCACTTCCAGTTCAATCATTCCGGTCGGATTCTGTACAATCTGTGCGAACAGGATTCGAAGGTCGTTGTTTCCAACTTCGATCCGGTCACCGGCGCGATCAGCAATATCCAGACGGTCAGTACGGTCACGTCGCATTTCCGTGGCTCGACGCTTGCGGCGGAAATCCTGATCTCGGCCAGCGGAAAGTTCGTTTACGTCTCCAACCGGCTCGGTGATTCGCTGGCCGTGTTTGCCATCGGTACCGACGGAACACTCACGCTTCAGGACGAAGTCTGGATGCACGCGGATTATGGCCGTGCCCTGATGTTCGATCCGTCCGGAACGTTCCTGTTCTGCGCCAACCAGCGTTCAGATGCCGTGACTTCGTTCCGGGTAGACAAAAAGACGGGCGAAATTGCGTTTACGAATAATTTCACGCCAGTCGGAAGCCCGACGACCTTCGCGTTCATGAACACGCAGGCCTGATCGGCTGTTTCTCCGGCTAAGGCGCTTGCGGCGGATGATCCCGCTGCAAGCGCCTTTTTTGTTCAGTCCTTGCGGAAAATCGCGATGTAGTTGATGCCAGTGTCTCGGCTCTCGCGCCATTTGAACGGCACATAGCTCATACCCGCGATGTCCAGCATCCGCAGACCGGCCTGTCGGGCCATGGCGGCCAGTTCGTCCGGCTTGATGAACTTCTTCCAGTCATGCGTGCCCACGGGGAGCATCCGCAGCAGATATTCCGCACCGAGTTTGGCGATAGCGAAAGAGCGCGGCGTGCGGTTGAGCGTGGACACGGCGACCATTCCGCCCGGCTTCGTCAGCGTAGCCAGCATGAGCAGAAACTCCTGCGGATCATTGACGTGTTCGATGACTTCAAGCGCATTGACGACGTCGAACCGCGTCCCTTCTGCAACAAGGTCTTCCGCGCTGCCATTGCGATAAGACAGGGGCGCGGCTTCAGGCGGCAGGGGATGTTGGGCCAGATGCGCTTCGGCTGCCCGGATACCGGCGGCGCTGGCATCGATTCCAAGCGTTTCAAACCCGAGTTTGGCATAGGCCTCGCTGGCCAGACCCGCGCCGCAGCCGATATCGAGCAGGCTCAGAGGTCCGGCGGACGCGGCGCGCAGCGGGGCAACGTGACGGCTGACCCATTCGGTTCGTAAGGGGTTCATGGCATGGAGCGGGGCCATGGGGCCGCGCGGATTCCACCAGTCTTCTGCCAGGGCGCTGAAATGGGCAATTTCGGATTCCGAAACGGATGAACGTCTGAAATCCTGTCCCGGAGATGTTTCTGTGGGCATCAGAACTGTCCTTCTGTGTGCCTGTCTGCCGTGCGTCATCTGGACGTGGCGGAGCGAGACGAGTATGTGGACCGGCAGAGTCTGTTCAGGCGCCGGGTGTTTTGCGGTACCCGATGCCAGACCCGAGCGCGCAACGCCAGACACGTACTGGAGCCTTATCCGCGATGTCCATGCCCGATACTCCCGTCCACGACCAGCTTTCCGGTCGTGCCGATCCTCATGCCGCCATGACTGGCGAAATTGAGAAACGGAAGACGGTTGTCATGAAATTTGGCGGCACATCCGTCGGAAATATCGAGCGTATCCGGAACGTTGCGAAACGGGTGAAGGCGGAGCATGACCGCGGACGCCGCGTGGCGGTTGTTGTATCGGCGATGGCGGGTGTGACGAACCGGATGGTCGGATATTGTGCGGAACTCGATCCGCTGGCCGATCCGAAGGAATATGATGCCGTGGTGGCCGCAGGCGAGCAGGTGACGAGCGGACTTGTCTCCATCGCCCTTCAGGCGCTCGGCGTGAAAGCGCGGTCGTTTCAGGGCTGGCAGATCCCGCTTGTGACGGACGACGCCCACGGCAAAGCTGCTATCGAAAGCGTGGACGGCACGGCGCTGCTGGCCTGTCTGGATGACGATGTCGTGCCGGTTGTCGCAGGTTTTCAGGGCGTAGGGCCTGATGGACGGATCGCAACGCTGGGGCGCGGTGGATCAGATACCTCCGCCGTGGCCGTCGCGGCTGCCATCCATGCCGATCAATGTGATATTTATACCGACGTGGACGGGATCTACACGACCGATCCGCGCATCGTGAAACGCGCAAAGAAGCTGGATCGCATCACTTACGAAGAGATGCTTGAACTGGCTTCCGTAGGCGCCAAGGTACTTCAGACCCGCAGTGTCGGTCTCGCCATGCGCGAGAATGTCCGGGTGCGGGTGCTGTCATCGTTCGCCGAGACGGATGATGACAGTGGTTCGATTGTTGTTGATGAGGACGAGATCATGGAGAAGGAACTGGTTGCGGGGATTGCCAACTCGCATGACGAAGCGAAAATCTCCGTACGGAACATTCCGGACCGTCCGGGCATCGCTGCCGCGATTTTCGATCCGCTGGCCGCTGCGAACATCAATGTCGACATGATCGTCCAGAGCGTTGGCGTGGACAATCTGACGAACATGACCTTCACGGTTAGCAAGGCTGACGAGGCCGCTGCCCGCTCCGTGCTGGAGAAGGCCCGCGAATACGTCCAGTATGGCGAACTGATCACGTCCCATAACGTGGTGAAGATCAGTGTCGTGGGCATCGGGATGCGCTCGAATGCCGGTCTGGCCGCGCGGATGTTCCGCACACTGGCCGATCGCGGCATCAACGTGCAGGTCATTTCCACGAGCGAGATCAAGATCTCGGTTCTGATCGATTCCGAATATACTGAACTGGCCATGCGCGCACTGCACACGGCTTATGGGCTGGATGCCAAAGAGGAAGCCGACGCGTGAGCGAAACCCTGATCGAGACCCCGAACGAGACCCGGGGCGAGGCTCTGGACGCCCGCGCGACGCTGGACCGGCTATGGAAGCCGGGCTGTGACTTCCTTGGAAGCGACGTTGCGATCCTCGGCGGCGCTATGTCCTGGGTTAGTGAGCGGCATCTCGTCTCGGCCATTTCCAACGCTGGCGGGTTTGGTGTCATCGCCTGTGGCGCGATGTCTCCCGAGCGTCTGGAAGAGGAAATCGTTGCCACGCAGGCAATGACGAAGCGCCCGTTCGGGGTGAACCTCATCACCATGCATCCCGAACTGGACCGACTGGTGGATGTGTGTCTGGCGCATAACGTCTCTCACATCGTGCTCGCAGGCGGGGTGCCGAACAGTGCCACGATCCGCAAGGTGCGCGATGGCGGGGCACGGGCGATCGGTTTTGCGCCTGCTCTGGCTCTGGGCAAGCGTTTGGTGCGGATGGGCATCGAGGCTCTCGTGATTGAAGGCTCGGAAGCGGGCGGCCATGTCGGGCCCGTGTCTCTGACGGTTCTGGCGCAGGAAATCCTGCCCCATATCCGCGATGTGCCGGTGTTTGTGGCTGGTGGTCTTGGACGTGGTGATGCCGTCCTGTCCTATCTGGAGCAGGGAGCCGCTGGGGCGCAGCTCGGAACGCTGTTTGCAGCATCCGAGGAAAGCATCGCGCATGAGAACTTCAAAAAAGCCTTCCTGCGCGCCAATGCCCGTGATGCCGTGACGACCGTCCAGCTTGATGAACTGTTCCCGGTCATTCCGGTTCGGGGCCTGTCGAATGAGGGTGGTCGTCGTTACGCCCGTCTTCAGGGCGAAGCGCTTCAGAAGTTCCAGAGCGGCGAACTGACCAAGGAAGAAGCGCAGCTCTCGATCGAGCACTACTGGGCCGGTGCGCTGCGTCGTGCCGTTATCGAAGGGGACGTGGAAACGGGTTCCGTCATGGCCGGTCAGTCCGTCGGCATGGTCAAGGAAATCCGTCCGGTCGCCGATATTCTTGCGACGCTGGTGCAGCAGGCCGTTGATGCCATAAAGCAGCGCGAAACCCGTATTCACGCTGCCAGCTAACGGATCATCCGGTTATGTCCTCTCCGTCCTCCAGCCGCCCGTTATCGCAGTCTTCTGACCAGCCCAGTGTTGGAAAGGTGCTGCGCGAGCGTCGCGAGGAACTGGGATGGCGGCTGGAAGACGTGGCGGAGTGGCTGCGAATCCGCCCGAAACTTCTGGCAGCGCTTGAAGCGGACGATCTTTCGGGGCTGCCGGGTGTGGCTTATGCCGTCGGCTTCCTGCGGACTTATGCACACGCCATGCAGCTTGATGCGGACGCGCTGGTCGAGCGTTTTCGGCGCGATACGCGTGGTGCCGTGACACGCAAGACGGAGCTGGTTTTCCCGCAACCCGAAGGGGATCGGGGGCTGCCGGTTGGCGTGCTGGTCGGTGCCGGGTTGGTGGTCGTGGCTGTGGCCTATGTTGGTTGGTACCGTTTTACGGCACACGACACACCGGCGCAGCGTCAGGTTCCAGCCGTGGCAGAACTGATGCCGGGTGCGGCAACTCCTGCCACGACCTCCCCCCAGGTCGCCTCCGTCATGCCTGGACGCGCACCCACGCCCGAACCTCATACTCCGGTCGTCGCGTCGCCCACTCCTGCTGGGCCGCCAACAGTTTCCAGCCCTGTGCAGACGGTTGCGGTTCCGCAAAACCTGCCTGCGTCTGCACCGGAACAGGCTGTACCACCGGCTCCGTCGCCTGATGAAGATGATGCAACTGTCCCAACGCCTCCGGCTGAGACCGTTGCGCCTGAAAAAGCTCCGACACCCGGACAGCCGGCTACGGATCTGCCTCCGGCTGTTCCAGAGGGAGCTGTTGTCGTGCGGGCACTGTCGCACGTCTGGACGCAGGTCCGGGACAAGGACGGGCACGTCCTGATCTCTCGCGTGATGCAGCCGGGCGAAAGTTGGCAGGGCGATCCGGCAGGTGCGCCTTTCCGTATGTCGTTCGGCAATGCGGGTGGTGTGGTGCTGACCACGGCGGGGGCGACCAGCGCGCCTCTGGGTCGGGAAGGGCAGGTCCGGCGCAATGTCGAGGTGACGGCCGATGCCATCCGTTCCGGCTCATTCGGATCGGGTGTGGCCCTACCGGTTCAGCCCAGTGCCCCCCAATCACCAGCCGCCACGGACGCACCGGCTCTCGTGCCGTCTGTGGCTGCAAAACCGGCTCCGGCACCTGTTCCGCACAAAACCCCATCGCCAGAGCGTGACGTTTCGGCCGATGATCTGAATGCCCGGCAGCTTGAACATCAGCCGCTGGAACAATCGTCGCCACCGCATTAAACCCTTATATCCGTCAGGGGGGCTCAGTGCCCCGAAAATACAGCCCCCTGCGTTAGAGCTTCCGGTTTCCACCGGGCACGAAGAGGTAAATCATGAGCAGCTACCGTCCGTATCAGCACATCGAACGTCGCAAGTCGCGCCAGATCCATGTCGGCAAGGTCGCGGTCGGTGGTGATGCCCCGATTTCCGTGCAGACCATGACCAATACCCTGACGTCGGACGCACAGGCCACGATCGACCAGATCCGCCTGTCCGAACTGGCTGGCGTGGACATCGTCCGCGTCTCCTGTCCGGACGAGGCCAGCACCGAGGCTCTTGCGGAAATCGTCCGTGAAGTGAACGTCCCCATCGTTGCGGACATCCACTTCCACTACAAGCGCGCCATCGAGGCCGCCAAGGCCGGTGCTGCGTGCCTGCGAATCAATCCGGGCAATATCGGCAGCGCCGAGCGCGTGCGGGAAGTCGTGAACGCCGCCAAGGATTATGGCTGCTCCATCCGCATCGGCGTGAATGCCGGTTCGCTGGAAAAGCACCTGCTTGAAAAATACGGCGAACCCAACCCCGAAGCTCTGGTCGAGAGCGCTCTGGAGCATGCGAAGATCCTTCAAGACCACGATTTTCACGAGTTCAAGATCAGCGTGAAGGCGTCCGACGTGTTCATGGCGGTTGCGGCCTATCAGCAGCTTGCGGATTGCTGTGACCACCCGCTTCATATCGGCATTACCGAGGCAGGCTCCAAGCGTGCGGGTACCGTGAAGTCCTCCATCGGTCTGGGCAATCTGCTTTGGGCTGGCGTGGGCGATACAATGCGTGTGTCGCTCTCGGCCGCACCGGAAGAGGAAGTTCTGGTTGGCTGGGATATCCTGAAGTCCCTTGGCCTGCGTCATCGCGGTGTGAAGATCATTTCCTGCCCGTCCTGTGCCCGTCAGGGCTTCAATGTTGTCGAGACGGTCCAGACGTTGGAAGATCGCCTCCAGCACATCAAGACGCCGCTGACGCTGTCCATCATCGGCTGCGTTGTGAACGGCCCCGGTGAGGCACTGATGACCGATCTCGGCGTGACCGGTGGTGGCAATGGTCGTCACATGGTGTATGCGGCCGGTCGTCAGGATCACACGATGCCGGGTGGCGACATGATCGAGCATATTGTGGACCTCGTGGAAAAGAAGGTCGCAGACATCGAAGCGGGCAAGGTCGAGGCCTCCACGGCCAAGCAGATGGACCCGGCAGCGCACTGATGTCCGGACTTCAGCCCCCTCGCGGGACGCACGACCTCATCGGCGAGACGATGCGCCGCCATCACCATGTCGTGGAGACGGCACGCCGGGTTCTGCGGACCTATGGGTTCGAGGAATGGAGCACGCCCATCTTCGAGGACACGCGCGTCTTTTCGCGCACGCTCGGCGAGACGTCCGATGTCGTGTCCAAGGAGATGTATACGTTCGAGGATCGCGGCGGTGAGAGCATCACCCTGCGTCCCGAGGGCACGGCGGCGATCTGCCGCGCGCTTGTTACGAACGGTCTGACGCAGTCCCTGCCGCAGAAGGTGTTCTATCACGGGCCGATGTTCCGCTACGAACGCCCGCAGAAGGGACGCTACCGCCAGTTCCATCAGATCGGTGCGGAATTGATCGGTGCGGAAAGTCCGCTGCGCGATGCCGAGACGATCGCCATGGCGCAGGATATCCTGCGTGAGCTTGGTCTGGGCGATCACGTCACGCTGGAACTCAACACGCTTGGTGATCTGGCCAGCCGTCAGGCCTGGCGTGAAGCACTGGTCGCCTATTTCCGCGATCATGCGGATGCGCTGTCGGAAGAAAGTCGGGTCCGGCTCGAAGCCAATCCGCTGCGGATTCTGGACAGCAAGTCCGAGCAGGACCGCAAACTGCTCGACGATGCCCCGGCCTTTGCGGACTATCTGAACGATGAGTCCCGCAAGTTCTGGGACACATTGCGCGACAGCCTTCAGGCATTCGGCGTGGACTTCGTTGAAAACCCGCGTATCGTCCGTGGTCTTGATTACTACAGCCACACGGCTTTCGAGTTCGTGACGTCCAAGCTGGGGGCTCAGGGCACCGTGCTGGCCGGTGGCCGGTATGAAGGGCTGGTCGAGCAGATGGGTGGTCCGGCCATCCCGGCAATCGGTTGGGCTGGCGGAATCGAGCGTCTTGCAATGCTGCTGGACAGCGCACCGGAGCTTCCGGCGGGAATTACGCTGGTGCCCATGGGCGATCCGGCTGTTCTGAAAGCTGCGTCGCTTGCGCGCGCGCTGCGTTCTGCCGGATTACGGGCGGAGATCGAAACGCGCGGCAATCTGAAAAAGCGGATGGAGCGCGTGGTGAAGTCCGGCGCATCCCACGCGATTGTTCTGGGCGATGAGGAAATCGCCAAGGACGTCGTTCAGCTTCGGGATCTGTCCAGCCGCGAGCAGCAGGAAGTTCCGGTTACGGACCTTGTGCGGCTCCTGAGCGCAGGACGCGCCTGAGCGTATGGCATTTGACGACAGGCTTGAGCGGATTGTCGCACGCTCAGAGGAAGTTCAGGCCCTGATGTCTTCCGGCGATCTGACGGGTGAGGATTTCACCCGTCTGTCGCAGGAGTATGCCGAACTGGAGCCGGTGGTGGCGTCCATTCAGGCCTGGAAAAGCGCGGAAGAGCAGAAAGCCGGAGCGCAGGCCCTGCTGGACGACCCGGAAATGCGTGAACTGGCGCAGATGGAGCTGGCAGAGATCGAGGCGACCCTGCCCGATCTTCAGCATGCCCTGCGTCTGGCGCTTCTGCCGAAGGATGCGGCGGATGAGCGCAGCGCCATTCTTGAAATTCGACCTGCCGCTGGCGGCGACGAGGCTGGTTTGTTCGCCGCGGAACTGTTCGATGCTTATCGCCGCTTTTCCGAGCAAAATGGCTGGCGTTTCGAAGTCATGGAATATTCCGAAAACGAAGTTGCGGGTCTTAAAGAAGGCATGGCGACCATTTCAGGCCGCTCGGTCTTCGCGCGTCTGAAATACGAATCCGGCGTGCACCGCGTGCAGCGCGTTCCGGCCACGGAAAGCCAAGGCCGCATCCATACCTCGACTGTGACCGTTGCTGTGTTGCCGGAAGCCGAAGAGGTTGATGTCACGATCAATGACGATGACCTGCGGATTGACGTTTATCGGGCGTCAGGTGCGGGTGGTCAGCACGTCAACAAGACCGAAAGTGCAGTCCGCATTACGCATATGCCCAGCGGCATTGTGGTGGCGATGCAGGAAGAGAAAAGCCAGCACAAGAACAAGGCCAAGGCTTTGAAGATCCTGCGCGCGCGGCTTTACGAACGCGAGCGTGCACAGCTTCATGCCACGCGGGCCGCAGATCGGAAATCACAGGTCGGGACGGGGGATCGTTCGGAGCGCATCCGGACCTATAATTTTCCGCAAGGTCGCGTGACGGACCACAGGATCAATCTAACGCTCTACAAGATCGACCGGATCATGAGCGGTGAATTCGACGAAATCATCGACGCCCTGACCCGGGAAGAACAGACGGAACTGCTCGCCGCCGCAGGGTTCTGAACCTCAGGTGTTGGGTGTCGCGCAGACGGCAGCACGCCCATGCCGGTGGGTTGCAACAGCGGCATCGTCGTAATCTACCAGAAAGAAGTCCGTGAAATTATTGCTGCCCACAGCGTCGAGCGAATGGCCTTCAGGATGGTGGAGCTGGCCTTCGCTGCTCACCTGATGGGTTTCCTGATGGCCATTCCGGACAATGGTGATTTCGCCGCACAGGGCGTAATCCACGTCGGAACGGCCAACCGGCAGCGCGATGGTCTGCGTCTCATGGGCCTTGGACAGCCCAAGTCTGAATGTTGCAACCAGATTGCCATCCAGATAGAGGCGCGAGACTTCCGAAATTTCTTCGGGCGCACGCTCGTCCGTTACCGTAAAGGACGGGGGCAGTTCTCTGGACAGGTCTGACTGTGCCTGAACAGGCGTGAGTGTGCAGCCAAGCAGCAGGGCGGAAAAGAGGAATGCACGTTTGGACGTCATGACACCAACTATAGCAGGTTCGCTTTGAAGATGATGGCCAAAGATGATCTTTTGCGCGAGGCCTCACAGGCGCTGGAGCAGGCCGGGATTGAGGATGCGCGTCGCGAAGCGCGGCTTCTGCTGTGCTGGGCAACAGGACGGGATCTGGGTGGATTGCTGTCTCTGGATGGCGTGGATGACGTCCAGCAGATACGATTCGCCGATGCCCTGACACGCAGACTGAATCGGGAGCCCCTGGCGTTCATCACGGGCGAGACGGGCTTTTGGACACTGGAGCTGGAGACGGCGCGCGACACGCTGATCCCCCGTGCCGACAGCGAGGCCCTGATCGAAGCGTTGCTGGATATCCACCCTGATCGGGATGCACCGTTGTCTATTCTGGATCTGGGCACGGGAACGGGTTGTCTGCTGCTCGCCGCCCTATCGGAATACCCTCAGGCAACAGGCGTGGGCGTTGATCTGTCTCCTCGGGCTGCGGCTCTGGCGCGACGCAATTCCCTTCGTACGGGGCTTGGGCCACGGAGTGTTTTTTTCGCCGGAAGCTGGGCGGAAGCCCTGAATGCCCGGTTCGATATCGTGCTCTCCAACCCACCTTATATCGAGACCGGTGATCTGTCGGATCTGATGCCCGAAGTTGTGCGTTATGAACCCGCGCGGGCTCTTGATGGTGGACCAGACGGGCTTGAAGCGTATCGTATTCTGTGTGCAGCCCTGCCGGATCTGCTGGTGCCGGGAGGGCATGCCATCTTTGAGATGGGGATCGGACAGATCGATGATGTGTCTGCGCTTGGAGTGCAAAACGGACTGCGGGACGTAGGGCGTCGGAAAGATCTGGGGGGGGTGGAAAGAGCGCTGGTTCTGCATTTGCCTGCATAAGAAGGCAGACAGTGGCGTGAGATAACGAAAAACCGTTGGCTTGACTGACGGAACTTGGTATGGCTAAAGCCAATGCATACGAATTTGAAGGTGTTTTACAGACACTCTCAGGCGTATCTTTGCCCATCGTTCATGTCATCCTGCACTGACGATGGAAGACTGGCTGAGCCGGGTTCAGCCATAGCGGAACAGACAGACGTCTTTTTCGATAGCGGCGGTCGGAACTTTCTGTGCTTGCAGAACGGTCCACGTCATCATGAAAGTGCATCACGGGTCGATGAATATGAAGCGCATAAGAGGCCGGCATCATCGTGCGGGCAGTGGGCCGTCACGTAGCAGCAGTAATGCCCAGACACCTCTGAACCGCAACCATGTGTTTGACAGTAACGGGCCTGATCTCAGGGTCCGCGGTACGGCGCAGCAGCTGTTCGAGAAGTATCTCCAGCTTGGCCGCGACGCAACCGGAACTGGCGACCGCATTCTTGCAGAAGCCTATTTCCAGCATGCGGAGCATTATTTCCGTATTCTCAACGCCATGAATCAGGCCGCTGAGAAAAGCCAGCAGGAACGTAACGAGCGCCAGCAGCAGCGGCAGCGGGCTTACGAAGACCGTCGTGAATCGCGCGGCGAGCGCGGTGAAGACGAGGCCCCGTCATCCGAGCAGGAAGGGGACTATGCTTCGGAGCGTTCCTCCGATGAAGATCATGATCGTCGTGCGGCGGAAGTCGAAGCAGAATAAGACGTTCTGTCTTCAGCGCCTCAAAAAGACCGGCCCGTAAGGAGCCGGTTTTTTTGTGCCTCAGACGCGCCCTACGAAGCGGTCTGGCAGGCGCCAGAGTTCTGTTCCGCTCAGATGCAGATCAAGGCGGTACAGGTCGTTCAGGCGCGTCTGGGTGCTGTCCTCGACCTGCTGGCGCCACTGCATGAGGCGCTCGTCTCGATGGTCGAGCGTGCTTTCCGTTCTGGGCAGTCCTGCCATTCCAAGCAGCATATTTTCCCAGTCCGTATTGTCGAGGCGCTGATGACGTCCGACGTCTTCCGATACCCAGGGCTGCCTGCGGGTCCGTTCCAGCCGCGCCAGACCCGATCCCAGATCGGCATAGCGCAGATGGAATAGGAAAAGGGGGGCGGAGAGGCTTGGGACGGCTTCTTCGCAACAGTGGAAACCCGGAGCCCAGGTGATGGGAATGCGGGTGAGGACCGGTTTGCACATCGCGCTCGAAAAGCGGAGATGGCGGCGCTGTAAAGAGACGGGACGGCTGTAGTCGAATGGGCCTTCCTCATCCGGACGGTGGATGACGTCAAAGCCTGTCGCCGTGACCACGGGGCTTCGGTTCAGCAGCGCGAATTCAGTCAGGGAAGGGACGAAAGCGGGGTCCGCGAGGAGGATTTCGTCCACATCCGTATAGATGACGCTGTCATACCATTCGAGCAGACTGTCACAGAATTTTCCGATCGCCCGGGTGCGGCGTTCGTCGTCCTGTGGAGAGCGGGGAATTCGAACGACATTCACCTGTCCGAGATGGGCTGTACACCCGTCATCTGAACCGTGATCGATGACATAACAGGCGCTTTCCCCGGCCTGTGCGCCATAATGACGTCGCCAGACCTGAAGATGCTCAGGCTCATTATAAATCATGGTCACGACGGCGAGGGGTTTTTTGATCATGTCCCGTAGATTACAGGAAATGACCTCACGCAGCAGCGTATGGGTCAGAAAAAACGAATTTTTAGGGAAAAGAATGGTAGCGGTGGACGGATTTGAACCGCCGACCAAGGGATTATGATTCCCCTGCTCTACCACTGAGCTACACCGCCATCCTGCCGGTCGAACCGGCGTTGTGGCGGGGTTTTAAGGGGGATCTTTCCGGGTGTCAACACGTTAGGTTCAGGAAAATGCGGCATAAAATAAGATGTTTTTTACGGGTCGCATTCCTGCGGCTGCCCGTGGCATTTGAGGTGTCACGGTTTTCCAATCAATCCGGCCTTCAGGGCTTTTTCAGTTTCTCTCGATACAAGGAGTCTTTCATCTGGTGATGCAGCACTTTGTCAGCACCCTGTTTGCCATAAGATCCTATTTCACCTGGCTTCCAGCGTCCGTCGTTTCGGTGTTGATGCTTGTGGTAGTGGGGGTGCTGGCGTTCTATTGCGGCAATCTTGTCACGAAACAGCTTCTGAAAATCCCGGGATCGCGCAAGGCCGCGTTGATCCGGCGTATCGTTTCGTCCCTGCGCAGGCCGACGCGGCTGATGGTCGCCCTGCTGGCCATGCTTTCAGCGCTCCCGGCTGCAACAGGTTTTACGGCGGCGCAGGAAGATAACTTTCAGCTCTCTTTGCTCTTTTTGCTGATCCTGACCTTCGGTTTCTCGGCGATCATGGTCTTCCGGATCATGACGGAGGTCTATCTCAACCGCCTCGCATCGCGGGAGCAGACTGACGACATCATGATCCGTTCACACCAGACGCAGATCCGCGTCCTGCGGCGGCTGACAGAGATTCTGGTGGGGATTGTGACGGTAGCATCGGCCCTGATGCTGTTCCCGTCCGTCAAGCAGTACGGACTGTCACTGTTCGCCTCAGCGGGTGCGGCGTCCCTGATCGTCGGCCTGTCAGCACGGGGGCTTCTGACGAACCTGATCGCAGGCGTACAGATTGCACTCACGCAGCCGATCCGCATGGAAGATCTGATCATCATCAATGGCGACTGGTGCTGGGTGGAAGAAATCAACGCGACTTATGTGGTGCTGCGTGTCTGGGACTGGAGGCGGCATATCGTGCCGATCTCGTATTTTTTGGAGAACCAGTTCGAGAACTGGACGCATAATTCAGCAGCCATTATCGGTGTGGTGTTTCTGTGGGTCGATTATCAGGCGCCGATGGATAAAATCCGTGAGATGCTGAATGAGATCGTGCGGGGCTGCCCGTTGTGGGACGGGCGCGTGTTCGACGTGCAGGTGGCCGACTGCAACGCGCATGTTATGTCTATCCGCATCATCGCCAGCGCACGCACGGCGCTTCAGAGCTGGGATCTGCGGTGTGATATCCGTGAGAAGATCATCGCCCGGATCCGTGATGAATGCCCCGAAGCACTGCCACGTTCGCGTTTTTCCATGATGCCGCCCGGTCCGGGCGGGCAGGACCCGTGGGAGCAGATGGCGCCCCCGATCGGACGGCCGCCGCCGGGAAGCTATATGGGCCCCGGAATGGGCAGCACGTCGATGTCGTCAGACTAAAGGCAGTTCGGGGCGCATTTTGGAGTGTCTGCGACCGTAGAAGACGTATGTTGCGATGCCCAGAACCAGATAGGTCACCAGAAGGATCAACGGCACTGGATTGCCGCTTCTGACGGCGCTGACCATGTCTGAAACCAGCGGGATGGTCATCACCAGACAGAACAGAATGCCCAGCGCAGGTGTCGTACCGATCCAGAACCCGCGGATACGGATACCGCCCAGCGGGACACTGAAGGGGCGAACAATGTCCGGGCGTGTGTTGCGCTGCCAGATCACGGTAAAGCAGACAATTCCGAACGCAGCTGCTGTTCCGATGGATACGAGGTCGCTGATGATGTCGATCGGCAGTGTCGCGGTGATGAGGGCAACGGCAAGGCCAAGTACGATCGTGCCGATCCACGGTGTGCGGAGCTGAGGATGGATGACGGAAAAGATCTGCGGGATCAGGCCGTCGCGGCTGATGGTCAGCAGAACGCGGGACTGGGCATACATCAGGCCCATCAGCACCGAGCACAGACCGATCGTGGCCCCGATATTGACCAGCAGGGCCAGCCAGGGCGTATGCATGATCTTCACGGCAATCGCGAGCGGATCGGGCACGTCCAGCTCACGATAGGGTACGATCCCGAGCAGGACCGTGGCGACGATCATATAGACGACCGTGCAGATCAGCAGACTGCCGATAATGCCGATCGGCACGTCGCGCGTGGGATTGCGGGCCTCGGCAGAAGCGGTGGAAACAGCTTCAAACCCGACATAGGCAAAGAAAATGACTGAGGCCGCACGAAAGATACCGCGCACGCCATAATGAAACCCACCTTCGCTGGGGGGGATGAACGGATGCCAGTTCGCCGGATTGATGGCACCGATCCCAAACGCTACGAAGACGAACAGAACGCCGACCTTGAGCGCCACGATCATGGTGTTGACGCGGGCTGATTCCTCGATGCCGCGCACGAGCAGGGCCGTGACGAGAAGCGTTGCTACGAAGCCGATCAGGTCGAAGCGCCATCCTGCGCTGATCTGTGCTCCGGCCGTGCCTGCAACAGGCTGAAGCGTCGCATGGGTCAAGGCCGCAGGGATATGAAAACCGGTGATGCCCAGAAGGGAACTGGCATAGCCTGAAAGACCGGCGGCAACGGCGGAACACGATATGCCGTATTCCAGAAGCAGCAGCCAGCCGACCATCCAGGCCACTTTTTCGCCCATTGAGATATAGGCGTAGGAATAGGCCGATCCCGAGACAGGCAGCGTCGAGGACAGCTCGCCGTAGGAAAACGCCGTGAACAGGCAGGCGAGGGCGGCAATGACGAAAGAGATCAGAACGGACGGACCGGCATATTCGGCCGCCGCCGTGCCGGTCATGACATAGATGCCAGCGCCGATCGTGGACCCGACGCCGAGGATGACCAGTTGGGTCGCCGTCAGGCTGCGCTTGAGGCCGTTCGTATCGTTTTCGAACAGGACCTGTTCAAGGGTCTTCCGGCGACCTGATCCGGAAACGTCAGGAGGAGATTGTATCGAAGCTGGCATGATCCGTAATGTGCCGCGAAAAACGGCGACTGGGAAGTTTAGAGAAGGATGACGGCAGCGGAAAACGCCCCGGCCACGATGCAGTAGACGCCGAACGGTGTGAGCGCCCAGCCGTCATGGTTGCGGAAGAAGCGCAACATCAGAAGCGAGCAGATCAGCGCAGTGATTCCGGCGACGATGGCACCTGCGACGCACTGCACCATGACATCATGGGAGATCGTCATGTGGCGCATCTGCCAGGCTTCACGGACCGTGGCAGCCAGCACGATGGGCTGGGCCATCAGCAGGGAGAAGCGCGCAGCCGTTTCGTGGTCCAGCCCCCGCAGAAGACCGCCATTCATGGTGGCACCGGAGCGGGACAGGCCGGGCAGAAGGGCAAGGCACTGCCAGACGCCGATGATGGCAGCATCTTTCGGGGCAAGGGTCGAAATGGGGCGATGGTCGCGCTGGCCTTTCTGGCGACGGAGCCACTCGGTCGCCATCAGCAGGAAGCCATTGAGGATCAGGAAACCTGCGACAGCGATGGGGGAGCCGAAAACATTCCGCAGACGATGTTCCAGAAGCCAGCCGACCAGTACGGCGGGAATGGTGGCGATGACGAGGAGCAGGAAGACCCGAATCGCATCCATCTGGGCGTGGCGACCATGACGGCCCATCATTCCGGTCAGAATAGCCACCCAGTCTTTCCAGAACACACCTGCCAGTGCGACCAGTGTTCCGACATGCAGCATGGTCAGGAACGGCAGGAACGTCGGTGCGTGCTCATCCAGATCCCAGTGCAGCAGCGCAGGAAGCAGAACGGCATGACCAAGGCTGCTTACCGGAAAAGGTTCGGTAATTCCCTGGACGACGGCGAGAATGAGGGCTTGGAGAAGCGTCATGGAGCCTGTCTCGGTGAAAGCCTTCGTTTACAAAGGCGGAAAAGAGATCACTTGCCCGATGGTTACAATCGACGCAACCACGGATGTAGCCTTGACCGGTCGGTCATGGGAGGACTAACTCCCGATCTGTTCAAGATTTTCCGGAAGGCGAGGCTGGCATGCAGTCAACATTGAGCGGCCGTGGGGGCGCCATCCTGGCCAGTGGTCTGGTGCTGGCGATTGCCGGAACATTCCTCGCTTACGGTAACGCCCTGCGCAAGGGACCGGATTTTCAGGGCTCGGTCCTGCACGCCGCCTTCAATTCCGCGAACGGGCTTCATACGGGCGCGAATGTCGATCTCGCGGGTGTTCCGGTGGGGCGCGTCGTGTCCATTAAGCTCGACCCCAGAACGCAGATGGCGGATGTTGCCTTTACGGTGGACCAGCGTCTGCATCTTCCGGTGGATACGGCTGTGGGAATCGGTGCCCCGACCATGACGGCGGACAACGCCCTGCAGATCCAGCCGGGTCATTCCCGCACGACGCTCTCCAGCGAGGGCAAGATTACCGATACGCAGGATCAGCTCTCTCTGGAGCAGCAGGTCAGCAATTATATTTTCGGTGGTGGCAAGCTGGGCCAGTAAGGCCCGCTTTCGTCAGTCGTTCAGAGGATAGGACGCCAGCAGGCGACGCTGTTTGCGCCAGGAATGCAGCATCGAGAACGCGCCGGACGTTTTCCAGCCTCGCGCCCGGTTGGCGGCACCGATCAGGAACGTCTGGCGGTAATGGGAGAACTGGGCGCGATAGGCTTCCCAGAGCGTCGTCCGCCGGTCCCAGATATGGGTGGCTTCTGAGCCGACACCATTGATTTCGATAATCCGGAAATTCTCACCACGACGCAGGTCTTCGATGGAGGCGGCTTTCACATCCACACGCCCGAAATGGAAATCCGGTATGTCCTGCATGATGGCATCCAGACGGGCCGTCAGCGCATCCGTGGTATCGGCGCGCCCATCCCGGAAAACGGAACCCTTGCAGTGATTGCCTGCAAAAACCAGTGACATCTCCTCGCCTTTGGCAAGGACGTTCTTTTCCCGACCTGCAAGGCGCGGCAGGTAGATCTGCGGGACGAGGCTCATGCGCGCGTCGCTCAGGATCAGTTCCTCAATCGTCGACAAGCCATCGCCCGTCAGGACCGGTGCTTCCTTGTAAGTGATAGAGGTGATGCGGCCACGCGGCTCGTCGGGATGGCGGATGTAGAACAGTCCGGCCTCGACGGGATAGGTGATGAGTTCCTGAACCAGCATGTCCACATCGTCGGGAAACTGCGGCAGAACAGTTTCAAGCTGTTCGCGGGACTGGACGAGCTTCACACCCGTGCCGTTGCAGCCAATATCGGGCTTGATGACGACGGGAAAGGACAGGCCCTTGCGCGTCATGGCATCCAAAGCTCGATGGTCTGCGCCTTTGCCGCTGCGGAAGACAGCATAGGGCGCGATAAAGGACTGCGCCGTGGCGCCCCCCATGTCGAGAATGGACGACTTGCTCTCACCACACAGACCGCCCGTTTCGATGCGCGGGTTGGCGGCCGTGGAAATGCTGAGATCGCGGTATTTGATCCCCATGACGATCCAGTACAGGACGATGGGTGTATAGAAGATGGAACCGGGCCAGAATTCAAAAAGGGAAAGCGGGTTCTGGTCGGCTTCTGACTTGGACATTGCTGTTATTTGCTCACGGTCTGGAGACGGGCGATCAGATGCCCGACGACGACGATACACAGGACAAACCCCGCCAGTCCGGCCCAGCGCCAGCCGCCCTGATGGGCAAGAAGCCAGCCGCCGACCCGCATGGCGAGCAGGAAAAGACACGTCGTCCATACCAGCGTAGCCAGAACGGCGGTCAGGGCAAAACGCAGGAACGGCGCGTGGAAAAAACCGCAGGCGGTATAGAGCGGAAGCCTGGCGCCGGGCACGAAACGGGAGATGGCGACGATGCGGATGACATTCGTGCTGAACCAGTCCTGCGTGCGTTCGCGCTTCGGCAGTGTCAGAAAGCGTCTGAGATAAGGCCAACGCGCACCTGCCGCCCCGAGGCCGTACAGGCCAAGATCTCCGACCGCCACGCCGAAATAGAGCGCGCCCAGAGCCAGCGGAACACTGACCTCGCCCGCGCGGGCCGCGATGGCGGAGAGCACCGTGGCCACGTCTTCAAGGATGAAGGTGCCCACAATGATTGTGGCCGCCTTCAGCCATGCTGGCTGCGAGGCCATGGCGGGGCCGATGGCGATCATGAGTGGGGGGAGTCCATGAACATTCAGTCGCCGGTTTCGCATGCCAGCGCGCCAACCACAATCTTGCCGTGCCATATTTCGGCGCGAATGCTCTGCGAGAGTGCTGACAGAGTTCTGGCGAGGCTGGCGGTCCGGGCTGCGGATTGCTAGCGTGTGTCCTATCATTTTTCCCTGTAAGGGACTGGTCCTGACCGTGCTTCAAAGACGTCATCTGCTTGCTACCCTGACCTCCGCTGCCGGTTCGGCCGCAGTGGGACTTTCTTCTGCCAGAGCGCAGGCTGCCGCCCAGACACCAGCGCAGAGTTATGCCGCTTTTCTCGACAGCGTCCGGACGCAGGCTCTGGCACAGGGGATCGCGCCGTCGATCGTCTCACAGGCTCTCACCCTGACCCGCATCCCCAATGCCTCCGTCCTCAAGCTGGACCGCCATCAGCCGGAGTTCACCCTGACCTGGGCGCAGTATCGCGATCGCGTTCTGCCGGAGTCGCGCTTTGCGAAGGGCCGGAGCGTCTATGCCGCCCAGCAGTCCGTGATGTCTCCTGTAAGCGCACGTTTCGGATGTGACGACCGTGCCGTTATGGGAATCTGGGGGCTCGAGTCGGGTTTTGGTGCCCATGACGGGACATATTCCGTCATCGATGCACTCGCGACGCTGGCCTATGACGGACGACGCTCGGCATTTTTCCGTAACGAGCTCATGAAAGCGCTCCAGATCCTCAATGATGGCGATATTGCCCCTGCGGCCATGATCGGCAGCTATGCCGGGGCCATGGGGCAGGCGCAGTTCATGCCCAGTGCTTATCTGCGCTATGCGGCGGACGGGGACGGAGACGGCAAGCGCAATATCTGGACGTCGGAAGCAGACGTGTTCGCGTCCATCGCCAATTATCTCGGAAAGTCCGGCTGGCAGGTCAATGAACCATGGGGTCAGGAAATCATCCTCACCAAAGCGCTCGACAAAAATGAAACCGGTCGGACCCGCCAGCGGACACTGGGGGAATGGATGGCGCTGGGCGTGCGCCGGGCAGACGGGACGGCATTCTCGCGCCGGGACGTGAAGGGCGCTGTCGTGCAGCCCGATGGTCCGGGAACGCAGGCTTTCATGGTCTATCACAACTTCAACGTGATCCGCCGGTATAACCCGTCGGATTATTATGCGCTGGGCGTCGGGCTTCTGGGGACTGGCATTGTTTCTGCGTAATTGCGGGGCCGTTCTGGCCCTTCTGCCGGTTCTGGGTGCGTGTCATCGCGACGAACCTGCGCCTGTTGCGCATCCGCATTACGAACTGGGTGCTGCGTGGCATGGTGCACAGGGATGGTTCTACCCAAGCGAGCAGTTTGATTATCGCATGACCGGTCTGGCGACGCGCCAGAACGCGCCTGCTTCCGGCCTGAGTGCTGACGGGGAAATCTGGGCGGCAGAAAGCATGACGGGCGCGCATCAGACGCTCCAACTCCCGGCGATCGTCAGCGTCCGCAATCTGCTGAACGGGCGGATCGTGCGCATCCGCCTGACAGATCGTGGACCAGAGGGGCAGGGGCGCATTATTGCACTCTCTCCGAAAGCGGCTGACCTGCTGGTTATGACCGCAGACACGCCCGTTGAGGTGATTGAAGATGAGGCGGCCAGCCGCACGCTGGCGGAAGGGCTGGGGGGAAGACCCGCCGCGCAGAGCATTTCCGCCGCACCGGTAGGCGAAGTGCGCGAAACATCGCTCAGTGACGGGTCTTCGCATGTCTATGGCAACGACTCGTCTTCGGCGAAGGCATCCGCGGCCGTTGGGCCGCTGCCCGCGACATGGATGCAGGGCAGTCCGGGGCCGTCGGGGTTGTATGTCCTGATGGGAATATTTTCCGGCCATGCGGCAGCAGCAGGTGTCGCCCTGCGCTGTAACGGTACGGTTCTGCACGCCTCCGAAGGTGCTGGACTGGAGTGGCGCGTTCTTGGTGGACCCTATGCCGACATCGCACAGGCCGATGCGGCACTGGACCACACCCGCCTGTGCGGGGTAGAGGGCGCGCGGATCATTGTGGAATGACGGCCCGTTGTCTGAAGGCCGTGGAACTGGGGACGAACGTGCGGACTAGACGCTCTCTTTTCGGTGGGGTGGCAGGCATCGCGGCCTGTGCTTCTTTTGCGGGACCCCTGAAGGCGTTTGCCCGCCCGCACCACCATGCGGCTCACGCTGCGAAAGCTGCTGCGGCCCCTGTGGCCGAGGCTCCGGCTGGAACGCCCGCGAATACGCCGATCGGCCCGTTCGATACCGTGGCGCGCTGGGCCTATGTCGTGGATTACGACACGGGCGCGGTCCTGCTCGACAAGGCATCTGACGAGCGTATGGCCCCGTCTTCGCTGACGAAGATGATGACGGCCTACATCGTGTTCGGCATGCTGGCTACTGGGCGTCTCCGTCTGGAACAGAGCCTGCCGGTCAGCGAGAAAGCCTGGCGCACACAGGGCTCCAAGATGTTCGTGCCGCTGGGCCAGAGCGTTCTGGTGTCCGACCTCATTCAGGGTATGCTGATCCAGTCCGGCAATGATGCCTGTATCGTGCTTGCAGAAGGTATCGCCGGGTCTGAAGAACGCTTCGTCGCGATGATGAACGAGGAAGCGCCGAAGCTCGGCATGATGAACTCGCACTTCCTCAACGTAACGGGCCTTCCGGCGGACGGCCACTACATGACGGCCCGCGATGTAGCGACGGTGGCCTCGCATCTGATCCGTGATTTCCCGCAATATTACCATTATTTCGGCGAGCTTGAGTTCACCTACAACCACATCCGTCAGGGCAACCGGAACGTGCTGGTCGACAAGGGCCTCGCTGACGGCCTGAAGACCGGTCACACCGATGCAGGCGGGTTTGGCCTCTGTGCCAGTTCCAAGCGCAATGGCAACCGCGTGATTGTTGTCATCAACGGCACGTCGTCGAGCAACGAGCGCGCGCATGAGGGCGAGCGGCTGATGTTCTGGGCGTTTGCGAATTTCGAAAATGCCACGCTGTTCCGTCGTGGGCAGGTCGTGGATTCCGCTCCCGTCTGGATGGGCGAGCGTCGTCAGGTTCCGCTGGTTGCCGGTGCGGATATCGTCATGACGCTGCCCGTCGGCTGGCAGCAGCGTTCGCATATTGCCGTGGACTATGCCTCGCCGGTGATTGCCCCGGTGACGAAGGGGCAGGTTTGTGGCGCGCTCGTGATTTCCGCCCCGAACATGGCCGATATCCGCGTCCCGCTTGAGGCTGGCGAATCGGTAGCGAAACTTGGACTGGTCGCCCGCGCCATGACGCGTCTGGGCCACGGCCCCGCGCAGTAAGGGGATGGCTGGAACAGGACTGTTCATTACGCTTGAAGGCGGTGAGGGCGCGGGGAAATCCACGCAGGCCCGCCTTTTGGCCGAAGCCCTGCGCGTGGAGGGACATAACGTCCTTCTGACACGGGAGCCCGGTGGCACGCCGGGCGCGGAAGAAATTCGCAACTTGCTGCTGTTTGGGAAAGTTGATCTGTCCTGGCGGGCGGAAATCCTGATGCACATGGCGGCGCGTTCGGACCATCTCGATAACGCCATTCTCCCGGCGCTGGAGCGCGGTGAGATCGTGGTGTGTGACCGCTTCCATGACTCGACGCTTGCCTATCAGGGCTATGGCGTTGGGCAGGGTTCACCCGAGGTTCTGGCGTTTCTGAATGGTGCGCGCAAACTCGTGAATTTCGAGCCGGATCTGACGCTCATGCTGGAACTGCCTCGGGCACAGGCGCTTGAACGTCTGAATGCCCGCGGCGGCCAGACGGATCGTTACGAAGGTCAGGCAGAAGCGTTTCACGAACGCGTTCTGGCTGGATTTGACGCGATTGCCTCAGCTGACCCATTGCGTGTGAAACGTGTGGATGCTGGACAGACGCCGGAAGCCGTCAGTGCAGCTCTTCTACAAGCGGTGCAGAACCGCCTGATGGTTCAGGGCGTGTGAGCGACCCGCGTCACACTCTGGATCTGTACGGTCACTCTGAGGCCGAAACGACGTTTCGGCAGGCTCTGGCCACCGGCAAGCTGCATCATGCCTGGTTGATCTGCGGTCCGGCAGGGATTGGCAAGGCGACGCTGGCCTTCCGTCTGGCCCGGCTGCTGTTGAATGCGGAAAATCCGGACTCGGCACCGGCGCGGCGCATCGCAGCGTCCACACACGGGGACCTGCTGGAAATCTCGCGGGCCGTAGACGAGAAAAAAGGCCGTCTGCGAGGCGAAATCACGGCGGCCGATGTCCGTCCGGTCCAGACCTTCCTGCATCACACAGCGACCGAAGGCGGCTGGCGCGTGGTGATTGTGGATGGGGCGGAATATCTGAACCGGTTCGCAGCCAACGCCCTGCTCAAGATCCTTGAAGAGCCGCCCCCACGCTGCGTCCTGCTGCTGACGACGTCTGCTCCGGGTGCGCTCCTGCCTACGATCCGCAGCCGGTGCCGGATGCTTACCCTGTCCGCGCTGTCCGACGCGGATATGCGCGCTGCACTGCCCGCCATTTCTGTGGATGTGTTGGCGCGCGCCCACGGATCGCCGGGCCGGGCACTCTTTCTCTCGCACGATCGGGACGGGGCGATTGCAGCGTTTGTGGCGGAAATCCTTGGCGGACAGGTGCGCGCTTCGGCAACCATGGCCCTGAGCGAACGTATTGCAAAAGAAGCGGAAGGTTTCGCATTGCTCTGCGATTTGCTAGGCGAAGGACTGGCAGACCGTGCGCGCTCGGCAGCGCGACATGGGGATCTTGCAAAGGCCGATCTGGCGGCGCGGCAGTGTTCTGAACTGGACACGCTAAGGCGTCAGACCGAAGGCTTCAATCTGGACAAGGCCCAGGCCATCCGTCAGGCAGCGGAACTCGCTTCCGGCAGCTGAGATGGTCAGGGCGTTATGAAACGAGTGGACATGACGCGGCGCTTCACCATCACGACCCCGATCTTCTATGTGAACGGCGCTCCGCATATCGGGCATGCCTACACCTCCATCGCGGCCGACGTTCTGGCGCGCTTCCATCGCCTGAATGGCGAAGAGGTCCTGTTCGTCAGCGGGACGGACGAGCATGGCCAGAAGGTCGAGCAGACCGCTGTGGCCAAGGGCATGGAGCCGCAGGCTTATGCCGATGAGGTTTCGGCCTCCTTCCGCCAGATGCAGAAGGATATGGCGATCTCGACCGACGAATTCATCCGCACCACCGAGGAGCGTCACAAGGGCGCGGCCAAGGCGCTGTGGGAGAAGGTTACGGCGAACGGGCATATCTATCTGGGCGCTTATGAGGGCTGGTATTCTACCCGCGATGAAGCCTTCATTGGCGAAGACGAACTGGTCAAGAAGCCCGATGGAACATTCGTGGCTCCGTCCGGTGCGCCGGTCGAGCGCGTCAAGGAGCCATCCTACTTCTTCCGTCTGTCCGATTTTCAGGACCGCCTCCTGAAGCTGTACGAAGACAATCCCGACTTCATCGGCCCCGTTGGCCCGCGCCGTGAGATCGAGAGCTTTGTGCGTCAGGGGCTTCGTGACCTGTCCGTCAGCCGCACGAGTTTCAAATGGGGTGTTCCGGTTCCGAACGATCCGGATCATGTCATGTATGTCTGGTTCGACGCGTTGGCGAATTACCTGACGGCCGTGGGCTATCCTGATCTTGATGATCCTCGTGCGAAGTTCTGGCCTGCCAACATCCATGTCGTCGGCAAGGAAATCGCTCGCTTCCACTGCGTGTACTGGCCCGCATTTCTGATGGCAGCTGGCATCGATCTGCCAAAAAGCGTCTTTGCCCATGGCTGGTGGACGGTCGAGGGCGAGAAGATGAGCAAGTCTCTCGGCAATGTCCTTGATCCGAAGGCGCTTGCCGACGAATTCGGGCTGGATGCGCTGCGCTTCTTCCTGATGCGCGAAGTGCCGTTCGGCGGCGATTCCAATTTCAGCCGTCGCTCCATGATCACGCGTACGAATGTCGAACTCGCCAACGATCTCGGCAATCTGTGCCAGCGCACGCTGAGTCAGGTGGCCCGTAATCTGGACGGTATTCTGCCCGCGCGTGGAACGTTGACCGAAGACGATCAGGCTATGCTGGCGATGGCAACGCTTTTGCCGACGATCATGTCCGAACAGATCGAGCGCAAGGCGATTACGGATGCGCTGGAGGAAGTCTGGAAGGTCATTCGCGCCGCTAACTCCTACATCGACCGTCAGGCCCCCTGGGCTTTGAAAAAGACTGATCCCGAGCGGATGGCCGATGTGCTGCGCGTTCTTGTGGACATGATCCGCGGCATCGCAACCATGCTCCAGCCCTTCATGCCGGACACAATGGCCAAGATGCTTACGCAGCTTGGCGTGCAGGACGACGAGCGGACATTCGCGGCCCTCGAAACGCTGCTCCCGGCTGGCCGCACACTTCCCAAGCCCGAAGGCCTGTTTCCGCGCTTCGTCGAGGAAGAGGCATGACGGGATTGATCGACACGCACTGTCATCTGGACAAGCTTGACGACCTCGCGCCTGCTTTCGAGCAGGCTCGGGAAGCGGGCCTGTCCGGAATGATCACGATCGGAACGCGGTTTTCCAAAGCAGACACGCAGATTGCCCTGACCCAGCATGATACGCCGGAGTTGCGGATCTGGTGTGCGATCGGCATTCACCCTGATTATGCGGGTGAGGAGCGTCTGCCGTCGGTTGAGGAGCTTGTTGCTAAAACCGAAGCGCCTTGCGTGGTAGCGATCGGGGAGACCGGGCTGGATTATTTCCATAGCGACGATGAGGCTAAACCCGCCCAGCACGCCGCGTTCCGAACCCATATCGTGGCTGCGCGCCAGACGGGGCTGCCGGTCGTTATCCACACCCGCAACGCCGACGACGATATGATTGCCATCCTGCGCGAAGAGCATGCGAAGGGCACATTTCCGTTCCTGATTCACTGCTTTGCGTCCGGTCCAAAACTGGCGGAAGCGGCTCTGGAACTGGGGGGCTATATCAGCTTTTCCGGCCTGCTGACCTTCCCGAAATGCGAGGAAATCCGCGAAGTTGCAAGGATGGTGCCGGAAGATCGTCTTCTGGTTGAGACGGACAGTCCGTATCTCGCGCCTGTCCCGAAACGCGGAAAGCCCAACACACCGGGTTATGTCGCGCATACGGCAGCACGGCTGGCAGAGGAGCGCGGTGTTTCTCTCGCAGATATCACACGAATCACGACCGAAAACGCCCGCCGTCTGTTCACGAGGATCGCTGCATGAAGGTGACGATCCTTGGATGTGGCGGCTCCGCTGGCGTTCCGATGATCGGGGGCGAGGAGGGGCCACAGACGGGGATCTGGGGCGCCTGCGACCCCGCCGAGCCGCGCAACCGTCGTACCCGCTCCTCAATCGTGATCGAAGGTGAGGGCGGGTTTCGACTTCTTGTGGATTCAGGACCGGATTTTCGGGATCAGATGCTGAATTGTGGTCTGAGCCATGTTCATGCGGTCCTCTATACACATCCGCATAGCGATCACATCGGCGGTCTGGACGAATTGCGCGCCATCAACCGCGTGATCGGAACGCCGCTGCCATTGTTGGCGACACAGGATGTGCTCGAAGAGCTGCGCCTTCGCTATGCCTATGCATTCGCGCCTTGGAAGGGGCCAGACTTCTATCGGCCGGTCTTCGATGAACGGATTGTGCAGGCTGCAGAGACGGTTTCGTTTCCCGGACTTAACGCTCAGATTTTCGAACAGCGTCACGGGCGGATCACGTCTCTGGGCGTACGATGTGGTAATTTTGCCTACAGCACAGATGTCGAAACACTTTCGGACGAAACCCTGTCGCTACTCGAAGGGGTGCAGACCTGGATTGTGGACTGCTTCCAGTATGATCCACACCCAGCCCATGCGTGGCTCGAGCGCGTGCTGGAATGGCGCGAGCGTCTTGGCGTAGAGCACGTCATTTTGACCCATATGGGCCCGGACATGGACTATCAGACCTTGTGCAAAACACTACCCGAGGGTGTTGAGCCTGCCTATGACGGAATGGTTCTCGAACTCTAGGGTGTAATAAAGGACCGGGCAGGGAGCATCGCCCGGTCCTGCGGTATCAGAATGTCATCATCGCACCGGCCGACATCGTGTGGTCGCTCTCATGTGCAGTGCCATGGGCATCGGATTCCGTGTGGGCGTATTCACCCACCAGCGTGAACCAGTCCGTCAGATTGTAATAAACTGCTCCGACTTCAGACTGGTTGCGGCGGACCATGGATGGATTGTCTTCGCCGGGGGCCTGATAGAGATTGCTGACACCATAGCTGCCGACAACCTTGAGCTTCGGTAGGATCTTGTAGGCCGCCTGAACGTAGTAGCCTTCCGAATCACGCTTGCGCCCCTGCGCCGAAACACCGTCGAAGAAGAGCCCCGTCGTGCCGAGGCCGCTGCCATAGTAATAATACGCAACACCTTCAAACGGACCGCGTGAAACTTTGACGCCCACGTCTCCGGCCTCGACCGTCGTGCCCTTGCGGCTGTTGCTGCCAAGGGTCGCGCTGGTAAGGTTCTGCTGGTGCTGAACGAGAAAGCTGCTCCAGAAGCGTGTCGTAAAGCCAGCGATATTGCCGTCATAGGTGACCTTGCCCTGAAGCATGGGCGAACTGTGCTGGGTCGTCGTCGCGGAAAGGCCGCCGCCTGCGAAGTTATATTCGTCAAGCGGTGTCATGACACCGACGGAAGCCTGAAAGCCTTTCCATTTCGGTGAGATATAGGTGATCTGCGGAAGCCAGTCGGTATAAACGTAACCGACGCCAATGCGGCCGAGAGACGTATTGGCCGGATTGGCATTGCTGCCGGTGCTGCCGACGCTGAGAAGCGTGGCATCGTTCAGGATGGCATCCGACGCAAACAGCGCAATATCACGACCCAACTTGACTGTACCGAGTTCGTCGGTTCCCGCAGTCATGAAAACCTGACGGAAATCGAGGCCGGCTGTTCCAAGGCCCACCGGGCTACCACCAGAATTGGCGTTGAAAGTGCTGGGGTCGTTGTTATTGATGCCGGGATACATGCCGAACACGGCGCCCAGTTTGATGCCTTCCTGTACCGTGTTCAGCTTCAGGATCAGACCACCCGGCAGAAGGCCGTTACGGACGGACGACGAATCGAACCCGCTGCTGCCGGTAGAAACGCCGCCCGCGACAGGGCGGCCGCCGCTCGGACTGTTATAGGTATAGTACGCGTTGACGAAGCCGGAAATGTTGATGTCGATCTGGCCCGCTTGAATCGTAACGCCTTTGCCCGCGACATAGGGCTTCACGCGCACGATGCTGTCCGGATTATACGTCCTGCGTGCTTCCATCAGAGAGTTGCGCGCGTCCTGTGCGCTCGCCGAGGCTTCCATGGCGGCACGGCGCGCTGCGGAGACTGCGGCAATGGTTGTCACGTCCGGCGGAGCATCAAGGCTGCTGCCTTCGTTCTGGGGTCCATAGCGCATGTAACGGTTGCGATGTTTTGCGGGAGCCGGAGACGATCCATCATCGTCACGCTGAAGCGATGGATGGGCATGATGCTGATGATGCGACAGCAGCACGTTATATTCAGAACGGCTCAGGCTGCCCTTGGCGCGAAGGATGTCTAGCAGTTCCGTATAATCATCGGCCCGTGCGACGGTCGGGAGGGCGGAGAGTACAGCAACGCAGAATGTGCTTCCCAGAAGACTCAGTCGGCACAGGGACATAGATGACATATAAACAGCCGCTCCCGCGGATATGCCGATGATCGCAACGCGCGCTCAACGGTAAAATGGACTACAACGCTTTTCCTAGCGCGAAAGAAGACATTCTTCGCAACAATAGGACGTGTTCTCACAAAAAAGTCAGAAATTTAGAGTTTCCAGACATATAAGTTGGCATAATATATCTTATACGACATTCGTGTGTCGCAGATCCCGCCTCTGATTCATGCTGGATTTCAAATCTTTCAGCTTGTGCCCAACGCATTGAACCCATCGAATTTCAGAATTTATTCTATGGCAAAATGCCATCATCACCCCATTGCCCCAGATTTTCGGCGCCTTTGAAACGGATTTTTGAGATGCAGATCGCGTTCCTAGTATTGATCTGATGTCCATGGCAAATTGCCACAAATATGATTAATGGCAATTTGCCATGGGAATTTTGGCCTGAAGATTTAATGGCAAAATGCCACTTCAGCTAGATGATGGCATTTCGCCATAGGCATCTCTCCTCTTTACCTCCGCGGGTTTCTGCCGTTACGCAGGATCTTCCTCCCCTGCATCACTGAGGCTGCATGACCGAGATCCTTCCTGCTTCCCCCGTCATCGAACCGTTTGCTCCCTCAAGACAACGTGAACTCTGGGGGCATCCCATCGGGTTGTGGGTGTTAACACTGACGGAGGGCTGGGTCGGATTTTCGCTTTATGGCATGCAGGCCATCCTTGCGCTTTATCTCACGGATCATCTGCTTCAGCCCGACCATTCCGGACATGTATTTGGTCTGGCGCCGCTTGAAGCATTTGTTTCGGCCTTATATGCGCCAGTTGGACCGAGGGCGCTGGCGGGAGCGATTACGGGGCTTTTTCTGGCTCTGATCTATGCCACCCCTCTCCTTGGTGGCTTTCTTGCAGACCGTGTCCTCGGTCAGACACGCACCATTCTTCTTGGAGCAGTTCTGATGACGGTGGGCCATTTCCTGCTGTCATTCGACTGGAGTTTTGTGCTGGCTCTGGGTTTTCTGCTTGCAGGTCTTGGCATGGCGGGAGGATTGCGGGCGCAGGTTGGCGCGCTTTATGCCCTGGATGACCGGAGACGTTCGGACGCCTATCAGATTTATATGATGGGACTTCAGGTTGCCGTCATCGTGTCGCCGATATTATGTGCAAGCCTAGCGCAGATCGAATGGCACTGGGGCTTTCTGGCCGCGGGCGTTGGCATGCTGATCGGGCTCGTCGTCTATCTTTTTGGCCGTCGTTGGCTTCCTGCCTCTGACCTCACCGTCCATCTGACGCCTCATGATGCGAGCATTTCAAAACGCACACGCCCTGCCCTGACGTCACAGGAAAAAAAGACAGTCTGGCTGCTTCTGGCGCTTGTGCCGGTTATGGCAGTTGGAGCTGTCCCGAACTCCGAAATTTTTGACGGTTATCTGCTCTGGGGACGCGAGCACTTCCAGCTTCGTCTTCTGGGGCACGAAATGCCGGTGAGCGATCTGATCTCTCTGGACGGCTTCATCAGTACCCTATGTGCTGTGGCTGTTCTGTGGTTCTGGAAAGCCTATTCCCGGCGGCGGCAGGATCTTTCCGAGATTACGAAAGTCGCACTGGGTACTTTTATCGGGGCATTCGGTCCCCTGCTGCTGGCTTTGGGATCATGGATCAGCCCGGGCCTACATCAAGTCAGCCTGCTCTGGGGGCTGGCTTTTCACATCGTTAATGATATCGGCTTTTCGATGAGCTATGCGATCGGAATGGCCCTTTTCTCCCGGGCTGCTCCCGTGAGCGTCAACACCATTCTCGTGGCCTGCTTTTCGCTGCATCTGTTTCTCTCCAATCTTCTGATTGGAAAGCTCGCAACACTTCTGGGTCGTATTTCCGACGTCTCGTTCTGGCTGCTGCACTCTGGAGCCGCTCTGCTAGCGGCGGTCATTCTTGGGTTCTGCGCGCTCCGGTTCCGCGATCTGCTGGCTCCCGAAAAAGAGACCCTACCCCCGGCTCTTTAAGGCGGCGAAACCAGATGGCGCATCTCTGCGGCGGAGGTCGTTGAGATCGCGTCTCCGTCCAGCGTGCGGACTGTGACAGGCATCAGAAGTCCGTCTGCTCTCTTCTTGCTGCGCTGGATAATAAGGCGCTGAACAATGGGGTAATCCCGGATCAGCTTTTCGAAAACCGGTCGCGGAATGGCCAGAAGATGGCTGAACTGAAGGGAACGGACGGTGCCGGGCATGGCCTCGTTGCGGATAACGGAGGCCGCTCCGATCAGATCTCCACTACCGAACAGGATCTCCTGCTCGGCCAGATTGACTTCAGCCAGCCCCGCGACCTGAGCGTAGACCACACGAACGCGCTGGCCCCGTTTGAACAGCATTTCCCCCGGTGAGACGAAGTGCATCGAAACCTTGGAGGACAGCTTTTGCAGCACACTGTCCGGAACGCCATTGAATGCCGGAAAAGCCCGGAGCCGCTGTTCGATGCCGCTTTTCAGATTAAAGCGTAGCGGCGCATCAAGTCGTGCCCGCTGACGTTCGATCTCACGATGCAACTCGCGGTGAAGCTCTTCGGAAATCAGACTATCGGCTTCAAGAGCATCATATTCTTCATCTTCGAGACGCAGGGCGATCTGCCGCAGGATGCGGCTTTCCAGAGCTTCGGAATAGCCGGAATAATGTAGGCGAAGTGTTTCAAGCGCATCATCTAGCAGTTTGCGCTGACGGCCGAGCACTTCAGCCACGATTTCCGTGATACGCGGACCGAGTGTGGGTTCCATGCGCTGGCGAACGAAGCGCTGAAGCGAAAGCGAGACGAGATGCGCGATGATGAGCATCTCGAACCGCTCCATCATGCAGTTCGTCAGGGGCTCATCAATATGCAGACGACTATGAAGTCCCTGCGCGATCCGAAAGCGCAATGAAGGCTGAAGACGTCGCTTGAGCGCGCGCACATAGCCATAACGCCCCTCCAGTCTGGCGCCATCCGCCATGGATTCCGCCGTTCTCAGCAATGTTTCCATCACACGGCGAGACAGCCCCTGAATCCGAAACAGGTCCAGCAGCAGGGAGCGTTCCTGATTGGCGATGGTAATTAGGGCGATATTGACGCGGTTACGGTCGCTTAGGGCAGACTCAAAATTATTGGCCGCCCTCTCCTTTTCGGCGCGACGTTCAAGACGGCTGATAACACCGGCGCGTGTCTGCTCACTAAAGCCGAGTTCTTCAGACAGTTCCCGCGTCCGCTCCGCGACTTCACCCAGACCAATCCCCACGATTTGCTGGCGAATGGCCTGATCGATGGGGGAAAGCTGATCCAGTTTGAAGAACAGAACCAAGGCCCGCAGCGTCGTGCCGTTGATCAGAAGCGTGATGAGAACAAAGCCCGTGGCGATGATACCGACGAAATGGGCCACAGGGCTGGAAACGCTCTGGTTCTCCGTCACGGCAAGGGCCAGGGCAAGTGTGATGGCGCCGCGAATACCACCCCAGGCCATCGTGGCCTTGAAAGGATTTGGAACGGGTGGCGACAGTTTTGTAATGGCCAAAAGAGGCAGCATGCCGAAAATCACGGCAGAGCGCGCGATCAGACCAGCCACACTCGCAATCAGGATCAGCACGAAATCCCATTTCGTCATGCCGATCAGCAGGCGTGGAACCAGCATGGCCGCCAGAAGGAAGACGAGCGAACCGGCCCAGAAAACGAGCTGTTCCCACATCTCGTTCAGAAAACGCCAAACTTGCGGGCGGAAGGTGGACGGCCCGTAAGCGGAAACGGTCAAGCCTGCGGCGGCTGTTGCCACAACTCCCGAGAAGCCGAGCATTTCATCGCACAGGATATAAACGGCATAAGGAAGCGCCAGCGTCAGTGTGACTTCCGAAGCCGCCGACCCGCCAAGTCCTGCAATCAACAGCAATGTCAGGCGCGCCAGACAGACCCCGACCACGATGGCTCCGATAAAGGCCGTCATAAAGTCCATCAGGGCTTCTGTCGGATGAATCTGGTGATGGGAGGTGACAGCGGCAAGCAGGATCGAGAAGATCGAAATGGCCGCAGCATCGTTCAGGAGCGCTTCTCCTTCAACGAGGCGTGTCAGGCGGGATGCAGCACCAATTTCACGGAAAATTCCAGCCACGGCGGACGGATCGGTCGTCGCTACGATCGATCCCAGAAGTAGGCAGACAACAAGGCTCTGTTTGGCAAAAGGATAGAGCGCAAAGCCGATCGTAGCCGTGGACACAATCACCGCCACGACCGCCAGAAGAAGGACCGTCGCCGTCTCATGGGCCAGACGGCGCACATCAATGGCCATTGCACCCTGGAAAACCAGAATGGGCAGGAAAATCAGCAGGAAGGCTTCGCTGTTGACTGGAAAATAGATCAACGCTTCCGCCGCGCCGTCCAGAAGATCGGTCGCAGAGGATCGCACGATCAGTGACGCAACCAGCCCCAGCCCGATCCCCGTCAGAGCCAGCAGCACAGCTTCTGAAATTTCAAGACGCTTTGCGAGAGGCTGAATGATGCTGACAAGCGTGAGCAGGAACGCAAGCGCTAGGAGTACGGCTGCCAGTCCTGTCACCATCATCGTTGTCTCGGCTCTTTCATCAGATCGTCCGCAGACGAGGTGGTATGTTTCAGGTTGAGGTGGATTCTTCGGAGACGGCGTCAAGCCAGTGCCGGACCTGTCCTTCCGGGTCTGAGTGGCCGATGAAATCGCTCATCACAGCCACCGTATCCGCTCCGGCTTCAAGGCACTCTGCCAGTCGAGGTACTGTGAGGCCTCCGATGGCCACCAGCGGCACATCTCCGCACAGCTCCCGCCATTCCGCCAATTGTTCCAGACCCCTGCCCGTCAGCTTCACGCCTCGAAGCTCCGTGGACCAGACAGGACCAAAGGAAATGTAATCCGGCTTGCAGGCCAAAGCCGTTTCCAGTTCCTGACGGGTATGGGTCGAGATACCAAATCTGATACCTGCGGTCCGGATCGCCTCCAGATCAGCGGTTTCCAGATCTTCCGGCCCAAGATGCAGCCACTCATAACCCAGTTCGATGGCAGTCTGCCAGTAGCGGTTCAACGCGAGAGACACATTGAAACGTGCCGCAAGTTCCTGAGCCAGCAAAGCTTGTGCCCGAACGTCCTCTTCAGACAGATCCCGGAGATAAAGCTCGATGAATCGCAGCCCGGCTCCGCCAAGCCGTTCCACCCAGCGGGGCTGGTCAACAACGGCGTAAATCTGGGACGGAAGGGAAGACATGACGTTCATACTCCACAGGGCCTGCTGGCAAAGATGAGCCTTTTGAGATCGGGCAACACTGTTACAGTTCGGACCCTACGCGTCCAGAGGTGCGATGTCGTTATCAACGCCCTGTTTTCACAAGCGTTCCTGCAAAATGGAAATCAGCGTTTCTGCAGGATGGGACGGACGGAGCCCGGCCATGCGCTCGGTCTGACAGCGGCACGAAAACCCCGTCGCGAGAACCGGTGCCTCAACTTTCCTGGCCCAGTTCTGTTCAAACATATCCCGTGACATTCCGGCATGTTCCCTCTGATGCCCGAACAGCCCGGCCATGCCACAACAGCCTGCTTTCCCAGCCTCCACCGGCACACCATAATGCTGAAGGACAAAAGCCCAGTCTCCGGCACTTTCGGGACGGGCGGCCTGTTCCGTGCAATGCGAAATCACGGTCATACGAGGCTTGTCACGACTGGACGGAAGTGGTTGCAAGGTTCCCTGCCCGATCTGTTGCCGTAGAAAAACCTCCAGCGGAAGAACTGCCGGTATCGGGCTGTTTCCCGCTACTTCCCGGTATTCCTGTGTGAACATGAGACCGGTTGCTGCATCCAGCGAAACGACAGGAATATCGAACTCGGCCAGTGCCCTCAATTTCTTCAGGGTCGCGCGTGCGGTTACGCCAAAGCCTTGGCGAAACCCCAGAACATGACGTGCTTTGCCATTGTGCCAGACAGGCGTGAGTTTCGCATCGAACCCGAGCTGCGTCAGGAGCGCATGAACCTTCTCAACAAGCCCCCCATCAAAGCTGCCGGTGAAGGAATCCTGCATCACGATGACAGCGCGCGGATTGCTCCGGTTGCGTTGCAGCCACGACCGGCTGACTTGACTACCCTCCTTTAGTCGCGCTGGTCGCAGATGCGGAAGATCCACCAGCCCCAGACGGGACAGAACGGCTTGCGATGCGGGGTTGTGCATCAGGAAGTTGGCGAGCTTGGGAGTTGTTCGTCCTGCTGCCAGAAGCGGTTCCAACCAGTAGACGATATAATCCCTTACCGGCCTGCGGTTTTCACGAAAATAGGTTGAGAGAAATTTGGAACGCATGGACGGAATATCCACGCGGATCGGACATTGCGTGGCGCAGGCTTTGCACGACAGGCAGGTGTCCAGCGAGGCCTTGAGCTCTTCTGTCAGAGCAGGAAGCATCCCTCGATCTGGAGCATCTTCCGCTAAAGAGCGCAGTCTTGCCCAGCTTCGCAGCAGCAGGGCGCGGCCTTTCGGAGACTGCGACCGGTCTTTCGTAATCTTGTAAGACGGACACATGGCCATGTCCGGCTCGCGGTTGAAACAGGCACCATTGCCGTTGCAGCTTACGGACAGGCCGTAAGATTCATGCAGCGAAGGTGTGATCTCCTCGTCAAACGCGCCCTTGAAGGGGATGCCATCAATCCGGTCAACGGGATAACCTGCTCCACCCGGGGCCAGCTTGCCGCGATTAAAAATATCTTTGGGATCAAAGACATCCTTGATGCGGCAAAGTTCCTCGAAAAGCGTTTCGCCGAAAAACAGTGGCGAAAATTCCCCGCGGAACCCCCGACCGTGTTCCCCCCAGAGCAGACCGCCATAACGCTTCGTCAACTCAGCCACGGCATCAGAAATTGGCCGGATCAGCGCCCGGTCTTCAGCCGTCAGCATGTCCAGAAACGGGCGTACATGCAGGCAGCCGACGTCTGCATGCCCAAACATGCCATAAGACAGGCCATATCCATCCAGAATGTCGCGGAACTCGCTGACATACTCGGGCAGAACTTCGGGAGGAACGGCTGTATCCTCGACGAAAGGAACACCCTGCTTGTGACCGTCCGGACGACCGAGCAGACCCACAGATTTTTCCCGGAGGGTCCAGAGGTTCGCAATGATTTCCGGATCAGAAACTGCTTTATAATCAATGGGTTTGTGCGGAGAGCTTTCAAGAAGCCCAACAGCATGAGCCATCTGCTCTTTCAGGACTTCCAGATCGTCTCCCACGAATTCGACGAAGCTCATTCCCTTGACCGGAAGAGCTGACGTATTGCCCAGAACGCGTTCAAGGGCATGCCATGTCACATCCTGCTGGGCCTTGGCGAGAACACGGTCATCCAGCACTTCAACGGCGGCGGGATTGGCGGGCAAAAGGGTCTGGACGTCTCGCAGGGTCTCATTGAAGCTGGCATAGCGGACGACGATAAGCTGGCGGTATTTCGGCAGTCGTCTGACGTGCAGAACGACCTTCTTGGTCAGGGCAAGCGTGCCTTCCGATCCCGCCAGAAGCCGTGCGAGATGAAAGCTCCCGTCTTCGAGCAGGATATTCTGCAGATTGTATCCGGTCAGACCACGATTCATGTCCGGGAAAACGCGTCGGATTTCGTCCGCACGTTCCGTAACAACCCGGTGGACCTCGAGATAAGCCCGGGCGGCAAGCCCGGTTCCGGTCATTGCGTCTTGCAGCTTTTCAGCAGTCAGGTGGCCAACTGCAAGATCGCTTCCATCCGCGAGGACGACATCCATCGCCTCGATATAGTCGGATGTTCTGCCATAGATCCGTGAGCCTTTGCCAGAAGCATCCGTCGCAATCATCCCCCCGATCGTGGCGCGGGTGGCGGTTGAGACGGTTGGCGGAAAGAAAAAACCATGGGGTTTCAGAAAGGCGTTGAGCCGCGCCAGAATAACGCCCGGTTCAACGGTGACCGTCCCTGCTGCGGCATCGAAATCGAGGATCCGGTCCAGATGGCGTGAGACGTCAACCACGACGCCATCGGTCAGGGACTGGCCGTTGGTGCCAGTGCCGCCGCCCCGGATTGCGAGCGTCAGATCGCCTTCAGAAGCTGCTTTCACGGCCCGGTTGAGGTCTTCGCCGGTGCGCGGGTGAATGACCGCAGCCGGGAGACGCTGATAAATGCTGTTATCGGTGGAAGAAATGAGCCGCGAGGAAACTCGCAGGTCGATATCGCCTTCAAAGCCCTGCTCGTTCAGCCTTCTGACGAAAGCTTCACGCAGGACGATTTCGGGGGCGCTGGGGGAAAGGCCTGAATTTCCGGCTGGCGTTCCGGATATTGCGTCTCCACCCATCTTTACGTCCCTTTTAGTGTTTCATGGTCCATACCGTTATAATGAATGAAAAATAAGCTCTCCGAATAGGAAAATTCTTCACTCGACCGTTACGGATTTCGCAAGATTGCGCGGCTGATCCACATCCGTGCCTTTCAAAAGAGCGACTTCATAGGCCAGCATCTGAACGGGAATGGCGTACAGGATCGGTGCGACGAAAGCGTCCACATCGGGCATGATGACGATCTGTTCCGCCACGCCCTCAAGGCGCTTGGCACCTGCCGCATCGGTGAAGACAAGAATGCGCCCACCCCGTGCTTTCGCTTCCTGAAGGTTGGACAGCGTTTTGTCGAACAGGATTGTGGATGGGGCAATTGCGACGACTGGAACGGTCTGGTCGATCAGGCTGATCGGACCGTGTTTCAGTTCACCCGCAGCGTAAGCTTCGGCATGGATGTAACTGATTTCTTTTAATTTTAAGGCGCCTTCAAAGGCAATCGGCGTACAAATCCCACGTCCCAGATACAGGACATCACGCGCCTGCGCCACGAGAGCGGCCATAGCCTGAATGTCCTTGGTGCGGGTAAAAACTTCTGCTGCCCGCGACGGCAGATCCAGCAGGCTCGCCGTCAGACGTTCTTCGCGGGCCTGATCCATCGTCCCACGCGCACGGGCGAATTCGATCGCCAGTGCTGCCAGAACGGAAAGCTGCGCGGTGAAGGCCTTGGTCGAAGCAACGGAAATTTCCGGCCCTGCATCCATGCCTAGAACGAGATCGCTCTCCCGCCCGATTGTAGAGTGTTCGACATTCAGAACCGAGACAATGCTCTGACCGGCTTTTTTGAGGCTGCGCAGAACACCCAGCGTATCGGCGGTCTCGCCGGACTGTGAAATCAGCAGCGCCACGCCTTTGTCCGGCTGGGGCGGTTCGCGGTAGCGCATTTCGGACGCAACATCGATTTCCACCGGAATGAGCGCAAGGGATTCCAGCCAGTATCGGCCGACCATCCCGGCATAATAGGCGGAACCGCAGGCCGTGATGGTGATGCGCGGAACCTGCGCCGGATCGAACGGCATCGGCGGCAGCGTAATGCGCTTGGAGGCCGGGTCCGTAATCCGTTTCAGCGTCTGCCCGATGGCGACCGGATGTTCATGGAGTTCCTTCTCCATGTAGTGCCGGTAACCATCCTTGCCGACCTGCCCTGCCATGAAGGTGAGGTCCTGAACCGGACGGCTGACTTCAGAGCCCGTCATGTCGAAAATTCTGACGCTATCGGTTGTGAGTTCGCACCAGTCCCCGTCTTCGAGATAGGTCATTTTCCGGGCCATGGGCGCCAGTGCAATGCTGTCTGAGCCCAGAAACATCTCGCCGTCACCGTAGCCGACAGCCAGCGGTGCCCCGTGGCGGGCGCCAATCAGCAGGCCTTCATGATCCTTGAAGATCATGGCGATGGCATAGGCCCCTTCCAGTTGCTTGATAGCCTCAAACGCGGCTTCCCGGGGCGGCAGTCCCTGCTCCAGATAGTCATCGACCAGATGGGCGACGGTTTCGGAATCCGTTTCGGTCCGAAACACACGCCCTTTCGCTTCTAGTTCTTCCTTAAGGGCTGCGAAGTTCTCGATAATGCCGTTATGAACGATTGCCACACGCCCGGCTTCATGGGGGTGGGCGTTGTTTTCGGTGGGAGCGCCATGCGTTGCCCAACGGGTATGACCGATGGCCGTGGTGCCGTGCAGCGGATGCTCTTTGAGAACGCGCTCCAGATTATCGAGCTTACCCGCAGCGCGACGACGTTCGATATCGCCGGACGCTGTCAGGGTCGCGATCCCGGCAGAATCATATCCGCGATACTCCAGGCGTCGCAGCGCCTCGAAGGCGATCGGGCTGGCAGGCTTGTGTCCGACAATACCGCAGATACCGCACATCAGCCCTGTTCCTTCCGAGCTTTAAGAGACTGTTTGATATGAAGGCCGCGTCCGGCTTTCAGTGTTTGGCGCGTCCGGCCCAGAGCCAGGTCACCGGCAGGCACATCATCCGTAATCACACTGCCCGCGCCCACGAGTGCATCGTCACCGATGGTTACGGGAGCCACGAGAATGGCGTCCGAGCCGACGAAAACCCGTTCCCCGATGATGGTTCGATGTTTGAAAACGCCATCATAATTGCAGGTGATTGTCCCCGCCCCGACATTGGTGCCGCGTCCGACCGAAGCATCGCCCAGATAGGTCAGATGGTTGGCCTTTGCGCCCTCGCCCAGTTCCACGTTCTTGAGCTCGACGAAATTGCCTACATGTGTTTGAGCGGCACAGACCGTTCCGGGACGCAGCCGGGCGTAAGGACCGATCAGCGCAGCTTCACCAACCGTGCACCCCTCAAGATGAGAAAAGGCACGAATAAGCGCGCCTGAGCGAACAGTCACACCCGGCCCGAAAAAGACGTTCGGCTCGACCGTCACGTCAGATTCCAGAACAGTGTCCGTGCTGAAGAAGACGGTATCCGGCGCAACCAATGTCACTCCAGCATCCATCGCAGCATTTCGCAGGCGCGTCTGGAGGGTTGCCTCGGCGCGTGCGAGTTCAGAGCGGGAATTGACGCCAGCCAGTTCGTCTTCAGGCGCTTCCACACAAACAACTGAACCGGCTTTAGCGGCCATTTCAACGACATCCGTCAGGTAATATTCGCCCTGAGCATTGTCGTTACGAACGTTCTCCAGCCAGTTCCGGAAATCCTCTGCTCCGGCACACATGACACCAGCATTGCAAAGGGTGATGCTGCGTTCGTCTTCAGTCGCGTCCTTGAACTCGACGATTTTCACGACCTTGCCGTGGTCTTCGACAATCCTGCCATAACGTCCCGGAACGGCTGGACGCATTCCCAGAAGCGCCAGACTGGCACCCTCTCTACGGGCCGCAAGCAGGCGTTCCATGGTCTCGGCGGTAATCAGCGGATTATCAGCATAAAGAACAGCAATATCCCCATCCCCGAACAGGTCCCGCGCTGCATTGGCTGCGTGCGCCGTGCCGAGCCGTTCGACCTGCGTGACGGTTCTGAACGGACGGACAGCCTCTTCGAGTTCCGGCATATCCGGTCCCGTGACGACGACCACATCATCGAAGACCTGCCGGGCAGTTGTGATGAGGTGATTGATCATGGGCTGGTTGCCCAGACGATGCAGCGCCTTTGGTAGGCGGGATTTCATGCGTGTGCCGAGGCCCGCAGCGAGAATGATGGCAGTGGTGCGATGGGTTGTGTCGGTCATGTCCTGCCCGGGGTATCCAAACCACGGGTCCGCGTCAAACGAAGCCCGCAGACTGTGTCATCACTTCGAATTGCCGATTATTGCAATTCGTTCGAGTGCTCGCTCACGGAGCCACGGCATGCTGCATGACGACCATGACATGACCGAGTTTGGGATGATTGAACTCGATCCGCACGGGAACAAGCCCCAGACCACTGATCTTTAAAAACCATACTGCGCCGGGTTGTGGGGCGGCCAGTTTGGCCCGGTTCGGAGAGTCCTTGATGAACCCTGCGATCTGGCGGCCAATGAAATCGCATCGCATGGCCTGCCCCGAATAGGCTTCATCCTGACCTTGGGGTATATCCACCATGACAGGGCCATGTACCACCATCTGTGTCAGCCGAAGTCCGTCGAAAATGACCTGAGATCCGTCACATTTTCCCGTCGTCGCAAGGGAATGCAGCAGATGCGCCATCCCACTCAGCGTATCGACCGTATGGGGCAGCAAATCTGCTGGAATGGGTTCGCGATCGGTTTCCGGCGGCTGGAGATCCACAACCTTCGGGGTATCGTTCGAAAACTCCAGTAGAACATGTCTATTTTTGCCGCGCGAAACGCCGCCGCTGTCAAACAGCACCGGCTGCACATTGCCGTCCGGGGTGAACTGCCCCTGAACATGCGACGTCACGTCCATCGTTACGAACCAGCTGATCAGGCCTGCGGGCTTGATTTGGGTACTGCCACCATATCCCCAGGGCTGAAGCTGGTAGGACGTTCTGGCGTTCAGGACGTGAAAGCCCTTGATATAGACAGCATAGGCCGCGTTGATCTGGGGCTCAGCTCTGGCCGAACCACAGATCAGCCCCGCCGTTAAAACGAGGCTGGCTGCGGCTGCAAAAGCCTTAAACGTCAAGATTGGCGACCTTCAGAGCATTTCCGACAATGAAGTCCCTGCGCGGTTCCACAACGTCACCCATCAGCGTCGAGAACACCTGACCGGCATCTTCGACATCCCCGATCTTGACCTGCAACAGGGTCCGGGTCGAAGGATCGAGCGTCGTATGCCAAAGCTGCTCGTCATTCATCTCGCCCAGCCCCTTGAAGCGGTTGATGGTCAGTCCGCGGCGTCCCTGAAGCAGAATGCGCTCCATGATGGCTGCGGGGCCGAACAGTTCGTAGGACGTCGGATCGAGTGTCAGGGTGACGGGTTTTGCAAAATCACGGGCCAGACGCTCCCATTCTGAAACCAGCCAGCGTGCCTCCACGGAGCGCAGGAGCGAAGGCTCAATGCGGTAGACTTCACCCACGCCCCGGACAGAGCGCGCACATTCCAGACCGGTTTCCGAAATGGAGACCTTCCAGCCACGCTCGTTGACAAGGGAGGCGCCATCAAGCCGCTGCTGAAATTCCGCCATTCGTGAGGTTGCAACAGCGATATTGCTGTCTAGAACCCCAGAAATAGCAGCCTGCTCCATGACCCAGACCGGCACTTTGGAGGCAATGCTCTGAAGGCGACGGGCGGCCGCTGACATGAAGGTAATTTCTTCTGCCAGAGCCTCGCCTGTCAGTTCCCGACCATCAGCAAAGCGGAGGGTTGCATTCGCCAGCGCCTTGTCCAGCAGGTACTGCTCGAGAGCGGCATCATCCTTGAGATAACGCTCTTCCTGTCCACGCTTGGCGCGATAGAGCGGCGGCTGGGCAATGTAGAGATAGCCCTGCTCGATCAGTTCCGGCATCTGGCGGAAGAAGAACGTCAGGAGCAACGTGCGGATATGGGAGCCGTCCACGTCGGCATCTGTCATAATGACGATCTTGTGGTAGCGCAGCTTTTCCGCCGAAAAACCACCCTGATCGACTTCGCCGCGGCCAATGCCAGTGCCGAGAGCGGTAATCAGCGTGCCGATTTCCGCCGATCCCAGCATCCGGTCAAAGCGCGCGCGTTCTACGTTCAGGATCTTGCCACGCAGCGGCAGGATGGCCTGGAAGCGACGGTCCCGGCCCTGCTTGGCCGTGCCGCCTGCAGAGTCACCCTCAACGATGAAGATTTCAGCCTTGGACGCATCGCGTTCCTGACAGTCCGCGAGCTTGCCCGGAAGCGACGACACATCCAGCACACCCTTGCGGCGCGTCAGCTCACGCGCACGGCGCGCAGCCTCACGGGCGCTGGCAGCGTCGATGATCTTGGCGACGATCGCCTTGGCTTCTTTGGGATGTGTCTCGAACCAGTGGGAGATCGCATCTGATGCGGCGGCATGCACGACGGGCTGGACTTCGGACGAGACCAGCTTGTCCTTCGTCTGGGACGAGAACTTCGGATCGGGCACCTTAACGGATAGCACGGCCGTCATGCCTTCACGCATGTCTTCGCCCGTCAGCGAGCCCGCCTCACGCTTGGCCACACCTTCGGCATACTTACCCACAACGCGAGTCAGAGCCTGACGGAAACCCGCCAGATGCGTGCCACCATCGCGCTGGGGGATGTTGTTCGTAAAGCACAGCATCGTCTCGTGATAGCTGTCGTTCCAGGTAAGCGCGAATTCGACGCGAATGCCGCTTTCCGGATTGTCGATCTCGCCCACGATCGGTGGTGTGACGATGGAAGTTTTTGAAGAATCAAGCCATTCCGCGAAAGCGCTCAGACCGCCTTCATAGTGGAAACGCAGTTCTTTCGGCTCCGCATGACGCTCATCACGCAGGACGATCAGCATGCCGGAATTCAGGAATGCCAGTTCACGGACGCGGCGCTCAAGAATGGACAGCTCGAAATCGACCTTCGTAAAGGTCTGCTTGCTGGGCTTGAACGTGACCAGAGTGCCGCGGTCTTCCGTGGACGGACCGATGACGTGCAGGGCCTCGTCACGTTCGCCATGCTGGAAGCGGATCTTGTGCTCCAGACCATTGCGCCAGATGAGCACTTCCATCCATTCGGACAGCGCGTTCACCACGGCCGCACCGACGCCGTGCAGACCGCCCGAAACCTTATAGGAATTCTGGTTGAATTTGCCGCCCGCATGCAGTTTGGTCAGAACGACCTCAGCCGCGCTGATGCCCTCTTCGGGATGCAGATCGGTCGGGATGCCACGACCGTTGTCGCGGACGGAAACAGAACCATCCCCGTTTAGGGTCAGAATGCAGTATGTCGCGTGTCCGGCCTGAGCTTCATCGACGGCATTGTCGATGATCTCGAAAACCATGTGATGCAGGCCCGAGCCATCATCCGTATCGCCGATATACATGCCCGGACGTTTGCGGACGGCATCTAGCCCTTTGAGTACCGAAATGGACGACGCGCCGTAATCTTCACCATCTGCGCCTGGGATCTCGGGCTGGTTCTGGGTCTCTGACATGCGCGTGACGGTCTCCGTGGTACTCTGAAAAACTGTTGAATCAGTATAGCCTGCGCCGGACGGTTAGACCAGCGGTGGGCGTGCGTCAGGCCGGAGATATGCTTCCGTTCCTGACCGAAAAAAACTGGGCCCGGCCTTCGAGTGCTGCAAAAGGCGCGTGGTCCGTACCGGTAATCAGAACGGGGGCCTGCAGTTTCGCAAGACTGTCGAGAAGGGCGAAGCGGCGGGTTTCGTCCAGATGGACCAGAGGTTCATCCAGCAGGATAGCGGGAGCCTGCCCCCGTTCCTGTGTCATCAGCCGCGCGTGGGACAGAATTGTGCCAGTCAGCATGACTTTCTGCTGACCGCTGCTGGAGAGTTCTGCAGGACGTCCCGTGGCAGTGTCCGAAAGGGTGAAATCGGTCCTGTGCGCCCCGATGGACGTGGTGGCGCGTTGCCGGTCTTCAGTGCGGGATTGCTGAAGACTGTTTCTGATCCAGTCTTCGACGTCCAGAGCGGGTTGAGATGCCAGGCGGTTGGAAACGGCGCAGTCCAGATGCAATGTGCTGGCAGAAAATCCATTATTCTCAAATGGATGTGCGTTCATACTCTCAACGAGTGCGAGGCGGGCTGCAGAGGCCGCAACCGCATGCCGGGCGATGGAATCTTCAATGGACGCGAGCCAGGCTGTCTCGGTCGGGCGATCCGCCAGAACCCTGTTCCGACTGACAACCGAGCGGTCATGGGCGGCAATCTGGCGACCATGATCGGGAGAGAGGGCCATGACCAGCCGATCCAGAAAGCGCCGCCGACCGCTGGAGCCTTCTTGAAAAAGCCGATCCATCTGCGGGGTCAGCCAGACACAGGAAAATCTTTGGCCGATTGCGGCCTGAGAGCGGATGTTTTCGCCGTCGAGCCGGAATGTCCGGCGCTGTTTTTCGTTTAACTCACTTCCTGTTCCGATCCGGAATTCATCCAGGCCGGACTGGAGCGTCGCCGCAACGCCCCATCGTTCTGCTCCCGTACGACACAGGGCAGGAAGTGGCGCGCCCCTTAATCCGCGCCCGGGGGCCAGCATGGAAACGGCTTCCAGCAGATTGGTCTTTCCGGACCCGTTCTCTCCCGTCAGGACCAGAATGGAGGCATCCGGGGCCCAGACGCTGTGGGTATAGTTCCGGAAATCCGTCAGCGCGAGCCGGATGAGTTTCAATCGTGGCTCGTGTTCAGACCCGCATGGGCATCAGAACATACAGCGCCGAAGGCGACGCCGTGTCACGTACGATGGTGGGCGCGGAACTGTCGGAAAATGCGAATTCCACTTCCACGTCGATCTGATCGGTAATGTCCGTCAGGTAACGCGCCTGAAAGCCGATTTCGATGGGTGCGGCATCGTAGGAGACGGCGTTTTCGTCCAGTTCCTCATGCGCCACGCCCTGATCGGGGCTGGTGGCGGAGAGGTTGAGCATGTTTTGCGTGACAGACAGTTTGACCGGACGCGACCGCTCCTGGCTGATGGCCGCGACGCGACCGACAGCCGCTGCGAAATCACGCTTGCCGACGCGCAGGATGCGGTCATTGCCCTTCGGAATAACGCGCTCATATTCCGGGAAGGTTCCGTCGATCAGCTTGGAAGTCAGAAGGACTGGCCCGGCCTGAAACTGGATGCGTGTGTCGGACAGGGAGACTTCCAGATCGGCTGCTCCTTCATCCAGCAGCTTGCGCAGTTCGTTAACCGTCTTGCGCGGAATAATGACGCCCGGCATGCCACGCGCGCCTTCGGGCAGATCTGTCTCAACACGCGCCAGACGATGACCGTCCGTGGCGACGGCGCGCAACATCGGAGTGGCCGCATTTTCCGCGACGTGCAGATAGATACCGTTCAGGTAGTAGCGGGTTTCTTCGTTTGAAATCGCGAATTTGGTGCGGTCGATCAGACCGCGCAGTGTTGCTGCGGGAAGCGAGAAACGATGCGGCAGATCTCCGGCGACCATAGCCGGGAAGTCGTCGACCGGGAGGACGTTTAGGCTGGTGGCATAACGGCCCGCACGCAGGGCGAGCGGCGCTTCGCTGTCCTGATGATCGAACTCAAGTGCCACACCATCCGGCAGTTTGCGGACAATTTCGAAAAGCACCGCAGCAGGCACAGTGGTAGAGCCGGAGCGCTCGCCCGTCGCGGGAACATCTTCCACGACGGCGATTTCCATATCCGTGGCCGTCAGGCGCAGAACATCGCCCTCAAAGCTCATCAGAACGTTGGCCAGAATGGGAATGGTATTCCGCTTTTCCGCAACGCCATGAATATGCGCCAGAGCCCGTTGCAGCAGGGTACGGTCAACCTTGAATTTCATTCCGGGCCTCGGGGAAGATCTTGAATTAATTGAGAGAACCTAGCAGACCCCCGCCCCTCGGGAAAGAGAGGGATCGGGGGCTGGCGGAGGTCAGCCTTCGAGCATCCGGCGCAGCAGTTCTACGTCTTCGGCAAAGGACGTATCCTGATCCATCAGCTCGGTCACGCGGTTGACGGCATGCATGACCGTCGTGTGATCGCGGTTGCCGAATTTGCGTCCGATTTCCGGCAGCGAGCGGCTTGTCAACTGTTTGGCCAGATACATGGCGACCTGACGCGGGCGAGCGACGGCGCGCGCGCGGCGGGCAGAGGACATGTCCGTCAGGCGGATATTCCAGTGCTCGGAAACCTTGCGCTGGATTTCCTCGATCGTGACGCGGCGATCGTGGGCTTTTAGCATGTCCTTGAGAACATCCTGCGTCGTATCGAGTGTCACCGGGCGGCCAACGAGATCGGCATGGGCGATCAGACGATTGAGCGCCCCTTCAAGCTCACGGACATTGGTCGTGATCTTGTGGGCGAGATATTCCAGAACCTTTGACGGAACATGCGTGCCCGAAGCTTTGGCCTTGGCTTCCAGAATGGAAATGCGCAGCTCGAAGGTCGTGGCATGGATATCCGCGACCATGCCGCAGCCCAGACGGGTCCGCAGACGGTCCTCAAGTCCGGAGAGGTCAGACGGGCTCTTGTCGGCACTGACGATGATCTGGCGGCCAGCATCCACAAGAGCATTGAACGTATGGAAGAATTCTTCCTGCGTGTTGTCTTTGCCGATCAAAAACTGAAGATCGTCGATCATCAGCACGTCAACGGACCGGAGCTGTTCCTTGAATTCCATCGTGGACTGCGAACGGATCGCCGCGATGAAGCGGTACATGAACTTTTCCGCAGACATATAAGCCACGGAGACCTTGCCGGTGCGGGTTAGTTCCGTGCCGATGGCGTGCATCAGGTGCGTCTTGCCGAGACCTACGCCGCCATACAGAAACAGCGGATTGAAGCCGGGGCTTGATGGCTTTTCGGCCACACGACGCGCACAGGCATAGGCGAATTCGTTCGGCTTGCCGACGATGAAGGTGTCGAACGTGAAGCGCGGATCAAGCGGGACGGCCAGATCGCTCCGGCTCTCGGACACAGCGCTTTGTGGCGCAGTCTCACTGGAAAGACCTGTTGTGTCGTCCGAGTCTTCGACGTCGTCCGCCGGAACTTCGGGTAGCCCTCGCTTGACCTGAAGCTCCACGCCTTTGATGTCTTCGCGCTCAGTCCGCCAGAGCGTCTGAAGACGCTCCTCATACTGGCTGCGAACCCAATCGCGGAGGAATCGCGTGGGCAGATAGAGAGTCAGTTCATCTTCGTCGAGTGGCCCCAGAACGATCTGCCGGAGCCATGTCCGGTATTCGACCTCGCCAACCTCACTCTTCAGTTTCTCACGAACGCGGACCCAGGCGGTCTCAAGCGGTGTCGTCGAACCGGGGGCGGAGGCGCTGGCGTCCAGATACTGAGCGTTTTCCACCATTGTACCCCCTTTCATATCCAGTCCCGCAGCACGCGGGCATCAGTTGTTGGTCCCTGCGCGCAGGGCGGTTGTGCTCTCGACAGAAAATCCGCATCAGGAACGCAGGAAAATCCCGGAGAGCCAGACATCCGATATTTTTTTGTCGAACGCTCAGGATAGGCGTCCGTTCTGCCCGAAGCAAGCTGGAACACGAAGGGTTCAGCGGGATGTCATGGGGGTGTTCCCCATAAGCAACCCCAAGTCAGATGCTCGGAAAAAATTCTGGGGCGCAGTCAAAAAAGAACGCGCTCCTTGAGGGGAGCGCGTTCTTCAGTTCCAACCCGAAGGTGAAGCTCAGGCGGTTGCCAGAGCCTTTACGCGAGCGGACAGGCGGGACAGCTTGCGGCTGATCGTGTTCTTTGCGATCACGCCCTTGCCTGCTGCGCGCTGCATTTCCGGCTGTGCAACCTTGAAGGCTTCCGCAGCAGCGGACTTGTCGCCGGACTGGATGGCGAGTTCGACCTTCTTGATGAACGTACGCATACGGGACATGCGGGCGACGTTGCGCTCACGGCGACGTTCATTCTGACGGATGCGCTTACGGGCAGAAGCTGTGTTTGCCATGGATCTTTCGGTTCACTTTGCGTTTTGGTCGCGTAAATGGTTGGCGCCCTCTACTCCCCTCTGGCGGGTCCCGTCAAGCGTTTTGCACATTTTACACAGGATGGGGGCATCTTTCCGCCCTCGCTTCTCTCCGCGGTTATTTCTGGCAGGTCGGGCAGAAGAACGTCGAACGCCCGGACTGCGTGATGCGCTGGATCGGACTGGCATCCCCGCAATTCGGACAGGGCGCTCCTTCGCGGCCATAGACAAGATGCAGATCCTGAAAGCCGCCTTTGGTGCCGTCAGCTTGCACATAGTCGCGCAGGGACGACCCCCCGGACGCGATCGCCTGCTCCAGAATCTGTGGAATGGCCTCTGAAAGAGCCTGCGTCTCAACATTGGTCAGTGTGCAGGCCTGTCGTTCGGGATGAATGCCGCAGCGGAACAGGGCTTCGCAGACATAGATATTGCCCAGACCCGCAATCAGCTTCTGATCCAGTAAAGCGGATTTAACCGGTGTACGCCTGCCCCGAAACAGCTCCGTCAGTGCCTGTCCCATCATGGTGGGAGAAAGAGGCTCCATGCCCAGATGCGCGAGAAGGCGATGATCCTCCTCTTTGCCTGTGCGAACAAGATCGACGCTGCCAAAGCGCCGGGGATCGACAAGCCCTGCCCGCGCACCGCTGTCCGTCTCCAGAACTAGATGTTCATGTGCTGGCGGAGTCGCATTCGTCCCGGCCCTGCCGATCGTGAGTCGGCCCGACATACCCAGATGCAGCAGCATACTCCAGCCGCCTTCAAGACGCATGAGAATATACTTCGCGCGTCTGCGGAAGGAGAGGACGCGCTGACCTTCCAGCTTCTCCCGCAGATCTGCGGGAAACGGCCATCGAAGATCGGGGCGGTTGACGGAAACATGGCTGATTCGATGCCCTTCAAAGGCATCACGAAACCCGCGCATGACGGTTTCGACTTCTGGAAGCTCTGGCATGGCTGGCCTCAACGATATATCGATTGCCCCATGACCGATAGCGCAGAACACAACGCCTCGCCCTTCCAGTCCTCCGAACATGTCGAGGACACCATCGATTTCGGCTACCGCAATGTCCCGCGTGGCCAGAAAAAGACGATGGTCCGGGAGGTGTTCGAGAGCGTCGCCGGGAAATACGACATCATGAATGACGTGATGTCGCTGGGAATTCATCGCGTCTGGAAGCGCATTTTCGTTGGGATGCTTAACCCGCGCCCCAACATGAAGCTGCTGGATCTGGCAGGCGGTACGGGTGACATCACGTTTGGCTGGCTGCGTGCTGGAGGTGGCCCGGCCATCCTGTCCGACATCAATGCCGCCATGCTGTCCGTCGGGCGTGACCGCGCCATCAAGGCCGGGCTGATCGGCAAGATCGAGGTCTGTGTCGTGGACGCGGAAGCCATCCCTCTCCCCGACTGTTCCGTCGATCGCGTGACGATTGCCTTTGGCCTGCGCAACTGCACAGACAAGCTGGCAGTTCTTCGGGAGGCGCGTCGCGTTCTCAAGCCGGGCGGACGCTTCTTCTGCCTCGAATTTTCGCAGGTTGAGATCGCGGCCCTCGCACCGATTTACGATCTCTGGTCCTTTCAGGTTCTTCCCAAAATGGGCCAGATCATCGCCAAGGACTCCGAGAGCTACCAGTATCTCGCCGAGAGCATCCGCATGTTCCCCGATCAGGAAACGTTGGCCCAGATGATGCGCGATGCCGGGCTGGAGCAGGTCCAGTACCGCAACCTGTCGGGTGGCATCGCCGCCATCCATTCCGGCTGGCGTCTGTAAGGCCATGCGCCGCGTCCTGCTGATCGTCTCGGGAGGCATCGCGGCGTTCCGGGCGCTCGAACTCGTGCGCCTGCTGCGGGCGGATGGTATTGCCGTCACGCCCGTCATGACCGAAGCAGCGAAGGCGTTCGTCACGCCGCTCAGCCTTGAAACGCTGGCGGGCGAGCGTGTTCATGACGCGCTGTTCGAACCCACGCAGGAAAGCGAAATCGGCCATATCGCCTTGGCCCGAAGCGCGGATCTGGTCGTTGTCTGCCCCGCCACAGCCAACATTATGGCGCGTATGGCCCATGGGCTGGCGGATGATCTGCCGACCACACTGCTTCTCGCGACCACGTCCCCCATTCTGCTGGCCCCGGCCATGAATGTGCGGATGTGGGAGCACCCCGCCACACAGGCCAATCTGAAGCTGCTGGAGGCACGCGGCGTTTCCGTGATCGGCCCTGATGTGGGCAGCATGGCTTGTGGCGAAGTCGGCGCCGGACGTCTGAGCGAACCTCCGGTTATCCGCGATGCGATTCTGCGTCTTCTGACGCCCGACCAGTCCCTCTCCGGACGTCATGTTCTGGTGACGGCAGGCCCGACGGTCGAGCCGCTCGATCCCGTGCGCTTCCTGTCAAACCATTCTTCAGGACGGCAGGGCTATGCCATCGCGGCGGCTCTGGCGAAGCGGGGCGCGACCGTCACGCTCGTTAGTGGTCCGGTTTCGATTCCTGTCCCCGAGGGCGTACGCCGCATTCCGGTCCAGACCGCGCGCGAGATGCTCGCCGCCTGTGAAGCCGCTCTGCCAGCCGATGTCGTAATCTGCACGGCAGCCGTCAGCGACTGGCGTGCAAAAGACATCGCCTCCGGCAAAATCAAGAAAACTGGCGGCGGGCCTCCCACGCTTGAACTGGTGGAGAACCCAGACATTCTGGCAACGCTCTGCCGTTCGCCTCAGCGTCCGCGCCTTGTCGTGGGTTTTGCCGCCGAGACGGACGATGTGCTGCAAAACGCGCAGGCCAAACGGCTGCGTAAGGGATGTGACTGGCTGGTGGCCAATGATGTCCGTCATGGCGTGTTCGGTGCGATGCGCAATACGGTCAGCCTGATTGACGATCATGGCCTGCAAAGCTGGCCGGAAATGGACAAGACCGACGTTGCGGAACAGCTCGTTGAACGGATTGTCGCGTTCTTCGTCAACCCGCTTTCACAGGGTGCATAATCCGGGGTAAGACAGGGTCATGACGACAGACCTGATTGATGTGCGCATCACGCGCCTGCCTCATTCCGAGGGGCTTCCCCTCCCTGCCTACGCCACTGCCGGGGCCGCAGGATTCGATTTTCTGGCCGCTGTGGATGCGCCTTTGACGATCGCTCCGGGTGAGCGCGTCCTCGTCCCGACCGGGCTGTGCATCGCCCTGCCGCCTGCCTACGAGCTTCAGGTCCGTCCGCGCTCGGGGCTGGCGCTCAAGCACGGCATTACCCTGCCCAATTCGCCCGGCACCATCGACGAAGACTATCGCGGCGAACTTCGCATCATCGTCATGAACGCGGGCACCGAACCCTTTACGGTCGAGCGTGGCACCCGGATCGCACAGGGCGTTCTGGCCCCCGTCTCCCGTCTGCGCTGGTCAGAAGTCGAGACACTGGACGAGACCGCGCGGGGTCACAGCGGTTTTGGCAGCACCGGCCACTGATCTTGGCTTGCTGGCATGCAAAAAACACTTGAGACTTCCAGAGGTCTTTTTTTAACCTCTGGTTTCCATCAGGAACGAGGACAGCACGCACCATGACGGGCAGCCCGATGGCCATGCCCCTGCGGATCATGCATCGCTGGCGCCAGCGCATGAGCGGCGTCGAGCTTTCGATCCTGTTCTGTGCCGCCGCAATCGCGCTCCTTGTGGTTCGACACGCTCCGGCGGTCCCGGTCGTATCGGGGGCATTGCCAAGTATCTCTGTCGGCGTTTGGAGCGCCGCAGTCCTGACCCTGCTGCATGTCGCTCTGGCGCTCATGACCGTTGTGATCCTCTCCCTGCTCATATCCGGAGCCGCATGTCAGTGGCCGCGTTTCAGAGCGTTCCTGATCCCCGCTCTCTCGGTTGCACGGGCCGTTCCGGGTCTCGGCCTGATCGGGATCTTCGCGGCTATTTTCCCTGCTTCTGTGACCATCGTTCTGGTTGCGGCCTCCAGCATGATCTGGCGGATCGTCACGGCTGTTCTGGATGCGGAAGATACGCTCCCACCCGCCCTCGACGAAGTGGCCACCGGCCTGCGGATGACAGGATGGCAGCGTTTCTGGCGATTGCAGATTCCCGTCGCAGTACCGCTGACGACCTTCAGGGCCATGCAGTCCATGCCGGCGTTCTGGGTGCGCCTTCTGGCTGCGGAAGGTCTGATGATGCTGATGAGCCATCGGACGGATGGAGGATGTGGTGCAGCAGTTCTCCACGCCATGCTGGATCACCACCCGCTCAGAATTGTCGAAATCTCGCTCGTCATTCTTCTGCTGATCCTTCTCGTCGATCAGGCCGTCATGCGCCCGGTTCTGGGCTGGGCGCAGCGTTACCGGCCGGAAGGTCCTCTGGAGGAGCGCCCTCGCCCCCAGTCCTGGCTGCTGAGGATCTGGCGTCGGACAAAACCGATGCTCTGGCTCAGCGGAACATTGGGCGAGGCTCTCGCCTGGATCGGAAACTGGCGGATCGGGCGCCCCCGGAGCATTCTTCCCGAACAGGACGTGGCTGCCCGCGAGTTCCCCCGAGCGATCCTTCCGGTCCTTTCGCTGTTTGTGCTGGTTTACGCGATCTACCATGCGGGCTTACTGCCGCTTGTTCCCTCGGACCTCACCGAGAGTATCCTGACGCTGTCGCATGTCTGTGGAACGCTGGTCCTGTGTCTTCTGGTGTGGGTCCCCTTGGGGCTGCTCATCAGCGAAAGCCGGGCGTCCCTACGCAATGTCTGCCGAAATGCTGCCGCGGCCTGCGGACTTTTTCCGGCTGTCCTGCTCTATCCGCTGTGTCGGGAACTGGGTCTCAATTCCGCGATCGTGCTGCTTTTTCTGGGCGCACACTGGCTGGTCGGGATCGTGGTGCTGGACGCAGCAAAAGCTATTCCTTCAGGACTGCGACAGGTCGCCACCGGCCTGAGACTGCGAGGTTTACTCCTGTGGCGCAGGCTGCTTCTGCCCGCCATCGCCCCCGAACTCTGCGGCGGTTTGCTGACGGCTGTGGTGCCGGTCTGGAATGCTGTGATGGTGGCAGAGGCTTTCGTGCCGTCCGATAGCGGTCTGGGCGCCACACTGCTGTCCGAAGTGCTCGGCGGGGCCTTGGGCGCGCAGATCCTTGCCCTGATGCTGCTGACGCTGCTGTCCATGCTGCTCGACCGTCTGATCCTACAACCTCTCGCCGTGAATGCGGCCCAAAAATATACTCTCTAAAATATACCCTCTGAACCTCAGGCTGAAATTCCAGATCCATGAAATCCCTTCTGTCCCTTCGCGAATGTCGCCAGACTTATCTTAAGGAGAGCAGCACGGATCTGGTCGTGCTCGATCACATCAGCTTCGATGTGAGAGCCGGAGAAATCCTCGGCCTTCTCGGACGGTCGGGGTCGGGGAAATCCTCCCTGCTGCGGATCATGGCGGGACTGACTCCGCCGGTGTCGGGAGAGGTGCTCTGGCAGGACATGCCCGTGGCCGGCCCGCTGGATGGCGTGGCGACCGTCTTTCAGTCCGGTGCGCTGTTTCCTTGGCTCACGCTGCGGCAGAATGTGGCTCTTGGTCTGGAAATGCGCCGTCTGCCGCGGGCAGAACGCGAAGCCATGACGGATGCTGCCATCGCGGTCATGGGGCTTGAAGGCTACGAAAACGCCTATCCGAAAGAACTGTCAGACGCTCTCAGTCAGCGCGTCTCTTTCGCCCGAGCCCTGGCGCTTCAGCCGTCGCTGCTGCTGCTGGACGAGCCGTTTTCGGCGCTGGACATGCTGAGTGCGGAAAACCTGCGTACCGACCTCATCGAATTGTGGGACGAAAAACGCCTGCCCCTCAAGGCCATGCTTCTGGCGACGCACGGGATCGAGGAAGCCGTTCTGATGTGTGACCGCATCCTCATTTTCTCCTCCAGCCCCGGCCGCGTCACGCACGAGATTGCGGTGCCCTTCCCCCATCCCCGTAACCGTGAGGACGAAGATTTCCGCCGCTTCGTGGATCAGATCTACACGTTGATGACCCGTCGTGCTCCGATCGTGTCTGAAGCAGAGCTGGTGCAGTCAAATTCCGGCTCAGGTGAAAGCCTGCCACCCTTCTCCATCGTCCTGCCCGATCTCGCCGTGGAGGTTCTGGTCGGGCTGATGGAAGTGCTGCAAAGCGAACCGCTATCCGGTCGTGCGGATCTGCCGGAACTGGCGCAGCGGCTTCAGATGACGCTCGATGACCTGCTGCCGCTCGGGGAATCCCTTCAGCTTCTGGATTTGGCGGAACTGGAAGATGGCGACATCCTGCTTACGCCCGATGGTCAGGCGTTTGTCGAAGGCGATTCCGACACCCGCAAGGACCTGATGCGGACTGCATTGCTCCATCACCTGCCCCTGCTCCGCTCCATCCGCGGCACGCTCGACGAGCGTTCAAGCCACGTCGTGGATGCCGCGCGTTTCCGCAAAGCGATGGAAGAGAGCATGTCGCCTGATTACGCCCGCCAGACTCTCACCACGGCGATCGGCTGGGCCCGCTATGCCGAACTCTTCGACTACGACGAAGAGTCCGACCGCTTCCATCTGGAAAACGAGGAGTAAACCTCAAGCACAGCAGACGCGCTTGTCCGCAATCGCCTGCGTGAAGGCTTTCCAGTCCTTTTCGCTCTGATCGGCGTAACGAACCGCAAAATCGGCAATGGCGGAGGCAAAGGACTGGCCTTTCCCCAGATAACCCGCCAGCAGCGAAAGATCGGCCGATCGGCCATGCGACCGCCCAAGCGTGCGTCCACATAACGCCGCATATTCGGGCAGAAGAGCGTTCTCGATTTTCTCGCCGATCATGGCCAGACGCACATCCTTGGTCTGACGGACATAGAAGTCCCGGCCCCCGCCAGCCTTGCGGCCCGTCTGGGACGTTGTGTGTTTGCCCGTAGTCTGGGTCCAGCCCAGAAATGTGTCTGAACTGGCCTGCATGATCCGCTGCCCCGTCACGACGCGCTCCCCGTGATTGGGAAGGTCCACCGCGCCCTGAAAGGGCTCAAGCACGGATGTCTGGGCTTCCTTGATCTGAAGGATGAGTGGTTCATGATCCGCTGTGGTGAAGAGCCCGAGCGCACAGAATGTCCCGACGCTGCCAATCCCCACAACCTTGAACAGCACGTCCTGCAGTGCATAGCGTTCCAGCACGATCCTGCGCTCGGGCGGCAGATCGCTGACATAGCGCGCAAAGGCGCCACGGACGATATCGTTATGCTGTGGCAGGCGCGTGACGAAGGGCGGGTGCTCCTTCAAGCGCACCGAGGACTTGGGGTCGATCATCCCGAAATGACCGGAAATAGCCCCAAGTTGTGACTGGATTTTCTCCATCATGCCCGTACGCGTCGTATTGTCCTTGATGCCGTCTATGACGGCCCGCAGATCAATCCGCACATTCCAGGCCTGAAGCGGCGTCAATTCCGACAGGCGCGCAATTTCTTCGACATACTGCCGGACAGCGGAAACGGCCAGACGGCGACAGTGCTTTTCAGACAAGGACGCCTCGCGCCCGGCCAGCACAAGGCTGGTTGCCAGACGTTTGAGATCCCACTCGAATGTCGCCGGTGCCGTCTCGTCGAAATCATTGATATCGAAAACGGGCAGCCCTTCCGGAGATGGATAGCAGCCGAAATTATCGAGATGGCAGTCTCCGCAGGACTGAACGCGAATCCCGGTCGCGGGTGTGAAGGACAGGTCCGAGGCCATAATGGCCGCGGCACCACGCAGGAATGCGAAGGGCGAGGCTTTCATGCGCTGATGGCGGATGGGAAGCAGGTCCGCAATCCGGCTCTTTCCCTGCCCCAGCAGAATTCCGATCGGATCGGGCCGTGTGGCTGGAGGCGTCCAAAGCGCGTGGCTGCTGCGCTTGACAGTTTTGCGGAGTGCCACGCCCGCTGCGTAACGGGCCTGACGGGTACGGAGTGTGGGAAAGACGGGAGTTTCTGTCATGGTTTGTCACGTTATCCGAAAAATGTGCCATGACAAAGCACCCCGCGCCTGTCAGTCCGGCTGTTTGAGACGATCCCGATAGAGCTTGCGCGCCTTGGCAACCTTGGGCGCCACGACGGCTGCACAATAGGCGGTCTGCGGGTTGCGGGCGAAATAATCGTGATGCTTTTCCTCAGCGGGCCAGAAATGGGCCGGACCTTCAATGGAGGTGACGATCGGCTCCGGCCACAGACCCTCCGCAGTAATTTCATCCAGAACTTTTCTGGCAGTGTCCTGCTGGACGGCATCGCCAAAAATAACGGACCGATACTGCGTACCGATATCGTTACCCTGACGGTTGAGCTGTGTGGGATCATGGGTCGTGAAGAACACGCGGAGTACGTCCTCCAAACCGATTTCGGCCGGATCGAACACGACTTTCACAACTTCGGCATGGCCCGTCCGGCCTGTGCAAACGTCTTCATAGCTCGGGTTTTCAACACTGCCGCCAGCGTAGCCCGGCTCAGCCGAAATAATGCCGCGCAGGCCCGTAAAGACGGCCTCGACGCACCAGAAGCAGCCTGCGCCAAGGAGAATGGAGGACAGGTTGGAAGACGGGGTCGTCATGATGATGCTCCGTTAAAAGGACAGCCTCCCCATATGGGGAGGCCGAACCTGTCTGACGAGTTTGCTGAATAAATTACGGTGCTGCCGTGACGACTGGGAGCCAGACGGCGCTGGCATGGTCGCCACCCCGGTGGATAGTCTGTGTGGCCGCACGGTACTCCGGTGCCTTGGCGTCGAAAATGTTCGGCACGAAGGTCTGGGGATTGCGGTCATAGAGCGGGAACCAGCTCGACTGGATCTGGATCATGATCCGGTGTCCCTTGAGGAACACATGGTTCATGGCCGGAAGCGTGAAGTGGTATTCCTGCACCTGTCCCGCCGGAATGGCGGACGGATGAGCAAAATTCTGCCGGTAACGGCCGCGGAAAATATCCATGGACATCGGAAGCTCATACCCGCCCATTTTGGGATTGTCCGGCGTGTGACCGGGCTGGACGTCGATGATCTTCACGACCCAGTCCGCATCCGTTCCGGTGGTCGAAGCGAACAGATCCGCCGTCGGTACGCCCGAAACCCGAACCGGCGCATCAAGAACGGGAGTCTCGTAGGTCAGGACATCCGGGCGGCTCTCAGCAAAGCGCTGATCTGACACAAGCCAAGGCTTCCAGCGAGGATCTCCGTCCATCATGTAAGGACGCTCGACAAACGGCACCGGATGCGCTGGATCGGCCACATAGCTGTCCGTTCCGGGCAAGGTGCGCTTGAACGCAAGACCATGGTCCGGCTGGAGATACAGGCGCTCACCTTTCTGCAAGCACGACGTGCCACAGTCGCTCAGCCAGTTGCGGAAGTGGTCCCAGTGGTTCTCGCCGGTATTGTAGATAATGGCTTCGTCCAGATGCGGATCGGGCGCGTCTTTCAGATAGTGGTCGAAGAACGGACGCATGACAGTGGCGCGATACCACAGCGCCGTATCGCCATTGAAATGCAGCGGACCGAGCGTGGAGCCATCATAATTCACACCGCTATGGCGCCACGGCCCCATGACGAGAATGTTCGGAACCTGCGTATGATGCGCCTTGAGGTTCATCCAGGAATGGATCGCGCCCCACATGTCTTCCTGATCCCACAGTCCCTGTTCCCAGATGGTCGGAACCTTGAGCGGCTTTTTCACGATCAGCTGATCCAGCGCCTGATCCTGCCAGAACGCGTCATAGGCCGGATGCGCTTTCGTGCGGCGCCACCAAGGGAACTGGTCCAGCCCGGCTTTCGTCGCGAAATTGCCTGTGGAAACATCCGCAAGGAACGTCGTGTAGTCATCCTCGTCAGGACGGTCGAGCGAAACACCGGAGCCCGCGGCCGCCATCTGAGCGGCAAAATAATCCAGACTGGGCTGGCGGAATGCGCCGTAATGGAACCAGTCGTCGCCCATCCAGCCATCGACCATCGGGCTTTCCGGAGAGGCAACCTTCAGAGCCGGGTGCGGGTCCAGCAGCGCCATGACGACCGTCCAGCCCTCATAGGACGATCCGGTCATGCCAACGCGGCCATTCCCCTGCGGCACATTCTTAACCAGCCAGTCGATCGTATCCCAAGCATCGGTCGTGTCATCCGTCTTCGTCGGGTTCAGCGGACCGATCGGGGGCCGCGTCATGACATAGTCGCCCTGTGAGCCGTATTTGCCGCGAATATCCTGAAAAATGCGGATATAGCCCCCATCCACGAACACGTCGTCTCCCTGCGGCAGGAGCGCGCGCATGGTTTTCGCATCCGCATCGCGGCTGGCGCGCTCGCTGGCATTGTAGGGCGTGCGCGTCAGAAGCATCGGCGCATTTTTGGCGTTTTTGGGAATAACGATGACGGTATGGAGCTTGATCCCGTCGCGCATCGGAATCATGACGTCGCGCTTGATATAGTCGCGATCGACCGGTGGCATGCTGACATGGGCAGGAATATCGCTGCCAGTCTGGATCATGTCCGGTGTGACCGGCAGGCTGGAAGTGGGTTCGGCGGCCTGTGCTGCATACAGACAGGTTACGGCCAGAGCTGTGCCGAGGCTCAGAAAATGACGTCTCACAAAGGGCTCCTGATCTTTGTTCCGAGTTTGGACCGGACGGAGACTTTCGGGCAAGAGCAGCACGCACCGGTTTTCATATCTTTCCTGCACTGGCTTCCGCGCGTTTGATTCGCTATGGATCAGGGCCTTATTCCGTCATGAAAGTTTGTTCCATGCCTGCCTATCGCTCCCGCACCACCACTCACGGCCGCAACATGGCGGGCGCCCGTGCGCTCTGGCGGGCGACGGGCATGAAGGACGGCGATTTCGGCAAACCCATTATTGCCATTGCCAACTCCTTCACGCAGTTCGTCCCCGGCCATGTCCATCTGAAAGACATGGGCAGTCTGGTGGCGTCCGCGATCGAAGAGGTTGGCGGAATTGCCAAGGAATTCAACACGATCGCAGTCGATGACGGCATCGCGATGGGCCATGGCGGAATGCTGTATTCCCTGCCTTCGCGTGAGCTGATCGCAGATTCCGTGGAATACATGGTCAACGCCCATTGCGCGGATGCCATCGTCTGCATCAGCAACTGCGACAAGATCACGCCGGGCATGCTGATGGCGTCCATGCGCCTGAACATCCCCGTTGTGTTCGTCTCGGGTGGCCCGATGGAAGCGGGCAAGATCAACGGCCCCGGTGTGACGCGTAAGCTGGACCTTGTTGATTCGATGGTGGCTGCGGCCGATCCGGAAGTCTCCGACAGCGAATCAGAGCAGATCGAACGCTCCGCCTGCCCGACCTGCGGGTCGTGTTCGGGCATGTTCACCGCCAATTCCATGAACTGCCTAACCGAAGCGCTCGGCCTGTCCCTGCCCGGCAACGGCTCCCTGCTCGCCACGCACAGCGACCGCCGCGAACTGTTCCTGAGCGCCGGGCGTCTGGTCGTGGAACTGGCACGTCGCTGGTACGAACAGGACGACGCCTCCGCCCTGCCCCGCAACATTGCCACGCGTGCGGCTTTCGAGAACGCCATGACGCTTGATATCGCCATGGGCGGCTCGACCAACACGGTTTTGCATCTTCTCGCTGCCGCCAGCGAAGGCGGCGTTGACTTCCATATGCACGATATCGACCGCCTCTCGCGCCGTGTGCCCAATCTGTGCAAGGTCGCTCCGGCCAAGAACGACGTGCATATGGAAGACGTCCATCGCGCAGGCGGCATTCCTGCCATTCTGGGTGAACTGGACCGCGCGGGCCTGATCGACACGAGCGTCCCGACCGTCCATGCGCCCACGCTCGGCGATGCGCTAAAAAAGTGGGACATTCTGAACGGCGATGCGCAAGCCGCGCATCTGTTCAAGGCCGCTCCCGGAAATGTCCGAACCGTCCACGCCTTTTCGCAGTCCAGCCGCTATCACGAACTGGATCAGGACCGTGAAGCCGGTGTTCTGCGCGACAAGGCACATGCCTTCTCGCAGGATGGCGGTTTGGCCGTGCTCTACGGCAACCTTGCCGAAGATGGCGCAATCGTCAAAACAGCCGGTGTCGAAGCCAGTATCCTGATCTTCACGGGAACGGCGCGCGTCTTCGAAAGTCAGGATGATGCCGTGGCCGCCATCCTCGGCAATCGCATCGTGGCCGGTGACGTCGTGGTCATCCGCTACGAAGGCCCCAAAGGTGGCCCCGGCATGCAGGAAATGCTGTATCCGACGAGCTATCTGAAATCGAAGGGTCTGGGCAAGGTCTGCGCGCTCATTACGGATGGCCGTTTCTCAGGCGGAAGCTCGGGTCTGTCCATCGGCCACATGTCCCCCGAAGCCGCTGAAGGCGGCCTGATCGGACTGGTCGAGGACGGCGACCGGATCGAGATCGACATCCCCAAGCGCGGCCTGCATCTCGCTGTTTCGGATGCCGATATCGCCGATCGGCGGGAGCGGATGAATGCACGTGGCGCAGATGCGTGGAAGCCCAACCGCGAGCGCGTCGTTTCAAAAGCCCTTCAGGCCTATGCCGCCATGACCACAAGCGCAGCTCATGGCGCCGTACGCGATCTGTCTCAGATCATCGTGAAGACGCGGACCTGATCGCATTCTCCACGGCGTCCTGCAATTCGGCGGACGCCAGCATTTTGGACGCAACATGTCCCGTTGCCGGGACGAGCATAATCGTCCAGCCAAAGGGCACATTGAGCCTCTCAGCCTGTTCGCGGGCTTGGGCATAGGCCCACTGTCCGCGTTCCAGATGGTTGCGCCCCTGCCCCGCAGCGTCGGGGACGCGCTCATTGGGTAACGAAGGTGTGGTATCGTCAGCGCCCAGAATGATTGCGATATTCCGGGAGAGATAGCGCTTGAGGTCCGGGAGGCTGGCCGCTTCAGGCCAGTTATGAAACCCGTATGGAACGGGGGTTTCCGTCTCCGGTTCGACGTAGGTGGCAGGATTCATGATGACCGTCATGACTTCCTCGCCGGGAACATAGGCTGCGACCCGCTCCAGATATTGTGCCCCTGCGGAGTGCCCAATCAGAATGATCGGAAGATGCGGCTCATCAGAAATGTTTCGAGCCCACTGCTCCAGTGGTTTCATATACAGGGACGCTGGAGCCGCCCTTTGTGATAAAATCGGAAATCCCCCACGCTGATACTGTTGGACAGGAAATCGCGATAAGGGAAAATTAGGCGCGAACACCAGACTGCATTCATGTCTGGCCAGTGGAATAGTGTTGTCGCGATACGTCGCGCTATCGCGCTCTTTTCCGGCCAGCACGATCAGGATCGCCCTGATCGTGCAGGATGCAGGTTTGAAGACCGAAACATCAAGATGCTCGCCCGCTATGGCAGCATGCTCAAGGCTTCGTCCCTCCGGCAGCGGTCTTGCTGTCGCCATCCCCGCCATAACGGCAAGAATGACAGCAGCAAGGCTGGCGGATGTTCTGAAATCAGGCAAGGCGCCCCAGAGCCGCTTTAAGGCGAGCGAGATCGCTCTGGAATGATGTCAGACGATCCCGATTTTCCTCCACGACCTCCGGTTTGGCGCGGGCGATGAAGTCCACATTATCCAGCTTGCGTGTCACTTTGAGAATTTCGCCTTCGATCCGGGTCGTTTCCTTGGCGAGACGTGCCCGCTCCGCGTCCAGATCAATCAGCCCTTCGAGCGGAATGAAAACAGTGGCCTCGTCCAGAACGATCTGTGCCGCGTTACGGGGCGCATCCTCTCCCACAACGCCAACTTCTGACACCCGCGCCATCCGGCCAATGGCTTCCGCCCAGGTGTGGGCACGACCCAGATTTTCCGCAGTCGCATCCCGCAGCAGAAGCGGTGCTTTCTGCGAAGGTGGAATGTTCATTTCCGAACGCACGGTCCGCACATCACTGATCAGACGAATAACCCAGTCCAGTTCCGACCGGGCTGCATCCGCCTGATCAACCTGCATAGGTTCCGGCCAGCGGCTGTCTTCAAAAGCCCCCGCATAGCCCAGTTCTTTCCACAGCGTGGCCGTCACGAACGGAATAACCGGCTGCATCAGACGCAGGATCAGCCCCAGAACATGCGCGCTGACGGCCCGCAGTTCGATGGTCTCTGCGTTCTCCGCAGCAAAGACGGGCTTCGAGAATTCCACGAACCAGTCACAGAACCGGCTCCAGACAAAGCGGTAGCAGCAGTTGGCATATTCATCGAAACGATAGGCCGAAAGCGCGCGTCCAGCTTCAGCCACGGCATCGTTAGCTTCCGTCAGGATCCAGCGCCCAAGCGCACTCTTGACGCTCGCCGGATCAAAGCCTTCCGTCGGTGTCGCCCCGTTCATTTCAAGGAAGCGAGCGGCATTCCAGAGCTTGGTAATGAACGCGCGATGTTCCTCAACCCGCTTGCGCCCGAGCTTGATATCCCGGCCCGGCCCTGTCCCCGCACAGATCGCAAGGCGCGTCGCATCGGCTCCGAACTCGGCAACGAGATCCAGCGGGTCCAGACCATTACCCTTGGACTTGGACATTTTCTGTCCTTTTTCGTCCCGGACCAGCCCATGAATCAGGACGGTTCGGAACGGAACATCGTCCATGAAGTGAAGCCCCATCATCATCATCCGGGCAACCCAGAAGAAAATAATGTCAAAGCCTGTGACAAGAACACTCGTCGGATAATAGCGCGCCAATTCTTCCGTTTTGTCCGGCCAGCCGAGCGTGGTGAATGGCCAGAGCGCGGAGCTGAACCAGGTGTCCAGAACGTCTTCATCCTGTGAGAGCTTCACGCCTTCACCGGCCTGGGCCTGAGCCTCTTGCTCGTTTTCGGCAACATAAACTTTGCCGTCCGTGCCATACCAGGCCGGGATGCGATGCCCCCACCAGAGCTGGCGGCTGATGCACCAGGGCTGGATATCGCGCATCCAGGCATGGAATGTGTTTTCCCACTGGCGTGGTTCAAACGCGATCTTTCCGCTTTCGACAGCTTCAACCGCAGGGCCAGACAGTGTCTTGGCATCGCAGTACCACTGGAGCGTCAGGCGCGGCTCAACGATGGCCCCGCCACGTTCTGCATGGGGAACCTGAAGCTTGTGCGGCTCGATTTTTTCCAGCCATTCCAGGCGCTCAAGCTCGGCGACGACCTGCTTGCGGCCCTCTTCACGGCTCAGGCCATTCAGGGTTTCGACGAATGCGACCGAAGCGAGCCCGTCAATATCCTGCAGTTCAGGCCGGATTTCTTCGATCCAGAGACAGGCAGTTTCATCGAGAACCGTCAGAGCCGGGAGATCGTGACGCTTGCCGACTTCAAAATCGTTGAAATCATGGGCTGGCGTGATCTTGACGGCACCTGTGCCTTTTTCAGGATCGGAATACAGATCGGCGACAACTGGAATACGGCGCCCTGTCAGGGGCAGAATTACGGTCTTGCCGATCATGTCAGCATAACGTTCATCTTCGGGATGAACAGCGACTGCGACGTCGCCAAGCATTGTTTCCGGACGCGTTGTGGCGACAGTGATGGTCCGCCCGTCTTCCAGCGGATAGCGAATGTACCACATGGACCCTTTGGTCTCGTGGTTCTCTACTTCCAGATCCGATATGGCAGATCGGAACTTCGGATCCCAGTTGACCAGCCGTCGGTCGCGGTAGATCAACCCTTCCTTGTAAAGGGTGACGAACACCTTACGGACCGCGCGGGACAGTCCTTCGTCCATTGTGAAACGCTCACGCTCCCAGTCCGCCGAAGCGCCGAGTTTGCGAAGCTGCTGGACGATGGTGCCACCGTATTCTTGCTTCCAGTCCCAGACGCGCTCGAGAAAACCTTCGCGTCCCAGAGCGGTTCTGCTGGTGCCTTCCTTGTCCAAGGCGCGCTCGACAACCATCTGTGTCGCAATTCCGGCATGGTCTGTTCCCGGTTGCCAGAGGACATTGAAGCCTTCCTGACGTTTCCAACGGATGAGCATGTCCTGAAGGACGAAGTTCAGCGAATGGCCGAGGTGAAGCGTTCCCGTGACGTTTGGCGGGGGAAACATGATCGAAAAAGGCTCACCGGGTCTGTCGGGGTGAGCCCGGAAAGCGCCGCTTTTCTCCCACGCATCGTAGAGGGCGTTTTCATGGTCGGCGGGGACGAAGCTTTTTTCGAGCATGGTTATCCAGGACAGTCAGTACAGCAGGTGGAAGAATGCTCTTCCACCCCCCTTCTTACTCCCGTGGACGCAGACGGGCAATTTCTGCACGGACAAGAATTTCAACCAGTGATGGCAGGTGCGCGTCCAGCCATGTCCGGACCATGCTACGCACTTCGCTACGAACCATATCTTCGATTGTCAGGCCGCTCCCGCGACTGATGACAGTATCCGGCGCAAAGGGAGTCGTGCCACTGAATGCGGCATGCAGTTCATCGAGAGAGCGCTCTGCCGCTGCAACTGTCTGGGCGTTCATCAGATCATTCCGGCTCTGCACGGTTTCTATGTGAGGTGTCGTTGTCATGTCGGTTGTTGCCGGGGTGGCTGTCGAAGTGGGACTGGTCGTTACAGAGGGCGTTGGCGGCGTCACCATCATGGAACTGTCGAGTGTCAGTTCTTCTTCGTGGTGTGCCATGCCTTGTCTCTCCTCGGTTGTCCCGGCCGAAGCAGGATCGTCATGAAGAATGCGCCTAATGGAGCTTAAAACGTCCGTCATGGCTTCGTCATCGTGTTGTTCAGGCTGGTTCAAATCAGAAGAGGTCATAGATTTCGAATATTCCGTTTGTTTAAAAATTATCGGCCTGGCTGATTGATCGCGTAGTCGTTCATGCCCCAGAGCTTGTTCTTGACCGCGTTATAATAAGCTTTTTCATTATAAAGCGGGACACCCAGCTTGAGGTCTACCGCGGTCAGTCGTCCGATTGAGGCGGCAACTGCATAAGAAGATGTGACAAGGTTTGAAAGGTGCTGAACAAGTGTTCTCTGGGATTGCAGTAGAGTTTGCTGCTGCTGGAGAACGGCGAGAGTGGTGCTTGTTCCGACAAGGGCCTGACGCTCCACGCCATCGAGTGCAATCACATTTGCGGAAATGGCCATGCGATCACTGGAAATGGATTGTTTGTAGGCCACCATTTGCTGCCAGCTTGAGGCAGCTTTTTGCAGGGCTGTTCTGCGCTGTACGTCGACTTCCCGATGAGCAGCCTGCGCGTCCTGGCGGGCTCCCCGGATTGCAGCGTATTCCGACCCTCCTTGATAAAGAGGAATGGAAAATTCGATTTCACCGAATTTATTATCCTGAAGGGAGTTACCGTACCCTTGATTGACGGCGTGCTGGTAGTTGAGGCTTGCAGAGACCTTGGGCATGATCTGCGAAATCTGAACAGAAACATTATCTTTGCGCTGAGCCTCAGCAAAGAGCGCGTTTACGACTTGAGGATTGTTCTGTACTGCGACAGCAACTGCTTCCTGTTCACTATGCACGGGAAGATTCAGCGGTTGAGGCGGCTCCAGATTGGGATATGCCGCGATTCCGACGACTTGAAGATAGGTCGCCTGAGCGCTCTGTAGGGTTCCTTCGGCTTGTTGCCTTTCGGCAGTAGCGCTTGCGAGTGCAGCTTGTGCCTGTGCGACGTCGGTCCGGGTGATTTCGCCAACGTGAAAACGTTCCTGAGTTGCCTCAACCTGCTGTTGCAGGACATGTTCGTTGTTAATCGCGATCTGTAATAGCTGTTCGTCTTCGATAATGCCGACATAGGCATTGACAACGTTGCTAAAGACGTCCTGTTCAGTCTGGATCAGATGGGCGCGTTCTGCCATGATCTGGTTCGTTGCGGCGTGAACACCAGCAACGGTTTTTCCGCCCTGATAGAGTGGCTGGGTAATGGTGACGCTGCCCGTATATCCGGGTGTCTGATAACGTCGGGAACTGCCGAGATAGCCGCCGCTGGAAGCGTAATTTGTACTTCCATCATAATACGTCAGATTCATGCCCGTCTGAACGGTCGGGCGCCAGCCTGCCAGTGCAGTAGGAACCTGTTCGTCCGTTGCCCGCAGATGGGCCCGCTCTTCCCGCAGCGTCGGATTGGTCAGATAAGCTGTTGAGAGGGCTTCTTGCAGCGTGTGCGGAATGAAATTCGGCGAACCGCTACCATCGTATTTTTGGGCAAGAGCAGTTCCGCTCAGGAGAAGCGACAGCAGACCCAACCCAAGGGGAGTCGTCAGTTTTGTCGCGCCATTGCACCCTGAAGTCATGAGATTTCCTGCTCTTGAAGTCTGCACTATATCACAGTGTTATGTGAATCAGTTCTTAATAGCCTGTTCGAGAGAAGAAGAAAAATCCTTCTGAAGATCAATTATCTGTCTTGACCCTTCAGGCGCTAAGAGAGATATAGCGCTTGTCTCCATCGAGGTCCGGTGGCAGAATGGTGATGTAGCGGACTGCAAATCCGCGTATGTGGGTTCGATTCCCGCCCGGACCTCCAGAGACAATTTTAACCCCAAAAATTAATCACTCTCCGATCGGTTTTTCAAAACCGTGGATTTGTTGCTGTGGCATCAAATTAAAAAATCTATTGCGTTCAACGCAATACTGTAGATAATGTACGATATAGGCATAATGAGAATGAAATTTTCATTCTATAAACATCTAGGGAATATACTCTGGTGGTGCCCATAATATATAAAAATCAATTTGAATAATTTCTGCTTGGACCAAGGTATAAGCCTTATCTTCCTAAGCTTTCTTGCTGAAGCCGCCCACCCGGGCGGCTTTTTTTTATGAAAAATCCCCATGCATGAAACCGGCATCGTGCTGGCCACGGCGCTGTCTTGCGTGGTCAGGGTGACGCTCTCAAACGTCCAGCGCGCGCTCGTTCTCGGTCTCATTGCTCCCCCTGACACTAAAGAACAGGATTGTCTGATGGTTCAGAATTTCACGCCTCCCTGGAAATCTGTGGTCGACACGGGGGTTCTGGCCGATCTGGTCAAGTCGACGCAGGTCGCCGCAGCTCTTGGCAACAAAGTGGATGCAGACGGGGGCCAGTCGATCCGGCAGTCGATCCAGTCCGGCACCATCGATGCGGCCAGCACGCTCGATGGGGCTAGTGTTGCGGATGTGCTGGCTTCCAGCATCCGCGCCAGTGTGGCTTCGATCGCAGAGTTTCTGGCGCTCACGACATCGCCGGCTGCGGTCATGCTGACGTCCTGGGACGGTACGGATCTAAGGCGTGGCGCGGCAGGTCTCTTCGTCCGCTCTTCGGAAGCTGGTGTGTCAGATTTCGGCACCATTATCGTGACGGCTGGCGGGACCACGTATCGGCGCGTCTATCAGGGTGGCCTCAATCCGCAATGGTTTGGCGCCGTTGGTGACGGGAACAGTCACAAACTGTCCGGCTATTTTTCGACGCTGGCCGAGGCTCAGGCGGTCTTTCCGATTGCCTATAGTCTGGATCAGGAGTTCGATTTTGTCGCCATCCAGACCGTCTGCAATTCCGGCCAGGGCATCAGTTCGCCTGCGCTGCATTACATCATGTGTAATGATGCGGTCGCGCTGGACGACAATCCTCTGATCTGGATTTCGGGGACGTCGTTCGGGGATTTCACGAACTCCATACTGGATTTTACGGCGCTAAAGGCCGTGAACACGGTTATGGAGTATATTGACGACCCCACGTTTGCGACCGGCAATGCCAGCGGTGCGTTCGTCAATGCGTCAATCTATTCTCCCGCCCAGATCACGGATGTCGTCTTCGAGAAGGGTATGGCGGTCTATACTGATCCGGCGAATGCAACCCAGATCACGGGGTCTGTGTCGGGCGGCGTTCTGACCGTGACGGCCATGACGGGAAACCCTGACATCAAGGTCGGGGACCCTCTGTATGATTCGCAGTGGAAACTCGGTACGCAAACCACGATCACGGGCTTCGGCACGGGCACAGGTCGCACCGGCACCTACACCCTGTCCAACACCACTGCGACGATTGCTGCCTCTGACAACAACAGCATGTCCACGGCAACCGGGCACTGGAACCAGTTCGGGCAGAAGCTGACGCTTCCCAAGGGCGCATATACGTTCGAGATCGAGTATTCCTGCACACTCGGCGGGTCGTATGCCATGCTGAACAGCCAGCCGGGCAGCATCGGTCTGGGCGTCAACAGCGGTAGTCCCGGATCGGGGCAGTCCAGCTGGGTCATGCAGGGTCCGAGCGTCACCCTGTCCAATCTGTCAGATGTTCCGGTGACAGGTTCGATTTCCGTGCCTCTGTATGTGCCCGAAGACAGTACGCAGTTCGTGGTCGTGTCCGTGTCCGGGTATGTAAACGCCACATTCACCCGGTTCTCGGTGACGAAGCTGAACCGGAATGCGGCGGTATTATCCACGAGAGATGGTGCGACAGAGCATTACCCTCTGGGGTTGCTGACCAAGGGTTTTTCCATCAACGGACCGGGAAGAGATTCAGGTCTCATCGGCATCTGGTACAATTCCTATGAAAACATAGACGGGACCGTTCAGAGTTTTCAGACAGGCAGCGTCAATTCATTTGGCGTTGGCATAAACTACGGCAGCGGTGCGTATCTGTCAGAATATTGGGATTTTTCCGTCGGTGATTGTGGGGTTTGTGTTCAATTTCTTCAGGGCAGCATCAACGCCGGTGAGAATTACAGATGGTATGGCGGAAGTCTGGGAAATTCCGCCTGCATCATCAATAATCCAGGTGGCGGTGAATTTACCTTCTATGGCACGTCGCTGGATTACTCGGACCAGTGCATCATCAATAATGCCGGACGCATCGAGACCCATGGCTGCCACATGGAGATGATGGGGCCGTCTGCGTATGACAAACCGCTTTATCACTGCAAAGGCAGCGGTGCGATCATCTGCCACGGCGGCATGTTCCTCGGGGCGGGCAATCACGCAAACTTCCCCGGCCCACCGGTCTTTCTCGAAACTAATATGTCTCAGATGATTTTCCACGAGACGCAGCTTTACAATCTGACCTGTGCGGATGGCAGGGCTTTGCGTGGGCCGGGTCAGCTTAAGATCAGGAGTTCGGTCAACACCGGCAACGCCAATGTCGGGACATACAATAACTGGACTTCCGATCCGCTGGGTCTGGCCGGGTTTTTCATTCCGCAATCAAAAAGCGTTCTGACGCTGAATGGAGGCGTCGGACTGACGGGCGGTCTTTATTCGGAGGATGTTGCGGGGATTGACCAATGGACGTCCCAAGGGGCCAGCGCCGCACTTTCGACGGACTATATGTTTAATGGCTATCCGGCGTCTCTGAAGGTTCAGACGCAGGGGCAGAGCCGGAACGACAGAATTGTCATTTGCGTCCCGATTGAGAAATACCAGTCTGGGAACATCGCGCTCAATGTCCTGTTTCCTTATGACCTGTCGACGGGAGCCGTCTCAACCAATGACGTCATGCCCACAGATGATGCGGATCTGGCGGTTCTATATTTCCGAACATTCTTTGTGCAGGTGATCGGGTCGGACCAGTTCGGAAGAGCTACTTTTGGCGGGGCCAATCTGTTCTGTGGTGAGGACGATATCCACGTTCCAAAAGCCGGTTATACCAAATGGCTCTCTCATGGGACATCACCGGGATATCTGGGAAATCCGGGAACTCCCGGTGAATTGGAAACAGACACGATAGGGGCCGGTGCGCCTGCGTTTGCCACGCATGTCGCGTTGATTCTGGATACGGAATCCCTTCCGAAATGTACGTTCTATATCGGCGCTGTAACCGCCAATCTGTATTGAGAACGCCAAAAATAAGGCGTTTTTTTCTTTGATGTCAGTGCTTGGATTTCCGGAGGTCGTCTTCGGAAATCCAAGATATTGCCGTGTTACGGATGGGCTTCCGCATATGCGGCGGCGGCTCCGAACAGGCCGGGTTGTGGGTGGGTGATGATCTTGACCGGCATCTCGGTCATCATTGTCTCGAAACGCCCTTTTGCGACGAAGCGTTCGGCAAATCCGGAATGGCCGAGGCTGTCTGCAAGTCGCAGGCCCAGTCCACCACCAATCACGACGCCTCGTGCTCCGTGCGCGAGTGCCAGATCGCCGGAGACTGCGCCCAAGCTCAGGCAGAAGCGTTCCAGTGCGGCAACGGCCACGGTGTCCGAGCCGTCGAGGGCGTTCTGCCACAGGGTGCGGTTGTCACGCAGGGTAATGGGCCAGCCCTGTATTTCCGCAATGACTTCATAAAGATTGGTTAGTCCCGGACCAGAGACAATCCGCTCTGCGGAAACGCGGCGAAAGCGCAGACGCAGGGCTTTAAGAATTTTGTCTTCCAGTTCGTCGAGGGGAGGATAGTCCAGATGACCACCCTCGGTTTCCATCACGAAATACCGGTCGTTGCGACGAAGGAGGCACGCAGCACCCAGTCCGGTTCCCGGCCCTACAATCGTGATGGCACCTTCGGTGGGAAGGTCGATATCTGGCCCACACAGATGTTTCATATAGGATGAATCGACCTGTGCTACGGCATGGGCCACAGCTCCAAAATCATTGACCAGCACGAAATTATCGAGATGCAGGCGCGCGGCGAGTTGGCTGGGCTGGATGATCCACGGATTGTTGGTCAGTTTGAGGATTTCTCCACTGACCGGACAGGCGACCGCAATACCGGCTTCGCGCGGCAGGTCACGATTCAGGGAGCGGCCGAATGTTTCCCAGGCCAGCGCCAGACTGCCATGTTCCGCACATTTCAGTGTCGTGGCCTCACCCAGTGTGATGACCTTGCCATCCTCGATGGTCGCGATTGCAAAACGTGCGTGCGTTCCACCGATATCGACGGCGACGATTTCCCTCATGGCACCTCAAGTCCTCTGGCGATGCTGGCCGGCGGCCCGCGCTTTTTCTGTGTGCAGCAGTTGCCTACCGGTTCCTCCGCGTCAAGTTCCGGATGTGATGGAAGTCGTAATTCAGCGAGCGGGCCGCTGTCGGACTTCTGCGGTTCGTAGCAGTCGGTGAACGATGGCGCGTGGCATGATCATTTCAAGAACCCGGGCTATGGCGAAAGGCCAAGGGAAAAGCAGGTGCGCCCTGCCCTGCCCGATGGCGCGTGCGATCATGCGGGCAGCGCGTTTTGAGGAGACGAGGAAAGGTCGTGCTCCTTCGAGCCGTTGGCTCATCGGTGTGTCGACGTAACCCGGAGAAATCAGGGTGACAGAAACATGATGCGGAGTCATGGCGGCATGCAGGGCCGTGCTGAAGCGTGCCAGACCGGCTTTTGAGCCGCTATAGGCTGTTGCAACCGGAAGATCGTGGAACGCCGCGACGGACCCTACCAGTGCGATCCGGCCTTCTTTTCGGACAGCCATACGTGAGGCCATTTCGGTGGCAAGGGTCGCAGGGGTTGTGAAGTTGACAAGAGAGATGTCGCGGACCTGTTCGGCTGTTTCCGTCAGGGCGCCTTCGGGACGGATATCGCCCAGTCCCGCCCCCAGAATCAGAATATCGATTTTTCGCGCGTCGTCTGTTTTTCGCAGAGCATCCAGAGCGTCGTCCGTGCGGCACAGATCGAGGGACAGAATGTCTGCCGAGGCGCCTTTACGGACGACCTGTGCGGCAATGTCTGCAAGGCGTTTGGGATTGCGGCCCCAAAGCGTCAGATGTGTTCCCGGACGGGCGTAGTGGAGCGCCAGAGCGGCGCCGATCCCGCTCGATCCTCCGGTAATGAGGACGTGAAACGGGGCGCTGGAAGAGGAAACAGAAGTCTCTGGCATGGAAAACCGCTTTATTCGTGGTCGGATCGGGGCTGGAAGGGTATAGCCCTCCCATGCAACAAGATGCGACCCCGTGCCGTACTGGCACATCAGCCCGCTGGACGGGATGTTTTTTTCGATCAGAGGTACACCTGCCATTATGACACTGCCCGACAGGACTGACATCCCTGCGCCGCATGATGATCTTGTGGTTCGGCCAGTGACGACGCGGGCTGATCTCAAACTGTTCACGACGCTTCCGCGTCGTATCTATGCCGGAATGGCGGGTTTTGTCCCGGCTTTCGACATGGAACAGGATGATCTGCTGAACCCGAAAAAAGCGCCGATTTTTCGCCATGCGAGCATCCGCTATTTTCTGGCATGGCGTGGAAACACGGCTGTGGGGCGCATTGCGGCAATCGTGGACCATCGTGCCATTGAGCACTGGGGCATGAAAATCGGCTGTTTCGGGGCGCTGGATGCCGTTCCTGAAGGCAGTGTCGTCAGCGCACTGCTGGAGACGGCCCGGAACTGGCTGCGTCTTCAGGGCATGCAGACAATGCGCGGGCCGGTGACGCTGAGCGGCAATGGCGAATCCGGCCTGATGATCGAAGGGCAGGACCAGCCCCTGATGGTCGCCATGCCTTGGCATCCGCGCCTGATGGGGAAACTGGTTGAAGACGCGGGCTATACGCCCGTTGAAGACCTTTTGAGCTATAAGCTCGATCTCGATGATCAGACGGAATCGCGTTTCAAGGTTCCGGGCGATCTGAAAATTGGTGAAGGCCGACTCGGCTCCATTGCCATCAGGCGTCTGTCGAAGAAGCAGATTGCCGAGCAGGGCGAAATCCTGCGTCAGCTTTACAATGATGCCTGGAGCGACAAGTTCAATTTCGTACCGCTTCAGGATTACGAAATGAAGGCCATGATCAAGCAGCTTGGTCCGGTGCTTCGTCCTGAACATTACGTCCAGATCGATCAGGATGCTGAACCCGTCGCCATGGCGCTGGTGGTTCCCAATCTTTACGACATTGCTGGTGATCTGGGTGGTTCGCCTTCGCCTCTGGGTTGGGTGAAGCTTGCGGCCCGGCTGACGACGCATCGCTTTCATTCGGCACGAGTCATTCTGCTCGGTGTGACGCAGCGTCTGCGTGGCACCGTTCTGGGGGCGCTTCTGCCGTCTCTGGCGATTGCCGAACTGATGCGCCGCCGGAAGTCCCTGCCCTATTCCTGGGTGGAGCTGGGCTGGATTCAGGCCTCTGATTCCAACATGCGTAATCTGGCAGAAAGCATCGTGCCTGAGCCGTACAAGCGCTATCGGCTTTATGAACGTCCGATCGACGATCCGGCCTGAAGGC
>NZ_BEWP01000004.1 GCF_002723995.1 Gluconobacter kondonii | reverse complement strand
TGAAGCAGTCGCTGAATCCGGGCCGGCGGTCGGTCTCCAGTAATCTCTGAACCATGAGCCGATCGGGGCGTGTTCATTCACAGACGCTGGAACTTCCTCGCCTTGCTGCGCGTAAAGTTCAGAAGGGTGCTGAACGTCGTCTTAAGCGTGACGTTCGGAAACTTGTACCGATGCGTTTGGGAACAGAGTGTCAGCGCGGGCCGATATTCAGAATAACCGTTCGAAGGAAACTGTCATGACGATTGAGCAGACGAAAACATCTCATACGACGGAATCCGGCATTCCCGTCTCCAGCGACGAGCATTCTCTGACGGTTGGTACGGATGGTCCGATCGTGCTGCACGATCACTATCTGATCGAACAGATGGCGGCATTCAATCGCGAGATGATCCCGGATCGTCAGCCGCACGCCAAGGGAAGCGGCGCTTTTGGTCGGTTCGAAGTGACGCAAGATGTCAGCCGCTATACTTCGGCGAAATTTCTTCAGCCCGGTACGGTGACTGAAGTTGTAGCGCGCTTTTCGACGGTTGCCGGGGAAGCCGGAAGTCCGGACACATGGCGCGATCCGCGTGGTTTTGCTCTGAAATTTTATACCGAAGATGGCAACTTCGATATGGTCGGCAATAACACGCCGGTTTTCTTCGTGCGCGATCCGCTCAAGTTCCAGCACTTTATTCACTCGCAGAAACGCCGCGTCGATAATGGTTTGCGCGACAACGACATGCAGTGGGATTTCTGGACGCTGAGCCCCGAGACTGCGCATCAGGTAACATGGCTGATGGGAGACCGCGGCATTCCGGCAAGCTGGCGTCATATGGACGGGTTTTCCAGCCATACCTATCTGTGGGTGAATGCGGCGGGAGAGCGCTTCTGGGTCAAATATCACTTCAAAACCGATCAGGGCATCAAATGTCTGACGCAGGAGCAGGCAGGTCAGCTTGCGGGCGCGGACGCCGATTATCACCGGCGCGATCTTCATATGGCGATCAAACGTGGCGAGCATCCGAGCTGGACGCTCAAGATGCAGATCATGTCGTATGAAGATGCCAAGACCTATCACATCAACCCTTTCGATCTGACCAAGGTGTGGCCGCGGGGCGAATATCCGCTGATCGAGGTCGGCAAGCTGACATTAGACCGCAATCCGACGGATTTTCATTCCCAGATTGAGCAACTTGCGTTTGAACCGAACAACTTTGTACCGGGAACGGGGCTGTCACCCGACAAGATGCTGCTGGGGCGTTCATTTGCGTATGCGGATGCACATCGGGCACGGCTGGGCGTGAATTACAAGCAGATCCCGGTCAACGCACCGAAATGTCCCGTTCATGGCTACGTCAAGGGCGGTGCGATGCGGATGCGAGAGGCACGCGATCCGGTATATGTTCCGAACTCAAAGGGCGGCCCCGTTGCCGACTCACAGCGTTTCCCAGAAAATGCAGTCTGGGCGGCAGATGGTGATTTCGTGCGTGCGGCTTATACATTGCGTCCGGATGATAATGATTTCAGTCAGGCCAATGTTCTGATTAACCGCGTCATGGATGACGCGGCGCGCGACCGACTGGTCAATAATATTGTCGGCCATGTATTGCAGGGTGTCGAAGAACCGGTTCTATCGCGGGTGTTCGAATACTGGTCGAAAATCGATGCGGTCATCGGATCACGGGTGAAGGAGGCGGTGCTCCTCAAACGAGCGGTAGATTAAGATCGATTGGAATCGTTTATCCCCGCGTCACACATTCGGCTTGAAAAAAAGGGGAGGGAGGGGCGCCGAACGAGATCAGCAAACCGTAGAAATTCTATCAGAGGGAATATTGCGGCTGCGCTTATTCACTGCGAGATACCCAAAGCTCGATCGCCGGGCTCAGAAACGTCTGGCGATCGAACTTGGTAAACTCTACTATGGAAACGATGATGAGGTCTGATCACACACAAAATGAGGACGTTGGTTTGCTTGGAGATGTTCCAACCCTGAATGCGACACATGAGGGTCAGCAGCGCGAACTCCCTATGAGGTGTGATGATCCGGAAGACAGCGCTCCGGATGAGGAAAAACAGTTCGAATGTCCGTGTTGCGTTAATCCCTGGTTTCGCTAACTGATAATTGCTCACATCCACAGATATTCTGCACAAAAAACCAATGAATGTCTTTTCGTTTGACAGATTTCGGTCTGTCGGAAACTCATAACTTCAAACAGACCGGGTACCTCATCAGTCCAGCCGAATGGAGGGACGGACAAAACCTTCCACCCAGTCGGAGAAAAACGAGATCAAACCGCGATAGTATCCAAACAATTCGATTTGGTGCTGTCGATACAACATAATATGCCCCAGCCTTGCCGACAGGCCGTGAGAAAAGCCACCACCCCAGACAGTTCCCCCTGGTAAGGCCGCCCAGCCGTTGTATTTACCCAACGCCACGATCGCCCCTTTGTTGTGGAAGATGCATCCTGGCACGTCCCGCCCATGCTCGATCCAGGCCGGCAGATGTCGCCCCAAATGATTGGCCTGCTGGCGCGCAACCTGTGCTGTCGCTGGTAATGGGTCGTCTTCGATGAACGAGCAGTCTCCCATGGCAAAGATATTCGGATCATCTTTCGACGAAAGATTGTCATGAACCAGAATCTGCCCGGACCGGTTTAGTGGCAGGCCGCCATAAGTCTGTGTGACCTGCGGGGCTTTCACGCCAGCAGCCCAGACACGAAGTTTGGCCGGAACATGTGTGCCATCCTTGAGAATGAAACCGTCCGCATCCACGCCGGCAACACGGGCACCGGTTCGGACCGTAACGCCAATCCGCTCCAGTTCATTTTTGGCCGCTTCGGAAACTGATTCAGGGAAGGCGGGTAAAATACGCGCCCCGGACTGCAGGAGCGTGACATGCAGCTTGGGGGGTGTACGGCCGAAAGCATGCAGGCTGTAAGGATCTACAATATCAAGTGCTTTGTGCAGTTCCGCCGCAAGCTGTGTCCCTGTTGCCCCTCCACCAACGATCGCGATATCCAGTTCCGAGGTGTTGGCGAATGCTTTGAGTAACTCCATGCGGAATTTTTCATTGAAATGGTTGGCATCGACCAGATTGTCGATCGGCAGACAATGTTCCTTTACGCCTGGTGTACCGAAATCATTGGCGCAGCTACCAATCGCCAGCACCATGGCATCATAGCGCAGGGTACGGCTATCCAGTACGAGCGTGCCATCAGACGCATAAAATGGGCTGAGAACAACTTCCTTTTTGCACCGGTCAACCGAGACAACCTCTCCGGGCCAGAATTCAAAATGACATCGGCTGGCCTGCGCGATAAAGCTAACGCGATCGTTTTCGTTTAGAACCGTTCCTGATGCAAAACAGTGCAGTATCGGTTTCCAAACATGGGAAAAACTTTTGTCGATAAGGGTAATCCGGGCTTTGCCACGCTTACCGAGGGACTTTCCCAACTGGGTTGCCAGAGAAAGTCCGGCCACACCTCCGCCGACAATCAGAATTTCAGGACGAGACGTCATTGGTTTACAAGCCTCTGTTTGCACGGCTCCTGTCAGGAAAACCACATTTGTCTGAATCAAACAGGGTTTTCTGACACACTGAAAGCTCCGGATGACGAAGTGTTATCCGCTGGCTTCAAGATTCATGCATTTTTCTTGAGAAAGGTCCGTCAGCCAACTCCCGGCGTCATGCGTGATCAGACGCCGGGGTCAGAAGGCAATGGGAATAATTCCATTACCCTTTTTTCATTACAGCGGAGCGTCAATATCAACGATGTTGATCAGCTTGTGATTGACGAACTCCTTAATGCCCAGACCAATCAGTTCACGACCGAAGCCGGAATTCTTGATCCCCCCGAATGGCAGGTCTGCCTTGGGAATGAGCGGATGATTGACGAACACCATGCCCGTGCGGATGCGAGATGCCACATGAGCGCCACGGGTTTCATCCTTCGTGAAAACGGCACCGCCCAGCCCATAGGGGGAGTCATTTGCGATGCGCACCGCATCATCTTCATTCTTGGCACGATAAAGCTGCGTTACCGGCCCGAAAAATTCCCAGTGCCGGGCGGCGTTGTTGCTGTCCAGTCCCGTCATCAGGAGCGGCTGGAAGAAAGAACCCTTTTCGGGCACGGGCGCCCCAATGACCTCAACCTTCGCACCATGTTCCTTGGCCTCTTTAACCTGGCGTTCCAGATCTTCCTTCGCGCCCTGAGAGCAGACAGGTGCCAGGGTTGTTGCCGGATCCATCGGGTCGCCAGCCTTCAGTTCGGCAACACCCTTCTTATATAATTCCAGGAAACGATCATAAATGGCATCAGCCACAATAAGACGCTTGGCCGAAACGCAGACCTGACCGGCATTCCAGTGGCGTCCAATCACCGCAAATTTTGCTGCCTTTTCAACGTCGGCATCTTCCAGAACGATGAAAGCATCTGCCCCACCCAGTTCCATCATGGATTTCTTGAGTGCCTTGCCTGCCGTGGCGGCGATGATGGTACCGGCCCCTTCGGAGCCCGTCAGCGCAACGCCGACGACACGAGGATCACTCAGGATCATTTCGGTATGATGACGGGCTGTGTAAAGATTACGGAAAAGCCCAGCCGGAAGACCAGCTTCCTTCATCAGTTCTTCGCAGATGGCAGCGCATTGCGGCAGGTTCGACGCATGCTTCAGAATGACCGCATTACCAGCAGACAGCTGCGGCGCAATGATGCGGACAACCTGATAAAATGGGAAATTCCACGGCTCGATCGCAAGAACAATTCCCAACGGCTCATGCACCAGAACAGCCTTGCCTTCGGCAAGATCGGCAACTGGCAGAGATTCCGGTTTCAACAGCTCTTCGGCATATTTGGCGTAATATTCGAAGATCTCGGCGGAAAGGATGACCTCTTTCTTCGATTCCGAGAAAAGTTTGCCCATTTCCAGTGTTCCAAGACGGGCATATTTATCGACGTCACGACGCAGAATGTCAGCCGCAGCCTTCATGATTCGTGCGCGTTCGGTAAATGACGTCTCACGCCATTTTTCGTAAGCAACATTGGCCTGGGTCAGAGCCGCCTGAACCTCCGCATCTGTTGCATTCGGGAAAGTTGCCAGCACTTCGCCGGTAAAAGGATTGGTACTTGCGTAAGCCATTCTTACCTCGTGTTGCATATGTGGAAAAGTGACGCTGAGCAGAGCAGGCCGCCGTCATACAGATGACCATCAAGTTCCAATCGATCCGGATACGAAACATAGGGCTCTCTGCTGAACGGGCAGAGCACGGCATCAAGAAAACTCCCTTCTCAGGCGGTCTTTCCTACAAAATTAGACCGGTCGACTATTATTAGACCGGTCGTCTACAGAATCGAGCCAACAGGAGGCAGGGCCTCGCTGCTGTCTTCAGGTATGATCGAGAAAGCTCTTCGTCGCTACCCATGCATTATCAAATGGATGTGAGTCCTTCGTGATTTTGACCATCAGGGTTGCGCCAAGCCATTGCTGATAAAGTGCTTGTGCAAGGATATAGGAATTCATGGCTGACTGGATGGACCCATCTTCCTGCCCTGCACGAATGATCGCCGTAATGCGTTCGACAGCCTGTTCCGTTCCTTTTTTGAGGATATGCCGCATGCGCTCGGAAAGGTCGGAAACCTCAGCTCCCAGCTTAACGATCAGACATTTGTCGCCTGTTTTTCCATCGACGTGTGTTTCCCACCAGAACTGGCAGTAGGCGAGAATTTTTTCCCGGCCATTTTTCCGGGAAGCACCGAACATGACGTCCATCTTGGCCAGATAATCCGAGATATAAAGATGGAGAAGTTCTTCGCCAAACGCCTCTTTGGACTCAAAATAATGATAAAAAGAGCCTTTTGGAATCCCGGCGACTTCAATGATCTGAGAAATACCAACCGCAGAAAAACCCTGACTTCCGATCAGGGGGCGGGCCGCATCCACAATGGTACGTCTGGCAAGCATCTGTTTGGTTGAAACGGTCATCTGTTATTCATGCGTCTGGTCGTCGGACGGGTCAATATCTTCTGCGGCTTTTGAGGAGACAGAATAATTGCAGTTGAAATTCATAGCTCTTTTTCGAGGGAGGTAGCCTCGTTTTTTTTGTGCGGAGCGTAAACTATGGTCACGCTGTAAGAAAATATACCAGTTGATATAATATTTCTATGCAACCTAACGGTTGCTGCTCAATGTTACAAAAGAAATGCCGTCCAGCTGTGTGGACCAAAGGTCTATACTTCCAGCAGTAAGACCGAACTGGTTCGGTTCAGCCCGTTATTGTGCCTTACCTGCGCTAGGATCAACCCACGAGATCATGTGCGTCATGGCGTTTGACCTCACCCGACCTATAATAGACAATCCCTACGGTGCCGCCGCGTGTGCTCAGCCATGGGATTATTTTTCCATCAAATGACGCGCGATCCCACTGAGGGTCCTTAGCCTTTCCTCCTGAGAATATAACGGCGTACCGATCAGGAGCTCATCAGGTCTGTACCGCTCTACGAAAGCGGAGATGTTTTTTGTGACGTCTTCTGCGGTTCCTACGAAGGTATAACGTAGTGTGCTGTCAAGGAGACGCTGTTCCTGACTATTCCAGCACACTGACCGAGGTGCAGGAAAAGTCGACGGACGTCCCTGACGTAAAGCAACGAAATGCTGTTGTAGAGATGTTGCCGCCTGCTGCGCTTCGGTCTGCGTCTCCCCGATCACTGCGTTGATGCTCAACATGGCATAAGGTGACTGCAACCGCTCTGAAGGCTCAAACCGCTCACGGTAAAGCGCCAGAGCCTCTTCCATCAGATCAGGAGCGAAATGGCTGGCAAATGCGAATGGCAGCCCCATGATGGCGGCCAGATGAGCGGAGAACAAGGACGATCCCAGCAGCCAGACCGGTATAGTCAGTCCCGCGCCCGGAACGGCAAAGACCGCCTGACCCTGTTCTGGCTTTTCAAAATAACGCAGCAGTTCGAACACGTCCTGTGGGAAGCGGTCAGCAGAGGCCGGATCACGACGCAGCGCGCGCATTGTGGCCTGATCGGAACCGGGTGCCCGTCCCAGCCCGAGATCAATCCGGCCCGGATAAAGGCTTTCCAGCGTGCCGAAAGCTTCGGCAACCGCCAGCGGTGCATGGTTTGGTAGCATGATCCCGCCTGCGCCTACGCGGATGGTTTTCGTAGCGCCTGCGACATAGCCGATCACAACCGCTGTCGCAGCGGAGGCAATACCTGCCATCGAGTGATGTTCGGCCAGCCAGAAACGCTTGAAGCCCAGACTTTCCGCATGCTGCGCCAGATCCGCACTCCGATGAAGCGCCTCGGTCGCCGAACTGCCTTCGGTAATGAACGCGAGATCGAGAATTGAAAGTGGAATCATGTGCAACATCCTGTCACCAGTTTGCCCATACAGGTGGGGTGAACTGTGGGATGTGCCAAGCAGGAAGGGCCAACCTTCCAAAACTCGGGGAATGGCTTGCTTGATGGACCACCTCACAAACCAGACGTCGTCCGGATGACTTTCAGACGTTACTGCGGCAAGCAGGAGGTCATATTCGCTGGCTTATGTCGTATTGAGGGAGGTAGGGTCCGTTGGACCTTCTGGAGCGTCTTCCACCAGTCGTCGGTTGTGCTTGCGATCAGCGCCCGTCGGCCGCTCAATCAAGGTTTGGAGCACGAGACCGTCCAAGGCTCGGACGTCGATATGACGCCCTTCGCGGACTTTGATTGAGGTTTCCTCGAGCCACGCGCGGGCGAGGCGGGCGGTGTCAAACGTTCTGATGATCCGCTGGCCGTTGACCAGCTTGCGGGTCCTATATTGCTTGCCCCCAGCAACTCACGCCATCAGGCAGGGGCGTCCGGTTGCAGGATCTTTGGCATTTTCGGCCGACTTGATACGGGCCATGAGACGGAATCGTCATTGGTCCAGAATCGCTACTTAATTTTTGTAATGGAGAGCCTGGTTTGGCGGTAAGTGCTTGATAGCATTACCAAATAGATTTGGTGTCCCATAGGGGATTCGAACCCCTGTTGCCGCCGTGAGAGGGCAGTGTCCTAGGCCTCTAGACGAATGGGACGAGGCGAGGGGGTAACTAATCCGTTTCTCGGATTCTGACAAGTGTTATTTTAGGTTTTTGTGCCTCCATCGCGCAAGGTAGGTCGAGAGTATGCGGAATGAACTGGCGATCGGATCGCTCTCACCTCAGGCAAGATGCTTGTTTTGTGGCGCCAAAAAAGCACGGCGGTTTCGTTCCATTTCGCAACACTCAGATGAAAACGCAGAGAATTGCCACAGTCTTTCACGTTTCCAGGGAATATTATTCCGGGGACGGATTTTTGTTGGAGAATAGTCGTATCGCCTGTTGGAGAACCCTCTTCTGATACGCGGAATTCAGCTCGGGTGTGTGGGAATGATAGTCTCCCACGGCCTGAAGAAGGTTTCCATGCGTCTCGTTGAGGTAACTTCGCAGAATAAGAGCCGAGGCGGCGATATTGAAGCATCCGTCCGAGACAAGACGCGCAGCCGTTTGTGTAGCGGGCATGCGGGTGATCTGGGAAAGGAGGCCGATCCACTGCGTGTTGATCTGCATCAGCCCCAGATCGTCGGAGCCGTTCGTATTGTGATGCACGAGGCCAATGGCGCCGCGTTCGACTTCCCAGATGGCGGGTAGGACCCGTGGAGGGAGATCATACCGGATGGCGGCCGCGAGCATGCAGGCCAGAAGGGGAGCGGGCATGGCAGACCTGTCGGGATGCTTTGTCCCGAATGAAGAAATTATGAAGACAGCATTGTGAGCCTCGTCATGCGCTGGGCAGAGAAGGTTCAAGGCTTTAGTACCGTTTGACGAACGGTTAAAAAAGGTACGTCATCAAAATGTCATGTCCCAGACAGGTCTCCCGTGCCGAGCATCGCGATGATGCCGGTTTTACCCTTCTGGAAATTCTCGTGGTTCTGGCCATTCTGGGCCTGCTGGTCGGGCTTGTGGCGCCGGCTGCCCTGCGCCAGCTGGGGGGCGCCCGCCAGTCCGTCGTCAAGCAGTCGATCGCGCGGATCGGTACGGTTCTGGACATGTATAAGCTCGATACGGGCGATTACCCTTCCACGGAGGAAGGTCTGGACGCGCTGGTCCATCGTCCGTCATCGGTGGAGAACTGGAACGGCCCTTACCTGAAGGGTGGCGCTGTTCCGTCCGATCCCTGGAACCATGCCTATGTCTACCACGCCCCTTCGGAGCGGGAGGGGCATGACTATGACCTCTGTTCCCACGGACCGAACGGCCGGGGCGAGGCCGGGTCAGGAATGATCTGTAATCCTTGAGGAACTGCTCTCTGGCGTCAGGGTTTCCAGACGGACCAGACGCCAGGGAATGGGGCGTTCATCAGGAAGCATGATGACCTCAGCATGACGCCACATCCTGAAAGCGCCGTGAAAGACGATGGCGTCCACGGAAACAAGGACGCCACCATTTCCTTCGCTGTTCGGATCCGTCTGATCCGCGCCACTTGAAATTCCGGATTTCAGCAGAGCCTGCCGGACGGACGGATCGCCGGTGTGGAGATCGGGCAGTTCCTGCTGGGCAAAGGACAGATGCGGCACCAGCCCCTCAAGCAGCAAGGGCGTCATGCCGGGAACGGCCGAAAGATCATCCAGATCATGAAACGGCAGGCCCTGTGACACACAGGCCGAGGCCCTGTCCGCTACATGAAATCCCTCACTGCGCCACGCTAGAAGCGTGGCTGCCAGAGAGGCGGCCTGATCGGACGGAAAACCCTGCGTCATCAGGAGCGCAGCCATCAGCGGCTGACTGGCAATATTGGGATTGATCCTGTCACGTCGGATCTGACTGCGCGTTCTGATCTGAAACTCCGTGGCATCGGGACTGGAAGACCATTGGCCCGTCGGGCGCGTGCGTCCCGTGGCGACGGCGTAGAGTTCCGTCGTGATGGCGGCGTCTGCCGTTGTCTGGAGCCGTGCTTTCCAGAGCGCCGTGCTTTCGAGGTTCAGGGACGCCCGGCCCAGCATCAGGGCCTGCGTGCCGATCAGGGCCAGAAAAGCGAGCGTCCAGAGCACCAGCAACAGCGCAAACCCTGCCTCCCGTCCGCGCAGCGGGCCGCGTGGAGGCAAGGGGAGCGATGGAGTGCCGGCCGGCATGTCAGTCGTGCAGTCCGACCGCTTTGAGAATGCGGTGCTGCGGATCTGCCGAGCCGGTCGGGGACATTCCGTTCATTTCGCTGGGCAGGAGTGCTGCGTGAAGAAGCTGTTCGCGCAGATCCTCCGTCAGGGCGTAGGCTTCGCTCTGGCTGTGGATGATATGGGGCGTGATGAGGATCAGGAGTTCCGTGCGGTTTCGCGTGTTGGTCTGGTTTGCCCCCAGCATCCCAAGGAGCGGAATGTCTTTCAGCCAGGGCATTCCGCTGTTGTTGCGGTTGGACGTGTCCGAGATCAGCCCGGCCAATCCGACCGTTTGCCCGTCCGCGATGACAACGCGCGACGTGACCTGACGCTGGGAGAAGGTCGGACTGTTGATGGACCCGCTGCCGGTTGTCGTTGTGCTGGAAGCCACGGAACTGACCTGCTGGGAAATGTCGAGCGTGACCGTCCCGCCGTTGCTGACATGGGGGGTGACTTGGAGGATCACGCCCGTGGGCTGATAGTTGATCGAATTCGTAATGGTGGAATTCGACGTCAGAACCCCCGTGGTTGAGCCAGTCAGATATGGCACCATGTCGCCCACCATGAGGGAAGCGGGCTGGTTGTCCACGACCATCAGTTCAGGCGAGGACAGGACACGCACTTTCGTGACGGCCTGAAGCGCGTTGATGACGAAGGGCGCTCCTCCCTGTCCTGATCCACCCAGAACGAAGCCGGGGAACGAGCTGGAGAGCTGCGACGACACTAAATTGGCGCTTCCGAGAGACTGGGACGCATTGCTGAGAATGCCGTTTATTCCGCCCGATTTGAAAAAGAACTGCGTGCCGTAATTGAGCGAGTCATTCAGCGTCACTTCGGCGACTGTGGCATCCACCCGGACCTGAAGGGGCATGATGTCCACCTTGCGGAGCATGGAGGCCACGGTCTCCATCTCATTGGCCGTGCCATAGACCAGAACGGCATTGTTCTGGGTGTCGGGAATGATGCGGATTTCCGACGTTTCGGAATTGTTGCCCGAACTGCCCAGACCCAGCCCTCCGAGCAGGGGATTATTTGAAATTCCGTCCTGCGCGGTCTGCGTCTGGCCGGACTGGCCGTCCGAAGAGGAGCCGTTCTGACCGGAGCCCGAGAGCTGGTTGCCCTGCTGGGACGTTCCGCTACTGGAAGAGCCGAAGCCCATCCCGCTGCCGAAGCTTCCCGAACTCCCCGAACCGGACGAGGAACTCTGGAAGCCTGAAGAGGAGGTCTGGGCTTTTGCCGTGGGGACGGCCGTGACATGGCCGGGGGTGAAGGCCTGTTGCAGAACATACGCCACGTCGTTCGCCCGGCTATTCTGGATGTAGAACACATTCCATTTCCGCACGGTTCTGCGACGCTGCGCCTCGATGACGGAAAAGGCGCGACGGGCCTGATCCAGAAGGGCGGGGGTTGCGGCAATGACCATCACCGCTTCGATATGCGGCATGGGCACGACCTGCATCCGGCCAGCGAGCGCCTGTTCTTTTTTGCTTCCCAAAGCAGCCTGAAGAGCCTGCGAGACTTCGCTGGCATTGCCACTGGTTGCGGGGAACAGGGCATAGGACTGCCCGGCCAGCACATCGGAATCAAACGTCCGGACCAGTTCTTCCAGAGAGGCCCGCGTGGCGGGATCGCCCGAAATCACGACAGCATTGCCTGCCGGGGCCGCAACGATGTGGTCCCCGCCTTTGAGGATGGGTTGAAGCGCCTTCACCAGACTTTCAGCCGAAGTGTAGCGCAGCGGAACGATCGTGTTGCCTGCCGTTCCGCCGCCGGTTCCCGCCGTGCCCGCAAGGGTGGTCACGCGGTAAATGCCGTTCTCCTCGACCAGCGCCGCGCCCGCGCCGGCGAGTGCGGTCCGGAAAACGGGCAGAAGCTGATCCTGACGCAGCGGATGCGGCGTGCGCAGGGTGATGGTGCCGTGGACGTTTGAATCGACAAGATAGTTGGCCTGAAGCAGTCGCCCGAGAATTTCGTCCGTGACTGACTGGATATCGGCATCTACGAAATTGAGGGTCAGGGTTCCATTTCCGGAAGCGCCGCCAGCCTGATGGGTGCCAGAGGCCCGGCCATAGCTCAGCATGCCGCCCCGAGCGGATTCCATGCTCCCGACCGGACCGTCAACGCGGGGCGTGGCCGTCTGGCCGTACAGATGTTTCGAGACCGGCAGGGGTGTCAGGTGTGGTGGCGTGGACGAACAGCCCGCCAGCAGCGCCAGCGGTGGAAGTGCTGCCATGAGGAGGAAACGGCGGGACATCCCGGAGATGGCAGGGAACAGGGAAGCAGGCACGTTGTCTCTCAGTCTGTTCTGTCGGCGGAAAGGGATCATGGTCGGGGAGCGGTGGACGCCGCGGTGGAACGGGGGTCGCGCAATGCGAGGATGGTGAAGGACGCATCCAGGGCGCGCCCTTCAGCCATTTCGTCAATCGCCTGCGGGTTGCCGGACACGTCGATCCGGAGATCATCGACCAGCAGGCGCGGAGCAGTACTGTGGTTCAGAGCGTCCAGAAGACGGACCAGCACGGCATAGGAGGTGGTGAGGGAAACCCTCACGCCGAGCCTCTCGAACGCTCCGGCCCGGGAAACGGGGAGTGGTTCCATGCTCGTCGGCAGGGCCTGACCTTCAAGGGCGGTGTCGTGTACGATCTGCTGGAGGCGAGCAAGGGCCGTTTCCTGCGAGGTTTCACTGATCAGGAGCGTGCTGCCGCGGGCCTGAAGCGATGCCGTCCGGGCCCGTTTTTCAAGATCGGGCAGGGTGTCCACGAGGATCTGCGTATGGGCGAGGATGTCCTGCTGTTCGGCCAGATCGGCTTGTCCCTCGGCATACTGGTTCAGCAGGAGGGAGGCGGCAGAGGCGACCAGCACAAGCAGAACGACCGTCATGCCAAGGGCGAGAACGCGTCCTTTTCGTCCGTCGGGAAGGCCGGAAATGGTGGGTGAAGCGGACATCAGGATCAGCCCGGAGCGTCAGCATGAAGGGTGAAGAGATCCTGCCGACGGTCTTCGGAGCGTGTGATCGGCCCCGAGAAAGCCGCGTTCGAAAACGCGGCGCGATGCTCCAGAATACCGATCAGTTGCGTGGCCTGTGCGGACTGTCCTTCCAGGGAGACATGACGCTCGTGGAGATGCAGTTCCGTCAGGAACGTCTCTTCCGGCAGGGCCTGCGTGAGTGTCTGCAACACGAGCAGGGACGATCCCAGCCGGTGTTCTTCCCGGTGGATGGCGGCCGGCCCCTGTGTGAAACCGGCAATGTCCCGCCGCAGTGCCTCGGCCTGCTGTTTTTCTGCGGACAGCGCGGAGAGGGCGTGATCGAGCCGCAGTCGCGAGAGCTCCTGACGGATGAAGGGGGCCGCGATCAGGGCAAGACCCAGCAGGACGAGCAGGGAAGGCCGGATCTTTGTGGTCTTTGAGGGCGTGCCGAGTGGCAGGGCGCCCTCCATCCCTTCGCAGCGCAGATGTGTCGGGATAACGGCATGTTCTGCCAGTTCCTGCATCGCCGCTTCAAAGGCACGGCGTGGTGCCACGAGAAGGCGGAAGCTCACCTGACCGTTGCGCAGGGGAAAGGCTTTCCCTGTTGGCGTGACGGTCCAGACGACGTCTTCGGGGCGGAACGGGGTCAGCCTGTCCAGATCATAGCCGATGGTCTGCACCGCATGGGGGGAGGCTGCGCGAGGCAATGTGAGCTCACGCGCAAGCATGGCACCGGCAGGCAGGACAAGGCAGACCGGCGCGGGACGGGCTGAAAGAAGGCTCTTCTTGCGGGAGGCCGGGAGCGGAAGGCGAGACAGGCTGCCGGGTTCGAGGCTCCCGTCACGCCGGACCGGGAGGCGCACATCCTGCTTCTGGTCCCGCCTCAGGGCGGCAGGCAGGAGCTCCGCCATACGGCGCACCCACCAGCGGAAAACAGCCTCAGGCCCCGGTATCGACAGGAGCATGCTTTAAGACAGAACATGGGAAAAGCGGGGAGGGGCCACCTGATGAAACGGTCCACATGAAAGGCAATGAAAAGCTTCGCGAGGCAATATCATTCCACCCCTGCACGATGACAGGGCTGGAATATTATAAATTCATGACAGTTCGAAAACCTCTCTGCCCCTGCATCAGGGCATCGGGTAAGTCATCGCAGGATCATGTCAGGATCACGAACGACACAGCATGAGACGCGCCAGCCAGATCGCCGCGGCAAGGCACGGGCCAAAGGGAACAAGGATCGTCATGTTGAAGCGCCCCGAGCGCATGGCCGTTGCCAGAGCCAGCACGATACCGAAGGCCGAACCCGCACCGATGACGACTGGCAGCGCGCCCAGCCCGACCCAGGCTCCGCCCATGGCCAGAAGTTTGACGTCCCCACCTCCGAGGCCCTGCCTGTGACGGATCATCCGGTATCCGGCGGCAATGAGCGCGAAGATCAGCCACCCAGCCGCACTGCCGAGCGCACGGTCCAGTGCGCCGTCCGTTCCGGCTGTGGCATATCCTTCCACAAGCCCCATCAGAAGCAGCGGCAGCGTCAGCATGTCGGGAAGCCGCAGGCAGGTCAGGTCAATCACGGACAGGGCCAGCAACCCCCAGCCAAGGATGCAGTCTCCTACAAAGGGCAGCGCGTCCCAGTCGGCCAGTTGGAAGGGAAGATCCTGAAAATGACCGGCGATCACGCGGGCCAGAAGGGCCATGGCGGGCACGGTGAGCGCTGCAAGTTCGATCCAGAGATGCTCTGGGGCAATCCGGCTCTTGCAGTGACGGCATCGCCCCTTCTGCGCCACATAGGACAGGATCGGGATCAGGTCGCGGGCAGACAGCGGAACACGGCAGCTTTCACAATGCGAGCGGCCGGAGACCACGGTTTCCCCCCTCGGAATCCGGCGTATGAGCACGCCCAGAAAACTCCCCGCAACCGGGGCCAGAAGGAAGATGGCAACAAGCAGGGAAACGGTCATGGCGGTGGGACACTGGCGGATTTGCAATCGCACGACAAGCTCATGAGAAGCGTCCGTCTGTCTCGCAAGACCGCGGGAGTTTTGCATGGTTTCGGCTGATGCGCGCCTTGAGGCTGCTCTGAGCGAGCGCGGTGTCTGCGAAGGTCGCGCGTTGGAGCGGGCCCGGAACGTCGCGACCGAGACAGGACAGTCTCTGGCGCTTGTTCTGCTCCAGCTCGGTCTGGTCAGCGAAGGCGATCTGGCCGCGACCTATGCCGCTTTGCTGGACGTAACCGTCCTGACACCGGAGGATCTGGCCGCCGTGCTGGAACCGGTCCTGCCCGACGATCTGGGATCACGGTTCCTGCATCAGGCACGGGCTGTCCCGCTGGATCATGCGCAAGGCACATTGCGTTTGGCCATGGCGGATCCGCTGGATGATTACACGTTTGCTGCTGTTCAGCTCGCCACGGGCTTCGACGTCCGGCGTGAGGTGGGACGGCCGTCGGATATCACGGCGGCCCTGAACAGGCTTTATCCTGAGGACGGCGCGGACGGCTCCGAAGGGCAGGGCGCTTTCGATGCGGAAGGGTCTGCTGCTGAGGACGATACGGACCGGCTGAAGGATCTCGCCAGCGAGGCGCCGATCATCCGGCTGGTGAACCAGCTGATTTTTCAGGCCGTGGAAACGCGGGCGTCGGATCTTCATATCGAACCCTTCGAGGACCGGCTTGTGGTTCGGTATCGTTATGACGGCGTGCTGCATGAAGTGGACAGCCAGAGTCCGCGTCTGGCGGCTGCGATCGTGTCGCGCATCAAGATCATGGCCAAGCTGGACATTGCGGAGCGCCGGTTGCCGCAGGACGGGCGCATCAAGCTGGCTGTGCGCGGGCATGAGGTGGATTTCCGGGTCTCGACCGTTCCGTCGCTGCATGGGGAGACGGTTGTCCTGCGCGTTCTGGACCGCACGACCGTCAGTTTCGATTACAGTCGTCTGGGTCTTGCGCCCTCCGTCATCGCGGCGTTCCGCTCTGCGCTGGAGATGCCTAACGGGATTGTTCTGGTGACGGGGCCGACGGGTTCAGGCAAGACCACCACCCTTTATACCGGACTGGCCGGGCTCAATGCGACCGAGCGTAATGTCATGACGGTCGAGGATCCGGTGGAGTATCAACTCTCGGGGATCAACCAGCTTCAGATCAGACCCGCCATTGGGCTGACATTTGCCAGTCTGCTCCGCGCCATTCTGCGTCAGGATCCGGATGTCATCATGGTCGGTGAAATCCGCGATATCGAAACCGTCCAGATTGCCGTTCAAGCGGCTTTGACCGGGCATCTCGTGCTGTCCACCCTGCATACCAATTCGGCTGCGGCTGCGGTGACGCGACTGCGGGATATGGGACTGGAAGACTATCTCATGACGGCCGTTCTGCGCGGTATTCTGGCGCAGAGGCTTGTGCGGCGGCTGTGTGGACACTGTCGCCGTCCCGAAGCTGTCGATCCGGCACTGGCGCAGCGTCTGGGTCTTGATCCGGGGGCGTCGCACACGCTGTGGCATCCGGTCGGCTGTGTGGAGTGTCGTCAGACCGGCTACAGCGGCCGCAGTGCCGTTGCGGAATTCCTTCCGACATCGCGGGAAATTTCCCGCCTCATCATGGCAGGGGCGGACCATTCCGAGATCGAACAGGCAGCCGTGGCGGCAGGAATGGAAACGCTGTTTCAGGCGGGTCTGAGGCTGGCGCTTGAAGGCGAGACGTCCCTTGAAGAGGTTTCGCGCATCATCGGGCATGACGGATGAATACGGCGTCGGGTCCTTCCGAGACGTGGCATTACAGTGCGGTTGGTCCGGACGGGCGGCTGGTGCATGGAGACATGCTTGCCAGCACCGAACAGCAGGTGATGCAGCGGCTGCAACGGCAGAAACTGATGGTCGTGCAGGTTGTGCCCGCAACGCGGCGGGGCGTAGTGCAGGGCGGCGTGCGGATGCTGCTGGGGCGACGCCATACGCTTCGGCTGCGGCCTGCGGAGGTTGCGGATTTTACCCGCAAACTGGCAACCATGCTGACTGCCGGGCTCGATCTGGACCGTGCTCTCAGGTTTCTGGGAGAAACGGCCGTGGGACCGCGCAATGGTCGGGTCATCGGGGCGTTGCGGGACCGGGTCAGGGATGGTGAGGCCTTTGCCGAGGCCCTTGAGACCATGCCCTCCGTCTTTCCAAAACTCTATGTGGGCATGGTCCGGGCCGGGGAAGCGGGGGGCGCGCTGGGCGAGGCTTTGCTGCATCTTTCGGAGCTGCTCGAACGGGAGAGAAAGCTGCGGGCGACCATTCAGTCCGCGATGATCTATCCGGCGGTTCTGGTTGTGGCGTCCGTGTTCTCGATCGTGCTTCTGCTGACGCAGGTGTTGCCGCAGTTCGTGCCTCTGTTTGAGGAAAATGGCGCCACCCTGCCGTTGGCAACGCGGATCGTGATTGCGACGGGCAGTTTCCTGACGCATTGGGGGCTGGTGCTTCTGGCCGCTTTCGGAATTGCGGGCGTCAGTATTCACGCAATACTTCGGAAGCCTGAGCGGCGGCTTGTCTTTGACCGTTTTCTGCTGCGGGTTCCGATCCTTGGATCGCTGCTGTTGGAGATCATGGCGGCCCAGTTTACCCGCACGCTCGGCACGCTGATGCAGAACGGTGTGCCTATCGTGGGGGCTCTGAGAATCACGGAAGGGGTGATTGGCAACACGGCGGGAGCGGCGTGTGTGAGCGAGGCCACGCGGGACATGCGCGAGGGGCGGGGTCTGGCCTATTCTCTGGAGCGGACGAAAGTTTTTCCCGAAACCATGATCCATTTTCTGCGCGTGGGCGAAGAAACAGCGCAGCTTTCAGCCATTGCCCTGCGGTCCGCGGATATTCACGAGGATGCAAGTCGCGTTATCATCCAGCGTCTTCTGGCCATTCTCGTCCCGGCGATTACCATCATCATGGGCGTTCTGGTCGCCGGGATCGTCTCCGCGCTGCTTCTGGCGATGCTGAGCCTCAATGATCTTGCCCATTGACGCGCAGAGCCGGGGGGAGGCCGGTTTTACCCTTCTGGAAATTATGGTGGTGTTGGCAATTGCCGGAATCCTGCTGGGTGTTGCGCTGGAGCGAGGACCGCTGCGCAGTGAGGCCCTGTCCTTTTCCGTGGCGCGGCGACAGGTTGTGGATCTTCTGCATCAGGCGCAGGATCTGTCTGAAACCCGCGGTGAAACCGTGACGGTTCTGCTGGATAGCGCGGATGGGACGTTCCTGACGGTTGAGGGGCACACGCTCCGGACGACGCGCATTCACAAGCCTGCGCGGGTGTTTGTTCCGACGCTCTCTGGCGGGATGATGGCGCGGGCGTCTTACCGGTTCATGGCGGATGGGCGCGTGACGGGAGCGCCGCTGATGGTTGTTTTGGGCCATCATGCTGCCCTTGTCAGCTTCAGCGACGTGACGGGACGGATCCAGATTGATGAGCGCTGAACGACCGGTCCGCACTTTGCGCTCGGATCAGGGCTTCACGCTGCTGGAAGTCATCGTGGCCCTGATGATTGCGGGTTTTGCGCTGGCCGCCATGCTGGGCTCGATCGAAGCGGGACTGGCGGGCGGGGGACGGGCGGATCATGGTCTGCGGTTGCTTTCTGTGGCCCGGTCGCAACTGGATGGTGCATTGGCCATGCCGTCTTTCCGGCCGGGGTCGCAGACCTATGACGTTCCGCCGCATTATCATTCCAGCGTGGATATCCGCCAGATTGCGGCGTCTCCGGCACAGGGGGAGCGGTCACCACTGGGGCTGTTTTCGGTCGAGGTGCGGGTGTGGGAAGACGGCGCGGCGCGGTCTGTGTCCCTGTCGGGGAGGGCAGTCGGGGCTGCGGCGCAGGAGTGAACCCAGATTCGGGAGAAGACGGTTTCACGCTGCTGGAAATTCTGGTCGTGACGGTCGTGTTCGGGCTGTTGTCCGTCGCCCTCTGGCAGGGTGTGGGCGTGGGAACGCGGGGCTGGTCGCAGGCGGAGCGGCGTTATGGAGACGAAGCGACGTTTCAGGGCGCGGAGGATTCTCTGCGCCGTCTGATCGAACGTGCGGAGACGCCCGATGTCCGAAGAGGCTCCGTTTTTTCCGGTGATGCGGAGCGGCTCGGTTTCGTGTCGTGGCTTCCGGAGCAGGGCGGTTACGGCAGGCAGGTTCAGGTGGCGTTTGGCGTGGATGCGGGCAAACGGCTGGTTCTGCGTTGGCGGCGGTTCCGCCGGGCGGACTGCGCCTTGCAACCTGAAATTCCGCACGAAGAAACGCTGGCCCGCGACGTGGGGCGCGTTGAATTTTCCTATTACGGCGTCGTTGAGGGACATTATGTCTGGCAGAAAACATGGGAAAGCCGGGTGCTTCCCCTGCTGGTCCGCATCCGGATGGAGCGCATCGACGGAAGGGAACTCTGGCCCGCCATTCTGGTGCGCCCGCTGCTCGCCGCTCCGGCTGGGGAGTGAGGGCATGAGGGCAGAAAATGCGATCCGTTCAGGGAAGAGGCGTTCCATGATGATGTTGGTACGACGGTTTCAGGTTGGTCTGTTCGGGAGCTTCCTGCTGATGGGGCAGGCTTTTGCCCAACCGTCAAAGGAGCCGCAGAAGGTTGATGTCGATTCTATTCTGGCGCGCCCGCTGTTCGAGCCTGACCGCCAGCCAAAGGACAGGGGCGCTGTGCAGGCGGGTGAGCCGCAGGTTGTGGGTATTTCCGGCCATCCGGGAGGATGGCGGGCGATCGTCCGGACCGGCGCTTCTGGCAGTCGCGGCAAGGTCGTGGCTGTCGGAGACAAGGTGGGCGACTGGAGCATCGCAGAGATCAGTGCGACGGAGGTGATTCTCAGACGCGGGCAAAGTGTGCGGCGCCTTGCCCCGGTTTTTACGAAACATCCTGTTCAGACTGCGCCCCAGCCGCAAGGGGCCACGGCGTCGGTTACGCCACCGGTCGCTCCGTCGGCTCCCCCCATTCCGGGGCAGCCAAAGCCGACGTTTCATTTCGATCCGGCGTCGGGAGAGGCTCCGTGACAGTGATGTGTCAAACGATATCGCTTTTCACGAAACCATAACACTTCTTTCAAAGGCTTTCATTTAGTTAACGCACTGTCTCATCCACTGTGTTGGCGTGGGCCGGTAAAGATGGTGTTCGCCCGAACCTCTGGCACCTTGTTCCGGTCATGCCGTGCATCATGAAAGATTCCGCGACGTGTCTGCGAAGCGCACCAAAATTGCACTGTCCGTTCTTCTCTCCCTGTCCGTTGCCGCTCCTGCCCTCAGCCAGGCCCGTGGCTGGAATCCCTGGAACGATCAAGGACAGAACCAGAATCAGAGTTCATTCCAGCATGGGTCCGAGACGCGGACGCCCATTCGCCATCTCGTGGTGATCTATCAGGAGAACGTCTCCTTCGATCATTACTTCGCCACCTATCCGAAGGCTGCGAACCCCACGGGAGAGCCAGGCTTCAGAGCGCGCCCCGGTACGCCGACAGTCAACAACCTGCTTTCGCAGGGACTGCTGGAGCAGAACCCCAATACCAACACGGCCAACGGATCTGACGCAGCGCTTCCGTTCCGTCTGGATCGCACGCAGGCCAGCACGGCTGACCAGAATCACGCCTATACGGCCGAACAGATGGCCTATGACAACGGCAAGGCGGACCTTTTCCCGCTTTACACGGGTAAGGGCACATCCGGCGGCGTTGGCGCTTTCGGCACCAAGGGGCAGGTTCTCGGCTATTACGATGGCAACACGGTCACGGCGTACTGGCGCTATGCACAGCGCTTTGCCATGAGCGATAATTCCTACACTGACACCTATGGCCCTTCGACGCCGGGTGCGCTTGAAGTCGTTTCCGGCCAGACGAATGGTCTGAAGCTGTTGGCGACCACGCAGAAGCCGTCCACCGTTGCCAAGTCGTCCGCCTATGTGGCTGACGGACAGGGTGGCTGGACGATGGTCAACGACATCGACCCCGGCTACGACGCCTGCTCCTCCACGACCAATCAGGGCATGATGACGGGTCGTAATATCGGCGATCTGCTGAACGAGCGTGGCATTACCTGGGGCGGCTTCATGGGGGGCTTTGACCTCACCGCTTCCAATACGGACGGGTCCACGGGTTGCTCGCGCACGACATACTCCAGCATCGTGTCCGAAAATGTTGCGGACTATATCCCGCATCATAACTGGTTCCAGTATTACCTCAGCACGTCCAACCCGACCCATGCCCGCCCGGCCTCGGTCAATTCCATCGGATACAGCTACGTTCCGGGGACGGCGAAAAAGGAACCGGCAAATCATGAATATGATCTGAAGGATTTCTACGCTGCCGTGAAAGCCGGCAATCTTCCTGCGGTGTCTTTCGTGAAGCTCCCGGCCTATCAGGACGGTCACGCTGGCTATTCCGACCCGCTGGACGAGCAGGTTGGCGTGGTTGATGTGGTCAATGCCGTTCAGAAGCTGCCGGAATGGCAAGATACGGCGATCCTGATCGCTTATGATGACTCCGACGGCTGGTATGACCATGCCTATGTCGCGCCGACACATGGCTCTTTCGATGCTGCTGCGGACCAGCTGGGTGGCGCGGGCATCTGCGGTACCGGTACGGCTCCGACAGGTGTTGGCGGAAAGCCGGTCAATGGTCGTTGCGGACCCGGCACGCGTATCCCGCTGATCGTCATTTCGCCTTGGGCCAAGCAGAACTTCGTCAGCCATACCCTGACGACCCAGGCGTCCATCGCGCGCTTCATTGAAGACAACTGGCTCGGCGGCAAGCGTCTGGGACAGGGGTCCTTTGACGCCACGGCTGGCAAGATCGACGATCTGTTCGACTTCCGTCACGACCCCAACACGGAAACGCTTGAACTCGACGATAACACGGGCGATATCGTTGCCACCCGTCACCCCCATCATGGCGGCGGCCATCATCCTTTCGGGCATGATGACTCACCGTTCGGCCATCACTCGGGTGACACGGCGTCCAACGACAACGCGCAGGGTTATTTCTCCTCCCTGCTGTCCTCGATCTTCTCCATGTTCTCGCGCTACCTCTGATCTTTATGCCCGATTTTCACCATCGGATGCGGCCCGTTCTGGGTCGCATCACTCTTCTGGCGTTTCTCTGGACGGGAAGTGCTCTGGCGCAGCAGACTGGCTCCTGCCTTCCCGCAGAGGATGGTAGCAATCCCTGTCCTGTGTCGTTGCGGAGACCGGATGTTCATCCGCTCTCCCAGATGGCGGAAATCGGGAAACAGATCTTTCATGATCCTCTAATTTCCGGGTCTGGCCGACTGTCCTGCGCGTCGTGTCATGAACCCGGAAATCATTACGCATCTTCGGCTGCAACACCTGTTTTTCTGGGCGGCGCGCATCTGGATCTTCAGGGACGGCGCTCCATTCCGACCCTGACCTATGCCGAGCGGAGCCCCAATTTCAGCATCGGTCCTGATAATCCGACCAGCGAAGCCGCGCCCGCCATTGTGGCCAATGCCGCGGCTACGCAGCGCGGTGGAAAAAATGCGGCCAATCCGGGCGCTGCATCAGCGAACATGGTGCCGCAGGGTGGCCTGTTCTGGGATGGTCGCGCCGACACCTTGCAGGAGCAGGCCCTCGGCCCGCTTTACGATCCCGCCGAAATGGCATCGACGCCTGAAAAGGTGACGGATCGCGTCATCCATGCGCCTTATTCGGACACACTGAAACAGCTTGCGGGTGCTGGCGCCAACGCCTCCTCTTCGCTCCTGCTGGCCGAGGCGATTTTTGCCATGGCCCGGTATCAGATCGAAGACCCGGCCTTTCATCGCTACAACAGTAAATTCGATGGATGGCTCGAAGGGCATGAAAAATTCTCCCCTCTGGAACGGGAGGGATATCTGGCGTTCAATGATCCCGCAAAAGGCAATTGTGCGGCATGTCATGTCGATACGGTCGCCAGCACGCGCCTGCCGCCACTGTTCACGGATCACCAGTACGAAGCTCTGGGAGCGCCGCGCAACATGGCGCTCAAGGCCAATCACAACCCGTCTTCCTATGATCTCGGGGTCTGTGATCGTCAGCCTGACGGACGAACGGCTCTGAGTCTTTACTGCGGGATGTTCACCACGCCGACGCTGCGCAACGTGGCTACCCGCAAGGTCTTTTTTCATAACGGGGTTTTTCGTTCGCTGGAGGACGTACTTGATTTCTACGCCCTGCGCGACCTTGAACCCAAACGCTTCTATCCGGTTTCAAAGACCGGGCATGTCGAGGCGTACAACGATCTCCCGGCCCAGTATCGCGCCAATCTGGACACGACCGACGCTCCATTCGATCGCAAACCCGGCGAGCAGCCCGCTATGACCCCGCATGATCGCGAGGCCATTATTGCGTTTCTCAAAACCCTGACGGACCGCTGAAGGAAACAGCTTAGCAGTCCGGAATATCGTCAAGAGATTTCACAGGTTTTTGGCAAGGCTTATGCAGGTGGCTGTGCCTGCATCACGAAGTGCAGTTCGCCGCCTGCGAGAACGTCCTGCTGATGCAGGAACGGTGTGCTGAGGGGCTGACCGTTGAGTGTCATTTTGCCAACGTAGGGATGGGCGTCGTCCAGATTGTCGGCTGTGACCGTGAAATCATGTCCGTTGCCCAGATGCATGGTTGCGCGGGAGACGAAGGGCCGACCGATTGCATATTCCTGACTGGCCGGGGCGACAGGATAGAAACCCATGGCCGTGAACAGATACCATGCCGACATCTGCCCCAGATCGTCATTGCCCGCCAGACCGTCGGGGCGCAGAGCGTATTGCGTTTGCATGATCTGCGTCAGGCGCTGCTGCGTTTTCCACGGGGCACCTGCGTAGTCGTAAAGATAGGCGACATGATGGTCGGGCTCGTTGCCGTGTGCGTACCAGCCGATCAGACCGCTAATGTCTTCGACATTCTTGAAAATCGCAGGATCGACCTTCGTGTCGAACAGTTCGTCGATCCGGGCCGTGAATTTTTCACGCCCGCCCAGGACCTTTATCAGGCCCGGAATATTCTGCGGCACATACCACGAATACTGCCAGGCATTGCCTTCAGTATAGTCGCTTCCATAAGCAGCGGCGGCGGGAGTGAAGGGCGTGTGGAACGCGCCTGAGGATGTGCGGGCGCGCATGAAGCGCGTTTCGGGGTCCCAGACTTTCCGCCAGTTGTCGGAGCGCTTTTCAAACGTGCGCGCCACATCGGTTTTACCCATCGCGCGCGCCATGCGGGCCAGTGCCCAGTCGTCATAGGCATATTCCAGTGTCTTGGAGGCGCCTTCAGGCTCTTTGTCGATCGGGACGTAGCCGATTTTCATGTAGTCGGTCAGGTCGCCGTAAGGTCCGTAAGTTGCGCTGCGGATCATGCCCTTGAGCGCAGCGTCGGCATCAAAGCCGCGCACGCCCGCCAGATACGCATCTGCAATGACCGGTACGGCGTGATAGCCGATCATGCACCAGGTTTCGAGACCCTGATACGCCCAGACCGGCAGCAGGCCGAACGGACTGGTCTGCTGGGATGCGATGAGCGAGCGGATGAAATGTGAACTCATATCGGGACGCAGGATGGCCAGAAGTGGCTGCTGCGCGCGGTAAACGTCCCACATTGACCATGTTGAGTAGAACTCGAACCCGTCCGCGCGGTGGCGCTGATAGTCCGGGCCGGTGAAGTCGCCGTTGGCATCCATGCTGAGCGTGGGGGCCAGCATGACGTGATAGAGCGCGGTATAAAACTGCGTCCGCTGATCCGGCGTGCCCTGCATGTCGATGACCGACAGGGCCTTGTTCCATGCGCCCAGAGCCGTGTTTTGCTGTGCGTCGAAATCCCAGCCCTGTCCCTCGCTGTCGAGATTGGCGACGGCGTTTTCTTCGCTGACCGGAGAGATGGATGTTTTGACGAGGAGCGGCTCTTTCAGGCGTCCGAAATCGAACACGCCTTCCAGTTCGCGGCCATTCTGTGCTTCATGATCGACAGGGTGGTTTCCGGGGCCGCCGAAGCCGCGATAGGCCACTTTCGTTTCGCGGTTATACAGTGTGCGTTCCGTCATGGGTTTTGAAAAACGCATGGCAAAACACAGGGTCCGCCCCGGTGCCCAGCCTCGCGTCGTCCGGCAGCCCGAGACCATGCCATCGGCAGCAACATGCAGGCGCGCCCACAGAACCTTGCCCGGATAATCGTAGATGCTGGGCCTAAGGTCCAGCAGCAGATGGGCGGGTTTGCCTTTGGGGAACGTATAGCGGTGCCAGCCGACGCGGCGGGAGGCGCTCAGTTCGGCGCGGATTTTATAGTCGTCGAGCGTGACGGCGTAATAGCCCGGAGTTTCCACTTCTGTGGTGTGGCGGAAGCGGGAGCGGTATCCGCTTTCCGGCACGGCGGCATCGCCGGGCTCCAGCCGCACGTCGCCCGCAATGGGCATCACCAACACGTCGCCCAGATCGGAATGGCCCGCGCCCGAGAAATGGGTGTGCGAGAAGCCCATAATCGTCGGGTCGTCATACTGGTAGCCCGCCGCCCAGGCATAGGCGTGATGGAAATCCGTCATCGCGGTATCGGGGGAAAGCTGGATCATTCCGAACGGCACGGTGGCACCCGGATAGGTATGTCCGGCCCCTCCGGTTCCGATGCGCGGATCTACCGCAGAGGCGGGAGAGCCTTGTGGTGGCGGTGTGGTCTGGGCATGGACGGGCAGGGACGCCGTTCCGGACAGGAGAGTTGCGGCCAGAAGGCTTCGGGCGAGTATGGAAAGCGACATAAGGGCTTGGGGCTCCGGGAAATGAAACTTTCAGGGGGATGGGGGCTGCGCGTGGCCCAGCAGTTCAAATTCTCCGGCCTCGGCAGAAGCGGGCTGGAGCACATGCCAGCGATACAGTCTGTGCGGTGTACGGTCGGGTAGAAGGAATGGGCGTGTCTGGTGTTTCCAGGGGAATGTTTCGTTCTCGCGATGGTCGATTTTCTGCCACGTCTTCCCGTCATCCGAAACCAGTTCGTCCCATGCGGATGGAGCATGATCGGGCGTGTCGGTGGAGGTGAGCGTATAGGCCAGCGCTGAGGCTCCGGCAGGGAGTGTGACGGTGACGTCCGTGGTTCCGATGGAAGCGGAGGTCTGGGCGTCGTTGTCGAACAGTGCCTCCGGTCCGGTATGGATCGCCCCGGCGATATCGGTCAGATCGACCGCAGGGTCAGGGCTGTGCCCGGCCGGGGTCAGTGAGGGCAGCGACGCTTCTGGCGCGGTTCCCCAGTGTGACGGATGCGGCCCCATGCGGAACAGCAGGTCGCCTCCGTTCGCGATATCGTCATGGCCCAGCCACCAGCGCGTGAGCAGTTTGCCGTTCAGGCTGACGGACTGGACGAAGCGGTTGCGGTCACTGATGCCGGGCGCGCGGACTGTCAGGATGTGTCCTTTGCCAAGCGTCAGACGCATGGTCTCAAAGCGCGGCGCGCCGATGGCGTAAGTCGGCGTGCCCATGCGCAGCGGGTAGAACCCCGCCGCGCTGAAGACCCACCAGGCCGACATTTCGCCGTTATCCTCATCGCCCGGATAGCCCTGACCGATCGCCGTGCCGCGATACAGGCGGTTCATGACGTCGCGGATTTTATCCTGTGCCTTCCAGGGCTGACCGGCGGTGTCGTACATGTAGAGGATATGATGGGCGGGCTGGTTGCTGTGGCTGTATTGGCCCATGCGGATGTCGTGCATTTCCCGCATTTCGTGGATTACGCCGCCATAGGCTCCGGTGTGATAAATGCCGGGTGTGGCGAAATAGGCGTCTAGCTTGCGCGCCAGTCCGTCGCGCCCGCCATAGAGGCTGGCCAGTCCCTGCCCGTCCTGAACGGGATCGAAGGCCATGGTCCAGGCGTTCGTCTCGGTATAGTCGCCACCCCAGGCGAGTGGATCGAACTGCTCTTTCGGGACTCTCCACTGTCCGTCCGGGCGGCGACCAACGAAAAACCCGACATCGCGGTCGAACAGATGGACGTAGTTCAGAGCCCGGTTGTGCAGATACCAGCTTTCCGCGGCGTAATCGGCTTTTGTCGCATCGGGTGTGGAGGCGGACAGGGAGGCAGCCATTTCACCCAGAGCAAAATCATTGAGCGTGGCGGCATTGGACCATGACAGGGCTTCGTCCGTATCGGTGTCGGTATAGCCTCGGAACATGGAGCGGTTGAGGCCCTTGCGGCCGACGCCCGGATTGTCTGGCATGACTGTCGCATCCTTCAGGCCTGCGCGATAGAAAGCCGCGGCATCGAAGTTGCAGACATGCTTGGCGTAGGCGTCCGCAAAGGCAACGTCTGCGCTCGTTCCGGTCATGAGGTCGGCATAGCCGGGGGAGGACCAGCGCGCGATCCAGCCGCCCTCGCGGTATTGCTGCACGAAGCCGTCGATCAACTGGCCGTCTTCCTCGGGTGTCAGCAGCGCATAGGCGGGCCATGCCGTGCGGTATGTGTCCCAGAAGCCGTTATTGACGTAGAGCGGACCGTCCAGAATCGGAACGCCGGTCTGCGTCGGGCCGTCGGGATGCTGTCGAGGCTGAAACGGACTGGCATGTTGCAGATGCGGCGCCTCCATTGTGCCGACATTTTCTGCCGCGTTGTTGGGGTAGAGATACAGCCGGTACAGATTGCCGTAGAGCGTGCTCTGCTCGTCGAGAGGTGCGCCGGGGATCTGGACACGGTCCAGCCTGCTGTTCCACGCGGCTTTCGCGCTCTGGGCGACTGTTTCCAGTGTGGCGCCGGGCGGGAGTTCGAGCGCGAGATTGTGCCGCGCCTGATCGAGACTGATGAGCGAGGTTGCGATCCGGATCGTGACCGTGGGGTTGGCTGTGGTGTCGAAGGCTGCCCAGGCTTGCACATCGTCGCGTTTCTGACCGGTCAGGCGGCCTTGTGCGACGGCGGGACGGTCAAATTCCAGATGGACATACATCCGGCTTGCGCCCGTGGAGAGGTCGCTGGCGACATCCGTGTAGCCGTCCGCACTGCGTCCGTCCGGAGCGATCTTCAGGCGGCCCTGATGGGTGATGTTGTCGAACACGACCTGTCCGCGCGTTGTGCCGTCGGGATAGCGAAAGCGCAGGATCGCCGCGTGATCGGTCGGGGACATCTCTGCCGTGATTTCGTTATCAAGCGTGACGGCATAACGGTAGGGCAGGGCGGTTTCGTGGTCGTGCGTGAAGCCGATGGCGCGTGCGGTCCGGTCTGCGGAAGGCGCGTCGGGTCCGAGGGCGGGCATGATCTGGAAGGTGTTGCGATCGCCCATCCACGGACTGGGTTCGTGGCTGAGGGAGAGAGCTTCGAGACGCGGATGGTTATCGGGGCCGTTGCGTTCCTGATACTGGTAAAGCCAGTTGGAATTGCCCCGCGTTACGGGTGTCCAGAAGTTGAACCCGTGCGGGACGGCTACAGCGGGGAAGTTGTTTCCGCGCGAATAATGGCCGTTCGCATTGGTGCCGCGTCGCGTGTCCACGAGGTCGGCGGGCGTCAGGCTGGTTTGATCGGGGATATTGGTGATGGAGGCTGCATCGAGATAGACGCGGCGTGTTGTGCCCTTTGGCGCGCGGGACGTCAGTTCAACGGCTGCGACAGTCCGGCCTGCGGCGATGTTGCCGAGAGGCACGTCCACGAGCGTCCACTGGTTGGGGTAGAGTGCGCGGCCTGCGCCCTGACCCTGTGGTGTCAGGGCGGCGCCGGAAAGATCATGGGCGCCGAGTGTGGAGGCGCGGGTGCCATCGGTGAACAGGATGTCGAGGCTGGTGTACGTGGCGTCGTCCGTCAGGGAGAGCGGGGCGGCGACAGGAAAAATGGCGTAGGTGAGATGCGACTGTCTGTTGATGCGAAGGTTAGAGTTCGGCTTTGCGATGACGGTTCGCAGATCTGTCGCAGTGGTGTCGAGGCGAAGAGTCCGGAGGCCGGTCAGGCCGCTTCCAGCACGGGCCGTGAGGACTTCGTCTTTTGTGGGGCCGTCCGCATCGGACAGGCTCCAGTCCGGGCCGGAGCCTGACTGGAGGGCGAATGGCGCAGGTGCCTCCGCCATGTCGGAGGGCGCGAAGGGGGCTGAAAAGGCTCGGGGCACCCCCATGGCGATTATCGCCATGAGGAATGCCGTGCGCGAAGAGGAGCGCCTGATTGTGTTGTGCATCACGCCTTACAGTGTTGCCGTAACTCCGAAGCGGAAGGCCCGCCCCACGGCACCACTTTGTGCCCAGGAGGAGTTGTAAAGATAGGACCCATAGGTGCCAAAATCATATGGCGCCTTGAAACCGGCCAGATTGTAGATGTTGACGTAGCCGGCCCACTGTTTGTTGAACTGGTAGTTCACGGTCATGTCGAGATCCCAGAAATGGCGGACATTGCACTGGGACGGATAGAAGCTGCTGACGTCCTGATAGAGGGCGTAATTGCAGTTTCCGGCCGTGCCCGGGCCGTCATTGTCTTCCGCCGTGCCGTGATAGCCGCTGGTGTAATAAACCGTGAAAGTCGTCGAGAGTTTGTTCCAGGTGAAGGTGTTCTGCCAGTTGGCGCGCCAGCGGGGCGTTCCGGAGGCTGAGGTCGTGTTCCACGGACCTTCGGTTCCGGCAAAACGTTCAACGCCTACGCCGGGGATGGTCTGGTTGAAGCGGTGGACCCATGTTGCATGGCCGTTGCTGTACCAGTTGATCATCTTCAGCGGGCCGGGCAGACGATGGGTGATCGAAAGATTGAGGTCCACGCCATCCGTCATCATGCTGTTGGCGTTGATGTAGGACGATTCAATGATGCCTGCACGGCGCGGAGCGTCAGGATGCAGCGGGTCCGCAATATCCGGGACGACGGTATTGCCGTCGATCATGACCGTCTGGTTGGTGTTCATGGCCTCGTAGGCCGCCGCCACGGTTGCTGCCGGGGTCGGGTTGGAGACGATGACGTTCTTCTCGCGGATGTACCAGTATTCCGCGCTGAACGTCATCCACGGGAAGGGATGAAAGACCGGACCACCCGTGAAGGTATTGTTTGTCATGGGTTTGAGGTCTGGATTGCCGACGCTCTGGCCGCCGAGGCTGTAAGCCTGTGCGTAGCTGTCCTTGCTGCCGTTGGCATCCAGATGCTGGTTGATCCAGGTCAGGTTCGAAGGGCCATAGGACGTATAGCCAATGGTTGTACCGTTGGTTTCATAGAAACTCGGAACCTGAAAACCCTGCGACCATGTTCCGCGAAGCATGAACTCCTTGCTTGGCTTGAACGTGACGCCGATTTTTGGAGAAAAATGGCTGAAACCCGTGGAATAGGAATCGTAGCGCCCCTGAAAATCGGCGTTCAGCATTTTCACGATGGGGGCGTTCAGTTCAAAATAGCCGGAATAGACGTAACGATGGCCGATCGCGCTGAACGGGTTGATGCTTTCGTACTGGTTGTTGACGTCGGTGGTGTCGACCGGGTTGGCGTTGGGGGCGCTGAAGCCTTCGTAACGGACGTTTGTACCGATTGCGAGGTTCAGCATACCCCCGGGCAGTCGGACGAGCCCCTTGGTGACGGACGCCTGCCAGGAATATTCTTCCGTCTTGGAATGGACGATTTCTGTCGGGGCGATGGCGTTCTTTGCCGCAGTGGAATTGGCGCTCTGATCGACGAAGTTATAGGTGCCGTTCTCAATTGCGTTATTGAGATCGCCAATATTGATGTAGTTGCCATATTTCGTCGAAAGATCGGTATTCATGCCGACCATGCTGGAATCATAGTTCCAGTCACCGCCCCAGCTTGAAGGCTCCCAGCCTGTCAGATGCATGGATCCGCGGTAATTCTGCGAAAACTGCGTGACTTCCGTGGGGTCGATGAAGCGTCCGTAAAGCTGTGCGCTTTCGTTAAGCGACGCATAGGGGTTGTTGGGGTTCAGGGAACCGTCCGGCAGATAGGCCGGAGCGAGCACACCTTTGCTCGTTCCGAGCTGCGATTGTGTGTTGGCATAGAACGCGCTCGGTGTGCCAGTATAATAAGACAGGTTCTGGGAGTAGGTGAACATGCTCACGAGCTTGGCGCGCGGCCCGAGCTTGACCGTAAGATGCGCGGTGGCTTCCACGCGCCGGTCGTAAGGTGAGATCACGCTATATTTCGAGACCGTGTCTTGCTGGCACAGACTGCTGACGGACCCGGTCGGTGTGCCGGTTACATAGCCCGAATGTGCTCCGGACAGGCCATTACAGCCCGAGGTCGGATTGAGTAACTGATAGCCGCTGAGGGACTTGCCGCTGCTGTCGACGGCTTTGGCCACGACGCCTGTGGTCTGCGTGACGGCATTGCTGAATGTTCCATCCGAGCCAAGGATGTTTCCGTCCGCGTTGCCGCCACCGATACCTGTCAGGTTGCTGGTATTGTAAGGATAGCCGAGCTGGCTGTTGGTAATCATGTCATCGGACTGGTATTCTGAATTGACATAGAAATTGTAACCGTCTTTCTCCACGTCGCCCACGCCGTAATTGGCGTAAAGCCGCTGATGGCCGCCATAACCGCCCTGATTGAGGCCGCCTTCGGCGTTGCCCTCGAAGCCCTTGATCTGTTCGCGTGTAATCATGTTGATGACGCCGGCCACGGCGTCAGCACCATAGAGTGCGGAACCGCCATCCTGCTGCACGTCGATGGTCTGAACCAGAGATGCGGGCATCCAGTTCGTATCGACGAAGTTACGCGCACCGTCATCGCCCGCGGGATAGTAGGACAGACGCATACCGTCCATCATCACGAGCGTTGCGGAGGTCTGAAGGCCGCGGAGGGAGGGGGCAGACGCGCCGCCCGCGAAGGCGCCGTTTGCGGAAAAGGCGTTGGTCAGGTTGCCGGAACCGTTGGACGACAGAAGCTGAAGGGCGTCGGTCACGGTTTTGATGCCGCGTTGCTGGAGCTGCTTGGCAGTAATCTGTTCAATCGGGGACGCGCTGCTCAGGTTCTTGTCGTGGAACAATGTGCCCGTGACGACGACGCTTTCTGCGCGGGTCGAATTGACGCTGGTTGCGGCGGCTTTTTGCAGCGTCGCCTTGCGCGACGATGTGGTCGACGCGGTTTTACTCGTAGCAATGCGGCTTTGGGACTTGGCCTGTTTGGAGGCGACAGTACTGTCCTGCGAAGCACTGACGGTTTGTGCCTGCGCCGAGCCGGTGGGTGCTGTGACAGCTGCTCCGGTTAGTGCGGAAAAGGCGAAAAGCATGATGTTTCGACGTGGTGCTGATCTGGCTTTCATAGAAACATAATCCTCACGCTGGGATAGAAAACTTGGGGATTCGTTACTGATTAATGTCATTCCGTAAAAATAACATGATCAGCCTGATAGCTTGGCTTTGGTGATTAAAAAAACTGTTTATTATTTGTTTTTCAATTTAATGTCTTTGTGTTGCTTAAAAGCATAGCTGAGCACAATGTTACATTTCGGAGCAATATCCATATAATGATGTTGTTATTTATCCGGAATAATAAAATTTATGATCTGCGTGTCATGTCCTTGCCAAGAGTTGATGTGTGGATTTTTGAAGGTTTGTGACTGTCCCATACAAAGGTTTCCTCCCGCTTTCGTGAAAGGGAAATGCCATCAAATCTCAGGACAGACAGCCTACGCGTGATCTGTCGGGTCTTGATCTTTCTGCTCTTCTCCAGCACTGTCGAACTCTGTCAGGGGAGTCCCGCCCAGGGGACTGAGAGGCCAATTGGTGACGTCGGGAAACCGGCGCCACGGTGAGGCGACCCTTTGAACCTGACCCAGTTGATGCTGGCGTAGGAAGACCGGAGGGCATGTCCCTCTCGGGCCGATCTGGCCTTTTCCGTGTCCGTGATCGGGCGCTGGGGGCAGCGGCTCCCTTTCTGCCTCACGTTTCTTGGGTCTTTTCGAGTGCGCTTGAGGAGACACCACATGAACGCTTCCATTCCCGCTATTACGACCGGTCCTCTGCCGGCCTCCAGCAAGATCCATGTCCGTGGCGTGCATCATGACATCGCGGTGCCGCTGCGGCAGATTGCGGTTTCGGGTGAATGTCCGCTGAATGTCTATGACAGTTCAGGTCCCTATACCGATCCCGCCGTCAGCATCGACATCGCAAAGGGCCTGTCGGACAACCGGGGAAACTGGCTTCGCGATCGTGGGGACGTGGAAGAGTATGAGGGGCGGACGATCACGGCAGCCGATAACGGTTTTGCACAGGGGGATCGTCTGACTCCGAGCTTTCCGCAGCAGCGTCGTCCCTTGCGGGCTGTTGGGGATCGCGCCGTCACACAGATGGCCTATGCGCGTGCGGGGGTCATCACGCCGGAAATGGAATTCGTCGCCATCCGCGAAAATATCGGCCGGGCGGAAGCCCTGAAAGAGGCGCGCGACGGCGAGGATTTCGGAGCCAGCATCCCGGATTTTGTGACGCCGGAATTCGTGCGGCAGGAAATTGCCTCCGGTCGCGCCATCATTCCCGCCAACATCAATCACCGCGAACTCGAACCGATGATTATTGGCCGGAACTTCCTCGTGAAGATCAATGCCAATATCGGCAACTCGGCTGTGACGTCTTCGATGGAAGAAGAAGTCGAGAAAATGGTGTGGTCCATCCGCTGGGGCGCGGATACGGTCATGGATCTCTCGACGGGTCGTAACATTCACAACATCCGCGACTGGATCATCCGCAACGCGCCCGTGCCGATCGGGACGGTTCCGCTCTATCAGGCGCTGGAGAAGGTCGGGGGAATTGCGGAAGACCTGACATGGGAAATCTTCCGCGACACGCTGATCGAACAGGCGGAGCAGGGGGTGGATTATTTCACCATCCATGCCGGTGTCCGCTTGCACATGATCCCGCTGACAGCCCGCCGCGTGACGGGCATCGTTTCCCGCGGTGGCTCCATCATGGCGAAATGGTGCCTGCATCATCATCGCGAGAGCTTTCTGTATGAGCATTTCGATGAGATCTGCGACATCTGCCGCCGTTACGACGTCTCGTTCTCGCTGGGAGACGGACTGCGCCCTGGCTCGATTGCGGATGCCAATGATGCTGCACAGTTCGCGGAACTGGAAACCCTTGGCGAACTGACAAAAATCGCGTGGGCGAAGGACTGTCAGGTCATGATCGAAGGGCCGGGCCATGTGCCGATGCACAAGATCAAGGCCAACATGGACAAGCAGCTCGAACATTGCCATGAGGCACCGTTCTACACGCTTGGCCCGCTAACGACCGATATTGCGCCGGGTTACGACCACATCACCTCCGCTATTGGTGCGGCCATGATCGGCTGGTTCGGCACGGCGATGCTTTGCTATGTGACCCCCAAGGAACATCTGGGCCTGCCGGACCGGAATGACGTCAAAACCGGCGTCATTACCTACAAGCTCGCAGCGCATGCGGCGGATCTGGCAAAGGGACATCCGGGCGCGCAGATGCGTGACGATGCGCTGTCCCGCGCGCGGTTCGAGTTCCGGTGGGAAGACCAGTTCAATCTGGGCCTTGACCCCGACACGGCGCGCTCCATGCATGACGAGACCCTCCCGAAAGAGGCGCACAAGGTCTCGCATTTCTGCTCGATGTGCGGGCCGAAATTCTGTTCGATGAAGATCTCCCATGACATCCGGGCAGAAGCGGAAAAGCAGGCCGGGATGGAAGAAATGGCCGGGAAGTTCCGGGAAGGCGGGGAGCTTTATGTTCCCGTGACGGAACCGGCGGAATGATCCATTCCGTCCTGGGGGAAGGGGTTGCGGCGCTGTGTTGCGCCACGGCCCTTTCCGACCGGGGTCTTGACGTGGAAGTCATCGTCCCGGAGGGCAGTTCAGAGGCGGCATCGCGGTTTGCGGGGGGAATGCTGGCCCCGTTCTGCGAGGGGGAAAGCGCGCCCGACCTGATCGTGGCGCAGGGGCAGGCGGCGGTGGACTGGTGGGCGGCTCATGTTCCGGGCGTCACAAAGCGTGGCACGCTTGTCGTTGCGCCGCCGCGTGACGGCGCCGAACTGGATCGTTTTGCGCGCGCCACGCAGCAGCACGACTGGGTTGTCCCCGGCGATCTGGAGCCGGATCTGGAGGGGCGGTTTGCACGCGGGCTGTTTTTCCCGACCGAAGCGCATCTGGACCCGCGTAAAGCGCTTGCCAGCCTGCGCGACAGCCTGCTGGCGAAAGGCGTGACTTTCCGTTCTGTGACGCCGCGCGGTTATGTCGTGGACTGCCGGGGGCTAACGGCGCGGGACAGTCTCGCCGATCTGCGTGGCGTGCGGGGGGAAATGCTGATCGTGCATGCCCCGGACGTATCGCTGACGCGGCCGGTCCGGCTGCTGCATCCGCGCTTTCCCTGTTACGTCGTGCCAAGGGATGGGGATCGGTACATGATCGGGGCGACCATGGTGGAAAGCGCCCGGCCCGGCCCGGTGACCGCGCGAGCGGCGATGGAACTGCTTTCGGCGGCCTACACGCTTCATCCGGGCTTTGCCGAGGCCGAAATCCTTGAACTGGGCGCGGGACTGCGTCCGTCCTTTCCGGACAATATTCCGGCAGTGCGCCATGTCGGGGGACGGAGTTACGTCAACGGGATGTACCGCCACGGTTTCCTGATGGCGCCCGTCTGCGCCGAGCAACTGGCGGCAGAACTTGCGGAGATTTATGCGCATGCGGATTGATCTGAATGGCGAGATCGTCAGGACACAGGCCCTGACGCTGGCCGACCTGTTGATCGAACAGGGTTTTGAAGCGCCCTGCGTGGCCACGGCCCTTAACGGCGATTTCATTGCCCGCTCCATGCGTGACGCAACCCGTCTGGACGACGGCATGAAGGTCGAAGTCCTGTCTCCGATGCAGGGAGGCTGACATGTTTTATGGCGTTGATCTGACGTCGCGGCTGATGCTCGGGACGGCACAATATCCGTCGCCCGCGGTTCTGCTGGAGGCGATCGAGGCATCTGGCGCGGAGATCATCACGGTTTCGCTGCGGCGGGAGGGCGCTGCGGGCACGGCGTTCCGGAACATCCTGTCCGAAAGCCGATGCCGCCTGCTGCCCAATACGGCGGGGTGTCATACGGCCCGCGAAGCCGTCACCACGGCCCGTATGGCGCGCGAAGTGTTTGGAACATCGTGGATCAAGCTGGAAGTCATCGGCCATGCCGACACACTCCAGCCGGACCCGTTCGCGCTCGTCGAAGCCGCGCGCGTGCTGTGCGCGGAGGGGTTCGAGGTGTTTCCCTACACGACCGAAGACCTGATCGTGGGAGAAAAACTCCTTGAGGCCGGATGCAAGGTGCTGATGCCGTGGGGCGCGCCGATCGGATCGGGGCAGGGGCTGCGTAATCCTGAAGGTCTGCGAACCATGCGGGCACATTTCACCGGGGTTCCGCTGGTCGTGGACGCGGGGATTGGTGCGCCCAGTCAGGCGGCGCAGGCCATGGAGATGGGGCTGGACGCCATTCTGCTCAATACGGCCGTGGCCAAGGCCGTGGACCCGGCGACCATGGCGCGGGCGTTCGGTCGCGCCATTCAGGCGGGGCGGGACGCGTTCGAGGCCGGGCTGATGCCCAGACGGGACATGGCCTGCGCCTCGACGCCGGTCTTCGGTCTGGCGGAGCTGGCATGATGACGGCGCTTGACCCGTTTTATCTTCTGGTGGGAGACGTTTCGCTCCTTGAAACGCTGCTGCCCTGTGGTGTGCGTCTGGTTCAGCTTCGGCTGAAGGACAAGCCGGACGCAGAGCTCCGCCGTCAGATCCGCCATGCCTGGGCACTCTGCGCCCTTCATGGCGCGCAGCTTGTCATCAATGATTACTGGCGTCTGGCGCTGGAACTGGGGTGCGATTTCGTCCATCTCGGGCAGGAAGACATGGAAACCGCCGATTTTGACGCTCTGCGGCGTGCGGGCATCCGGTTCGGACTGTCCACCCATGATCCAGCGGAGCTTGAACGCGCTCTGTCTTTCAAACCGGCCTATGTCGCACTCGGCCCCGTCTATCCGACATTGCTGAAGAAAATGAAATGGGGGCCGCAGGGGCTGGAGCGCGTCCGGGACTGGAAAACCCGTGCCGGGGATACGCCACTGGTCGCCATCGGCGGCCTCACGCCGGAGCGTTTGGAAGGGGTTTTTGCAGCAGGGGCGGACAGTGCGGCGGTTGTGACGGACATCCAGCAGGCCGAAGACCCGGTGGCGCGCTGTCGGGAATGGATCGTCGCGACGCAGGCCTACAGACAATGAGCCGTTATTCGCGACAGACCGGACTTTTTCCGCAGGGTGCGGCGGATCAGAAGCGCCTTTTGGAAGCCCATGTTCTGGTCGTGGGCGCAGGTGGTCTGGGCGCGACTGTTCTGCCCGCGCTTGTCGGTGTTGGATGCGGACGGATCACGGTGGTCGATCATGACCGTGTGGATGAGAGCAACCTGCATCGCCAGACGCTCTTTCGCATGGACGATATCGGCCGCTTCAAGGCCGCCTGCGTGGCCGATCGGCTGTCGGATCTGAACCCGGACTGTCAGATCGTACCCGTGGCGCAGCGTCTGGAACCGACACTGGCCCGGCGTCTTCTGACGGATGTGTCCGTTGTCGTGGATGCGGCGGACAGCGTGGCCGTCACTTATCTGCTGTCCGATCTGTGTGTTGAAGCTGGCCTTCCCCTCGTGAGTGCTTCGGTGCTTGGGCGGTCGGGCTATGCGGGTGCGTTCTGTGGTACGGCACCGGATTACCGGGCTGTTTTCCCGGATCTTCCCGCTATTCTGCCGAATTGTGCGGAAGCCGGGGTAATGGGGCCTGCTGTTGCAGCGCTTGGGGCCATACAGGCGCAGATGGTGCTCTCCGTTCTGCTTGAGACGCAGCCCTCTCCGCTGGGGCAGATGATGACGCTGGATCTGGAACGCTGGAGAAGTTCGTCTTTCCGGTTCGATACGGCGGTTTCCGCCGAAAATGAGGGTCCCTTTATTCTCGGGCTTGAGGACATCAGCGCAGAAGACCGCGTTTTCGATCTACGGGGGCTGGAAGAACAGGGACCGCCCTCCGTGTCCTGGGCCGTTCGCGGGCCGATTGAGCATCCCGAAACTCTGCCTGAAGGGCCAGGCAGGACCGTCTTTGTCTGTGCGAGTGGTCTGCGGGCGTGGCGGGCCGCCAAACGCTTTTCCGCGCAGGCGGGTGTGCCTGCGTTCATTGCGACGACGGGACGATGACGCAGCCTGTTCTTCTGATCGGGGGGATGGATTCCAGCGGGGGCGCTGGTCTTGCACGGGATCTACTCGCTGTGCAGGCGTCCGGACAGACCGCACGTCTTGCCGTCACCGCCGTCACGGCACAGACCGATCGTCGCGTTCTGGCGGTGGAGCCCGTCGCTCCATCGCTTCTGGCCGCGCAGATTGAAGCAGCGCTGGAGGCGGGGATCGGGGCCGTCAAGATCGGGGCCCTGTTCAATGCGCCTCTGATCCGTGTTGTCGCAGCGCTTCTGCCAGATGTTCCGGTGGTTCTGGACCCGGTGCTCTGTTCAAGTTCCGGTCATGCGCTGCTGGACCCGGAGGGGGCGCAGGCCTTGATCGCCCTGCTTCTGCCCCGCACTACTATTCTTACTCCCAATCTGCCGGAACTTGCGGCGCTGGCTGCTGCACTGGGAATGGCTCCGGCGGTGGAACGCGAGGAAATCGTCAACGCGCTGCTGTCTCGGGGCTGTCGGAGCGTTCTTCTCAAGGGCGGGCATGATCTGCCGTCTTCGGTTTCTGAGGATGTCCTGTATGAAACGGGTTCTCCTCCCGTGGCTTTCCGTTCTCCCCGTTTTGCATTCGAGTTGAGGGGAACGGGCTGTCAGCTTGCCAGCGCTCTGGCGGCGGGACTGGTCATGGGGCAAGATCTACCCGAGGCTATCCGGGCTGCGCGTTGCGGAGTTGAAGAGCGTTTCCGCAACGCCTGAAAAGTAGTGTGTCAGTCGTGCTGGAGTTTGCGCGGGAAGGCAGCCGGGTTGAACGCCGCGAGCAGGATTCCGCCTAGTGCGATCACGACGGAGGCGGGGCAGAGCACCGCAAATCCCAGTGTATTGAGAAGATGCCCACCAATCGCCGAGCCGAGCAGGATGCCCATGTTGCTGCTGCTGTTGACCGCCGCACCCGCAACATCCGCACTGGTTGCGCGGGCCCGGATGGCACCGGACATGACGAAGGGAATGATGGCAGCATAGCCCATGCACCATAGTCCGACGGCGGCAACGCTGGGCCATGCCGACAGCAGGTGCCCGTAAACCAAAGTCATGCCGGTCAGCATGGCGATACCGCCGCCGAACAGACCGCCCGCAGGCCAGCGGTCCACGACCTGACCCGCCGCCCACAGACCGGAAATGCTGACAAGTCCTGTGATGAGCAGCGCAATGCTTAACAGATGCAAGGGCAGGCCATGCGCCAGAAGCAGCGGGGAGACATAGGTATAAAGCAGGTTATGCGCGAAGAAGAAAATGGCGTTCACACCGATCACGATGCCGAAAATCCGCGCGGCATGTGGTGAGCGGATGGTCGGAACTTTGAGGGCTTTGGTATCGGTTCCGCGTACGGGCGGGAGATAGAGCGCGATGAAGATCGTCAGCATCGCGGCCAGCGCCGCGATGACGTAAAGCGCCACACGCCAGCTTGTGAACTGGCTGATCGCGGCGGCTCCCGGAACGCCCAGAACAGACCCCAGAGACGTCCCTCCGAAAACAAACGAAATGGCGCGTCCCGTCATACGTTCGGGCACGAGATGGGCGGTATAGGCAGCGGCAATGGACATCAGAAGCGCGTGAGACAGGCCACCCAGAGCCCGGCCGACGCAGAGAATGCCGAAGCTGGGTGCCATGGCGGAAATCAGGTTGGAGACGACATACCCGACGAGGCAGAGCACCATGAGCATCTTGCGGTCCATACGGCTCGTGGCGATCGTGATGGGGACGGCTCCGAATGCGACGAGCAGGGCATAGGCGCTCACGGCCAGTCCGGCATGGCCTTCGGTGATGTTGAAGGACTTGGCCATGTCGATCAGCAGGCCAACCGGTGCGACTTCGGTTGTCACGGCAATGAAGGTCGATGCGAACAGAGCGCAGAGACCCGCAATGGCCGGGCCGGAGAGCGTTTTGAACACGATGTAATTCCTGACTGGAACGGTGACCTGAGCGTCCCGAATGCGAGGGCTTTTGGCACTTTGATCGCATCACGGAAACCCAAAAATTCAGGGTGACGCAATGATCGTTTGAAGGGGGGTGGAATGGCCCGCAAGGCCCGTTTTGTCAGGGGTTTATGAAGATGTCCGGTTTCGTTTTCACGACAGGATATTCCGGATTCGGCGGACCATCTTCAGAGGCTTTCTGGAAGGTTATTTCTGTACCGGGCTCCCGTATAAGGCGTCAAAAGTGTTTCGTATGTTTTCGTAAAGGCTTTTTTGCCAATAAAAGCGGAATAGCACTCTGTTAATAAGAACTATTCTCATATAGGTTTGCGTCATCCCTTCCGTGAGAGGGGGCTGATAAACGGTCACTCGAAAGCGCGTATGATGCAGACAGGGAATAATCCGGCTTCATGTTCCCGTCCGGGAACGGGGTTCAGAAAAACCCTGCATGCTCTCGCGCTGCTGTCCGGTGGCTGGGAGGAGGCTGTGGCGCAGGCCGCACCCGTGGATCTCTCTGCGGCGGGACAGGAGCAGAAGAAGGTCTCCACGAAGAAAAAACCGTCTTCTGTCGTAACGGCAGAGTCAGACGTCCCCGGCAGTGTCGAGCAGCTTCTGGTCCATGGACATCGTGCAACCGCTACAACAGACGGCACCGGGACCTATACCGTGCGTGCGGTGTCCACGACGCGCATGTTGCTGCGGCCCGAAGACGTACCGCAGTCGATTTCTGTGCTGAGCACGCAGCAGATGAAGGACCAGAATCTTTTCACGGTCGACAACGCGCTCAAACAGGTCGCGGGCGTCAACGTCAATCTGTATGGCGATGGCACGGCGGGGTTTTCGTCCCGTGGTTTCCAACTCGCGGCCCAGTATGATGGATCGCCCGCGACAGGCGGCCTTCAGCTGGCCCAGCAGTTCGATCTGGCGATCTATGACCGGATCGAGGTTCTGCGCGGCTCGGATGGCGTATTGCAGGGTTCAAGCGCACCGGGCGGCAGCGTCAATTTTGTCCATAAGCGCCCAACCGAAACATTTCAGGGCAATGCGTCTTTCAGCGCCGGATCATGGGACAACTATCACGCCAGCGTCGATGTGGGTGGGCCGATCGGAAACTCGAAAATCGTGTCTGCCCGTCTGGTCATGGCCGGGACCGAGCGCGATTTTTTCTATAAAAACGCCTATGACCGCCGCTGGACGATCTATGGCGTGACAGACATCCATATCGATCGACGCACCACCCTGACCGTTTCCGTCACGTCGCAGTCCAATGACACGACCCGCTATATGGGCCTGCCGCGCATGAGCGGGACGGGAGCGGACCTCAATCTGCCGCGCAATACGTTCATCGGATCGGACTGGAACAAGGGGCAGGTGCCCACGACCGAAGTCATGGCGCAGCTCGAACGGCGCTTTGGTGCGGGCTGGGTCGGGCGTGTTACAGGGCGGCACAGGACAGCCGATACCGATCTGCAATACAGCTATATCAACGCCTATAATGCCAAAACCCAGACAGCGAATTACGTGGCGGCACGCTCTCTTTACAGCGAGACCAACGACGGCGTGGACGGTTATCTGACCGGACCGCTGCATCTTCTGAACCGGACGCATACGCTCATGATTGGCGCGAATTATAATCGCTATGTCTATGAAGGCGGCGGGGCGAGCGTGAATTCCCGCACGAACGCTGCTCTGGCCGGTCTGCCAATCAGCGATTATGGCGCAATTTCAGGGGCCATTCTCCCTTCCGTTACAAGCCGGAGCTGGCAGCCGACCGAACAGTGGGGTGTGTACGGGCAGGGGCGTTTTCAGCTCATGCCGAGCATTTTCCTGACGCTGGGCGGGCGCATCAGCGGATATGTGCAGAAATCGCGCGATCTGGTGCCGGGTGCCGTGACCAGTACGTCCATCGATCAGCAGGGTATCCTGACGCCCTATGCCGCGCTGGTCTATCACGTTCTGCCGCACATCACATTCTATGCCAGCTATACCGATACGTTCAGCCCCCAGTCTGCCTATGGCGTGGACGGACGTCAGCTTCAGCCGGTACGGGGTGGGCAGCTTGAAGGCGGCATGAAAGGCGCGCTGTTCAACCAGATGCTGAGCTTCACGATGGCGGGATACAAGATCGTGCAGCGGAACGATGCGATTGCCAACAGCGATCTGGACCCGACCTGTGGCCCGAGCCATACCGCCACCTGTTATGTCGCGGCGGGAAAAACGCGCTGTCAGGGTGCGGAAGCCGAAGTGATTGGCCGTCCTCTGCCGGGATGGGACATCAATGCCAGTTACACCTATAATGATAACCGCATCGTTGATAACGGCACACCCTCGAATGCAGGTCTTGCCTATGCCGGGAATTCGCCGCGTCATCTGTGGAAACTCTGGACGCATTATCGGTTCGAACCCTATCGGGGCGCGCAGAAAAACATCTGGAGCATCGGGGGCGGCATCAATGCGCAGAGCGGGACGTTTGGCACCAATCGCCTTGTAACGCAGTCCGGCTACATCACCGCTTCGGCGCAGGTCGGATATCAATGGAACCGCTATCTGGCGCTGACCATGAACCTCAACAACATCTCCAATACGCGCTATTATCAACGCCTCGGTAATTTCTATTATTACAACTATTACGGTGAGCCCCGGAACTTCATGTTTACCCTGCGCTCGAATTTCTGATGCCTTCCGAAGCTCCCTCAACCGCACGCTCCCGTCGTTCCGGGGCCATCGTGTCATCACCTGCGCGCTGGTGGATCTGGCGTGCGGTATTCGTGTTTGCGCTGGTCTGGATGGCGGCGCATTTCATTACGCTGGGTGCCCTGAAATGGGGGCCTCCTGTACGGCATGACGCGACGGTTCTGGGGCAGATGATTGCGGTCGCTGCGTTTCCGCTACTGTTTCTGCTCGCTTTCGGAACACGCAGTCCGTTGCGTGGCGGGATCATTGCCGGAGCGGTCGGCGTTGTGGCCCTTCTGGCCGTTTTGTTGCATTCGTGATGCAAGATACGCTTCGTACCCGGATGGGATGGCTGCATGCCTGGGTCGGTTTTGCCGCAGGGCTCCTGCTGTTCTGCGTGTTTGCCTCGGGCTGTCTTGCCGTGTTCGACACCGAACTCACGCGCTGGCTCCAGCCTGAAGCCCCACCGCAGACAGAGGCATTTTCTCCGCAATCTCTGGACCATGTGCTCCCGGCCGTGCACGACCTGCTCGTGCAGGGCGAAAAGCCGTTCATAACCCTGCCTTCCGCGCGGGACCCCTATCTGCGTCTGGAGCATCATGACGGGCATGAGTTTCTGACCGTTCCATACAATCCACAGACTGGAGAACGTCTGAATGTCCGTGCGACAGCGGGGGGAACGTTCTTTTACGACCTGCATTACACGATGCGTTCCGGCGTTTACGGAGAAACGGTTGTTGCGTTTGCGGGTCTGGCGCTTCTGCTGACAATCGGCTCGGGCATCATCATCCATCTGAAGGGGCTTATCTCCGACCTGATGCTTCTGCGTCCTTTTGCGGCCAGATTGCGGGCATGGCTGGACGTGCATGTGGTGGCGGCTGTTGTGTTCCTGCCGTTCATTCTGCTGATGGCCTATAGCGGCACTTTCATTCGTGCGCGGACGCTTTTTCCACCCGTGTCCTATTTCGCATCCGTTGAAAATGCTTTCCGGGCCTCTGCGCCATCCACGCACCAAAAATCCGAGAAACCGGCTGTTTCAATCCCCTCAACCTTCCCGCCGCTGGCTCCCCTTGTGGCGGAGGCCGAGCGTACGATTGGAGCAGGCCAGACCGGATATATCCTGTTCCAGCCGCAGAATATCCTCATATCCCGAACCGATGCTTCAGGTCCGTTACTGACACGCGAGCATGTCGATTTCAGCCCGGTGGACGGTCATGTTCTGCGTCATGTCCTGCTGCCCGGCGCCATTACCCATACGGAGCAGGTTCTGAAAGGGCTGCATTACGCACGCTGGACGGGGGCGGGCATGCGCTGGCTGTATTTCATTTCGGGCGCCATGGGGGCCGTCATGTTCGCGAGCGGGTCTATCATTTTCCTGATGAAACGCCGTCGTCAGTCAGGGGAGCGGCTCATGTTCCGGATTGCCGAGGGGTTGGCCATCGGCAGTGTCGTGGGTCTGCCAATGGGAGCGCTGGCTTTTTTCTGGGCCAATCGTCTATTGCCCGTCGCTTTGCAGGACCGTCCGCTTGCGGAAGGACATGTTTTTCTGGCCATCTGGGTGCTGAGTGCCGTTTCGGGGATGGTGTGGAGTCTTCTGGGGCGTCCGTTTCAGGGCTGGAAAATCCAGCTTTTTTGTCTGGCGGGGCTGGGTCTTTTTCTTACCCCGCTGGACGTTGTGACCCGACCAGGGGTTACATTTTTTCATGTCCCGACGGTTTTTGCTGCAACGGATCTGGTTGCGTTCTTTCTGGCGCTCGTCTCGTTCCAGATGGCGCGTCGGCTGTGACGATCATTCTCTGCACGTTTGTGTGGTGTCTGTTTCTGCTTTTGCAGGCGTGCCATGAGCCGAAAATGCTGCGGTATGCGCGACTTCAGAAACCTGCGTGGCTGCAAAGGGCAGGGGTGTTCCGGTTTGTCTTGCCCCTTGTGACGCTCGCGCTGTGTTTTGCGGAGCGTGCGTCGACAGCAGTTCCAGTCTGGATTGCGACATTTTCCGTTGCAGGGTTACTCGTCGCGCTGGGGTGGGCCGGACTGGCCCGATACAGGGAGCTTCTGGTCACGAGCGCGAACGTCAGGGCAAAAACGCTCGGGAAAGAGTGAAGATACGGGTTTTCAGAGGTGCGGCTTGGAAAAGTCCGATATGCTTTGGAGTGAGTTGCCTTCTTCCTGTGCAAAGTGAACCACACGGTCACGACCTGTCTGTTTGGCGGCATAAAGAGCATTGTCGGCTCGGGCCAGAAGATCTGTTCGACTGATACCCGTGCCCGGACAGAGAGCCGCACCGATGCTGAGCGTGGCCGTGATGCCTTCCTCTCCGATTAAACGGGTTTCGGTTGAGAAGGTGTTGCGGAGGCGCTGGGCCGTTGCGAGCATTTCGTCAATGCTGCCGCACTGGAAGACGACGACGAATTCATCTCCGCCGATACGGAAGAGCGTCGTCGTCGGGTAAAGGAGATCCCGGCAAACATGGCCCATGGCGATGATGATCTGATCCCCGATTGCGTGGCCATGGAGGTCATTGATGTTTTTGAAATGGTCGATATCGACCATGAGAAGTGCTTCATGGGCGCAATTTTGTCCGTCATTTTCGAGCCATTCCTGAAAGGCGCGGCGGTTGCCGCCTCCTGAAAGGGGGTCCTGAAGGATCAGTTCTTTCTGTCTGAACGCCAGTTGCTCCCACGGGATTGCAATCATACCCAGAGCAAACAACGTCACTTCGACTACGGTCAGAAAATTGTAGGTCGCAACGGCCCAGATTGTCGCGGGAGCGGCGCCCAGAGGGGCAGGCAACCACAGGACGAGAGCCACCAGCAGGAGATAAAACCCTGCATAGAGGGTCAGAAGTCTTTGCAGATTGCGCCGTGCGGGGGTTGTGATCTGGTCTGCATTCCGCAGATTCCAGATCCCCAGAAGGTGGAGTATTGCAAGCGCGGCCAGACGAAAGGCCGTGCTGAGGACATGGAACAGTCCTGTCCGACCAGAGAGTGCAGAAAGAATGAAAAAGACGATGCAGGCCAGCAGAACCGGCAGAACACGAGTGCGATAGCCGAGGATGATTCGCATGGCCTGCCATGCGGCTCCATAGGCCATGATCATGAACAGTGAACTCATCCGGAGCCCCCACTGTCCAGGCAGAATGCTCTGAACAGTAGAGAAGAGGCCGGAGACTGCGCCCAGAAAGAAGGGGGCCGCGTACCACGCCATGCGGGACCATCGTCTGCCGGAAAATTCTGACAGGATGAAATGAACGCCCAGAAGCAGGAAAATAACCGTGCTGTACCCAAGCAGAGTGGACGGATCAGGTGTCATGGATACTGCATGGGTTATTGCTCAGGCCGTACAGGCCACTCCCGAAAAAGCTGAGAGGCACTCGTCGATTCCTCATGAAAATAATAAAAACAGCTCGATCTTACCTTAAGGTTAATGGCATTTTTCAGGTTGCGTATTTCTCCGCGTCCATGTCGGAAAAAGATGACGGAACTGCTGCCTCCCGGCATAAGAACGTTTTTATTATATTCATTACGCTGGGTCATATGCCACCTGAAGAATGTTTCTACGAAACGGTCCTGCTGCGGTGGTGATGCGTCTTTTTCCGCTCTGGGCCATTCTGGTGTCCGGGCTTGCACTCCTTCTCCCCGGAGCGTTCCTGACGCTTGTGCCCGCCATCACGCCGCTTCTGGCGTTTGTTATGTTCACGATGGGCGTTTCCCTGACACCGGCCGATTTTGGGCGTATCCTGCGTCGGCCCGCGCCGGTTCTGGCGGGTGTGGGGCTGCATTATCTTGTCATGCCGCTTGCGGCGTGGGGAATCGCGCATCTGCTGAGGCTGCCGCCTGCACTGATGACAGGCATGGTTCTGGTTGGGTGTGTGTCGAGTGGTACGGCGTCCAATGTCATGATCTATCTATCGCGCGGGGATGTGGCGCTTTCGGTCAGTATCAGTGCGTTTTCAACGCTCGTCGGGATCGTCGCAACACCGCTTCTGGTGCGGTTCTATGTCTCGGCTGGGGTGGCGGTGGATAGCTGGGCGTTGTTTCGCAGCATCGTAACCATGGTAGCGCTACCTGTTCTGGCGGGCGTTGTGATCAACACATTCTGGCATCGCGCGGTGCGCCGGGTCGAGCCTGCGCTTCCGCCGGTGGCGATGGTGTCGATCCTGCTTATCATCGGGGCGATCGTGGCGGGTGTGGGGCCGTCTTTGAAAGAGGCTGGTCCGATCATGCTGCTGGCCGTCATCCTGCATAACGGGATCGGGCTTCTGGGGGGCTACTGGGGCGGGCGATTGCTTGGCTTTGACGAGAGTGTCTGCCGGACGCTGGCGTTGGAAGTCGGGATGCAGAATTCCGGGCTCGCCGCGACACTGGGACGGCTTTATTTCTCCCCGCTGGCCGCGCTGCCGGGCGCGGTTTTTTCCGTCTGGCACAATGTTTCGGGGTCTATTCTGGCGTCGCTCTGGGCGTCGCGGCCTATTGTGCGGAAAGACCCGCCGTGTTGACAAGAAACACCATGTCCGTCGCGCGTGTGACCGCTACATAACAGAGCTGCTGCGTCTCCAGCGGGTTCTGCCGGGCGCGACGGCCGATGTCGCCGAGATCCACGAACACGTTTTTGAACGTGCTGCCCTGCGCGGTATGGACCGTCATGGCGTAGATCGCCTGAAGCTGGAGCAGGGCATTCTGAAACGCGAAACGGTGGCTCCAGCGGCGGTGCTGCTGTTTCGCTTCCTGCACCAGACGCCGGTCCACGGCTTCCAGATCTTTCGGGTTCTGCACGATATGGCCGGTGATTTCCTCGCCCGCCATTGTTAGCAGCGTGACTTCCCATGACGCCAGATCGGCGACCCAGGCTGGAACGTCCTTGCACAGCTCAAACTTGTAGGACAGCCGACCGGGCTTGATATCCATGACGAGGACTTCCTCGTTCGTGGCAATGGCCTGACGCGGGCCGCTTTCTTCCTGCTGGATGGAAAATGGCGCGCGGGACACGACACGCTCGCCGGGCATGAAGGGTGTGGGGGTCTCGCCGCCATAGCGCCAGAGCCGGACCATCCGGTTGATCTGATGCACCCGCGCGTTCGTCCAGCACAGATAGCGGCACCAGTCGTTATCTTCGTCGAAGGCGTCGGACAGGAAGGCCTTGCGGACCCAGTTTTCCACATCTTTGGGCAGGAACAGGCCGGTCTGTTCCTGACGGGCATCGCGGACCCAGCTCCAGTCCGCTTCACCGCCCTGGCTCTGGCGGATGAGGGTTGCGGCTTCGAGGATCGGATTGCCTGCCGCCTGTCGTACGACGGTGTCGAGATGGGAGCGTGAGGGCACGGAAAACGAGGGGGAGGCGGCTTCTCCAACAGGCGGCAGCTGGGCCGGGTCGCCTACGAACAGTACGAAGCAGTAGCGGAGCAGATCGCGGATCCAGTTCATCAGCTCCGCCGAGAGCATCGAGCATTCATCGACGATGACGATGCCATCAGCGATCGTCTGGGGGCGTTTGGAGCGCACGAGGGTCGTGGTCGTGCCCTGCGAAGAGGGCTGGAGGCTCAGCAGGCTCTGGATCGTGCGGCAGTCGACGTCCCGGTCTACTTTGGAGCGCAGAACAGCCGTGGCTTTATGGGTCGGGGCCGTGATGACTACGACTTTTTTCTCGCCCATGAAATGCCGGGCGACGGCCTGCATCAGCGTCGTTTTGCCGCTGCCCGCATATCCCGTCAGCAGATGCGTCGGCAGTCCTGCGGCATGGGCGGCAATGATTTCGTCGAGCGCCTGCCGCTGTGAGGGGGTGAGCATGACCATGAGCGGCTTTTCTCATATTTTCTCCGGAGAGGCCATTGCTTCATCGGAGGAAGAAGGCACAGGATCGGCCGGAAAGGGCAGAAGGATCGCCGAAGTGATGGATGCAGCGTCGAATGCCGTTTTCTGGCAGGAAAAATGGGAACGTGGGGAGACGGGCTTTCACGAAGCGCGTGCCAATCCGTTTCTGACCCGCCATTTCGGCGCTCTGGATCTGCCGGTCGCCGCGAGGATTTTCGTGCCTCTGTGTGGGATGAGTCAGGACATGGTCTGGCTGGCCGGGCAGGGGTATCGGGTGATCGGATGTGAACTCAGCGAGATTGCGGTGGAGCGTTTTTTCAGCGATCTCGGCGTTACACCCGATGTCGTTCAGGTCGGGACGTTGCGGCGTTTTTCGGCCGGTGCCATCAGTATTTTTGCGGGTAATATTTTCGATCTGACGCCGGATGCCCTTGGCCCGGTGGAGGCCATTTATGACCGTGCCGCGCTGATTGCCCTGCCGGAAGATCTGCGGCGGGCTTATGTGGCCCATCTTCTGGCCCTGACTGGTTCTGTGCCCGAACTGCTCGTGACATTGGCCTATGACCAGTCCTGCCTGAAGGGACCGCCGTTTTCCGTGGATGAAGGCTTTGTACGCGAGGCTTACGGAGAGGCTTACGAGATCAGGCGTCTGGAAAGCCGGGAGGTCGAAGGAGGGCTGAAAGGGCGATGCCCGGCCACCGAAAATGTCTGGCAGTTCAGCCCGTTAGGGGCGGGTTCCTGAATCCCTTCCCCGGAGAAACCGGGGAAGGGGTGTTTTGTGTTCAGAAGGCTGCGGACACTGTTCCGAAGAACATGCGCGGGGCCGTGGGGTAGCCGGTATAGGTGCTGGCATCTCCGGCGGCGATCGTGGACCAGGAGCGCGCATTCGTCAGATTGCTGGCGTTGAACTGGAGCTTGAGGCTGTTCATGTGCGGGATCTGGTGGAACGTGTAGCTGGAACTGAAGGCAAGCTGCACGCGTGGGGGAACCATGACGCTGTTGGTGATGGTGCCCGGGCGGACGCCCATATAGCTGCCGCTGAACTGGGCGTTGAAGCCGCCCTGAGTGTAGTTAACGGCGAACTTGTCGGACCATGCCGGAATGGCGGGAACCTTCTTGTCCTTGGTGGCATAGAGCGTCGCTCCATCCATGAAGTCGTTGCCGTAAATGCTGCTGACATAGGACACGGCATCATAGATCGAGAAATGGGGTCCGAAGCGCAGCGTAAACGACATGTCCATGCCGTTTGTCGAGACGCTGCCAAGGTTTGCTACCGTATTGCCGACGCCTGAAATACCCTGACCCGGCGGTGAAATGGTGCCGAGGCGGTTGTAGAAATCGACGTGATAATATTCGAGCTGTCCGCTGATCCCGGTCAGGATGCGCGTATTGATCGGATGGCTGGTGCGGATGCCGGTTTCATACGTCCAGGACGTCTCCGGTTTGCCACTGCGCTTGAACTTCTCAAAATCCGCCTGATCGGACACGGCCCACGGAGACGTCGAGCCGTAGCCAGTGGCGGCGAAGGAGTTCATGTTCTCCTGAATATTGGCAAAGAGCTGTTCGTGCTGTGTGACGTTCCACAACGCACCGAAGGCGGGCAGGAACGGTTTGTAAGACGGAATGGTGCCGCCCGCGACGGTGTGGGTGCTGGTATCGACGATCGTTTTCGCCCCCTTCACCGAAGAGGCGAGAGACTGCGGCAGAGCGGCCACCGGGAGGGTGCCGTTCGTATAGACCATCTCGGACTTGAGGCCCGCCGTTAGCGTCAGGCGGGACGTCACCTTCCAGCTGTCCTGAAGATGCGTGACGAAGGTGTTGGTGTAGAACGCGTTGTTCCACTGCGTGAACAGCGGGTTGGTCGGGCGCGTATAGGGCGTCAGCGTGTCGTTCTGCGTCAGCGGATACCAGTAGCGGCCCTGCTCGTTGTTGTTGCGCTCATACCAGCCGCCCAGTTCGATATTGTGATGGCCGAGGCGGTAGTGCAGCGTGCTGATCAGGCCGCCGCGATAGTCGCTATATTCCGTGGTGCGGACGGCGAAACCCGTGTCACCCGTGGCGTTCCAGACTTTCGGATCAATACCCGCGACGCTGTAGGTGAACTGGCCGTTCTTGATGTATTTCGTGCCGGTGGGGTCAAGATAAGAGCCAAGGATCGTCAGGATTGCATTCGTACGGATGGAAGTCGCGACCACGCCCGCGCCGTCGTCGTAGTGGAAGTAAAGCTGGTTGTCCCAGTTCAGGTTCGGAGAGAACCGGTGGGAAATTTTCAGATAGGTCAGGTAGTCCGTGCGCTGGGCGGCGGAGAAGTAATATTTGTTGTTGGGTGTCGCCGGTCCGGCTTTGGTCGAGCTTTCAGCCGGATACCCCGCCATGGCGGCGTTCAGGTCCGGGAAGAAGGCCCCGCGGGCATACAGGTCGGTGGGAGCCGTGAGTCCCTGCGTGTTGGGCTCGGCCTTGTTCTGCCAGTCGAAATAGGCGGTGATGGTGGTGTTTTCGCCCTTATGGACGAATTTCCCGTTCACCTGATAACCGCCCTGCCGGTTGGCATTGCCGAGATTCCACGGGCGGGCGTCCTGACGGGCAAACGCCATATAGGCCGAGTTGCCGTTGCCGAAATTGCCCGTATCGACGCGTGCGAATGTTCTGAAGGTGGAATAGCTACCAAAGGTCTGGTTGATCGTTGCACCGGCCTTCTGCTTCGGATCGCGCGTGGTAAATTCGATCGTCCCGCCCAGATTGCTGGTCGAAGCCGTGCCCAGCGCACCGGCGCCGGACGACAGGGAAACTGAACCGATGTCTTCACTGATGGCCGCACGCTGCGGAGACAGGCCGTTATAGTTGCCGTAAGCCCCCGCTCCGAGCGGGACGCCGTCCATCGTGTAGCCGAGCTGGTTCTGGTTGAAACCGTGGACGTAAATGCTGGAATTCTGCTCGTTATTGCCCCACGGATCGACGTTGGTGAACGTCACACCCGGCAAAAGGTCCAGTGCCTGCATCGGGCTCTGACCCGGCATCAGCGTCTGCATTTCGTCGCCGTTGACGCTCATGACGGAGCGTGTGCGGTGGCCGGTGGCGACGATCTGTTCGATGTCATGCGCCTGCGCTTCACGCAGGCGCTGGGGCTTTGGGCGCGCGGAGGGGTCCTTGCGGATGATGACGCCGCCATCCGGCATGGCCTCTGCCTTCAGTCCGCTCCCGCGCAGCAGGCGTTTGACCGCATCGTCGGGCGACAGCGTGCCGTCCACGGCAGGGGCGCGCAGATGGGCCACGGCATCGGAGGTGAAAATGATGTTGCGGCCCGTCTGATGCCCGAGCGTCACGAGGGCCTGTGCCATGGGCTGTGGCGCGATATGCACCGGAGCGCTCGGGGCTGCGAAGGCGCTGGACAGAGAGTGCGTCAGAATGGTCGCGCCTGCCGACAGAAGCAGAACGGTGCGGCGGGGGTAACGGGAGGGCGGGGTCATGGGGCTCGTTTCCTGTCGTCGGGCCTGAAAGCGGTCTCGACAGGAAGACAGATGAGAAAATGAAAACCTCAGCGCGATGCAGCGGTTTTCATCGAAACGTCACAAAGCGACGATTTCGTAAGCGTTATGGGCCGGGCGGATCCGCAGGGGCAGCAGATGCGGGAGCATCTGCAAAAACGCATCCCCCTGACGCACATGGTACACGCCGCTCAGGCGCTGCGAGGCCAGACGCGGCGCGGACAGGACGATCTGGCGGGAGGCGTAACGGTTGATTTCCTGAATCACCTCCGCCAGCGGCTGGTTGCGGAACACCAGTTCGCCGCTCTGCCAGGAGAGTAATGTTTCCAGATCGGGATAATCGATGTTCCAGCCGCCGTTGCGATCCATCCGCAGGCGCTGTCCGGGCATCACCCATCGTCCGGCCTCACGCAGGGCTGCGGCGGTCAGGAACACCTTCCCCCGGATGGCCGTGACTTCCGTATTGCCGCGATTGATGCGGATATCGGCGGAGGTCTTGTCATGAAGCTGTACCGTCATGCCGTCGGCGGAAAGATGGAACGGGTCCGGTCCGGCCACCGAGAGCAGGATCTGCCCGTGACACAGCCGCGCCTGCTGCCCGTTCGCGCCCACCACAAGGCGCGTCTGGGTGTCGAGGCGGCAATCCGTCCGGGGCGTGAGGCGGACGTCGCGGATGCTTCCAATTCCGGTCTCCTCTATCCGGCTGGCATGGGCACCTTCCCATGGGGGGGCGGCCAGAAAAGCCGCTGCCACTAACCCGGCCAGCGCATGACGCCGGCTGAGAACTGGGCGTCGGATGGTTTGAACCGGCTTTGCAACGACGGGTGGCGTGCGTGCGCCTCCGGAGAGTTCCCACAGTTCCGTCAGATGTTCGAAAACCGGACCGTTCCGAGGATCGCTCGCCAGCCACGCGCGGAACATGTCATGGTCGCGCGGTGTGCAGTCCTCTGCATGGAGGCGCGCAATCCATTCTGCCGCGCGGAGTTTGATGACGTCCATCAGATTGGTATTTCAGTGATCCATCCATGTTGAAAGGAAGATCAACGCCTTTGCGATATGTTTTTCAACGCTGCTTTCACTGATCGCCAGCGATTTCGCAATATGACTGTACTTCATTTTTTCCACACGGTTCATCAGGAAGATCTGTCGGGTCCGGTCCGGAAGCTGTTCGCAGCCTTCGTGGAAATGCGCCAGTCTTTGCGTTGATTCGTAAATATCCTCCTGCGAGGGCGCAGGGTCGGGGACATTGACGAGCGTTTCGAAGTCGTCCGCCGCCTGTACATATCCCTGCAGTTCGCGGCGGATCGCGTTGAGCGAGGAATTCACGGCGCTTCGGGTGATATAGGCGTCCTGATGCTGCACGCTGCCTTCGGGGCGCTCGAAATAGCTCATGAGGGCGTTCTGAAGGTGGTCGTCCGCATCCTCCCGACGGGTCCGGGAACGCACTCTGCGATAAAGGCGCAACCATTCCTGCTGACAGCGCATCCATGTTCCCGTTTCTGGATGTTTCCGAATCACCGCGCCCTGAAAGGACTCCTCCGGGCTGCGGCGCGATAGCGTTTAGGGAATTCGATCGGCCGTATTCGTGACAGTTTCATGAAATGGCGTTTGGGGGAGTGGGCAAATCTCCATTTCATGTGTCCACAGAACGGAGGGCGTGTGTCCAAAGACCTCTGGGAGCCCGGTTCCGCAGGGAGCCGGGCTTCGTAGGAAAGAACTGCTGCATGGTGTTCATGAAACGTAGAAGCCTGCTGACCGGCCTTGGTGCGGGTCTCCTCCTCTCGACGCGCGTGCGTGCGCTGCGGGCTGCCGTCCCGCGCGATCTGGAGAAAAATCCGGGTTTTAAAGCCACTCCGTTCCAGCTCGGCGTGGCTTCCGGCGATCCGGCTTCGGACGGTCTGGTGCTGTGGACGCGCCTTGCACCCGACCCGCTGGAAGAAGCAGGCGGCATGGAGGCTCTTAAACCGGTTCTGGTGGGCTGGGAGGTTAGCGAGGATGAGACGTTCTCGAAACCCGTGCAGAGCGGACAGGCGCTCGCCCATCCAGAGCTTGGCCATTCGGTTCATGTTGAGGTTGCGGGGCTGAGGCCTGACCGGCCGTACTGGTACCGTTTCCACATTGCGGGCTATCAGAGCCCGGTTGGGCGGGGGCGGACGCTGCCGATGCCGGGTACGCCGCTGTCGCGCGTGCGTTTTGCCGCAGCGGGCTGCCAGCATTACGAATATGGCTACTACACCGCCTGGCGCGCCATCGCGAACGAGCCGATCGATTTCGTGTTCCATTATGGCGACTATATTTACGAAGGTGCGGATAGCGGCGACCATCTGCGCGATATCGACGGGCGCAAGGCGCATGTTCTGCGGCGTCATGTCGGGCCGGAATGTTATTCGCTGGACGAATATCGCCGCCGCTATGCCCAGTACAAGCTGGACCCGGATCTTCAGGCTGCTCATGCGGCGACGTCGTGGATTGTCAGTTTTGACGACCACGAGATCGACAACAACTGGGCCGGAGATACCGATCAGGACGGCACGCCGCCGGAGATTTTCCGTCTGCGCCGGGCTGTCGGACTACAGGCGTATTACGAGAATATGCCGCTACGGGCGACGTCCATTCCCGATGGCAGCCACATGCAGCTTTATCGCAGTTTCAGCTTCGGCGACCTGATGAACATGTTCGTGCTGGATACGCGCCAGTATCGCAGCGATCAGGCGTATGGCGACACGAATGCGGCGCAGGGCAAGGACGTCTGGTCTCCCGAGCGCACCATGATGGGCGCGGAACAGGAGCAGTGGCTGTTTGATGGTCTGGGGCGGTCGGACGCAAAATGGAACCTGCTGGCGCATCAGGTCATGATCATGGATCTGGCGCATCGGAAGTCCGCGCATTCCGAGCTTGTTTACAGCATGGATCAGTGGTCGGGCTATCTGTACAGCCGCAAGCGCCTTCTGGATTTCATCGATACGCATTGCCCCGGAAACGTGGTGAATGTGACAGGGGACGCGCATCGGCACTTCGCTGGGGATCTGCTGATTGAGCCGGGACGTGGCAAGCCGGTTTCGGTGGAGTTCCTTGCGACGTCCATTTCATCGGGTGCGGATGGTCTGGGCGACGACGATCATTTTAGTCGTATTGCCCGCAGCGAAAACCCGCATCTGAAAGCCACGACCGACAAGCGCGGTTATGTTCTGTGTGATGTGGGGCCGGAAGTATGGCATGCCGATCTGAAGACGATCGATCGGGTCATGGTACCGGGGGGCAAGCTGTCCACTTATGCCAGCTTTGCGGTTGAGCGTGGCAATCCTGGCCTTCAGAAAGCCTGAAAAAGAGGGCGGCTGCCTTAGTGGCAGCCGCCCTTGCCCGAACGGTCACAGCCCGAGCAGCCGCCGCAGCCCTTGCTTGCGGTGGACTGTGGCGTGGACAGGCCCACAGCCGTTCGCATTCGGCCCCATCCGGCGGGAAACAGGCGCGCATACCAGTAGATGGCGGCTGCGAAGACGATCAGGACGGCAACAGCAAGTTCGAGCATCAGGGAACTCCCGTAATGGCGCGGGTGATGTGATAGGTCAGGAATGCGGCCAGATAGGCCAGACCGAACAGATACGCCGCAGCCCCCAGAACGGTTTTGATCGATCCGGTTTCCCGACGCATGACAGCCAGCGTCGAAATGCATTGCGGCGCATAAACATACCAGGCCAGCAGCGAGAAGGCCGTGGCCATGCTCCACTGCGTTGAGAGCAGGGGCAGGAGCCTGTCGGCCGCGCCGTCATCGGTGGCTCCGATGGCATAAACGGTGGCCAGCGAACTGACTGCCACTTCACGCGCTGCAAGGCCGGGGATGAGCGAAACGCAGATCTGCCAGTTGAAGCCGATGGGTGCGAAAACCCACTGCATCAGATGTCCGATCCGTCCTGCCAGACTGTAATCGATGGCCGGTCCCGGTGCGCCTGCGGGGGGGAGCGGGAAGCTCGACAGCGCCCAGAGCAGCACGTTCAGCGTGACGATGATCGTGCCGACGCGGGAGAGGAACATCACCGCCTGTTGCCACAGTCCGAGCGCAAGGCTCCTGAGATTCGGGCGGCGATAGGACGGCAGTTCGAGCAGCAGCGGATGTTCTTCGGACTTCACACCCCGCGTCATGACCCGCGCGGCGATCACGCCGCTGATGATGGCGACGGCATAGAGCCCGAACAGCACCAGCCCCTGAAGGCCGAAGATCCCGAGCACGCTCCGGTGTGGCACAAACGCGCCGATCAGCAGCGTATAGACCGGCAGGCGTGCCGAGCAGGTCATGAGCGGTGCGATCAGGATCGTGACCAGACGGTCCCGCGGGTTCTGGATCGTGCGGGCCGCCATGATGCCGGGAATGGCGCAGGCGAAGCTCGACAGCAGGGGAATGAAGGAGCGTCCGCTCAGCCCCGCCAGCGCCATCAGCCGGTCGAGCAGGAAGGCCGCGCGTGGCAGATAGCCGGATTCCTCAAGCGCCAGAATCCACAAAAACAGGATGAGGATCTGCGGCAGGAACACGATGACCGTGCCCGCACCCGCCAGCACACCGTCCGCCAGAAGACTGTGCAGGACGCCGCCCGGAAGCGGTTTGAGAACGATTTCTCCAAAGAGCGAGATGCCATTGCCCAGACCGTCCATGAGCGGTTGCGCCCAAGCGAAGACGGTCTGGAACATGACGAACAGCACGATCAGAAGAATGACCGGGCCCCAGACCGGATGCAGGAACACGCGGTCCAGCCGGTCCGTCAGGCGGTCCGTTCCGGAGGCGGGATCGACGACATAGGTCGCGAGCAGCCGCCGGACTTCCATATGCGGATCGAGCCCTGCCGGAAGAGGCACGGGCGGAGCCGGAAAGGGCAGATCCAGTGCCTGAAGCAGCGGCATCACGCCTGCGCGGTTGAGGCTGATCACGGGGACGATGGGGATACCCAGATCGGCCTGCAATCCGGCGACGTCAATCTGAAGGCCGTGGCGGCGGGCTTCGTCCATCATGCTCAGTGCGACGACGACGGGGAGGCCCAGCTGCTTCAGTTCCAGAAGGAAGCGCAGATGCAGCCGCAGATTGGTCGCCGAAATAACGGCGACCAACATTTCCGGGCGGGGTTCGGTCCGGTGGCGGCCGAGACAGACATCACGTGTGACGTCCTCGTCCGGACTCGTCGAATCAAGGCTGTAGGCGCCCGGCAGGTCGAGTACGCGGATGGCGCGGCCGTTGGGTGTGGTGAAGAAGCCTTCCTTGCGCTCAACCGTGACGCCCGCGTAGTTGGCGACTTTCTGACGGCTGCCCGTCAGCTGGTTGAACAGGGAGGTCTTGCCGCAGTTCGGATTTCCGACGAGGGCGATATGCAGAGAGGACGCGGGTGTCTGCGGGGACTCGGTTGCACTCATGGGGTGTCAGGAAACGGTCCGCAGGCCGACGCGGGCGGCTTCGCCACGGCGCAGAGCAAAGCGTGATGTGCCCAGACGCACGGCAATCGGATCTCTGCCCATCGGACCGGTCGCGACGACCTGTACGGCTTCGCCGGGCACGAAGCCCAGTTCGCCGAGGCGTGTGGCGATCGGGTCCAGAGGCGCACGCTGTTCGACCTTTTCGATCACGGCATGTCCGCCCTTGGGCAGTGTATCCAGATACAACATCAGTTCCGTACCTCGGTGAGTATGCACGGAGGCTCACAGGCTCCGTCCTACGTTCTAGATAGGCGCATCCGGCCCGTCCGGGAAGGGGAGTGAGAATGATTTGCATCAAGTGCGGTCCGGGGCACTGTCTGGGACTGGAGAAATCGCCGGATTTTATAATAAATTTTACGAAAATCCCTGCTGACGGGACATAGGCCGGAGCAACATCCCATATTGAAACGGAATATCTGCACCTTACTGACGCAACAGGAGGCCCGTTTTCCTGTGGGAGACTCGGTTTTTTCGATCGGGAAAAGGCGGATCGGCGTCTGCGGACTGGCAATTCCCGACGTAGCGGGGCATACACACGCGTTACGGGTGCGCTTGAAGGCGGACCCCGATGGGCGGACATGGACCCATGAGTGATGTTCGAATGTCTGACTAAAGGGCGGATCCAGGAATGGCACTATTCCAGAAAGAACATGCAATGTATGTCTGCGAGAATTGTGCGCCCGTGGACGATGACGGCCGTCGCGTCGAGCAGCCTCGCAAGAAAGCCTTAACGAACCGCGTGCGTCGGATCGAGGGGCAGGTCGGTGGTGTTCTCAACATGATCGAGAACGACCGCTACTGCGTGGATATCCTGACCCAGATTTCCGCCATCAAGTCGGCTCTGGATGGTGTGTCCATCCAGATCCTGTCGTCCCACGCCAATGGCTGCGTGCGCCGCGCGGTGCAGGAAGACGGTGGAGAAGGCGCCATCGACGAGCTTCTCCAGGTCGTTCGCCGGATGATGCGCTGACGAATCAGCGGTCCAGCGTTTCGCCGGGGGCGGGCTGGCTCGTCATGCCCATATCCATTTTCTGACAGGCGGCGCGCTGCTGCTTCATCTTCGGCGTCAGCGGGCTGTTCTGTTTGCTGAGCGTCTCAAGATGCGCACATAGGGTCATCTGCTGATCCATGTTCAGTCCGGCCATCGGGTCCTGCGTTTTGGGGGACGACATGGTCATGGCGTTTTTACCGCCCATCTCTATATGGCTCATATCCATGCCGGGCATGGAGGGGGCGGCGTAGGCCGTGCCGGTTGCGAGGAGGGCGGTCAGTGCGAGGAGGGTCTTGCGCATGATGTGTGACTTTCTTTTATGGGGTGTTGGAATCAGAACCAGCTTCGGACGCCGAGGCTGAAGCGGACGGAGCCGGTGTCGTCGTGCTGGTCACGGGTGATCCGGCGGGCTTGTGTGAGATATCCGGAGTAGGTTACGGCCACATAAGGCGCGAATTTCCGCCAGAGTTCGTATCGCAGGCGCAGGCCGGCATCGACATCCGACAGACCGGCGCCAGCCTGACGCCCTGCGTCGGACTTCGTGTAGAAATTGAACTCGGCCTGCGGCTGAAGGATCAGGCGGTTGGTCAGGAGGAAGTCGTAAGAGCCTTCCACACGGGCGGCGAAACGTCCGCGATCGCTGACATAGGCCGTGGCCTCGAACTCGAACTCGTAGAGCGCCAGACCCTGAACGCCGAACGCGCCCCATGTGCGGGTCGGGCCGTCATCGAGGTCCATCCGCACGCCGCCTTGAAGGTTCCAGTAGGACGAAATCGAGCGCGTATAGAGCAGTTCATGATCGCCATCGCTTAGGCGGCCTTTCTCCAGCGTGCCTTCGGATTTGAGCCAGATCTTGTTGTAATCGCCGCCGAACCACGCTTCGCCGTCCCAGCGGAAATCGGTGCCGCCGGGCGCATAGCGGCCTTCAAGCTGGTTGAAGATGCCGTGCAGCCAGGTGCCCTGATCCATAGCGGGTTTGATACCGCCAATATAGACGACGGGGGTTGCTTCCGGCGCATCGGTGGCATGATAGACCGGCTGGTCGGCGTGGGCCGTTCCGGCCAGGGCGAGAATGGACAGAACCACGAGAGAAAGAGCGTGTTTCATGCCACGATCACCGTGCGGAACATGCCCAGATCCATGTGATACATCAGGTGGCAGTGATACGCCCACATGCCGGGGGTATCGGCCGTCACGAGATAGCTCAGCTTCGAGCCCGGCTGGGAAATGATGGTGTGCTTGTAGGGACGGTAATCGCCCTGACCATTTTCCAGTTCGCTCCATAGACCGTGCAAATGGATTGGATGTTCCATCATGGTGTCGTTGATGAGCGTGAAGCGCACACGCTCGCCAAGCTTGAGACGGATCGGGCCGGATTCCGAGAACTTCCGACCGTTGAAGCCCCAGATATAGCGCTCCATGTTGCCGGTCAGATGCAGGATGATTTCCCGCGTTGGCGGTCGCAAATCCGCTCCGGGGCGGGTGGCGCGGAGTTGTTTGTAGTTCAGGACGCGACGGCCGTTGTTCTCCAGTCCGTCGCCGGGGCTGCCCGTGCGGTCGATGGGCATCATGGCGCGCATCTGGTTTTCGACATTGATGGGCGGCGGGCCGGGGTCGTCCACTTCCATTTTCAGCATGGCCATGTGGCTCATATCCATGCCTTTCATGTTCATGCCGTGCATGTCCATTCCGGCCATGTCGCCACCCATTTTCATGCCGGACATATCGTCCGACATGTCCGTGTCCTTCATGCTCTCGCCGGGCTTCATGTTTCCCATGCCCATGTCCACCATGGTGCGGACGGGGCGCGGGTCCATCGGCGGGAGCGGTGCGATCATGCCTTCGCGCGGGGCAAGGGTGCCTCTTGCGTAGCCGGTGCGGTCCTCGCTCTGGGCGAAAATGGCATAGGCGCGCTCGTCTTTCGGCTGGACAATCACATCGTATGTTTCCGCTACGCCGATGCGGAACTCGTCCACGGGGATGGGTTCGATATCGTTGCCGTCAGCCTGCACGACCAGCATTTCGAGCCCGGGAATCCGGATGTCGAAAAATGTCATGGTCGAGCCGTTGATGAAGCGCAGACGCACCTTCTCGCCGGGCCGGAATAGGCCGCTCCAGTTCATGTCCGGGGCGTGGCCGTTCAGCGTGTAGGTGTAGATCGCGCCCGAGACGTCTGCGATGTCGGTCGCGGCCATGCGCATTTTCGACCAGGCCAGACGGTCCGCGAGGGCCGCACCCGCACTTTCGGCTTCGCGCGCTTCTTTCGGGAAGGACGCCGCAGTGCGCTGGCGGAAGACGTAATAGTCGTCCTGCATTTTGAGGTTGCTGACGATGTCATGGGGCATGACATCCGTCCATTCGGCGAGGAAAATGACGTAATCGCGGTCGCAGGCGTTCGGGTCCGGGCGGCGCGGGTCGATGACCATCGCACCGTACAGGCCCATCGCTTCCTGCATCCCGGAGTGGCTGTGATACCAGTAGGTGCCGCTCTGATGGAGTTTGAAGCGGTAGGTAAAGGTTTCGCCGGGGGCGATGCCGCCGAAACTCAACCCCGGGACGCCATCCATATTCGCGGGCGTGCGGATGCCGTGCCAGTGGATCGAGGTCGGTTCATCCAGCGTATTGGTCACGTTGATGCTGACGGTATCGCCCTGTTTGAAGCGCAGGATCGGACCGGGCACCGTGCCGCCGACAGTTGGGGCGTGCATGGTCTTGCCATCGAGCGAAATGCGCGTGTGGCCGACCTTCAGATCCCACCGGTTAAAAGGGGTGGGGGGTATGATACCCGAAGAGGCCCTGAGGGGAGAACCTCCAAGGGGAACAGCCGTGGACGAGAGCGCATGTGAGGTGCGGGGCAGGGCTGCCAGAAGGCCGCCTGCGCCGATCCCCGTCACGAAACGCCGTCGTGTAAGGCCGCCCCGGAAGCGGGACGGAAAGATCATGAGGAAAAATCCGCAAAAATGACAGAGGATCAGGCCCTGAATGCCCATTTCGGACAGCAGGACGGGTCCACGCCGGTCAGGCGTGTGTCAGATTGCGTGCAGTTTTGGAGGCGGCGAGGCGGGGATCCAGTCCGTCCCGCTGAAGCGTCCTTGCAGCCCTGAGGCAAAGACGCGCGCGGCCGTATGGGCCGGGCCGGACGGGTGGATGGACGCCATTGTCAGCATGGGGTCGGCCGAGACCGCATGCGTGTGGCAGCAGCCTTCGGAAGACTGTTGCGGATGAGGGATCGCGTGGAACGCTGAGGTTTTGCAGCAATCCGTGGCATCCGGCTTCTGGTGATGGGCCATGTGATGCATCGTCATGGCGATGTGGGTCATGGTCATGTGGGGGGCTTCAGATCTGGCCTGCGCGGTGGATGCGCCAAGCAGCAGCCCCACCTGCATGAGCAGGCAAGCCAGCAGGCCGATCCAGATCCGGGCATGTGTCCTGAGCATCAGAAATCACCACAGAAGGGGAAGAAACGGAGCGATTCATCGTTCGAATCTGATGTGACCCTATACCCAGCCGGGGGATCGGAAAAGATTATTTTTTCGTGTCTGAAAAAATTGTCTTGTCGAATCTGTTTCGGAGGTAATATGAAAATTGCATACCCCGGTGCGGTATATATACCAAAATATGATCGTTAAATAATAACGGTTGCCAGAATAGTTTTATAGTGAATGTTTATATAAACCATACCCCCGAATCGTATGTGGATATACCCTCGCCGGGGGAGTTTTTCTCTCTTTCAAGGATTTCGTGACATGACAGAAACAGCGCACATGACGGTAGAGGGCATGTCCTGCAACGGATGTTCGGGCAAGCTCCAGCGCGCTCTTGAAGCCGTAAATGGCGTAACGGGCGTCGATATCGTGCTGGATGGCGGCAAGGTGACGGTCTCTTACGACCCGGCCCATGTTTCGCCCGCAGCGTTCAGGGACGTCGTCGAAGACACGGGATTTGACGTCGTTTCCTGAAGCCGGAGCACGCCTCCTCCTGAGCAGGAGCGTTTCATTGCCGGCCTCATGCCGTAACACGGTGCTTTTCGTGGAACGGGCTGTTGCATGGGGCTGGTATGTCTCTTTAGGACAGACATTATGACACAGCATGGCATTTCAGTTCGCCGTCGGCTCGGCTTTTCCGCCATTTCCCACCATGCTCTGATCTGGGGCAGTCTGGTGGTGGGCGCATGCCCTGCGGCTTTGGCCGATACGGTTGCAGAGCGCGCCAGAAACCACCCGTCTGTTTGCCATGCCACACACAGGGCGTCGCGTCCTGTGCATTGCGGGGTATTGCGACGCGCCGACAAGCCTTTGGCGCAGTCTGTGAAGGCTCCCGCTACGGTCTCTGCTCCAGCGCCTGTCGCAGCCGCGTCTCGCTCTTCCGAAGATCTGGATGCTGCGTCAGACGAAAATATTCAGGTTCTGGGCACCAACCACACCTATACAGCCCCCGCTGTTGAAGTCTGGGGGAAAAGCCCCGTGGCGCTCAAGGACGTGCCGCAGTCCATTTCGGTCATCACCCAGCAGCGTATGGAAGATTCCAACATGCTGACGATGGCGGATGCGATGCGGCAGATCAACGGAATCCTGGTCTTTCCGGGCTCTACGGCCAATTCCAATTATTATTCACGCGGATATCAGCTCACGACGTCCATTGATGGCACGCCCAACGCTGCTGGGACGCTGAATAATGCTGCCCTTGACCTGTCGATGTATGACAGGATCGAGGTGCTCCGTGGCTCTTCCGGTCTGTTGCAGGGCGGAGGCGGCGCGGGTGGTGTGGTCAATCAGGTGACGAAAAAGCCTGGTATAAACTTTGCCGCGGGCGGATCGGCCAGCGTGGGCAGTTTCGATAATTATCGTGTGGATACGGATATCACCATTCCGCTGAACCACTCGAAAACCGTGCGCTTTCGGACGGCAGACCTGTATCAGGACAATCATTTTTTCTACAAATATTCCCATTCGCGCAAATGGCAGGCCTATGGCGCGTTGGAGTGAGATGTCACGTCCACGACCACATTCCTGGTCTCTCATGCCGCCCAGCAGCAGGACATTACGGCACCTTATTATGGTCTGCCGCTGACCACGGCCAATACCCTGTGGTCCGGTAGCCGGGATGCGAACCCGAGCCAGAGCTGGGGGTATTCGAATTACATGACGAGCAGACGATTGCGTCCATCACCCAGAAGCTCTGGGGCGACTGGACGGCGACGGCGCGCGCCACGTTCTATGATCAGGACTACAATACTTTCTATAACGAGCCTTGGAACAAAATGAATCCTGCGACCGGAACACTTCAGTACCGGGATCAGGGGATCTCCAAATATAAAGGCTCCAACACGTCCCGTTCCGCGGATGTGTATGCATAGGGCAGTTTCAAGCTCCTCAACAGGACACATCATGCGTTGTTCGGGTTCAACTACAATTCCTATGAGCAGATCACACAGTATGCGAACGTGAACTGCAACAACATTTACAACAATATCAGCCTCGAAAATACCAATGCTGTTCCCCAGCCTCCGGCAAGCTGCTTTGATTACAAGCAGAATGCCGATAGATACGGGACGGATGACTATGCGTATCAGTGGGGGTTCTATGGTCAGCTTCGGCTGGAGGTGATCCGGCATTTGTCCTTGATTCTGGGTGGACGTGTCTCGCGTTATTACGAGAAGCTCCAGAAAATTTCTCCTGCGCCAAAGGGGGAGTGGATCAATCAGGCCGATCTGCGCGGGCAGCTTACCCCCTATCTGGGCACGGTGTATCAGATCACGCCGAACATCTCCTGGTATGCCAGCATTTTCACGCCGGCTGTCGGCAAGCAGACCTATGGTGGGGGCGGTCTTGCGCCACAGGAAGGCAATCAGGTCGAGACCGGGTTCAAAGCGGAATATTTCCGCGGTTGCCTGAACCTTTCATCCGCGCTGTTCCGGATGGAAAGCATCAACCAGTCGGTGCAGGACCCGTATCACTCGCAGTTCTACGTCACCACCGGCCCGATCCGCCGTCAGGGCTGGGAAGCGCAGGTCGATGGTCAGATCCTGCCGGGGCTGGATGTGTCGATCGGTTATACCTATCTGGACACGAAAGTTTCAAATGCGAAGGTCAATGATTTCGGGAGTGTTTTCTCACCGCATCACATCTTCAAGTCCTGGGTGCATTACAATGTGCAGGACGGCTTTCTCAAAGGTCTGAACGTGGGGGCGGGGATTGATGCGAACAGCAATCTGCGCGGCAGTTACGCCACGACCATTCAGGGCGGTTACATGACTGTGGATGCCATGGCGTGGTATCATCGGTTTTTCGATGCGTTCTTTGCAGGAGAGGTCGGGCGGTGTCTGGGGATGCTGCCGTTCTATCTTCTGGTGACGCTCGGCTCCGTCGTGGTGCATGCGACGCAGACTTATCTGACGCAGGTTCTCTCGATGCGGTGGCGTCTGTGGAACACGAAAGTCTATCTGCGGCAGTATCTGTCGGAAGAGGCGTATTATCGGCTCGAACATGGCCCCAACCGGGCGGACAACCCGGATCAGCGTATTGCGGACCACCTGTCTCAGATGACGGTCCAGACGCTCAAACTGGGGCTGGACGCCATTGATGCGGTGACCACGCTGCTGTCTTTCGCGGTTGTTCTGTGGAACATTGGGGGGGTATTGTCTTTTGACTGGCATGGCCGTCATTTCCAGATCCCGGGCTATCTTTTTCTGGGCGCGGTTCTCACGTCCCTTTTGGCTTCCGGGATACTGGAGCGGTTCGGCGCGCCGCTGATCGGCGCGAATTACCGGCAGCAGCATTTCGATGCCGATCTGGCCACACAGCGCTCAGTGCTTAAGCGTCTGGGCGAGTTCGAGCGGGTTGTCAGCCAGTCGCCTCAAAGCGGAATTGTTAGTTCCGTAACCGAAACGACTTCGGTGCAGATCCGGGATCTGGTCCTGAACCTGCCAGATGGAAAGCCAATTGTGCGGATTGGCGATCTGACGATGCAGGGCGGCGAACGCTGGCTGGTTCGCGGGCCGTCCGGTTCGGGGAAAAGCACGTTCCTGCGGGCGCTGGCCGGGCTGTGGCGTCACGGGCGGGGAGAGGTCTCTTTCAACATCCGACAGGCCATGTTTTTGCCCCAGCGCAGCTATGTTCCGTCCGGGACACTGCGTGAGGCGCTGAGCTATCCCGCGACATCCGATCACTATGATATCGCCTCTTGCCAGCAGGCTTTGGAAGCCGTCAATTTGGCGGGATACAGCCATCGGCTGGACGAGATTGCGGACTGGGGCGCGGTGCTTTCTCCGGGCGAGCAGCAGCGTCTGGCCGTGGCGCGGGCGTTGCTGTTCCGGCCTGCGATCCTGTTTCTGGGCGAGGCGACGTCTGCGCTGGATGACGCCAACGAGCGTCGTCTTTACGAGGCCCTTCTTTTCTTTCTGCCCCACACCACATGCATCAGCGTTGCGCATCATGATGCGCTGCGTGTTTTTCATGATCGCGAGATTGTTCTCGGGAGTGGAAAAGCTGCTTTTTCTTTACTTGAAAAATAGGGGTGTGGGGTATATTTCTTGCGGAGCTTCCCTTCCGCTTCCTTAGCCGACAGGACCCTTTCCAGATGTCAGAAACGATCAGTTTCCCCGTCGGCGGCATGACCTGCGCCGCCTGCGCCGCGCGGATTGAAAAAGTCCTCAACCGTCAGGAGGGCATCAGCGCGACCGTTAATTTCGCTTCCGAACGCGCGCAGGTTGCTTTTGAAAATACGGCGTCTTCCATTGAAAGCGTTGTGGCTGCCGTGCGTCGCGCGGGCTTTTCCGTGGACGAACAGAGCCTTGATCTGTCGCTGTCGGGCATGACCTGTGCGGCCTGTGCCGCGCGGATCGAAAAGATCCTGAACCGGCAGCCTTCCGTGCAGGCGAGTGTGAATTTTGCGGCTGAGCGGGCGCATATCAATTATATTCCGGGCGTGGTCGAACCAGCGGATCTGATCGGGAAGATCGAGAAGGCCGGATTTGGCGCAACGCGGCTGGACGAGGGCGAGCGCGAAGATCCGAAGGCCAAACGCGCGGCGATCTGGAAACGGGAGCGCAACCGGTTCATCCTGACGCTTGTTCTCTCGCTACCGCTTTTTGCCGAAATGATTGGCATGTTCTTCGGACGCATGATCGTACCGGTTCCGGTGCAGTTCCTGTTCGCCACGATCGTGCAGTTCGTCTGCGGGGCGCATCTGTATCGCAGGGCGTGGAATGCAGTGCGTGGCGGTTCGGCTAATATGGATGTGCTGGTCGTGCTGGGGACGTCCATTGCATGGCTGTTCAGTGCGGTTGTTGTGGTGTTCGGGCTACATCAGCATGTCTATTTCGAAGCCAGCGCCTCCATCATCACGCTGATTTCGCTCGGCAAGCTCATGGAAACGCGGGCCAAGAACCGCACCAGCGCCGGGATCGAAAGCCTGCTTCAGCTTCAACCGCAGATTGCGCATGTCGAGCGTGACGGCGTGATTGTGGATCGGGCCGTGGCGGACATGCATGTCGGCGATATCTTCGTCGTGCGGCCCGGTGAGAGTGTGCCGGTGGATGGGGAGGTTCTTGAAGGGGCGTCCGAAGTCAACGAGTCCATGCTGACGGGTGAGAGCGTGCCGGTTCTCAAAGAAGCCGGACAGGACGTGTTTGGTGGCACCATGAACGCCAATGGGGCGCTCCGCGTGCGGGCCACGGGGGTTGGCGCGGATACCGCACTGGCGCGGATCGTGAAAATGGTCGAGCAGGCGCAGGGCTCCAAGGCGAATGTGCAGCGTCTGGCCGATCGGGTTTCGGGTATTTTCGTCCCGGCCGTGATCGGGATTGCGGTGCTGACGTTCCTAATCGGCTGGGCCGTCACCGGATCTGCGGTCTGGAGTCTCGTTTCTGCCGTGTCCGTTCTGGTCATCGCCTGCCCGTGTTCGCTGGGTCTGGCTACGCCAACGGCCATCATGGTGGGGACGGGACGGGGCGCACAATCCGGCATTCTGTTCCGCAACGCTGATGCGCTGGAGCGGGCCGAAAAGCTGAAAACCATCATTGTCGACAAGACCGGCACTCTAACTCTGGGGCGCCCGATTGTTGCTGCGGTTCATCCGGCGGACGGGGTTCTGGTGGATACGCTTCTGGGGGTGGCACAGGCGCTGGAGCATAATTCGGAACATCCACTGGCCCGCGCCATCGTGGATTATACGCAGAGCCATGGTGTTAGCGCGTCTGTTGCTGCCGAAGGATTTGAGGCTGTTCCCGGCAAAGGCGTTATTGCGCGGATCGACAGGCAGGAAGCGCGGCTTGGCTCACCCGTGTTCATGCAGGACAGCGGGCTGGACCTGTCGTCCCTGCCGGTCGCGGCGCTGGAAAGCGAAGGCAATACCGTTATCGCTGTGGCGCAGGCAGGTCAGGTTCTTGGGATCATCGCGCTGGCGGATGAACTGCGGACCGATGCCGTGACGACCGTGCAGGCTCTGAAAGCGCGCGGCATGCGTGTTGTGATGCTGACGGGCGATAATGAACGCGCGGCGTCTGTGGTGGCCCGACAGGTTGGTGTGGATGAGTATCTGGCGGGAGTTCTGCCGGAGCACAAGGCTGAAGGCGTGGCGAAATATCGCGCTCAGGGCGATGTGGTCGGCATGGTGGGCGATGGCATCAACGATGCGCCTGCACTGGCGGCGGCGGATGTCGGATTTGCCATTGGGGCCGGATCTGCCGTGGCGCTCGATACGGCGGATGTCGTGTTGATGAAAAGCGAAATGATCGGGGTTCTGGACGCAATTTCCCTGTCCAGCGCCACGCTGTCCAAAATCCGGCAGAACCTGTTCTTCGCCTTCATTTACAACATTCTGGGTCTGCCGCTGGCGGCGTTCGGCATGTTAAACCCGATCGTAGCAGGGGCGGCCATGGCCATGAGTTCCGTCTCGGTGGTCAGCAATTCCCTTCTGCTTAACCGCTGGAAACCTTCCGGCCGTCAGGTCTGAGGGCGGCTGCTCCGGGTTACTGGACCCGGAGTGGCAGGCGTCTTCTGGCGAAGTCGAGCATGGCTGTGGCGCCATGCTCCCACAGGCCCAACGGCTCGCTGCTACCGATATGGCCCGCAGCGCCGGCTTCAAGAAAATCCGACTGCCAGTGTCCGGCCAGTTCGCGCGCGCGGGGCAGGGACAACCAGGGATCGTTGCTGCTGGCCATGACGGCTGTGGCGGCAGGAAGGGGTGTTCCGGGCAGGGGGCCGAACGCCTGAATGAGGCCGACGTCCGGATGGGTTGTCTGGTCGATATCGGCCGGGGCGACCAGAAAGGCTCCGGCAACGCGCCGTCCGCCATGACGTGTCAGCCATTTTGCCGTCAGCACGGCTCCGAGACTGTGGGCGATCAGAAAAGTCGGACGTGCTGAGGCTTCGATGGCCTCCGTCAGAGCCGCCTCCCAGTCTGTGGGATCAGGTGTTTCCCAGTCCTTCTGATGGAGCCGACGGAGGCCGTAAGCCTGTTCCCAGTGCGTCTGCCAGTGATCCGGCCCTGAGCCGAACAGGCCTGGCACCAGAAGCAGATCGACCTGCTGTCCGAGCGCGCGAAACGGTCTGGCGATACGGGGCTGCGCCGTCCCGGAGAGGCCATGCGAGGCCCAGGCGGGATCGAAAGATGTGGGACGGCCGGAAAACAGGTTCATGACGTTATCTCCTCTCAGCCCTCCCGACTCTTCTACAAAGAGACCGGAACAGGATTTGAGTTAATAACGAACACATATGGATATTAAATAAAATAACTTTATTGGAAAGTTATTTTATGACCCTCAGGACAGGCCGTCGAAAAGCTGTGTGGAGAGATAGCGTTCCGCGAAGGATGGCACGATGGCTACGATCGTTTTGCCCCGGTTGGACGGCTTGCGGGCCAGTTCCATCCCGGCGAACAGCGCAGCACCTGCCGAAATTCCGATGGGAATACCTTCGACGGCGGCACAGAGGCGCGCGGTAGCGACGGCTTCCTGTTCAGAGACTTCGAAAACGCCGTCCAGCGCCTTGAGGTCCAGCGTATCGGGTTCGAATCCCGGTCCGATGCCCTGAATGCCGTGGGGGCCGGGCTCGTCTCCGTGCAGGACCGCGCTTTCACGCGGTTCCACGCCGTAGATCTTGATGGATTTGCGATGTTTTTTCAGGCCGTGGGCAATGCCGGAGGCCGTGCCGCCGGTTCCCAGACCGGCGACGACCATATCGACCTTGCCTGCCGTATCTTCCCAGATTTCCTGAGCCGTCGTCTCTTCATGCACGGCGGGATTGGCGTCGTTTTCAAACTGGCTCGGCATCCAGGCGTCGGGGAGAGTGCGGTTGAGCTGTTCAGCGCGTTCAATCGCACCGGCCATGCCGCGGGAGGCCGCGGTGAGTTCGGTTTCCGCACCCATCAGGCGCAGCATCTTGCGACGTTCGGTCGAGGCATTCTCCGGCATGGTCACGATCAGCCTGTAGCCAAGTGCCACGGCGGCAAAGGCTAGCGAAATGCCGGTATTGCCCGATGTCGGCTCGATCAGGACCGTGCGGCCCGGCGTAATCAGGCCGCGCGCTTCGGCATCCCGCAGCATGGCCACGCCGATGCGGTCCTTGACGGAGCCAAGCGGGTTGAAGAATTCCAGTTTGAGGAGCAATCGCCCGTTGAGATGCTCACGCTGGGTCAGGTGAGGCAGCGCGACCAGCGGGGTGCCTCCTACCGTTTCCAGAAAAGAGTTGAAAACGCGTCCCCGGGGGGCTGCATAACCTTCGAACGGGGCGGGGGACAACGGAACCTTCTTGCTCATGACTGTCACTTAACATGGAAAACGGTGGGAAGGGCAGACGGTAAATGACGGGGTTTGCGACAACATATAAATAACTTAATTAAAACGTATTTACAGATATCACATCATATTCATGCGTTATATGTTGACGCTGCGTGTCTGGGTGTCGTATTCGACATTCTGAAGTGACGTCCACAGCAACAGGGCCAGTCGGTCGATGATGTGTCGAATGTGTAGCTCGCAGCAATCGCGCTGCCTTTTTTCAGGGCTGGAGGCATTTGTCTCCGGCATGTCATAACGCCCGACAGAGAATTGTCGGGCTCTTTATTCAGGGTCCGGCATCATGCTTGGTTCAACCATTATCGAAATCAACGGCGTTTTCCTCGGTGCGGCCATTCTGGTCAGCAGCAGCGGGAAACGGCGCTTTTATGCCGCGCATGACAGCGTGCGTGCGCTTCATAATGAACTCCTTCCCGATTTGGGGACGCTCCAGCAGCGCATTCGTCTGCATGTGCGCAAACCGGCCCTCGATCTCGCCTGATTGCGAAGAGCCTCTTCTGTCCGGGTGGTTTCGTGCTGTAGAACAGGAAACAACGCAAACCGGAACGAATGGGAGCAGGCGTGGAAGGAAGTTACCGGCGGGTTGTCCGCGCTGTTCTCACGCGTCGTGACGGTGCTTTTGCGGCCCTGCTTCTGGCTTTCATCATTGTTGCTTGCCTGTGCGCTCCGCTTTACGCCACCCTGAACGGCCTCGATCCGTTCTCGTCCGATATTGCGGGCACGACTGTCCGTAATGGACAGCGCGTCGATCTGATGCAGCCGAATGACAATCCGCTGCATCTGGGCCTCAGCCCGATTGGGCCGGACTGGCGGCCGGGGCCTTATGTGCTGGGCGCGGATTCGCAAGGGCGTGATGTGGCGGCGCGTGTGCTTTATGGCGGCCGCAATTCGCTTCTGATTGCATCGTCCTCCGCACTGTTCTGTCTGTGTCTGGCGGCGTGTCTGGGGATTTGTGCGGGATATTTCGGCGGCTGGATTGACCTGATCCTGTCGCGCATTCTGGACATGCTCTGGGCGATCCCGGTCTATCTGTTTGCGATTTCACTGTCCGTCGTCACGGTCGGACATGGAATCCGGCTTGGGTTCATCACCATCGGCGCGGATAACCTGCTGATTCCGATCGGGATTATTGCACTGGTTTATGTGCCTTATGCCGCACGGCCTTTTAGGGCGCGGGCACTGAGCCTGTCTCAGGCAGGGTTTGTGATGGCGGCCCGAGGGATGGGCGCGTCGGATTTCCGTATTTTGTGGCGGGAGATTCTGCCGGGGCTGATGCCGACCATGGCCGTGCTCGCGCCTCTGGTGATGGCGTTGTGTATGCTCGCGGAATCCGCGCTGTCGTTCCTGTCGCTCGGTGTGCAGGCTCCGGCGGCATCGTGGGGAACGATCATTCAGGACGGCGAAGGGCTGCTCTATACGCGCCCTGCGGTGGCGATTGCTCCGGGCGTTGCGATCGTGTTGACTGTTCTGGCGCTGAATGTTCTGGGCAATGCGCTGCGGGATCAGATTGATCCGAAAGGTGCGGCCCGATGATCCGGAGTTTTGCTTCCCGGACCGGGCAGATGCTGTTGGTCATTTTCGGGATTTCGGTTCTGGTGTTCTGCATTTTCTTTGCCACACCGGGTGCGGACCCGACGGCGCGGATTGCAGGGCGCGGAGCCAGCCCGCAGGTCGTGGCGCGCATCCGGGCGGAGTATGGTTTCGATCGTCCGCTGCCGGTGCAGTATGTGACGATGATGCAGAAGCTGTTCGTGAGCCGGGACCTGACGTCTTTCGTCAATCACGGTCAGCGCGTTGTGCCTGAAGTGTTGCAGGCGGCCCCGGTGACGCTTTCGCTGGTGCTATGGGCCGCGTTTTTCTGGGTCAGTGGGTCGCTGGTGTTCGGGATTGCTTCGGCGGTCTTGCGCGATAGCTGGGTGGACCGGCTGTTGATGGTTTTGGGGCTGATTGGTCTGTCCATGCCAGTGTTCTGGCTGGGCGAGGTCGTCAATCTCGTGACGCAGAGCCGCTGGCATGACATGTTTCTGTTCCGATGGGTGCCGCCGCTGGGATATGTGCCGTTTTCGCAGAGCCCGTGGGGCTGGGCGAAGGCGCTGTTCCTGCCGTCTCTGACGCTGGCAGTCTGTTTCATCGGCCTTTATGCGCGGGTTCTGCGGTCCGAACTGCTGACGGCGATGGGCGAGGATTCCATTCGCACGGCGCGCGCCAAGGGGGCGGGGCCGGTGCGGGTGTGGCTGTGGCATGGTCTGCGGCTGTCCTGGCTGAGCTATGTGTCGCTGTTCGGGCTGGATTTCGCACAGCTTCTGGGCGGGGGGGCGCTTCTGACGGAAGTCGTGTTCGCTCTGCCGGGCGTGGGGCGGCTGACTTATCAGGCGCTGGCGACGCTCGATCTGCCGCTTATCATGGCGACGGTCATGTATGCCGCTGTTTTCGTCGTCATCGCCAATGCACTGGTGGACGGGCTTTATGCCCTGCTGGACCCGCGGATCAGAGAGGGGCGGCATGGGCGCTGAAGTGCTTCTGAAGCTGCATCACCTGCATCTGGAACTGCCGGACGGAACAGCGCTGCTGGAAGACGTCTCCCTGAACGTGCGGCGCGGGGATGCGCTGGGCGTGGTGGGAGAATCCGGGTCCGGGAAGAGCCTGACGGCCATGAGCGTCATGGGATTGTTGCCGGGTCTGAAGGCTTCGGGCTCCATCCGTTTCGAGGGGCGTGAACTTCTGGGAATGAAGGATCGGGAGTGGCGGCGTCTGCGCGGTGCGGGCATGGCCATGATCTTTCAGGACCCGATGACGGCCTTCCTGCCGGTCCGTTCCATTGGCGCGCAGATTGATGAACAGATCCGCCTGCATGAGCGCATCAGCCGTCGTGAGGCGCGGGCGCGGACCGTGGCTCTGCTCGGGCGGATGGGAGTGCCTGATTCGGAAGCGGCGGCGAAACGCTATCCGCACCAGCTTTCCGGCGGTCTGCGCCAGCGCGCCATGATCGCGATGGCGCTGTCCTGTGGTCCGTCGCTTCTGATCGCAGACGAGCCGACCACGGCGCTCGATGTCACGGTGCAGGCGCAGATCCTGACGTTGCTGTGCGAAATCCGCGACAGCGGAGCCGGTGTGATGCTGATTACGCACGATATGGGCGTCGTGGCGCAGACCTGCACGCATGTGGCGGTTGTCTATTCGGGGCTTGTTGTGGAGCAGGGGCCGGTTGCGGCGGTGATGGCGCGACCGCTGCATCCCTATACGCAGGCGTTGTTGGAGGCGATCCCGCCACTGGATGGCCCGAGGCCAGATGCGCTGCCCACCATTCCGGGGCGACCGCCTGCTCCGGATGCGCGGCCGGAAGGCTGTGTTTTCGCGCCGCGCTGCCGGTACGTTCGATCGGACTGTGCCGTGCGCCCTGCGTTGCGGGAACCGGAAGAAGGGCGGCGCGTGGCCTGCGTGTTGTACGACGCATGACTGTCCTGCTTGAAGCGAAAAACCTCAGCAAACACTACCGCCTGTCGCACGGTGAGACCCTGCGGGCTGTGAGCGATGTGTCGCTGGTCGTGCATTGCGGAGAGGCGCTTGCGCTTGTCGGAGAGTCCGGCTGTGGCAAGTCCACGCTGGGTCGGACGCTGATCGGGCTTGGAGCGCCGAGTTCGGGCGAGGTATTCTTCGAAGGCGAGCGGATTTCCAGCCTGTCCGACCGGGCGCTGCGGCGCTGGCGGCCGCGGATGCAGATGGTGTTTCAGGACTCGTCCTCGACGTTTAATCCGCGCCGCACCATTGGCGACACATTGGCGGAACCGATGCGCATTCATGGGCGGACTGGCATTGCGGATCGGATCGCGATGCTATTGGAGCAGGTTGGCCTGTCGTCGTCCGTTCTGTCCCGATATCCGCATGAGTTTTCGGGTGGGCAGCGGCAGAGGCTGAACATTGCGCGGGCCTTGATGCTGGGGCCAGATCTTCTGGTCGCGGATGAGCCGACATCCGCGCTGGATGTGTCCGTGCAGGCGCAGATCGTGAATTTGCTGCGCGATCTGCGCAATTCCTTAGGCGTGGCGTGTGTGTTCATCTCTCACGATCTGGCGGTCGTGCGGCAAATGGCGGACCGGATTGCCGTCATGTATCTGGGGCGGATTGTGGAGGAAGGGGACGTGCTGGCGGTTCTGGAGGCCCCGGCCCATCCTTATACGCGGGCGTTGCTGAACGCGGTGCCGCGTCCGGATCGGCCGTTGCCGCCGTCGCTTAAAGGCGATGTGCCAAGCCCGATCCATCCGCCGCAGGGCTGTGCATTTCATACGCGCTGTCCGCTCGCCCAGCCGCGCTGTTCGCAGGAGCGCCCGGAACTCCACAGGATCGCGGAAGGCCGGACAGTCGCCTGCCATTATCCCCTGCTCTAGAAAAGGCAACGCTTCGTTCCGATCTTGGATATAGACGGCAACGCCTGCGGTGCGGCACAGAAGGCTGCACGCCCCCTCGTATTTTTGCCCGAGATCCCGCCCGATGCGCCAGACTGTCCGTTTTTATCTGGGGGAAGACCTCTGCACGCTCAGGGATATCTCCCCGACGCTGACCCTGCTGGACTGGCTGCGCGAGCGTGGCCGGACCGGGACCAAGGAAGGCTGCAATGAAGGCGATTGCGGGGCCTGTACGGTGCTGGTGGTCCGGCTTGAAGACGGGCGGCTGAACTGGCGGGCGGTCAATGCCTGCATCCAGTTCGTCAGTATGCTGGACGGGGCGCAGGTCTATACGATCGAGGATCTCGGTACGGCTGATGCGCCGCATCCCGTTCAGACGGCCATGGTCGAGCAGCATGGCTCGCAATGTGGGTTCTGCACGCCGGGTTTTGTCATGTCGATGGCGGCTTATCGCAAGGCCGAAGGGGCTGCGGCTGACGATCAGGCCATTGATGACGCACTGGCCGGAAATCTATGCCGCTGCACCGGCTATGCGCCGATCGTGCGGGCCATGCAACAGGCGATGGCGGCGGGGCCGGACCGTTTCGATGCGCAGGTGGAGGTGATCGCCGGACGTCTGACGGCGTTGCAAGACGGCGAGAGCGTGCGGCTTGAAGGGCCGGAGGGTACGCTCAGTATCCCGGCGTCCGCGGACGATCTGGCGAAGATTTTGCTGGCCGACCCGGAGGCGACCATTGTTGCGGGTGCCACGGATGTGGGGCTGTGGGTGACGAAGGGCATGCGTCGTCTGAAGCATGTCGTGCCGATCGGGCGCGTTCCGGAACTGCGGGCTTTGAGCAGAACGGCCGAGGGGCTTCGGATCGGGGCTGGGGTGACGTATCAGGACGCGCGCCCTGCCATTGCGGCGCTGCTGTCGGATGCGGGGGAGATGATCCGCCGTCTGGGCTCCACCCAGGTGCGCAACAGTGCCACGGTGTGTGGGAATATCGCCAATGGCTCCCCGATTGGAGACGGGCCGCCGATGTTCATTGCGGCCAATGCGACGCTGCATCTGCGGCGCGATTCCGAGCGCCGGTCTATCGCGCTCGAAGACTATTTCATTGCTTACGGAAAGCAGGACCGGCGGCTCGGCGAGTTCGTGGAGGCTCTGACCATTCCTGAGCCCGCGCCGGGTGCGCAGTTCCGCGCCTACAAGATTTCCAAGCGCTTCGATCAGGATATTTCCGCCGTTCTGGGCGCTTTCATGATCGAGACGGACGAACAGGATCGGATTATTGTGGTCCGGCTCGCCTATGGCGGCATGGCGGCCACGCCGAAACGGGCGTCGGGCGCGGAAGCAGCGCTGCTTGGGCGGGTCTGGGACGAGGACGCGCTTGAGGCAGCGCGGGCGGCGATTCTGGAAGATTTCGCGCCGCTGACCGATATGCGGGCGAGTGCGTGGTACCGGCAGACCGTTGCCGCCAATCTGCTGACGCGGTTCTTTGAGGAAACGACAGGAAGCAAACAGGCGCGTCTCGCCCGGACGGGAGGGCTGGCGCATGTCTGATCTCGTTCCGGGCGCTGCGTCCACCAGTATGAAGCACGAAAGCGCGCTGCTGCATGTGACGGGGCAGGCGGCGTATATTGATGATCTGCCGGAGCCGCGCGGCACGCTGCATCTCGTGCCGGGGCTGAGCACGAAGGCTCATGCGCGGATCGTTTCGATGGATCTGGACGCCGTGCGCGCCGCGCCGGGTGTCGTGTGCGTGCTGACGGCGGATGATGTGCCGGGCGAGAACCAGATCAGCCCGGTGCATCGGGAAGACGAACCGCTTCTGGCGACGGATCATGTCCATTTCTGGGGGCAGACGATGTTCGCCGTGGTGGCGACGTCGCGTCAGGCGGCGCGTCAGGCCGTCCGGCTGGCGAAGATCGAGTATGAGGAAAAGCCTGCGATCCTGAATATTGCGCAGGGGCGGGAAAATGGCAGCGCGATGGTCTGGCGCTCCCTGACCATGCAGCGCGGGGATGTGGAGCGTGGTCTGAAGGCCGCGCCGCGCCGCCTCTCGGGGCAGATCGAGATTGGTGGGCAGGAGCATTTTTATCTTGAATCGCAGGCCGCGCTTGCCCAGCCCGGAGAGGCCGGAGAAATGCGCGTCTGGTCGTCCACGCAGCACCCGTCGGAAACGCAGCATCTGGTGGCTGCTGTGCTGGGCCGTCCGCACCATCTGGTCACGACGGAAGTGCGGCGGATGGGCGGCGCGTTTGGCGGTAAGGAGACGCAGGCCAATGCCTGGGCCTGTCTGGCTGCCATCGCCGCTGACCGGACGGGTCAGGCCGTCAAGGCGCGTCTGGACCGCGATGATGACATGATGGCAACCGGAAAGCGGCATGATTTCCTGATCGACTATGATGTCGGCTTCACCGATGAGGGCGATATTCTGGCCGTGGATATGGTGCTGGCCGCGCGGTGTGGCTGGGCGGCGGATCTGTCCGGGCCGGTGACGGACCGGGCGCTGTTTCACGCTGACAACGCCTATTTCTATCCCGATGTCCGGCTAAAATCCGAGCCGTTGCGGACCAATACGCAGTCCAACACGGCCTATCGCGGGTTTGGCGGACCGCAGGGCATTGTCGCGGCGGAGCGCGTGATTGAGGAAGTCGCCTTTGCGACCGGTCTTGATCCCGTGGCGGTCCGACTGCGGAATGTTTATGGGACCGGGACGCGCAATCTCACGCCGTATCATATGACAGTCGAGGACTCGATTACCGCCGAGATCCTGACGAAGCTGGTCGAGCGTTGTGATTATCAGGCGCGAAAAGCCGAGATCCGGGCGTTAAACCGGACCAGCCGCATCATCCGTCGCGGGATCGCGCTGACGCCGGTGAAGTTCGGGATTTCGTTTACGGCCACCCATTACAATCAGGCCGGGGCGCTGGTGCATGTCTATACGGACGGCTCGGTTCAGGTGAACCATGGCGGTACGGAAATGGGGCAGGGGCTGCACACCAAGATGGTGCAGATTGTCCTGCGCGAGTTTGGTCTGACGGCGGATCGCGTCCGCATCACGGCGACGACGACCGGGAAAGTGCCGAACACGTCCGCTACGGCAGCCTCTTCGGGGGCGGATCTGAACGGCATGGCGGTGCTGGATGCAGTGCGGAAGATCAAGAGTCGGATGATGACATTCGCCGCTGAAAAATGGGGCGTGGCGGCGGAAGATATCCATTTCCGGCCCGATGGTGTTCATGTCGGCGCGGAGGTCATGACCTTCCAGCAGCTTGCCTGGCAGGCCTATTTCGCGCGGGTGTCGCTGTCGTCGAACGGGTTTTACAAGACGCCGAAGATTTCCTGGAATCCCGAGACGGGGCGGGGGCGTCCGTTCTTTTATTTCGCCTATGGTGCGGCCTGTGCGGAAGTCTCTGTCGATCTATTGACGGGAGAGCACAGCATTGACCGTGTGGATATCCTGCATGATGCCGGGCAGTCCCTGAACCCGGACATTGATATCGGGCAGATCGAGGGCGGCTTCGTGCAGGGCGCGGGCTGGCTGACGACGGAGGAGCTGGTCTGGGACGGAGCGGGGCGTCTGCGGACCCATGCGCCCAGCACCTACAAGATTCCGGCCTGTTCGGATCGGCCCCGGATTTTCAATGTGGAGCTGTTGGAAAACGCGCCCAATCGGGAGGAGACGATCTTCCGTTCCAAGGCCGTCGGAGAGCCGCCTTTCGTGCATGGGGTTGCGGTTTTGCAGGCGATTTCGGACGCCATCGCCAGTCTGGACGACTACCGGACTTGTCCAAAACTCAATGCACCGGCGACGCCCGAGCGGGTTCTGAAAAACCTGATGGCGCTGCGGGAAAAGGCTGGCTGACCATGCTTGCCGATGTTCTGCGCTGGCGGGCGGAAGGGCAGGAGATGGTGCGCCTGACCGTCATTCGCGCGAAAGGCTCGACCCCCCGTGAGGAGGGCGCGTTCATGCTCCTGACCCGCACCGAACAAAGCGGTACGATCGGCGGCGGTCGGCTGGAATGGGACTGCATGGCGGAGGCACGCGCGCTTCTGGCATCAGGCGGAGGGGCGGTCGAGCGTCATATTCCCCTCGGTCCGGCCATCAATCAGTGCTGTGGCGGGGCTGTTACCATCCGCATGGAGCGGATGGGTGATGCTGACGCTCTTGAGGCTGAACTCCGCGCTGACCGGGAAAAAATGCCGCAACTGCTGCTGTTCGGGGCCGGGCATGTGGGCCGTGCGCTCGCCCGGTCTCTGGCGCTTCTACCGTTGCGGCTGGTCTGGGTCGATGCACGGGAGGAGGAGTTCGGGATCGTGCCACCGGGTGTGGAGGCATTGGTGACAGAGCAATGGGAGCCGCTTGTTCAGGCCGCTCCTGCCGGATCGGGCGTTCTGGTTCTGACGCAGAGCCATACACTGGATGCACTCATCACGGCGGCGGCGCTGGAGCGGGGTGATCTGCGCTATGTCGGCATGATCGGGTCGTGGACCAAGCGCAAACGGTTCGAGAGTGCGTTCCGGCAGATTGATATTCCGCAGGAGCGGATTGATCGTCTGGTCTGTCCGATCGGGGATTTCGGTGTGCGGGACAAGCGCCCGGAGGTGATCGCCACGTTCGTGACGGCTGAGGTTGCCGCCCGCATGTTGTGCGCGGCAGATTCGCTGCAGGTTTCGGAGAGTGTCGTTTCAGATACCAATAATGTTACATCTCCCCGTGATCCTGTCGTGAGGCTTTGCGGAACAAGGGCAGAGTTTCAACACTTTTCGGGTATCACAGAAAGTTGATGTAACGGTGGGTGCGTTGCGGGCGGTCCTTCTGTTTATCCTCCCCCGCATGAGCATGCAGAACCGGACGCAGCGGACTTCTGAAGTCCCGTTTTTCTCTCCAGCCGCCGCGACAGGGCAGAGGTGGAAATCCCGGATTTCCCGTTTCTGTCAGGCAGGATTTGCACTGGGTGCATTGAGCCTGACTCTTCAGACCGCTCAGGCGGCCCCGACAGCCAGCACGGCGCTTTCAACAGCCCTCCAGCCCTCCAGCCTTCCCGTTGCGGATGCTGCTTTCGTCGATGATCTGGAAAAGCGCACGTTCAACTGGTTCTGGGAAACCGCCAATCCGAAGAACGGTCTGGTGCCGGATCGCGCGCCGCTGCCCAATGGCGCGGCCAGCATTGCCAGCGTCGGTTTCGGGCTGACGGCTTACGGCATTGGCGTGGAACGCAACTACATCACCCGTCAGCAGGCCGTGGACCGGACGCTGACGACATTGCGCTTTTTAGACAGCCTGCCGCAGAACGATCATGTTGCGGGTGCTGCGGGCTATAAGGGTTTCTTCTATCATTTCCTCGACCCCAATACCGGCCTGCGTGTTGCGGACTGGTCTGAACTGTCCAGCATCGATACCGCGCTGCTAATGGGAGGCGTGCTGTTCTCGCAGTCCTATTTCGATCGCGATACGCCGCAGGAAAAGGAAATCCGCGACATTGCGGATCATCTGTACAGCCGGATCGACTGGACGTGGATGAAGGCTCATGGCCCTTGGCTCAGCATGGGCTGGATGCCGCCGCATACGTTCCTGCCGAGCGACTGGAAAGGTTATAACGAGGGCCTCATCATCTATCTTCAGGCACTCGGTTCGCCGACGCATCCGCTTCCGGCTGAGACCTGGAAGGCCTGGACGGCGACCTATGAAGGGCAGTGGGGCGATTTTCAGGGGCACAAGATGCTGAATTTCGCGCCGATGTTCGGCCATCAGTACAGTGAATCCTGGATCGACTTCCGAGGCGTTCAGGATGCGTGGGACCGCGCCCATAACGTCGATTATTTCCAGAACGGTCGTGAGGCTGCCTATGCCCAGCGGGCCTACGCGCAGGCCAATCCGGGCGACTGGAAAGATTATGGTCCCAATATCTGGGGACTGACGGCCTGTGACGGTCCGGGGGATGCGCAGCAGGTTTATGACGGCAAGAAGCGCCATTATCTGGCCTACAGTGCCCGCGGCGCCGGGCGGGACTATATTCTGGATGATGGCACGATCGCGCCGACGGCTGTGGGCGGGTCCATCGCGTTTGCGCCAGAAATCGCTCTGCCAGCGCTCAAGGAAATGCGCGCACGCTATGGGGACCGGATTTATAATAAGTACGGCTTTCTTGATGCGTTCAATCCGTCTTTTGCCGATCAGAAATCCTACTGGGTGGATGGTCAGCAGCTTGGGATCGATCAGGGGCCGATCCTGCTGATGCTGGAAAACTGGCGCAGCGGGCTGGTCTGGAACACCATGAAGAAAAATCCGTATCTGCGGGCTGGTTTGGAGCGCGCTGGGTTTGAAGGCGGGTGGATGCATACCAAGACGGCGTCTTCCAAGCCCGCCGGAACGTCTCTCTGAAGGTCTGAGGGATCTGGAGTTGCATCTGGCGCGTTTCTCACCGATCACTGTTGATACAGTCTCTTTGTGAAAGGAGCGCACCATGCGTCTCATTCTTGCCCTGCTTCTGCCCTGGCTCCAGTTCTTCACCATTGGCCGTCCGTTCGCCGGTCTGGTGTGTCTGCTGCTTCAGGTGACGATCATTGGCTGGATTCCGGCTGCCATCTGGTCGGTCTATGCGCTGAGCCAGTATAAGACCGATCGCAAGATCGCCGCGTCCCGGGGCTGAAACTTCGGACGCAAAAAAGCCCCTGTTCCGGCTGGAACGGGGGCTTTTTTTATGACTGCAACGGAGGCCTCAGCGACCGATATTGCGCAGTTTGATGCCCTGATTGAGGCGGATCTCTATGGATTCGAGGGACACGCCTTTGGTTTCGGGGACGAAGAACAGCACCAAGAAAATGAACAACGCATTCAGTCCGGCATAGAGCCAGAAGGTGTTGGCTGATCCCAGTGTGCTCAGCAGCCCGAGGAATGTCGCACCGACGACCATGTTCGTGACCCAGTTTGTGACCGTCGAGCAGGTGATGCCGAAGTCACGTCCCTGGAGCGGCATGACTTCCGAGCACAGCACCCAGACCAGCGGACCAGCCGAGAATGCGAAGCCAGCGATGAAGCACAGCAGGACTGCAATTGCGAGGTAATGAGACAGGTCCGACGTTCCGACACTTCCCGACATGATGGCGGCGAGCATGGCCAGTCCGGTTGCCATGATGGCAAAGCCGGTGATCAGCATCTGGCGACGGCCCCAGCTATCCGCAAACGCAATGGCGATGAAGGTCGCAAGCCAGTTGACCACACCAACGATGGCCGTGCCCCACATCTGTCCGCTGGAGCCGAAGCCGACTTCCTGAAAGATGCGCGGGGCGTAGTACATCACGACGTTGATGCCCGTGAGCTGCTGCGCGATCTGGAGGCAGATGCCCAGCATGACGGCGCGGCGGAAATTCGGGTTTTCGAGAAACATGGCCAGACCGCGCTGACGGTCATGGATCTGTGCGCGGATATCACGGATTTCCTGATGGGCGTGTTCAGGGTCGTGGCGCAGCTCCTTCATGATGGACAGGGCTTCCTCATGGCGTCCCCGCAGCATCAGCCAGCGCGGACTGTCGGGCAGGAAGAAAGAGCCGATCAGGAAGAACACGCCTGGAATGGCCATGATGCCCAGCATCCAGCGCCATGAGCCGCTGTAGGACAGGATGGCGTTGGACACGAAGGCCAGCAGGATGCCGAATGTGATCATGAGCTGATACATCGAAACGAGGCTGCCGCGGCGGCTTTCGTCCGAAACTTCGGAAATGTAGAGCGGTGCGACGAAACTTCCGATACCGATCGCCAGCCCCAGCATTGCCCGCCCGAGGATCAGTGCGGAGACGGAGGTGGCCAGCGCACAGACCAGTCCGCCTGCGACGAATAGGAACGCACTGAAGATCAGCGCGCGGCGGCGTCCGAAGGCGTAGGACATCCGGCCCGCGCCCAGTGCACCCAGAGCCGCACCGAACATCATGGACGACACGATCCAGGACTGTTCGAAATCGGAAGCGTGGAACTCGTCACGGATGAAGCCGAGCGCACCGGAGATGACGCCCACGTCCAGCCCGAACATCAGGCCGGCGATCGCGGCCAGAATGACGGCGAACATCATGCGTCCGACCATCGGCGGTCTGGTGGCGGTGGCGGAGGAAGTGAGCACTGTGTCGCTCATGACGGGGAAACTCCGGCGACCCGCAGGGCGGGCCTGTCAGGGAAAAGCAGAAAAAACCGGGCAGGCAGCCTGAACCGGAGATCGAGCGAGAGGGCTATTTTGTGACAGGCACCATGATTCGCCATCTTGAGCCTTAAACAATAACACATAATTGGGAAAATATTCAAAATCATATGTGATAGTTGACTGGATTTTCCATTCTGATGCAGTTGGGTCACACTCTTGGCCTTCCTGTGTTTATGGACAAGCCCTGTGTTTCTGCGTCAGCTGACATATCTTATCGCTCTGGATCAGTACCGGCATTTTTCTCGTGCGGCGGAGCACTGCAATGTCTCACAGCCTGCGCTGTCGATGGCGATCCGTCAGCTTGAACATGAGCTTGGTGTTCCCATCGTTCGGCGTAACCGTCGTGTTCTGGGCCTGACGCCCGAAGGAGAGCGCGTTCTGGCCTGGGCGCGGCAGACGGTTGCCGCGCTGGACGGCCTGCGTCAGGAAGCCGATTTCGCGCATGAAGTCGCGGGTGGCACATTGTCGATCGGGACAATTCCGCCTGCCATTCAGGTCATGCCGTCGCTGATGGAAAGTCTGCGGGCTGCCGTGCCAGCACTTCAGATCGAACTGACGGTCGCAGCCAACGCCGATATCCTGCATGATCTGACCGAGCAGCGCCTCCAGATGGGGCTGATCTATCTGGATCAGGTCCCCGCTGATGGGGGTTTCGAGACGCATCTGCTTTATTCGGAGCAGTATGTTTTTGTGGCCGGCTCGCGGATGGAGCTGCCGTCACGCAAAACCTTCAGCTGGGCCGATGCGGCTGAATATCCCCTCGCTCTTCTGGGGCATGCCATGCGAACCCGGCAGATTGTGGATGAGCGTTTTGCGAAAGCGGATGTTAAACCCAATGTCCTGCTTCAAACGAACTCGCTCGAGCTGCTCTATGCCGAGCTTCTGGCCGGACGTCTGGCGACGATCCTGCCGGTCGCAGCGTTGCCGCCTCAGCGGGATCCGGCCAATCCGCTTCAGATCCGCCGTCTTGCGTCCTGTCCATCTTACCAGGTCGGTCTGGTACGCCTCAGGCAGCCTGTGCAGACGGCCCTGATGTCCCGAAGTTGGGAAATCGTCACTCAGCTTGTTCTGGATGATGCGCTGACGGTCTGAGGCTTTTTGATAAACAGGGCTTATGAAACGATCACGATAATGTCTTGGACAGTATTGTGCAGCGCCCGGATGATTGCGGCTTTTCGGGCGGGAAAATGTCAGGCTTGGGCCGGAAAACAGCCAGTCTTGCGGCATCGGGATCACCATTCTGGTTGGAGCTGCGGGATCTCCTGATCCAGCGTTGGGGATGGGTGTTTGCGCCTTCCGCGAAGGATCTGGGCTTTGCGGTCAGGACTTCTGTTGCGGCAATCCTGTCTTTGCTGATTGCCATGTGGATGGAGCTGGGGAGTCCGCAATGGGCGCCGCTGACTGTCTGGGTCGTGGCGACGGCTTCCCGTGGCGAGAGCCTGTCCAAGGCGCGATGGCGCTTCGTTGGTACCATTATTGGGGGCTGCATGGGGGTGGCTCTGATCGCCTCCTTTCCCCAGCAGGCCGGACTGTTTTTCATCGCGCTTGCTGTGTGGATCGGGCTTTGCTGCGGCTGGGCAACCTTTCTTGATGGCTATCGCCGCTATGGGCTTCTCGTCATCAGTTTTACGTCCGCCATCGTGGCAACCGGTGCGATCAGCCAGCCTGATGATGTTTTTAATGTCGCTATGGCGCGCGGAACCTACATCATGCTTGGGACGCTGTGCGAAGCTGTTCTGGCGGCTCTTTTCCTCCCAAATGTGCAGAAGGAAGCCAAGGTGCGGCTTCTGGCACGTTTGAGGCAGATCACGGCAAAGGTTGCGACCCACGCAATGGTGGTGCGGGAGAGAGGCTCTGACCCGGAAACTGAAAGCCGTCTGCTGACCGAACTGGTGGATGCGAATGCGCGCATTGAGTTCGATGTTCTTGAAATGGGATCGGGCACCCGTCGCAGCGCGGATCACGCGCGGGCAGTTCTAGCGCGCCTGCTCGCCGTTCTGGCTCGCGCGCAGGGTCGATCAAGTGAGAGTGACGTCGATCGGGATCTTGAGGCCGCTTATCGCCATATCGCGGCAATTGTTGAGCCCCCACGGCATGACCGTTTTACGTTTCGCACGCATTCCCCGCGGCATATGCTGGAAGCGGTTCTTAACGGGTTGCGGGCCGCGACTGGTATCATAGGAGCGTGGCTTTTATGGGAAGTCACAGCCTGGCCGTCCGGTCCGGCGTTCGTCTCCTTCGTGGCGCTCGTTTATGGACTGCTGGCGACCCGTGAAATCCCGGCTCTGGCATCTTCTGGTTTTTATCGCGGCGCCGTCTGGTGCGCGGGTGTTGCGGGGATTTATGCGTTTCTTGTTGTGCCTGCCGTCACTGTGCCGGAATATCTGGCGCTGCTTCTGCTCATCCCTATGGTGGTCGGAGGACTGGCCGCGCGCGCGCCGAAGCTCGTGAATCACGCATTTTCATTCAACATGTTCCTGCCTGTTCTGATCGGGCCATCGAATCTTATGCGTTATGATGAGGTTTCGTTCCTCAATGGCGCGAGTGCGTTTCTAGGAGCGGTTCTTTTCACGCGCGTCACGTTTGGTGTCGTGTTTCCGTTCAGGGCCGATAGCCACCTTCGAAGGACCTCGGCATGGGTCGAAAAGCAGCTTCGTCTGAGCGCGCGTGGTGGGCTGAATGGCAATGGTCAAAACGTTCATCAGTGGCTCGCGATCAACGCTGCGAGCATGGTGCGCGCTGTCCGTAACTGTCAGGGCGTTCCGCGCGACATGATGCTGGCCTATATGGCCCGGCATCTTCACGCGATGACGCTGGGGGTATGGGTCATCGAATTGCGCGAAGCTGCTGCGCTGAACGCCACGCCGGCCTCTGTGCGCAAACGGCTTCAGGTCTTTTTGCGGGCCTGGTTTCGTCAGGGAGACGCCGCGAGACCGCTCGCGCGAACGGTGCTGTGCTCCCTTCGCAAAAGCCCGGATGTCACATCCGACATCCAGGGGGCTTTGCGTGGACTGGCAGGGGATGTTCCTCCAGTTGCGTGATTAAATAGTATCGACAGTTCCGCCGTCGACGCGCAGGGCAGCACCTGTGGTGGCAGAGGCCAGCGGGGAGGCCGTATAGGCGACGAGATTGGCCACTTCGTCCACGGTGGCCATGCGGCGTAAAATGTTGCTTGGCCGGTGCTTCTGCACGAATTCCGCTGCCAGTTCTGCGATCGGGCGGGTGCTGTCGGGGTTCTGGGCTTTCAGCATGTCCTCAACGCCTTCGGACAAAGTGGGGCCTGGGAGGATCGCGTTGACCGTCACATTCGTACCCGCCATCAGCTTCGCCAGTCCGCGGGAAAGCCCCAGCATGGCGGTTTTGCTGACGCCGTAATCCACCATTTCGACGGGAATATTCAGCGCGGATTCCGAGGCGATGAATAAAACGCGCCCCCAGTTGCGTTCTTTCATCCCCTGCAGATAGGCCCGGGACAGGCGCACGCCGGAGAACAGGTTGACCTCGAACAGATGCTCCCAGCTTTCATCTGTTGTCTGGAAGAAATCGTTCGGCCCGAAGATCCCGGCATTATTGACGAGAATATCGACGTTGCTTTCAGCTTCGAACAGCGTTTTGCAGCCTTCTGTTGTGCCGACATCAGCAACGACGCTGCGGAAAGTTCCACCCGGAACAGCCTTGGAGAGTTTTTCAAGCGCACCGTTCACACTGTCCTGTTTGCGGCCATTGATGATGACGGTCGCTCCCGTTTCGCTGAGTTTGCGGGCGATGGCCAGACCGATGCCGCCGGTTGAGCCAGTGACGAGGGCAGTGCGACCGCTCAGATCGAGGTTCAGCATGGAAGACTCCTGAAAATGTGATCACGTGCCGATACAAACGTGGAGCGCGCGAAAAAGTGGCGCAGCGTTCTGCGGAGGTTTCTGACAGGATGCGGTCAACGCCGGATCTGCTATGGAGGGACGCAGTTCCGAGTAGGACGCGTTTGGACGAGCAGGGCTGAGGAGGCGGAATGGTGAATCGCATGCAGGAGACGGGTGGAGATATGGACGCGCTGGTGCCGCATCCTTCTCCCTCCGGTGGGCGTGCGTCCATTCTGTGTAGTCATCTTCTGGCTCTTGCGGCGGCGGAAGGCGGGGGAGAGGCAGCGCTGCTGGTGCGTGACGTGCAGGGCGTGCGCATTCTGGGTGGCAGGGGAAGTGCGATTGCTGCCGAGGGTGCGGCGTGCCTTATGGATGGCCAGTCTCTCGGTGCGTGTACGGTCTGTCTTCTGCCGGTGCGCTCGGGTGCCATGGAAGTCTGGCTGTGTGTGCGGCAGAACGCTCCGGCGCTCGAGCATGTCCGTGCCCTGTGTGAGTTGCAGGTGGATGATCTGCTGAGCGAACAGGCTGTGGCTTCGACACCAGAGGAGCACGCCATCCGCGAGAATGCGACGGTGGAGCGGATGCAACTGAGGATGCAGCGTGTCGCCGATACGGCGGATGTTGCGTTCTATCGCTACGATTTTGCGATGCGGATGGTGACAGGAGACGCGCGTTTCGCAGGTTTGTGGGGACTGCCGCCCGAGCGTCTGGCGGTGGGCGTTCCCATTGATGAACTTCTGGTGTTTCTCCACCCGGAAGATCGGCTGCTTTATGATGGCGGTATCGAGGACGATCTGCGGGACGAGGGATGTTATGAACTCCGTTTCCGGATTCTGGTGCCTTCCCGGTCTGCGTATCCGTCGGGGCAATCTGCTTCGCAGGGCACACCCATGCTCCGTCATGTATTGCTGCGTGGCTGGCGGGAAGACGAAACCCGCCCCGATGGACGACGCAGCGTCGGTCTGGCGATGGACGTCTCATCCGCCTCTCTGACGGCGGAAGCGTTGCGCTCCAGTGAATCCTTTACTCGGCTGCTACTGTCGAGCCTGCCAGACTGCATCCATATTCTCGACTGTGACGGCTGTATCCGCTTCGTCAACGAAGGGGGCGTCCGGTCCATGGAGATGGACAGCCCGATCATCATGCACGGGCTGCCATGGGTGGATCTGTGGCGTGGACAGCCGCGTCGGCGGGCGGCTCTGGCCGTGCAGAGCGCCCTTGAGGGCGAAACGGCGCGTTTTCAGGGATATTCCATGACCATGAAGGGCACGCGCCGCTTCTGGGACGTGGTTGTCACGCCTGTCTTCGGAGAGGATGGCGACGTGCGGCGTCTGCTGGCGATCGGGCGTGATCTGACGGACGCCAACCAGTCCGCCGAGCGGCTTCAGCTCGCGCTTGACGCCGGAGCGATTGCCGGGACGTGGATGTGGGACGACAGTACATCGCGTATGACGGGAGATGCCCGGCTGGCCATGACGCTGGGATTGGAGCCAGCCCGCCTGCGTGAAGGGGTCATGCCCAACGTCATTTATGACTCTGTGGACCCACGGGACAGGTTCGCGGTGGTGCAGGCGGTGACGGCGGCAACGCGGCGGGGCGGAAAATGCCGTTTCGAGTTCCGGGCGGAGACGCCGGAAGGACAGCGCTGGTTCGAGGGCAACGGGCGCTGCGATCTCGGGGAAGAGGGGCGTGTGGCCCGTTTCCCCGGAATTGTGTTCGATATCGACCGGAGCAAGCGGCAGGCTCTGCGACAGGCAGCGCTCGTCGAACTGGGGGACCAGCTTCGCGCCCTCGACGATACCAGCATGATGGAAGAGGTCGCGGCCCGGATTATCTGTCGGGAGCTGGATGCGAGTGGCGCGGGTTATGGCACGGTCAATGATGACGGTACCGGCATGGCCGTCGGCGGCATTGCCGAAGCGGGACGTCCGCTTGTGGGCGTCCGGATGTTTGCCGATTACGGGGAATTTCGGACGCCTCTGGGACGTGGCGAGCCCGTCGCCATCACTGATGTCCATACGGATGCTCTGACGGCTGGGCATGGCGCACGTTATATGACCGAGGGGATCGTGGCGTTTCTTGCCATTCCGATCTTCAAATTCGGACGCTTCGTGGGGCTGATGTTCGTCTGTCATGACGTGCCGCATGTCTGGACGGATGAGGAAATCGTCTTCACCCGCGCGGTAGCAGACCGCACCCATGCCTCCATGCGTCAGGCCCGGACCCAGCAGCAGATCCGGGACCTCAACGTCATGCTCGAAGAGCGGATCCTGCAACGCACCCGCGAGCGCGATCGGCTGTGGAACATCGCAAAAGACCTCTTCGTCATCATTGATCGTCACGGCTACTACGTCGCGGTCAGCCCAAGCTGGGAAGAGATGCAGGGCTACAGGATGGACGAACTGGCCGGGCTGCGGCTGGATGCGCTTTGTCATCCCGACGACAAGCGGACCGTCCGCGAGACGTTTGCGCGTCTTATGGAAGGCACGCCCTGGCCAGCGGCGGGGCTGGATGTGCGGATGCGGCGGCATGACGGGACCTGGCGGACCTATAACTGGAGCTGCAATGACGAAGGCGATGCGATCTATGCGATCGGGCGGGACCTGACCCGACGTAACGAACTGGAGGAACAGCTCCGTCAGGCCCAGAAAATGGAAGCAGTCGGGCAACTGACGGGCGGTCTGGCTCATGATTTCAACAATCTTCTGGCCGGGATCGGCGGCGGACTGGAGCTTCTGGGTTTGCGGATTGCGCAGGGGCGAACAGACGGTCTGGGGCGTTACATTACGGCCTCGCAGGAGGCGGTTCGTCGGGCGGCATCGCTGACTCATCGTCTGCTGGCCTTTTCGCGGCGGCAGACCCTTGATCCGAGCCCGACGGACATGAATGTGCTGGTTCAGGGGCTTGAGAGCCTGCTTCGTGGGACGGTTGGGCCGGGTATAGATCTCGTTCTGGATCTTCAGCCGGATCTGTGGCGGACGCGGGTGGATGCCAATCAGCTTGAAAACGCGATCCTTAATCTGTGCATCAATGCCCGTGATGCCATGCACGAGCAGGGCAGTACGCTGCGGCTGAAAAGTGCCAACTGGATTCTGGGGCGGACACGGTCTGTCGAAGCGTCAATTCCGCCGGGCGACTATGTGGTTCTGACGGTGCAGGATGAAGGCTGTGGGATGCCGCCCGAGGTCGTTCAGCGTGCTTTCGATCCGTTTTTCACGACCAAGCCACAGGGATCGGGCACCGGGCTGGGACTGAGTATGATCTACGGCTTTACCCAGCAGTCGGGCGGGAAGGTGGATATCCGTTCTGCTCCGGGGCAGGGAACCGCCGTATCGCTCTGGCTGCCGCGCTATGAAGGACAGGAGACCCTGCGCCCCGAGCCTCCTCCTCTGCCTTCGGCGCCGCAGCCCCGTCTTCTGGAAGGATTGCGCGTGCTCGTCGTGGATGACGAGGAAGCGGTGCAGATGATCGTGACGGATATGGTGGCGGATCTGGGCGGCATCGTGCAGAGCGCCTGCGATGGGCCGTCCGCGAAGGCTCTTGTGGCGGAAGGTGCGCCGCCTTCGCTGCTGATCAGCGATATCGGGATGCCGGGCGGCATGAACGGTCGCGAACTGGGTGAGCAGATGTTGGCGCGATGGCCGTCGCTCAAAGTGCTGTTCATCACGGGGTATGCCGAGCAGAACATTCTGGGAAATCAGGCGCTTGCACCCGGCTGTGCGCTTCTGGTCAAGCCTTTCACGGTCGAGACATTCAACCGCAAGCTGGCCCTTCTGCTGAACGACGACTGAACCTCGCGCCCGAAGCCTGCGTTGAAAAGCCAGCACCCCAAGCGCTGATGATTTTTCTTTAAGTTCTGCAAGGAGACAGACATGTCGTCACAGGTTCCATCCGCCGATGCCCAGACAGAGATTTCCTTTCACGATGGCAACACCATGCCGCAGATCGGTCTGGGTGTCTGGCAGACGCCCCCGGAAGAGACGGCGGAGATCGTTCGGGAGGCCGTGAAGCTCGGGTATCGCTCCGTCGATACGGCGCGTCTTTACAAAAATGAAGCCGGGGTCGGCGAAGGTCTGGAAGACCATCCCGAAATCTTCCTCACGACCAAGGTGTGGAATGACGAGCAAGGTTACGACAATGCGCTGCGGGCCTATGAAGAAAGCGCGCGTCTGCTACGTCGCCCGGTGCTGGATCTGTATCTGATCCACTGGCCGATGCCGGATCAGGGGCAGTATGTCGAGACGTGGAAGGCGCTGGTCGAGCTGAAGAAATCCGGTCGGGTAAAGTCCATCGGCGTGTCCAATTTCGAGCCGGAGCATCTGGAGCGGATCATGGATGCGACGGGCGTGGTGCCGGTCGTCAACCAGATTGAACTCCATCCCGATTTTCAGCAGCGCGCCCTGCGGGAATTTCACGAAAAGCACAATATCCGTACCGAAGCCTGGCGTCCGCTGGGCAAGGGGCGTGTGTTGAGTGATGAGCGGATCGGGGCGATTGCTGAAAAACACGGTCGGACTCCGGCACAGGTCGTGATCCGCTGGCATCTTCAGAGCGGGCTGATCGTGATTCCCAAATCCGTCAATCCGAAGCGTCTGGCGGAAAATCTGGATGTGTTCGGTTTTGTGCTGGACGGCGACGACATGCAGGCCATCGCAGGGATGGATCGTGCGGATGGCCGGATGGGCGCAGACCCGAAAACGGCGAAATTCTGAGAAATATTCCTCTTTAGCAACATTAAGTAAAAAATCGGGCCTGTGCTATGGGCTGCCTCATGCAACCGGAAGGTGGATGGCATGAGGCAGCGTTTGGGCCTGGGTTTGAGGGTGGTTTTTGCGGTTCTGCTGGCAGGAGCGCAGGCGCGTGCCGCGGGGACGCAGGACAAGGCGTGGACGGATCAGTGGTTTTCCGATGTGTCCTTTGGCGCGCAGATCGAAGGCGGCGTCATGGGTAGTTCGAGCCATCCCGCCAACAATCTCAATTTCGGTCAGCTTCTCTCGCCCTACGCTGATCAGGCGACTCTGAACCAGCTGACTTTCACGTTTACCAAACCCGTCGATCCGATCGGGGGCGGGTATGGGCTGGGGATGAACCTACGGATGCTCTACGGCTCCGATGCCCGGAGTTACACGATCGCGGGCGTCTCTGATCGCTGGATCAATGGCCGTTATCAGGCCATGCCGGCCTTTGCCAATGTCGCGCTGCATATGCCGTGGTTTACGAGCCGGGGGCTGGATGGGCAGATCGGGATTCTGACGTCGCCCATGGGCGTGGAGACGCTCGATCCTTCGACGCGGGCGTTCTATACGCTGGCGTATACGACCGAATATTCCACGCCGTTCGAGCATGTGGGAGGCATGTTCCAGCTTCATCTGGACAGGCATTTCGATCTTCAGTTCGGCGCGGACACCGGCAACCAGACGTCCTTCGGGCGGGGGGATAACAATGACCGCCCTGCCGGATATCTCGGCGTGACGGGCAATGATCTGGCGGACGGTCATCTGTCCTTCACCTATCTGCTGCGGGTCGGGCCAGAAGATGCCGTGCGCGCTCTGGGGCCGAGGGCCAACGGCGCCATGCGGTACTGGAACGATTTGAACGGAACCTGGACGTTTTCGAAAAAATGGAGCGTCACGGCGGAGGTGAACCAGCTTCATGACGAAGGGCTGCGGGCCGATACATGGAGCGCGGTGGTGTGGGGTGGGTGGCACATGCATCCAAACCTGACCGTCAATGCGCGGGCCGAGCTTTATCGGGACAATACCGGCAGTTTCGTGACAAGTTTTGCCGAGAATGAAGGCTATGCACAGGCTTTGCTTGGCAATCCGACACGCTCTGTGTCCGCTCCCGCCACGACCTATGGCGCGCTGACGCTCAATACGGTCTGGCGGCCGGAGGTGGGGCATCACATCAAGCTGCTCCAGTTTCGGCCGGAGTTGCGATTCGACCGTTCTCTCAACGGCACGCGTCCGTTCGACGATCAGCACCATATGGGGCGCATCCTGTTTGGGGCGGATATGACACTGGGCTTCTAAACGACCCTCCCCACAGGAGGGAGGTGCGCTGCTCGTCGGATTATGGCAAGGAGTCTGCATGACGACTCCGAACGACACCGATTTCCGCAAGGCCATGTCCCATTTCGCCACGGGTGTGGCTGTGGTGACGGCCAAAGGCAGCGAAGGCGAGCAGGGGGCGACCATTAGCGCCCTGACCTCCGTATCTCTCGATCCGCTTCTGCTGCTGATCTGTCTCAACCGTGCCAGCGCGACCTATCGCGCGATTGCGGAAGCCGGCACGTTCGGCCTCAGCATTCTGGGCAACGACCACAAGGACGTGGCGATGCTCTTCGCCAGCCGCACAGGCGACAAGTTCGGCTCCGACGTGATCGAACGCTCGGCAGATGGCACGGCGTTTGTTCGGGATTCGCTGGTGAAGATGCACTGCGAACTGGTCGAAACATTCCAGGGCGGTACGCATGCGCTGTTCATGGCGCGCCCTGTTTCGCTTGAGCTCGACGAAAATCGTGCGCCCCTTCTGTATTTCCAGGGACAGCTCGGCATTACGCTCTGACGTCTGTAAAATTCTGAAGAGACCGGTCAGGCTCTCCATCCTCTGTGTGCGGGATGGAGAGCCTGATGTGTTTTGGGAGGGTTTTTGATCCGGGAGAATGTTTTTTTCAAAAACTTATTGCGAATGATTCTTATTTCTAATATTTGCCTCTGCAACATAACGAGACATGTCCGTAACCAAGAGGCCTTCAATGACCGGTTCGCTGCGCACGCACATTACTTCACTATCAGTTGCGGGAACGCTGCTGATGTCGTCACAGGGCTATGCGGCAGACCCCGTTAAAAAAGACGAAAAACCGAACCCCAAGGCCCCCTCTGCGGCAAAATCCCTGAACAAGACCCAGAGTCTTGAAGGTGCGGATGCGGAATATCTGACGGTGCAGGGACATGGTTTCAACACCATGCATGACTCCACTGGCCTGTCGCGGATGCCGCAGGACGTGATGCATACGCCGCAGAACATCAACGTGGTGCCGCAGGCCCTGATGCAGCAGCAGAACGTCAAATCCCTCGACGAGGCACTGCGGAACGTTCCGGGTGTGACGACGTCCATCGGTGAGGGCGCGGGCGGCATGAACGGCGACCAGTTCCTGATCCGTGGTTTTCAGGCCCAGAATGACATCTATGAAGATGGTCTGCGGGATTTCGGCGTCTATTCACGCGATGCGTTCAATTTCGAGACCGTCTCGGTCATCAAGGGGCCGTCTTCCGAAGTGTTCGGCAACGGTACGACGGGCGGCGCCATCAACATGGTCACCAAGACGCCCGGTCTGAAAAACCACTACAACGCCGAGTTTTCTGGCGGTTCTGGTAGCTATTACCGCGGCACGCTGGACGTCAATCAGAAGATCAATGACTCAACGGCCTTCCGGATCACGGGCATGGGCGACGAGCACAATATCGTTGGGCGCGACTATCTGTACTCTCATCGTTGGGGTATTGCGCCGTCGCTGGCCTTCGGGATCGGCAAGAGAACGACGCTGGTTCTGCAATATATGCACCAGCAGGAAAATTCGATTCCGGATTTCGGTGTGCCAGTCGTGACGAAGCCGGGCGCGGCTTATGGTCAACCCATCACGGAATATGGCATCCGCCGTAGCAACTGGTACGGCACGGACAATGACCAGAACGCCACGAACGCGAACATGGAAACGGCCCGTTTCAGTTTCAAGCTGAACAGACACATCACGTTCTATGATGATCTGCGTGGGGGCGAATATTATCGGACATTCGCGGCCTCCAAGGCGACCTGCGATACGACCTGCGTGAATAACTACTTCAGTGGAGATCCGTCTAAGGCGCTCGTGGCGCGTTCGGGGCCGGTCGGTGCGGGCGCTGGGACGGGGGCCGGGACGTATATGGCGCCCTTGCCATATCAGCAGACGAGTTGGTCGGTGCAGAACGTGGGCTCGATGGTCGCGGATTTCCACACAGGGTTCCTGCGCCATCAGGTCGTTGCAGGTTTTGATATCGAGCGCGTCAATGACGTTCGGTCGCAGTCGACCTATCTGAAGCCCAAGCCGTATGCCAGCCTGGTCAATCCGAACCCGCATGTCGGCAATCTGGATCTGGTACCGGGCGATATGAATCCGGGTGGGCTTGTCTCGCTGGGGTCGCTAGGCGCGAAATCACATAGCAACGGATACGGGTTCGACACCGGGCTGTTCCTGTTCGACCAGATATGGTTCACGAACTGGCTGTCCCTCAAGGGCGGGTTCCGCTGGGATCGCTGGCAGACGAGCTACAATCTGACAGGTGGAGATGTTGCGAAAAACCCCGACCAGCATTTCCATGATGTGAGCGGGGTGTTCAATCCCAATGCCAGCCTCGTGCTGACGCCGGATTCGCATCAGACCTATTACTTCACATGGGCCAATTCCACGACGCCGATGGGTATGTATGTGACCAACGGCTCCGTGCCCATCCGTCCTGGCACCAACTCCTTCGCCAGCCCGGAAAAGGCGCAGCTTTATGAACTTGGGGCCAAGTACAGCATCCTGCACGACCGTTTGGGTGTGACGGCATCGCTGTTCCGGTTGGATAAGGGCAATGCGCTGAATGCCGATCCGGTGACGGGCGAAATCACGGGATCGTCTGACCGGCAGCGCAATCAGGGACTCGAACTGTCCGTTGGCGGCATCATTCTGCCGGGCTGGAACGTGTCCGCCACTTATGCCCTGTATGACAGCAGCACCACCTATTCAGCCACGAAGGCCAATCGTGGAAAGAACGTGCAGTATGTGCCGCATAATCAGGCAACGCTGTGGTCGGCCTATAACGCCTTTGCAGGAAAGCCTTATAACGTGACGTTTGGCGGCGGTCTGACATGGCGCGAGCATGTGTGGCTGAATGCGGCCAATACGCTTCGGGCTCCGGCGAATCTGGATTTCAGTGCCATGATCTCGCACCGCTTCAATCAGCACTGGAAAGTGTCGATGAACGGCTACAACCTGGCGAACCGCCTGAATTACCAGAGCCTGTTCTCCAACCGCGCCACGCCGTCTGCTGGGCGTATGTTCCTCGGCGAGATCAGCGCGTCTTACTGATCACTTTGCGGCGGCTATTCCTGTCTGCTCCAGTCCTGCACGGCCATGCGAATGGCCGGAGACAGCGGGAACAGGCGTGAGGCCGCCGAACCGATATGCCCGTGGCGGAGCAGGCTGTTTCCGTCGAGCCTTGCGCCAAAAGGCTCGAAACGCTCCGTCTGCGTCTCGGGGAGGCTGATGCTGATCCAGCGGCGTTCCCCGTTTGCCGTGATGCAGGTTCCGTCCTGAAATCTTGGTCCATCAGGATCGGCAAGGCGCTCGGCCAGATGTAAGGCCGTGCAGGTGTCCCAACCCGTCCCGATCATCAGAACCTGTGCGTTATGGTCTGACAAAGCCGAAAGCGGGGAGCGAGTGCCGAACGGATCTTCCAGCGGCTGAGTCGCCAGAATATCCGCAGCCAGCGGCCCCAGAGCAGTGAATGAAACCTGCGGATGGGCGCTGCGCTGCACGCCGGGCCATGTCCGGAAAACTTCCACGATCTGCCCCATGCCCCGCGTCGGCGTCAGATGCGGATCATAGGGCGGCATGGTGGTGCGGATCGTCTCCCACCAGCTTTCCGGCACAGGAGGGTCGCACCAGCCTGACGGGTCGCTCAGTTCGCAGGATTGCGCGGGCATGACGATCGTGCCGTCCGGGCCGACTGCTTGAAGCAGACTTTGGATAACCGTCCGCGCGCCCCCACAGACCCAGCCGATCCGGCTGAGGGAGCTATGAACCAGCAGCGTCATCCCCGGCAGGACGCCGAGGCGTTGAATGTCCACCGCCAGTCGCGCTTGCGTCACAGGGCCGCTGGAGCGGGCGATGGCGGCGGCTTCAGTCACGCTTCAGCCGCGACCGCGATAACCCGGCACGTCCTGTGCGGGAATCCACACACCCTTCGGCGGCTCGCCCGTCTGCCAGAACACATCGATGGGGATGCCGCCGCGCGGATACCAGTACGCCCCGATCCGCAGCCATTGCGGGTCAAGCAGCGCCACCAGACGCTCGGCAATCGCGATGGAGCAGTCTTCATGGAATGCGCCATGATTGCGGAAGCTGGTCAGGAAGAGCTTGAGGGATTTGCTCTCCACGATCCATTCGCCGGGGATGTAGTCGATGACGATATGCGCGAAGTCTGGCTGCCCGGTGACGGGGCAGAGAGAGGTGAACTCTGGGGCTGTGAAGCGCACCACATACTGCCGTCCCTGATGCGGGGAGGGGACGCGTTCGAGAACGGCTTCCTCGGGACTCTGCGGCGTCGTAGTGGCGCGGCCAAGCTGGCTGAGAGCGTCGGTGCCGGGGGCGGAGGGACCAGTGGGCTGGTGGTTGGACATGGTCTGAGTTCCTCAAAGGGGCGGTGTTTTGTGAGATGTGGCCCAGCTTTCCCGCAGGCTCAAGGCATCTTCAGGACGAAAAGACGGTGACAGAGTTTGCATATTGGCGGGATTCGGTGCAGAAGACGGCGCAAATCCTCTCTTCGATGCCTCCCGTCTGGAAGACCACATGGAACTCCGTAATATCGCCATCATCGCGCACGTCGATCATGGCAAGACCACGCTGGTTGACGCGCTTCTCAAACAGTCCGGCTCGTTCCGCGACAATCAGCATGTTGCTGATCGTGCGATGGACAGCAACGACCTCGAACGCGAGCGTGGCATCACCATTCTCGCCAAGTGCACGTCCGTTGTGTGGAAAGAAACCCGCATCAACATCATCGATACCCCGGGCCACGCCGATTTCGGCGGTGAGGTCGAGCGTATCCTGAGCATGGTGGATGGCGCGATCATCCTCGTCGATGCCGCTGAAGGCGCGCTGCCGCAGACCAAGTTCGTGCTTGGCAAGGCGCTGGCCCGTGGCATCCGCCCGATCGTCGTCGTCAACAAGATCGACCGTTCCGATGCCCGTCCGGACGAAGTGCACGAAGAGATCTTCGATCTGTTCGCCTCCCTCGGTGCCGACGAGCACCAGCTCGACTTCCCTATGCTTTACGCTTCGGGCCGTCAGGGCTGGGCCGATCTGGAGCTGGACGGACCGAAGAAGGATCTCGCTCCGCTGTTCGACCTCGTACTGCGCCATGTGCCGCAGCCGAACGTGGACAAGGATGCGCCGTTCGGAATGGTCTCCACCATTCTTGAGAGCGACAACTTCCTGGGCCGCATCCTGACGGGTCGTATCGATCAGGGCCGTGCGAAGGTGAACATGCCGGTGCGCGTGCTGCGTCCGGATGGCACGATCGTTGAAACCGGTCGTCTGACGAAGCTGCTGTCCTTCCGTGGCCTCGATCGCGTGCCTGTGGAAGAAGCCGAAGCCGGTGACATCGTGGCCGTGGCCGGTCTGTCCGAAGCGACGATTCCTGACACGATTGCCGATCCGTCCATCAACGAGCCGCTGCCGTCGCGTCCGGTCGATCCGCCGACCCTGTCCATGACCTTCCGCATCAACGATGGCCCGCTGGGTGGTCGTGAAGGCAAGAAGGTGACGTCGCGCCAGATCCGTGACCGTCTCTTCAAGGAAACCGAAGGCAACGTGGCCATCAAGGTGACGGAAAGCCCGGAAAGCGAAGCTTTCGAAGTTGCTGGTCGTGGCGAACTTCAGCTTGGCGTTCTGATTGAAACGATGCGTCGTGAAGGCTTCGAGCTGACGATCGGCCGTCCGCGCGTTCTGTTCCGTGAAAACGAAGAGACCGGCGAGCGCGAAGAGCCGTTCGAAGAAGTTCTGGTCGACGTTGACGAGCCGTATTCGGGCGTTGTCGTCGAGAAAATGTCGCTCCGTAAGGGCGTCATGCAGGACATGCGTCCGTCCGGTGGTGGAAAGGTCCGTCTGACGTTCCTGATCCCGTCGCGCGGCCTGATCGGCTATCACGGCGAGTTCCTGACCGACACGCGCGGTACGGGCCTCATGAACCGTCTGTTCCACGGCTATCTGCCGTATGTGGGTACGATTGAAGGCCGCCGTAACGGCTCGCTGATTTCGGCTGAAGACGGTACGACGACGCAGTACGCGCTGTTCTCCCTTCAGGATCGCGGCACGATGTTCGTCGATGCTGGCGAGAAGATCTACATGGGTATGATCCTTGGCGAGCATTCCCGTGAGAACGACCTCGACATCAATGCGGTCCGTGAAAAGAAGCTGACCAACATGCGTGCTTCCGGCAAGGACGAAGCCCTGCTTCTGACGCCGCCGCGCCGCATGAGCCTTGAGCAGGCCATCGCGTATATTGAAGACGATGAGCTGGTCGAAGTGACGCCGTCTGCCATCCGGATCCGCAAGCTGCATCTGGACCCGCATGATCGCAAGCGCGCCACGAAGTCCCGCGCAAGCTGAACCGTCTCTTTCAGGACGGGGTTTCAAGAAAAAGGCGTGTTCCGTTTGTTCGGGACACGCCTTTTTCTATGGACGATAAGGGACTTTGTCTGAATTGAGGCGTATTCGCACTCTGCACGCGTAAGAGACTGAAATTTCATAAAGTTAATGCGCGACCGTATGACGCGGGAATGATAACGTTATGGACGAGACCACTTCAGACCGTCTGAATGTGATCGGTCTTTATTCTGTTATGGAGCCTCGTTTCCAGATGCGCCTTTTCAATCTGTCCCTGATCGCCGCCGTTTCCGCTCTGGCTCTGACGGCCGCTCCGGCATTCGCCGATCCCGCTACGACGGCAGCCCCTGCTGCTCCCGCCGCTGAAGCTCAGACTGCCCCGGCTCCCGCAGTTACTGCCCCGGCCGCTCCTGCTGAAGCTGCCCCGGCTGCCGAAGCCGAGACGTCCACGAAGAAGCACCACGGCAAGAAGCATCATCACAAGCACAAGCACCACAAGAAGACGTCTGCTGCGACGGATGCCACGCCGACTGAAGACGCTGCACCGTCCAACTGAGGTATCTTCTGCGGTTCTTCTGAAGACCTGCGGAAAGCAAAAAGGGGGTCTGCTCATGGCAGACCCCCTTTTTTGTGCCCTGTAGCGTCCGTAAACCGTGTTGGCTTACGGACGGACTGTATCAGTAGCGGTCGAGCGACAGGTCGAGCGACGGAATCGCCGTCTGGCGGCCGGAGATCTGGTCCGCGACGATCTGGCCGGAGCCTGCGGTCATGGTCCAGCCCAGCGTGCCGTGGCCGGTGTTGAGCCACAGATTGCCGTAGCGCGGGGAGGGGCCGACGATCGGCGTGCCGTCCGGCGTGCAGGGGCGCAGGCCGGTCCAGTATTTCGCGGAGGACAGGTCCCCGCCGCCATACATTTCGCTGAAGGACAGTTCCAGCGTCTCGCGGCGATCCGGGCTGAGGCGCAGGTTGAAGCCGTTCAGCTCTGCCGTGCCGCCGATGCGGATGCGATCGCCCAGACGCGTGATGGCGACCTTGTAGGTCTCGTCATTGACGGTCGAGACCGGCGCGCGGCTTTCGTCCGTGATCGGCATGGTCAGGGAGTAGCCCTTGACCGGATAGATCGGCAGACGCAGTTCCAGCGGCTTGAGGAAGCGCGGGGAATAGCTGCCGAGAGCCAGAACATAGCGGTCCGCCGTCATGCGGCCTGCGCTGGTACGGATGCTGACGATGGCGTCGCTGGCGGCTTCCAGAGCCTCGATCGTAACGCCGAGATGGAACTTCACGCCCTTTTCCTCGGCCATTTTGGCCAGACGACGCGTGAAGAGATGGGCATCGCCCGTCTGGTCGCCGGGGAGCAGCAGACCGGCCTTGAGCAGGTGGCGCGCATGGGCGAGGCCGGGCTCACGGGCGAGGATTTCGTCCACGGTCAGCAGCTTGTGTTCGACGCCGCTTTCCGCCAGCAGGCGCATGTCTTCAGCGGCGTATTCGACCTGACTGTCCGTGCGGAAAAGCTGGATCAGACCCTTCTGGGCGCCGTCATAGGTGATGCCGGTCTCGGCGCGCAGGGCGTCCAGACGGTCGCGGGCATATTCTGCAATCCGCAGCATCCGGCCCTTGTTGATGTCATAGGCCTTTTCCGTGCAGTTCATGAGCAGTTCGCCCATGAAGCGGAACATGGCCGTATCGAAGCGCGGGCGCACGACGAGCGGGCTGTGCTTTTCGAACATCCATTTCGCGGCCTTGAGCGGCAGGCCCGGCATGGCCCAGGGAGTTGAATAGCCGGGAGAAACCTGTCCTGCGTTCGCAAAAGATGTCTCCAGACCCACACCCGGCTGGCGGTCGATCACTTCGACTTCATGGCCTTCCTGAGCGAGATACCAGGCCGTTGTAACGCCGATCACTCCGGCGCCCATGACGATGACTTTCATATCTGTCCTGCTGTGTTGTCGTCTGTAGAACCGCCCTGAACTGACCGTGATCGGCTCAGCGCCACGAAAAATGCTGCCCCGTTGCGTTAGCCCGGAACGCCCTTGCTGGTCGAATATTCGAAGTGCAGGGCCGTGTCGGGATGAACGATGGCATGGATGGCATGAGCTGCCATGGCGCCTTCGGAGAAGCCCTGAAGGATCAGCTTCAGCTTGCCCGGATAGGTCGCCACGTCCCCGATCGCGAAAATGCCCGGCGTGCTGCTTTCCAACGTGGCCGGGGTGACGGGGATGGTGTTGCGATGCGTGTCCAGCCCCCAAAGCGCAATCGGCCCCAGATCGGTGGACAGGCCATAGAACGGTAGAAGCGCATCGGCTTCGATATGGCGTGATGCACCTTCAAGGGTGGTGACTTCCACGCTCGAAAGCACGCCGTCCGTGCCGTGCAGGGCATGGAGTTGATAGGGCACAACCTTCTCGATCTTCCCGGCCTCAATCTGCTGTTCGATACGAGACAGTGTCTCGGGGGCGCCACGGAATCGGTCCCGGCGATGTAGTAGATAGATTTTCTCGGCGACATCGGAGAGGGACAGCGCCCAGTCCAGCGCGGAATCGCCGCCGCCTGCAACCACGACGCGCTTGCCGGTGAAGTCGGCACGTTTCTTGACGTAATACTGCACTGCGCCCGTGCGCTCATAGGCTTCGAGCCCGTCGAGCGGCGGACGGTTCGGCCCGAACGCACCGGCACCGGCGGCGATGATGACGGCCTTGGCATTGATGACGTCGCCGCGTGCGGTTTTCAGCGTGAAGTCTCCGCGGTGCCCTTCCAGCGTTTCGACCCGCGAACCCAACAGGCGGGGCACGTCGAACGGGGCGATCTGCTGTTCGAGGGCCTCGATCAGGGCGCCGCCTTCGATGGCGGGATGGGCCGGAATGTCGTAGATCGGTTTTTCCGGATAGAGCGCCGCACATTGTCCGCCGACACTGTCGAGGGCGTCGATCAGGACGCAGGACAGTTTGAGCATGCCACATTCGAACGCGGCGAAGAGGGCGGTCGGACCGGCGCCGACAATTGCGACATCGGTGTTGAGGGTGTGGGGTGCAGTCGTCATGATCTGTTTCATAATCGGTTTGAAGGGCTTGGGGTAGGGCATTGAACGTACGATATACGTTTGTAATTCAGGACCTGAAGGGCCTCGGCGGGACGGAACGTTCGGCTTGTGCCGTCATGAACGGACTGGTGCGTCAGGGCTGTGACGTGCGGCTCGTGGAACTGGTCGGCGCGGGCGCTCCGGCCTTTCCCCTGTCGCCTGATATTCCCCTGACCGCGCTGTTCGACCGACCGGTGAAGATTTTCAATTCGTGGTTCCGGATCGTCTGGCGTTTGTCGCGTTTCCTGAAACGGGAGAAGATCGACACGCTGGTGGTCGTAGAGTCCACCCATGCGCTCTATGGCGTGGCAGCAGCCAAGATGGCGGGTGCGCGCTGCGTGGTGTGGGAGCATTTCAATTTCAACGTGACGCTCAATCGCCGCAAGCGCGTCTGGGGGCGGCAGATCGCCGCGCGGTGGGCCGATGATGTGGTTGTCCTGACGCAGCGGGACACGGCGTTGTGGCGTGAGGGGACGACGTTTCGTGCCCGGCTGACGGCCATTCCGAACATGGCGCCTCCTGTGACGGATCGCTCCTATCCACCAGACTCCCGGCTGGTTCTGGCGGCGGGACGACTGACAGAGCAGAAGAGTTATGACCTGTTGCTGCGGGCTTGGCGGATCGTCGAGCAGGACCCGGCGAGCGCAGGCTGGGATCTCCTGATCCGGGGGGATGGGCCGGATCGCGACGCCCTGCTGCAACAGGCGGAAGGATTGCATCGTGTGACGATTGCGCCGGCTATCGGAGGGATCGACGCCGATTATGCCCGTGCGGCCATGTTCGTGGCTTCTTCGCGTTATGAAGGGCTTCCGATGGTCCTGCTTGAAGCCATGTCGGCGGGGCTGCCGGTCGTGGCGTTCGACTGCGAGACCGGGCCTGCGGAAATCGTGCGCGACGGCGAGACCGGATTGCTGGTGCCGCCGGAAGAGCCGGAGGCCTTAGCCGTGGCCCTGTTGGAGCTGATGCGCGCGCCTGAACGGCGTCAGGCTATGTCTGACGCTGCCCGGCTGCGGGCCGCTGCGTTTCAGGAAGGTCCCGTCATGGCGCGCTGGATGGATCTTCTCCGGAATGGCGGTCGCTGACCCGCCGCTGAACGCCCTTGCTGGCACAGGGCAGTCGGGTCCACATTGGCACCATGCAGATACGCCTTGATGACCAGCTTGCGACCGAAACTCTGGCGGCCCTGATTGCCGACCGTTGTGGCCCCGGAGACTGCCTTGCACTCTCGGGCGGTCTGGGGGCCGGGAAAAGTACGTTCTCCCGCGCCTTCCTGCGGCATCTGGCGCAGGACCCGCAGATGGAGGTGCCGAGCCCCAGCTTCGCGCTCGTTCAGCCTTACGAGACGCCCAAAGGAACGGTTCATCATTATGATCTGTGGCGACTGGACGGTCCGGATGCGTTGCATGAACTGGCATGGGACGAGGCATGCGAAGGGATTATGTTGGTCGAATGGTCGGAGCGGGCGGAAGACCTTCTGCCAGAAGGCGCACTGCATCTCACATTTTCTCCCGGCGAGACCGAAGACTCCCGCCTTGTTGAACTGACGGGCTGGCCTGCTGACCGTCTGACAGGACTGATCCCATGAGCGGCGTTGTCACCATTGCGGGTACGGAGCCGTTTCTGGATCGTGTGGCGCAGGAATGGCTGGAACGGGACCCGGCAGCTGGAACGGATGGTCCGGGCCTGATCCTCGTTCCCAGCCGTCGCGCGGGCCGTGCGCTGATGGAAGCCTTCCTGCGGGTTCTGGACACACAGGCCGCACTCCTGCCGCGCATCGTCGCCATCAATGACGTGGACGAGGACGCGCTGGCCTCTATCGGCATCGACGTCCTGTTGCCTCCGGCCGTGGAGCCGCAGCGGCGTCTGGCGGTGCTATCGATGCTGATCCTTCAGACGCCGCTCGTGAGTGTCGGTGTGGACAGCACCAAGGGGATCGACCGGGCGTGGCCGCTGGCCAAGGCGCTGGCGGACCTGATGGACGAAGCCGAACGCAGCGGTGTTGATCTGGCCGAGCGCCTGCCGGATGCGGTGGAGGAGCGCTTTTCCGATCACTGGCAGCAGACGTTGAAATTTCTGGAGATCGTCACGGCCGTCTGGCCGAAATGGTTGGAAGAGGAGGGGCTGTGCAACCCGGTGGCGCGGCAGATCGCACGGCTGAAGGCGCAGGCCCGTGCTTGGGCGGAAAAGCCGCCGCTCACGCCCGTCTGGGGCGTGGGATTCGCAGATGGATCGGCGGCGGTGTCGGACGTGCTGGCCGTGGTGGCTCGGCTTCCTGCCGGGCTTGTGATCCTGCCGGGCGTGGATCTGGGAATGCCGGACGAGATCTGGGCTGCTTTGCCGCCGTCGCACCCACAGGCGGGTCTGAAGGAAATCCTGACGGATCTGGGGCTGTCCCGGGAAGAGCTGACAGACTGGGATGGCGGACGTGATCGCGGGCGTGAACTGATGCTGCGTGAAATGCTGCTGCCAGAGCAGGGCATTGCCCATTGGGGGCAGGACAGTCGCCCGCGCGATATCGACAGGCTTTCCATCCTTCCCGCTCAGGACCAGCAGCAGGAGGCGCAGGCCATCGCCCTAATTCTGCGCGATGTCGTCTCCGAAGCTGGAAAGACCTGCGCCCTCGTCACGCCGGACCGGGCGCTGGCGCAGCGCGTGGGAACCGAGCTTCTGCGTTTCGGCATTCATGCCGATGACAGTGCGGGCGAATCGCTTTCCCAGACTCCGGCCGCCGTGTTCCTGCGTCTCATTGCGACGGCTGCCGAAGCGCAGCTTTCTCCCGTCGCGCTGCTGTCCGTTCTGAAACATCCGCTCGCCGCTCTGGGCCGCACGCCGGGTGACTGTCACGCTTCCGCCCGGCGTCTGGAGCGGCTTCTGCTGCGTGGCCCCGCGCCCGCGTCGGGTATTACCGGACTGAAAGCCGCGCTGCACGACTATACGCAGAAGAAACACGCTCCGGATCACGGAGCCAGCGCGGATGCTCCGGACGAGCCGGAAGGTCCCGCCGACTTCATCGCGCGGATCGAGCGGGCCTTTGATCCGCTTCTGTCCATCGAGGGCGCCATTCCGCTTCCGGAACTTCTCGAACGCCTGATCCACACGGCGGAGGCTCTGGCGGCCACGGCCGACGAACTGGACGCTCCGGAAGAGGAGCCGCGTCATCCCGGAGCGCGTTTGTGGCTCGGCGAGGATGGGGAGGCCCTGTCGCGGCATCTGGCGGCGCTGATCGTCAATACCGGCATTCTCCCGCCCCAGCGCCTGACGCATCTGGATTCGTTTCTCAACACGTCCATGACCGGGCAGATGCTGACGGGTCTGCGCGCGCATCGGGGCGGCGTGGAACTGTCGCATCCGCGTGTTTCGATCCTCGGCGTGCTGGAAGCGCGGCTTCTGGCGTTCGATGTCGTGGTTCTGGGCGGGCTGAATGAGGGCGTCTGGCCGCCCGCGACTGATCCGGGCCCTTGGCTAAGCCGTCCGATGCGTGTGCGGGTCGGACTGCCCTCTCCAGAGCGGCAGACGGGTGTGAGCGCGCATGATTTCGTTTCGACCATTCTGGCGTCGAATGAGGCTGTGTTCGCCAGTTCGGCCCGGCGGGAAGGTGCGCCGGGCGTTCCGGCACGGTGGATGGTGCGGATGGAGGCGTTTCTTGGCGGACGGTCGCAGAGCCTGCCTATGCATCCTGCGTTGGACTGGCAGCGCTGTCTGGATCAGCCGCTCGCGGGCGCCGAAGCCGTTACGCCGCCCGAGCCGCGTCCGCCCGTCGCCCTGCGTCCGCGCGGTCTGAGCATCACCGAGATCGAGACGTGGATGCAGGACCCGTACGCGATCTATGCCAAGCACGTCCTGAAACTCCGGGCGCTCAAGCCGCTGGAGGAAGGCGCTGAACACGCCGATTTCGGCATGATCGTGCATGAGGCGATGGAACGCGTTCTGCGCGACTTCCCCCAGCGCTGGCCCGCCAATGCGAGCGTTATTCTGCGGCGTGTGTTTGCAGAGGAACTGGCCAAGGCCAATATGCGTCCGGCCCTTGTGAACTGGTGGGGCCCGCGTCTGGCACGGATTGCGGACTGGGTGGCGGAAAAGGAAGCTGCTTACCGGTCGGACATGGAAGAAAGCGGCCCGTCGCAGGGGCGGTTTGTGGAAGTGACGGCGTCTTTCCGTCTTGAAGCCGCTTTCGCGCCGTTCGAGTTGCGCGGTCGGGCAGACCGGATTGATATCGGGGCGGATGGTCTGGCGACGGTCTTCGATTACAAAACCGGCCAGCCGCCCAGCGGCAAGAATGTCGCGGAGGGCTGGTCCGTTCAGCTTGTGCTCGAAGGTGCGTTGCTGGCGAAGGGGGCGTTCAGGGATGTCCCGGCCGTCGAGACAAAGAAACTGCTCTACTGGCATCTGACCGGCGGAGACGATCCGGGTAAGGAAAGCGAAGTGCCGGGCTCACGCTCTCATACAGATGCGCCGACCCTGATTGCCGGGGCGATGGAAAAGCTCCGGACCCTCGTGGACGAATACGACAATCCCGATCAGCCCTACCGCTCCCAGCCCTGGGCCGGACATGTGCCGCGCTATACCGATTACGCGCAGCTTGCCCGCGTGGATGAGTGGCGCGCGGCCTATGCGGAAGGAGAGGGCGAATGAACAACATGCCTCCTGTCACCCGTCCCATTACACGTGATGAAGTCATTGCCGCCGCCGACCGCACGCAGCGTCAGGCCTCCGATCCGCGTGCTTCGGTGTTCGTCTCGGCTTCGGCTGGTTCGGGCAAGACCAAGCTGCTGATCGACCGTCTGCTGCGACTCATGCTGCCGCTTTATGTGCAGACTGACGACGGCGACACAGCTCTGGCCGATGGCGCGCATCCTTCGCGCATCCTGTGTCTGACCTACACCAAGGCCGCCGCCGCCGAGATGGCCAACCGGCTTCAGCAGAAACTAGGACGCTGGGTCTCTCTGCCGGATGCGACGTTGGGGGCGGAGCTTGAAAGCCTCGACGTCCCCAACACGGACGAGACCCGGGCGCGGGCGCGGGCACTATTCCTGTGTGTTCTGGATCTTCCGGGGGGCCTACGGATCGAGACGATCCATGCGTTCTGTCAGTCGCTGTTGCGGCGGTTTCCGCTGGAGGCATCGGTCGATCCGCATTTCACGCTGATGGAAGAGACGGACACGACACTGGCTCTGCGTGAGGCGATGGAAGACGGACTGGCCCGCGCGCCGGAGCTTGCGGCCGATGTGGCGGGAACGGTGGGGCTGGACGATTTCTTCAGGCGCATTCGCACGCTAAACATGGAGGAAAGCCGCGCCCGGCCATTGCTGGAGCGCTGGGCGACCCTGCCGGACAGTGTGGTCAGCGCCTATCGCAAGGCTCTGAAAGCGGGGCAGGAGGGCATTGAAGATCTTGAAAGCCTCGCCTGCCGTCCGCCGAAAGAGGAGGATCTTCGTGCCGGGCTGCGTGATGCGCTTGGGAGCGCGACGGCGTCCGGTCGTGTCTTCGTTGAACAGATGCTGGACTGGCTCGGGACTGAACCGGGTGAGCGTGTGCCGACAGGGTGGGCACAATGCCTGCTGACGAAGGATGGTGGTCCGCGCAAGGTGAACGGCATCGTCGGCAAGGCGGCGCAGGCCGCTGTCCCGTGGATTGCACCGCTTCTGGAAGAGGAAGCGCAGCGTCTCCTCGATCTTCAGACCCGCCTTAAAAGCCTGCGTCTGGTGCTGCTGAACCGTGCGCTGCTCGGTTTGGCCGCACCGATGCTGACGGCGTTTCAGGACGGTAAATCCGCCCGTGGTCTGGTGGATTACAACGATCTCATTCAGGAAACCCGCAACCTTCTGCGCGATCCGGGTGCGGCCTGGGTGCTCTACAAGCTCGATGGCGGCATAGACCATCTGTTGCTGGATGAAGTTCAGGATAATTCCGGTCTGCAATGGGAAATCGCTGGTGCGCTGACCTCCGAGTTTTTTGCGGGCGAGGGGGCTTGGGAGATGGGCCCGCGCCCGCGCACGATCTTTGCGGTCGGCGACTACAAACAGTCGATTTACGGGTTTCAGGGCGCCCAACCCGAAGAATTCCATCGCTGGCGGACCGAGTTCGCGGACAGGGTTCGCAATGCCGGGCTGCTGTGGCGTGATCCGGAACTGAACGTCTCCTTCCGTTCGGTCCCGCCTGTTCTGTCGTTCGTGGACGCAGTGTTTTCCCAGCCTCTGGCAGCGCATGGCCTGTTGCAGGAAGGCGAAAAGATGCTCCGCCCGCATGTCTCGGCGCGTCCGGGGCAGGGGGGGCGTGTGGAACTGTGGCCGCTTGTTCCCGTCGTTCAGGGCGAAGACGATGACGAGGGCCTGACGCCCTGGCGCGCCCCTTCCGCCAATACCGGACAGCGCAGCGCGCCCCAGCGCCTTGCCGAAGCCCTTGCGGACTGGATCGACCGGCAGATCGGCCGTCCGCCCCAGCCGGGGCAGGCGCCTCTGACGGCTGGGGACGTGCTGATCCTTGTTCCCCGTCGCTCGCCGTTCCTGCGCTCGCTGATCCGGGCGCTGAAATCGCGCAATGTGCCGGTCGCGACGCTGGTGCGGGTCGGGCTGACGCAGCAGGTCGCGGTCCGCGATCTTATGACGCTCTGTGCGGCCCTGCTTCTGCCGCAGGATGATCTGACGCTCGCGTCGGTTCTCACATCCCCGCTCGGTGGGCTAACGGACGACTCGTTGATGGCGCTCGCCACCCGCAATGGTACGGCCCATGCCCTCGGCCCGAAAGGCCAGCCGCTCTGGACCGTTTTGCGCGAACGGCATCGGGAACGGGAGGACTGGCGGGCGGCGTGGGAAATGCTGTCCACGCTTTATGCGCGCGTCGATTATGCCTCTCCTTATCGTCTGCTGGCGGAAACGCTGGGCCAGCATGGTGGCCGCACACGCCTGCTGCGTCGTTTGGGGCCGGAAGCGGCTGAACCAGTTGACGAACTGCTGACGGCGGCCCTGCGCTATGAGGGGCTGCATCCGCCGTCGCTTCAGGGCTTTCTGCACTGGCTCGAAGCCAGCGAGATTACCAGCAAGCGCGAGGCCGAGAGCGATCTGGGAGCCGTCCGGGTCATGACGGTTCATGGCTCCAAAGGCCTTCAGGCGCGTCTGGTCGTCATGCCGGATACGCTGTCCAAACCGCCGCCGGGCAGCGATTTTCTATGGGAAGAGGCGGGAGCGTTCGAACTTCCGCTCTGGGTTCCGAAAAAAGGCATGGGCACGGATATCACGGCGACCCTGTCCGAGCGAGACGCGGAGAAGGCGCGTGCCGAAAGCAACCGCCTGCTTTACGTCGCTCTCACCCGCGCCAGTGACTGGCTGGTGATCTGCGGGGCTGCGGGCAAGCGGGAGCCTGTCGAGACAAGCTGGTACCGGCAGTGCGAGGCCGGGTTCCGTCAACTGGCCAATGCCCGTTCGGAATCTCTGGATCTTGGCTGGGAAGGGGAGCAGCTTGTGCTGGAAGAGGAGCGCACACTCGCGCCCGTTGCTTTCCGGGCCGAAGATACCGAACCGCCCTGTGCGACGCTGCCAGACTGGATGGGGCGCGCTCCGGACTGGAAGCCTGTCATTGCCCAGCGTGAAGATGCCATGACGCGTCCGCTCGCGCCCAGCCGTCCGGATGGGGCCGAGTTCGGCGAACTCCCCGCGGCCCGTTCCCCGCTGGAGCTTCTGGCCGGTCGCTCCACGCCGGTCCGCGAACAGGCCATGCGACGCGGCACCATGATTCACCGTCTGCTTCAGCTTCTGCCGGAAACCCCGGTGGCAGAGCGCGAGGCCGTGGCCGTGCGCTGGTTGTCCCGTCGGGCACTGGGTCTGACGGAACCGGACATCCAACGTCTGGCCGGACAGGTTCTGGGCGTTCTTTCGCACCCGGATCTCGCACCGCTCTTCGCGCCCGGAAGCCGTGCCGAGCAGCCGATTTCGGGCGTCAGTGATGGGCGTGTCGTGCTCGGGCAGGTTGATCGTCTGCGGATCGGGGACAAGCAGATCTGGATCTGCGATTACAAAACGAACCGTAATCCGCAGCTTCGCGCCGATCGCACGCCCGTCGTCTATCTGCGTCAGATGGCGGCTTATCGTGCCGTGCTGGCGCAACTTCATCCGGGCTACGACATTCACTGTTCGCTGGTCTGGACGGAAGGGCCAGCCGTTGTCACACTCCCGGTCACTCTACTGGATCAGGTGCGGTCTGGAGTTTGATGCAGATCAAAAGCCCCCTTGCGGTGAGGGGCACGGCAGCCGATATCATTTTTCAGAAACTTCATTCGTCACAAGGAACATACCCATGAGCGCAAACACCGTTGCCGTCAGCGACAGCAGCTTCGACGCAGACGTCCTGAAATCCGAAGGTCCGGTTCTGGTTGATTTCTGGGCGGAATGGTGCGGCCCGTGCAAGATGATCGCACCGGCGCTTGAAGAAATCGGCGCCGAGTATCAGGGCCGCCTGAAGGTTGCGAAGGTCAACATCGACTCCAATCCCGAAGCCCCGACCAAGTATGGTGTCCGTAGCATCCCGACGTTGATCGTCTTCAAGGATGGCAAGCCGGTCGCCCAGCAGATGGGCGCTCTGCCCAAGAGCCAGCTCAAGGCATGGATCGACCAGTCTCTCTGATCGTTTTCCCCTGAGAAGCCCGGAAAACGGGTGAGGGAAGGACGTGAGGGGCGTGGTCACGATCCTGCGCTTTGTGTAGGATCGTGTCATGCGCTCGAAAGCTCCGACCTTCCCGACCCCCGTTCTCCTGACCTCCAGCGAGGAGGTGGCCCGTATCTGCGAAAAACTGCAGCACGAGCCTTTCGTCACTATCGATACGGAGTTCGTCCGGGAAAAGACCTACTGGCCGGAGCTCTGCCTCGTTCAGTTGGCCGGAACTGAAAACGTCGTCCTGATCGACACGCTCGCTCCCGGCATTGATCTTGCACCGCTGGGTGATCTTCTGGCCAAGCCGGACTGCATCAAGGTTTTCCATGCCGCTCGGCAGGATCTTGAGATTTTCCTTCATATTTTCGACCGTCTTCCGGCCTCGGTTTTCGACACTCAGGTCGCCGCCATGGTGGCCGGTTTTGGCGATCAGGTCGGGTATGACAGTCTGGTGGGCGCGATTACAGGGCGTAGCATCGACAAGGCGCATCGTTTCAGCGACTGGTCGGCCCGTCCGCTCAGCAATGCACAGATTGCCTATGCCGCCGCCGACGTGACCCATCTGCGCACGGTCTATGAGGCCCTGCGCAAACAGCTTGCTGAGCAGGGCCGTCTGCACTGGGCCGACTCCGAACAGGCCGTCCTGACCGAAGAAAAGACGTTCCGCCCTGATCCCCGCCGTCTGTGGGAAAAGCTGAAAGCCCGCACGAGCAACCGCCGGATGCTGGCTATTCTGCGGGAAGTGGCCGCCTGGCGTGAGCAGGAAGCGCAGAACGCCGATATTCCCCGTCAGCGCGTCATTCGGGACGAAAGCCTCCTGGAAATCGCAGCCGTCCATCCGGATACGGTTGAGGCGCTTTCCCGTATCCGTGGCGTGACCCGTGGGTTTGCCGAGGGCAAGATGGGCAAAGGGTTGCTTGAGGCCATCTGCACTGCTCAGGAATGCCCGGAATCCGAACTTCCGAAAGCGCCGTCGAAATCCGAACGGGCGCGCCCTTCCGCCGCCCTTGTCGCGCTTTTGCGGGTCCTGCTGGCTGCCAAATGCGAAGAGCACAAAGTGGCCCCCCGTCTGGTCGCCTCTTCGGAGGATCTGGATCTGATTGCTCTTGGAGAGACCGATGTTGGCGCCCTGCGCGGCTGGCGTCGCGAACTTTTCGGTCTGGATGCTCAGGCGCTGGTGCGCGGTGAGATCGCGCTGGCCGTTGTGAACGGTCTTGTGGAGCTTCAGCGGGTCGCGGAAACGGCCGCGTAAGAAGCGCCTTCGACGTAGCGGGGAGTTTCTGGTAAGAAGCCTCCCGAAGATGTTTCGGGTCCGGTGGGCCGGGACTGCAAATCAACAGCATATCGGGCCACGTCAGGCACCGAAGCGGGACAGGGAAACGAACATATGGAGTGGACGGACGAGACGATCGCCAGACTTCGCGATCTGTGGAGTCAGGGACTTTCGACCGCCGAAATCGGCCGCCAGCTCTCCATCACCAAGAATGCCGTTGTCGGCAAGGCCCACCGTTTGGGCCTGCCTCCCCGCCCGTCTCCTATCCGTAATCGCAAGGCCGCGGATGGTGAAGCAGGAACGACGGAAGCCGCGCCCCGTCGCAAAAGCCCCTCTAAGGCAAAGGCCGTAGAGGCTGCCGGATCGGACCTGTTCGCCGAGGGTAAGGATGCTGCTCCGGCAAAGGCTGCTTCAGGCGTTGTGGAAAAAACCGCCGAAACGCCTGCCCGTAAGGCCCCTTCGGCTCCTGAAGCCCCCAAGGCTCCTGTCCAGCCTGTCGCGGCGGCCCGTGTCGTCTCTCCGGTTCAGAAAGAGGCTGCTGCTGCGCCTCACAGGGAGGCTCCCATCACGCCCCCCAAACCAGAGCCCCGTGTCGCTCCTGCGCCCCGTCCAGCCGTGCCACCGCGCTTTTCGACAGCTGGCATCGACCGTCCTACGCGACGCGGTCCTTCGTGCTGCTGGCCGATTGGCGATCCCGGTACACCGGGCTTTCATTTCTGTGGTGCGACACCGCTTCCCGGAAAACCATACTGCGCCGAGCATGCCGCGATCGCCTACGTTAAAATCCGCGACCGCCGCGACTGATTACAGCCGCGATAATCGTAAAGAAAAGCCGTACCTTCTTCGGGAGGGCGGCTTTTTTTATGATGAAGACTGGAATTTTTTTCCAAAAAAATTGGAGGGTGATCAAAGCCCCAGAATAAGCTTTGTGGTCGTTGCCAGCATGGTGCGAATCTTGGTCGCGTTCGGATCAGCAGCACAAGGCAACAGGATATTCCATAGAATACAGAATGCGTCTGCATGACGGATTTTCTGGGAGCCCGGAAGATAGCGGGCTGGTCATTTCAGATCAGTGTTTTAGCTTTCCAGCATCATGAATGCCGCAGTGTCGCGTCATTTCTTACGAGTGCTAGAATGTATTCTGAATTTCTGGAAAATAAGGAAAAATGGTGCTGCTGGACAGGATTGAACTGTCGACCTCTCCCTTACCAAGGGAGTGCTCTACCACTGAGCTACAGCAGCATACCGTTGCCTTGGCGCGCTTCGTAACGGGTCAGCGCGCCAAGCGCAAGCCTTAATCGTCGCGGTGGACTTTTTCCATCCGCTCATGACGCTCCTGTGCGTCAATGGACATTGTAGCGATCGGACGGGCTTCGAGCCGTTTCAGGCCGATCGGTTCTCCCGTCTCTTCGCAGAAGCCGTAGCTTCCATCCTCGATCCGCTCGAGCGCCATATTGATCTTGGTGATCAGTTTGCGTGCCCGGTCACGGGTCCGAAGCTCGAAAGCCCGATCCGTTTCGACGCTGGCGCGGTCGGTAATGTCGGATTCATGGATTCCTCCTTCCGAGAGACTCGCAAGCGTTCCATCTGCTTCTTTCAGAAGATCGACACGCCAGCGCAGAAGTTTCTGCCTGAAGTACTCGACCTGAAGCGGGTTCATGAACTCTTCGTTGTCGGAAGGCCTATAATCCGGTGGCAGCGTAATCATGCGCATCCAATCCCTGGCTGATCCGCCGACGTCCGCTTCCAACAGCCGCAGGCGATAACGCGCGGCTTATAACTACCCAAGGCGCATCCGCCAACCCCGAAGATGCTTTGTCTGTTTCTTGGAAAGCGCGGAAATCTGCGTCTCCGTTAGGGGTTTCTTTACCCTGTAAGGCCATCCTCAACACCTGAGCCCCCCAGACCTGTCTAGCAGGCATCAGGATACCCCCCGTCGCCTATGCGTTTTATTCTGCGATCTCCGTCATCTTTTCGCATTCTGAGGCAGCGGCTTACTGCGCTTGTTTGCGTTGGGCTGCTTTTGCTTCCGGGTTTCGCTCTGGCAGCTAGTGTCCGCATCAAGGACATCACGGATATGGAAGGCGTGCGAAGCAACCAGTTGATTGGTTATGGCTTGGTGGTGGGGCTGAATGGTACTGGAGACCGGCTGACCAATACGATTTTCACCCGTGAAACGCTGATTTCCATGCTGAATCGTCTGGGCGTCAACATCCGCGATCAGGAAACCCAGCTTCAGACACATGACGTTGCCGCAGTCATGGTGACAGCAGATCTCCCGGCTTTTGCGCATGGTGGAAACCGAATTGACGTGACGGTGTCTGCTGCAGGTGATGCGTCCTCTCTTACGGGAGGCACACTGCTGGTCACGCCCCTGATGGCGGCGGATGGTGAAGTCTATGCTGTGGCTCAGGGATCGTTAGCGACAAACGCTTTTTCCGCGCGGGGTGCGGCAGCCTCAATTACCCGCAACGTGCCGACAAGCGGGCACATTGCGAATGGCGGTATTGTCGAACGGGAGGTGCCTTTCGACCTCAGCCATCGTGCCAACCTGCATCTGAGTCTGCGGAATCCTGATTTCACGACGGCGAGTCGGATCGCGGCGATCATCAACCGGACCTTCGGGCCGATTGCGAATGTTCAGGATCCGCGGACGGTCCTGCTGGATCTGAGCAGCCATGATCCTGTGCCTACACTTTCGCGAATCGGTGATCTTCTGGTGACGCCTGATACACCTGCCAAGGTGGTGGTCGATGAGGCCAGCGGAACTATCATCATGGGAGCAGATGTCCGGATCAGCACGGTTGCCGTGGCACAGGGGAATTTGACCGTGCAGGTGACTGAAACGCCGGAAGTCTCTCAACCTGCCCCATTCTCCAACGGTCAGACGGCTATTGTGCCGCGCACGAACGTCAAGGTGGATACGGGCAAAAACCAGCATTTGGCGGTTGTGCCGGGCGGGACAACGCTCAGAGAGCTTGTTGCGGGCCTGAATGCTCTGGGCGTGGGACCAAGAGACATGATCAGCATATTGCAGGCCATCAAAGCTGATGGCGCCCTACAGGCAGAACTGGAGATGCGTTGATGACCATATCTTCGACCAGTAACACGATATCGCAGGGATTTCCGTTACACGGGCAGAAGGCAGATGCAGCCAAAACCTTGAAGTCCGCTCAGGATTTCGAATCCATGGCCATCAACCAGATGCTTCAGCCCATGTTCGCTACGGAAGACGACAGTGACAACATGTTCAGCGGCGGAGCCGGAGAAAAGCAGTTCCGGCCCATGCTGGTGGAGCAGATCGCCAAACAGATGGAAAATAATGGTGGTATCGGCATGACGGATGCGATCAATCGCCAGATGCTGGCCATGCAGGAGCAGAAATGAGCGCGTCCATTATTCCCGCCATGCAGCGGCTGATCGCCATTCTGGAAGCAGAAAACTCTGCCTTGGAAGAAGCACGCATTCCGGATGCTTTGGCGCTCTTGCCCGACAAGCAGAATGCCGCCAGAACGCTGGAGCAGGAAGTCACGGTCGCCAATGATCGCAAAAAAGAGCTTTGCCTCTGCCGCCCGGATGATGAAGACAGTGAAGAGCAACTGGAGTCGTCAGCGCTTCCTTATCGCGATTTATTGGAACAGATGACGGAACTGGGCAGGCGCAATGGCGAACTTCTGCAACGGGCGATTACGGCACAGAAGCGCGTGATTGAACTGTTAACCTCAGCTCCGGCGACAACTTTACCTCAGAACTACGGAAATCAGGGAACCTACTCGCCGATCAGTGAAAAGCAGGCCTTTTTCACGAGCCGGGCCTGAAACCGTCCGGTCAGTCTTCGGCGAGGATCTGCCGACTGACCTTCACCTTTCCGACGCGACGGCGGTCCATTTCCAGAACCTCGAACAGCCATCCGCCAAACGCGACTTTGTCCCCACGTGCAGGAACGCGCCTGAGAAGCGCCAGCATGACACCGCCAAGGGTATGGTACCCTCCAGCGCCGGGGAGTTCCGGTAGGTTGAGGCGCGACCGCAGTTCATCCGCAGGCATGAAGCCCTCAAAGACATAATCGTCTTCGCCTTCGGCGGCCTGCAGTTCAGATGAAGAGGACTCCGTTTTTTCTTCGCCAACGATTGCTTCCAGAACGTCTGACGGCGTCACGATACCTTCGAACGAACCGTATTCGTCCAGAACGAACGTAATTCCGAGATTGACCCCGCGCATACGCTCGATCATGTCCTGTGCACTGAGACTGTCCGGGATGACAGGAGGCTCACGCAGGACTGCATCAACGGAAACAGGCAGTTTCAGAAGCAGCCGATCCATGATGTCCTTGGCAAGAATGACGCCGACCGGATGATCGACATCGCCTTCACAGACCACGATTCGGGCATATGAAGTCTGGCGCAGCTTGCGGATCAGTGTTTCCTGATCCGCATGTCTGTCGATCCAGAAGAGCTCATTGCGCGGCGTCATAATGGCTCTCACCGGGCGGTCCGCCAGACGCAGGAGGCGTTCGATCATGGCCTGCTCGTCAGTCTCGAGTACGCCTGCTCGTGCGCCTTCGGCCAGAACGGCTTTCAGTTCTTCTTCCGTCACGGCAGCGCGCGTCAGGGGGCCGATCCGAAGCGCCCGGAGAACCAGTGAGGATGTGCCGCTCAGCAGCCAGACAATCGGCTGCGCCACGCGCGCGACGCCAACCAGAAGCCAGGCCAGACGTGAAGCAATGGCTTCCGGTTGTTGCAGGGCAATCTGTTTGGGAATCAGTTCACCGAAAACCAGCATGGCGAAGGTGATGATTGCGACAACGAGAACCATCGAGATTTCGCTGGCAATCGGGCGCAGTGAGGGAATATCTGCAATCCAGGGTGTGACGGTACTTTCCATCTGGCTGCCGCCAAACGTACCTTCAAGAATGGAAACCAACGTCATGCCGACCTGAACAGTCGGCAGGAAGCTGTGCGGATCTTCCGCCAGACGGATTGCAGTTGTTGCTCCCCGGACTCCCTGCTTGGCCAAAACCTCAAGCCGTGGCCGTTTCGCCGAAATGAGAGCCATTTCTCCCATGGCAAACACGGCATTGAGGAAAATGAGCAGGCAGATAACAAGAATAGGGGTCAGCATGGTCCGGCCGGAATAATGAATGGTCAATCATAACAGGACGACTGACGGATGCCATGCCCTTCATTTGCTGAGTGTAGACGCGAGGCTTGTCCATAAAAAAACCGGCTCACAGGGAGCCGGTTTTTTCGTGCGGATTAAGCAGATCCGTTTTCAGTCTGCTGCGTCGGCAGCTTCTGAAACTGTATTGGCAGCGGGGCGACCGTTGACGCGGACACGCGGGCCACGGGCGGGCTTAGCGCCTGTGGAAATACGTTCCATCTGCTGCTGGACCTGCGCTTCATAGCCGTATTCGGCAGGGCGCTGGTTGGCGAGTGAGATTTCCGGAACCATCGGCTTTTCGGTCTCGGGGCCGAACAGGGCGACCTTCGCGATGTGCCAGGGGCGTGCGACAGCGTCCATGACGGCTGTGGATTCGTAACCGGAATGCACCATGCAGTCGGCGCATTTCTCATATGCGCCTGTGCCGTACTGCTCCCAGGCTGTGTCTTCCATCAGCTCCTTGAAGGTCTTGGCATAACCTTCGCCGAGCAGATAGCACGGACGCTGCCAGCCAAAGACCGTACGCAGCGGCTTGCCCCAAGGCGTGCAGTGATAGTTTTCATTGCCGGCCAGGAAGTTCAGGAACAGCGGGGACTGCGTGAAGCGCCATTTCTTGCCTTTTCCAAGGCGGAAAACGTCGCGGAAAAGCTGCTTTGTCTTCTGGCGGTTCAGGAAGTGCTCCTGATCCGGTGCGCGCTCGTAGGCGTAACCCGGAGCCGTCATGATGCCGTCAACGCCGAGGGCCATGACTTCATCGAAGAAGGCTGCGAGACGTTCGGGCACAACTCCGTCAAAGACGGTGCAGTTGATCGACACGCGGAAGCCACGGGATTTTGCAAGGCGGATGGCGGCTACGGCACGGTCATACACGCCGTCCTGACACACCGAGGCGTCATGCATCACCTGATCGCCGTCAAGGTGCACGTCCCAGGAGAAGAACGGGGAGGGCTCGTAATCGTCGAGCTTCTTTTCAAGCAGCAGGCCGTTCGTGCACAGATAGACGTATTTTTTGCGCCCGATCAAACCTTTGACGATCTGGGGCATTTCCTTGTGCAGGAGGGGTTCACCACCGGCGATTGCAATGACAGGAGCACCGGCTTCCGTGTCGGCATCCAGACATTCCTGAAGGCTGAGACGCTGGTTCAGGATCTGCGCGGGATAGTCGATCTTGCCGCAACCGGCGCATGCCAGATTGCAACGGAACAGCGGTTCGAGCATCAGGACCAGCGGATATCGCTTGCGGCCCGTGAGGTGCTGCTTGACAACGTACCGTCCGACTCGGACAGCCTGCATCAAAGGAACGGCCATTATAATCCTCTGGTTCTAGCCTCCGGAAGGTGCGTCCATCAGGGCGCCCGGGGCCTTGCACATCGTGGATGGCCCGTGGCCTCCTTTTCTGCCCCGGTGTTGAAAACCGGAAAACGTGAAGGACCATCGGGCGTTAGATTGACTGCCTATAGACCCATTGTCGTGTTCGCCTCAATGTCAGACGGCATATTTCGTACCGCCCCTGTGGCTAATCGAGCACAGATGGCTTTATGGATGCCAGAACCTGATACAGGGAACTTGATACATTGTGTCATGAACCTGATCTCTATGCCCGGAATTGTCTACCAGGACGAAAGTACGATCATGATTTGCCGTTTTTCCCCGAAAGTGACTCTGTCCCTTCTGTCTTCCTGCCTTCTGGTGGGACCTGTTGCGTTGACGGCGTTCTCTCCGGCAGCACGGGCCGATGAAGCGACTGTTGCCATGCCGGCGGATTCCGCCGCTGCCGTGGCGCCTGTTGCAGCTTTGTATGATGCTCTGAAGGCTGCCCAGAAGGCCGGGAAAACCGCCCAGCAGCGTGCGACCATGATCGCTCCTGCCGTGGATCATGCCTTTGATCTGGAAGCAATTCTCCGTCGTTCAGTCGGTGTGCGTTATAACAATCTCAGCCCCTCAGACCGTGCGCGTCTGCTGGGTTCGTTCCGTCAGTTCACGATCGCCCATTATGCTGCGTCGTTTAAGCCTCAGGCGCAGGCGGCTTTCACCGTCTCACCACAGACGCGACCGAATCCAACCGGAGGTGTGATTGTCGATACGACGATCGGCGGGACAGATGGCGCAGAGGCCGTTCCCATCGATTATATCATGACGAACAGTGCATCGGGCTGGCGGATTACGGACGTTCTGCTGAACGCCCATATCAGTCAGGTCGCTGCGCAGCGTTCCGATTTCGGAGGAGCTCTTAGCCAGGGCGGCGCCAACGGTCTGGCCGATCACCTAGACGACAAGACAGCCCATTTCCTGCATGACTGAGCACAGTCCCACGATGGCAGGCTTTCCCAAACGCGTTCGGGAAGGCTAGAACACCGTCGTGCCCTTACCTCTTACCATCGCAGCCAGCGTCTGTGCCCTTGTTTCTGCCGCTGGAAACCTACAGGCGCTGACTGGCGCTCTCCTGCTCGCCCGGTTTCGTCGCACGGAGCGCCGAGCGGATGACGCGCTGCGCCTGTCGGATCGGACATGGCCTTCCGTCACGGTCATGAAGCCTCTGCACGGCAACGAGCCGTTGCTGGAGGATGCGCTGGAAAGCGTGTTCACACAGGACTATTCCGATTTTCAGATCGTCTTTGGCGTACAGGACGCGCAGGACACGGCTCTGGCCGTTATTGAACGCCTTCGGTTGCGTTACCCGCAGGTTCCGGTCAGCGTGGTGGTCGATCCGCGCGAATATGGTCCGAACCGCAAGATCGGGAATCTGATGAACATGTACGGGGAGGCCCGTCATGACATTATCGTGATTTCCGACTCGGACATTCACGCCAGCCCCAATTATCTGCGTCATGTTGTGACGAGTCTGGAAGAGCAGGGGACCGGTCTGGTGACGACCCTGTATTCTGGCCGCCCTGCTGCCGGGACGCTCGTACAGCAGCTTGGTGCCTGTCAGATCAATCATAATTTCCTGCCCGGCGTCATGATGTCCCGTTTTCTCGGGCGTCAGGACTGTCTGGGCGCCACGATGGCCCTGCGGCGTCAGACCCTTGAAGAAATCGGTGGTCTTGAGGCACTGGTCGATCATGTGGCGGATGATGCCGAGTTGGGTCAGCTCATCCGGGCGCGGGGTGAAAACATCGCCATCGCCCCGACACTCACCCATACGACCGTGGGCGAACATTCGATCGGCGAACTTCTGGCGCATGAGCTGCGCTGGGGGCGGACCGTCAAGAATGTCGCGCCGGTTGGCTATGGTCTGTCATCCATTCAGCTTCCCCTGTTCTGGGCGGTAACGGCCGTGCTGTTCCGTCCGAATGCCTGGTGGACATGGCTCCTGCTGCTTCTGACATGGCTGCTCCGCGCCATTGGAAGCCGCATCATGGACCGTGCCACGGACTGTCCGCTCCCGAGTGTCATCCCGCTTCTTGTCGTCCGTGACTGGCTGTCTGCTGCCATTATGGTGGGCAGTGCGCGCGGATCGCGCGTTGCATGGCGGGGCAGAACGGTCCATATCGCCCGAAGAAAACGTAATTCCGTGTCCTGCGCCCCCTCGCTCCAGGCCGGCGCCACCCGAAAGAGTGTCCGATCATGATGAGAACCCTTTTTCTCCAGCCTCCCTCCTTTGACGGCTTCGACGGTGGCGCGGGCTCCCGCTACCAGGCGAAGCGCGAGATCAAGTCCTTCTGGTTTCCGACCTGGCTGGCCCAGCCCGCTGCGCTCGTTCCCGGATCGCGTCTGATTGATGCGCCGCCCGCCAAGATGGGCATGGATCCCATCCTTGAAGACGTGAAAAACCGCGACCTCGTCGTCATCCATACGTCCACGCCGTCCTTCGCGTCTGACGTTCGCGTGGCGCAGATGATCAAGGATGCCAATCCGAAGATCATGATCGGCATGGTTGGCGCCAAGGTTGCCGTTCAGCCGACCGAGAGCATGGAGAAGGGTAGCCCGATCGACTTCGTCGCTCGCAACGAGTTCGATTTCACCATCAAGGAAATCGCCGAAGGCAAGCCGCTCGCGGAAGTGGACGGCATCACCTGGCGCAACGAGAAGGGTGAGATCATCGCGAACAAGGATCGCGCGATGATCGAGGACATGGACAGCCTGCCGTTCGTGACCGAGGTTTACAAGCGTGACCTCAACATCAACGACTATTTCATCGGCTATCTGAAGCACCCCTACATCTCGATCTATACGGGCCGTGGCTGTAAGTCGCGCTGCACGTTCTGCCTGTGGCCGCAGACGGTTGGCGGCCATCGCTACCGCACCCGCAGCCCCGAGCATGTGGCTGCCGAAGTGCGTCTGGCCAAGCAGTACTTCCCCGAAGTGCAGGAATTCATGTTCGATGATGACACCTTCACGGACGATCTGCCCCGCGCCGAAGCCATCGCCCGCGAAATGGGCAAGCTCGGCGTCACATGGTCCTGCAACGCTAAGGCCAATGTTCCTTACGACACCCTGAAGGTTCTCAAGGAAAACGGCCTGCGCCTGCTGCTCGTCGGGTATGAGAGTGGCAACCAGCAGATCCTTCACAACATCAAGAAGGGCATGCTGGTCGAAACGGCCAAGGAATTCACGCGCAACTGCCACAAGCTGGGTATCAAGATCCACGGCACCTTCATCGTCGGCCTGCCGGGCGAGACGAAGGAGACCATTCAGGAGACGATCCAGTTCGCCAAAGAGATCAACCCGCATACCCTGCAGGTTTCTCTGGCCGCGCCGTATCCCGGCACGTTCCTGCACAAGCAGGCGACGGAAAATGGCTGGCTGAACGAGGCGGAAGCCGAACTGATCGATGAGAGTGGCGTGCAGATTGCACCGCTGCATTATCCGCATCTGTCGCATACGGAAATCTTCGAAAGCGTCGAGGAGTTCTACCGTAAGTTCTACTTCCGTGGCTCCAAGATCGCTTCCATCGTCAACGAGATGATCCGCAGCCCGCAGATGATGAAGCGTCGTCTGCGCGAAGGTGTGGAGTTCTTCCAGTTCCTCAAGGACCGTCACGCCGCCTGAGCGGCGCGCGCCTGACGTATTATTTTTCAGGGGTCATGGCGCATGTCATGACCCCTTTTTTTGTGAGATCTGCCATGACATCCAGTTCCCTGCGTCGCGCCATCGTCTCTGCCGATGATTTTGGCATGAGCCTCGAAGTCAACGAGGCTATCGAACAGGCTCATCGCAACGGCATCCTGTCCACGGCCAGTCTGATGGTTGCCGGAGATGCCGCCGAGGATGCCATCCGGCGAGCGAAGACGATGCCGGATCTGAAAGTCGGGCTGCATGTGGTGGCGATCGAGGGTAAGTCCGTGCTCGATCAGCCTGCCATTACGGACGAGCAGGGATGGTTCGGGCGGAACCAGCTTCGTCTGGGTGTGGAGTATTTTTTCAGCCCGCAGGCCCGAAGCGCTCTGCGTCGGGAAATCGAATCTCAGTTCCGGGCTTTCACGGCAAGCGGACTGACGCTCGATCATGCCAATGCCCACAAACACATGCATCTACATCCGACCGTGGGGCGCTTTCTGATCGAGTCAGGTCTGGAGCATCGGGTACGGGCGGTCCGCTCGCCATTTGAGCCGCCAGAGCCTGTCGAAGCCAACGACACGCTGGGAGACCGCGCCCTGCGTCACTGGATCGGCGTACTGCGTCACCAGATCCGCAAGGCAGGGCTGAAAACCAATGACTGGTGTTTCGGGCTGCGCTGGTCCGGCCATATGACGCCGGAGCGTATCCGCGGACTCATTCCGCGTCTGCCAGTGGGCACGAGTGAAATCTATTTTCACCCCGCCACGGCTCAGGACGCCATGATGAAGCGCTTCATGCCGGGTTATGAGCAGGAGGGCGAACTGGCCGCGCTTCTGGACCCGGCTGTGCGGGAGGCATTCGACCGGTATGGGATCACCCGCATTGGCTGGGCCGATCTCTAAGACCGGCCCAATGACACGTCTCAGGCCGTCAGCGTGAACGTCTCGGTCGGGCGGGCGCCGTAACGGGTGATGATCTCACCGGCAGCCTGATTGCCCAGCTTCGCGCAGGTCACGAGGTCGTGCTTCTTGCTCAGACCGGCCAGGAAGCCTGCTGCGAACGCATCGCCAGCGCCCGTGGTGTCCACGACCTTCACTTCGGTTGTCGGAACGTCATGGCGCTCGCCTTCGCCAATCACGACCGCACCCTTTTCGCTGCGCGTGATGACGGCCAGCTTGGTTTCAGCGGCAACCTGCGTGACGGCTTCTTCGAAATCCGTGACTTCGTACAGAGCCAGAAGTTCGGCCTCGTTGGCGAACAGGATGTCCACATGGCCCGCCACAAGCTCGTGGAAGGCCGCGCGATGGCGTTCCACGCAGAACGTGTCGGACAGCGTCAGGGCGACCTGACGGCCAGCCTTGCGGGCCAGACGGGCTGCGTGTTCGAATGCTTCCTGAGCCTGCGGTTTGTCGTACAGATAGCCTTCCAGATAGGTGATGGCCGCATCCGCCACGACGGATTCATGCACGTCCTCGGGGGTGAACTCCGTGCAGGCGCCGAGATAGGTGAACATCGTGCGTTGGCCTTCGGGCGTCACCAGAACGATACAGCGTGCGGTCGGCGTGCCATCGGCGGCCGGAAGCGGCTCGGACGGAAAGGTGATGCCCTGTTCGCGGATGTCGCGCGTGAAATGGTCACCAGTTTCATCAGCCGTGACCTTGCCGAGATAGGCCACTTTTGCCCCCATACGGGCCGCCACGACGGCCGTGTTGGCGCCAGAGCCGCCACCTGTCACGTTTTCGATATCTACGCGGCTTTCGATGGCATGCGCCGTGGCAGCGTCGATCAGGGTCATGCTCCCGGCAGCAGCGCCAAGCCCGTCGATCAGGTCCTGGCCCACAGGGGCGAGAACGTCGACGATGGCATTGCCGATACACAGAAGGTCATGCTGGGGTGCAGACATTGGAACTCCGGTCAGGTCGCTGAAAACTTCAGAAAAAAACATTTAACGGGCAGGCTGCGCCATTAAATCAACACGATCATAGGTGCCCTCTTGGTTCACGCCAACTCCCGGTGACCCCGACGCCGTTTTCATCCGTGAGATTTTGTCACATTTATGGAAATGCGCGTCTTGTCCCGCCGGGTCGTGAGCGTGTAGCCTTGTCGAAAGACCGGCTCCCGAATGCTCTGTCTGCGAGCGTCCAGTTCTCGCAATGGATTTTCCGGGAGACGTCCGAGACAGAATTAGAGTGTTCTTTTCCAGATCCGCAGCGGGGTTTCCTTGTTCAGAAGACGCAAACCGGAAGATGACTCCAAGCCTGTCGAGAACGGCAAACTTGCAGGTCAGCCCATTTTCCCCAACCGGCCGGACGCTCCCAGCCAGACGGCTCCCGCGTCAGGATCCGGATCGCCCTCCAGTGCCAAACCTGCCCAGCAGCCCAACCAGCAGAAGGACCCCGCGCCCATGGGTCGTACCCCTTTCCCGGCACCGCCGTCTTCCAATTCTCCGACGGGCGTAACGCCGGCAGGGGCACCGCGCCCCGGTGTGGCCGCCGTTCCGGGCGCACCGCGCCAGACCGGCCCAGAGCGTCGTACGCTTGTTGTCGGCCGTGGCATCAGCGTTCAGGGCTCCGTGCAGGACGCCGAACGCCTCGTTGTTGAAGGCACGGTCGAGTCCAGCATGATCCATGCTGCCGAGCTTCAGGTCACGCATGGCGGCGTGTTCCGGGGCGGCGTTGAGGTTGAAGACGCGGAACTGGCTGGCACGATCGACGGCACCCTGACCGTCAATGGAAGCCTCACGATCCGCGCGACCGGTCGCCTTATTGGCAAGGTGAAGTGCCGCCGCCTTCAGGTTGAAGATGGAGGTCAGATCACGGGCCAGCTCGAAATGATCACGGATGGCGCATCGGCACGTCCGGCTGTGAGCGAGGCCGCCAAGGCTGAGCCTGCCGCCGGTGAAGGTGCCAGCGAAGCCCCCTGATCCGTTATCGCGGACCAGCAGAAAGGCCCGTTCCCTCATCGGGACGGGCTTTTTTGTGTCCGGTCCGGACCTTCCGGCGGCAGAGCAACAGACAGGGCCGCCCCGACAGGAGAAATCCCCTTCATGACATCCCGTCTGCTCTCCACGTTTGCTGTGGCACTGCTATGCGCGCCATTAGCCGCATCTGCTCAGGGCTTTTTCGGTCAGAATACTGCACCCCACAGCACGCATGGCATGCCAGCACAGTGTGACAATGCGCGTTTCCTCGCCGATCAGCAGGGACTGGAACAGAGCGGCCCGACTGGCATCGACCTGCCCGAGCATCTGTGCGGGCAGGTTCTGGCGGTCTCCCCCAGAGCAAAACGCACCCGCAGCGGCTGGCACGGCTATTTCTATCTGTCGGTCGGGCAGGGGGTCTCCATCCGGATCGTCTCCGATCTGGACCAGATGAACGCGCCACAATGGCCCTGGGTCAGCAAGGGCGATCAGGTTGAGGTGCAGGGGCGTTACTATTACGACAGCCTGCGCCGCCAGGGCGTGGACTGGACCCATCATGGCACAGGTCGCAAATGGCCCTGGTCCGGCTATGTCGTGGTGAACGGTACCCGCTACCAGTAACAAAAAAGGCCCGTGAGACACTGTCTCACGGGCCTTTTCTGGGGTGCAAGGCTTCAGCTTGCCGCTTCGTCTTTCTTCGAAGCGCCATCCTCGCCCTTGGTGTCATCCTTGCCTTCGAGAATATCGAAGTCGAGTGCGCCGTTCTTCATGCCGATCCGAACGGCACCGCCCTGAGCCAGCCGTCCGAAAAGCAGTTCTTCGGCCAGAGGCTTCTTGATGTATTCCTGAATGACGCGTCCCAGCGGGCGCGCGCCATACAGGCGGTCATAACCGCGCTCGGCGAGCCATTCCTTGGCGCTCGAGGAAATCTCGATCGTCACATGGCGGTCGGCAAGCTGGGCTTCGAGCTGAAGCACGAACTTCTCGACCACGCGGCCTACGGTCTCCGGCGTCAGGTTGGCGAAGGGAATGATCGCGTCCAGACGGTTACGGAATTCCGGTGTGAACAGGCGTTTAACCGCCTCTTCGTCCTCGCCGCTCCGCGCCGTCCGTCCAAACCCGATTGCTTCCTTGGATAGGTCCGCTGCGCCCGCATTGGTGGTCATGATTAGGATCACGTTGCGGAAATCAACGACCTTGCCGTTGTGATCCGTCAGGCGACCATGATCCATGACCTGAAGCAGGACATTGAACAGGTCCGGATGGGCCTTCTCGATTTCGTCCAGCAGCAGGACCGCATGCGGATGCTGGTCGATCGCATCCGTTAGCAGGCCGCCCTGATCGAACCCGACATAGCCCGGAGGCGCACCGATCAGACGCGAGATCGAATGACGCTCCATGTATTCGGACATGTCGAAGCGGATCAGCTCAATCCCGAGCGAGTTGGAAAGCTGCTTGGCGACTTCTGTTTTGCCGACGCCCGTGGGGCCGGAGAACAGATAATTGCCGATCGGCTTTTCCGCATCGCGCAGTCCGGCACGGGACAGCTTGATCGCCGCGGCCAGTGCGTCGATCGCCTTGTCCTGTCCGAAGACCATGTTCCGCAGGTCCCGTTCCAGATGGCGAAGGGTCTCGCGGTCATCGGCCGAAACGCTTTTGGGCGGGATGCGGGCGATCTTGGCGATGGCCTCTTCTACGTCCTTCAGCGTCACGGTCTTGCGGCGTTTGTTCTCGGGGATAAGCATCCGTGCAGCACCAACTTCGTCGATCACGTCGATCGCCTTGTCTGGCAGCTTGCGGTCATGGACGTACTTGGCCGCAAGTTCGACTGCACCACGGAGCGCTTCTTCCGTGTAGCGGACCTTGTGATGCTTTTCGTATGTGCCTTTCAAGCCGCGGAGAATTTTGATTGCGTCTTCAACCGAGGGCTCCGGCACATCGATTTTCTGGAAGCGGCGGACAAGCGCCCGGTCCTTCTCGAAATGCTGACGGAACTCTTTATAGGTTGTCGAGCCGATGCAGCGCAGCGTCCCCGCAGCCAAGGCAGGCTTGAGCAGGTTGGACGCATCCATTGCCCCACCCGAAGTCGCACCTGCGCCAATCACGGTGTGGATTTCGTCGATGAACAGGATGGCGCCAGGTGTCTGGTCCATTTCCGTCACCACGGCTTTCAGCCGCTCTTCGAAATCGCCGCGATAGCGCGTGCCGGCCACAAGCGAGCCCATATCCAGCGAGTAGATCGTGCTGTTCAGCAGAACGTCCGGCACTTCGCCTTCCACGATCCGCTTTGCCAGACCTTCGGCAATCGCCGTCTTGCCGACGCCGGGATCGCCTACATAAAGCGGGTTGTTCTTCGTGCGACGGCACAGGATCTGGATGGTGCGCTCGATCTCCTGATCGCGACCGATCAGCGGATCGATCCGCCCTTCACGCGCACGTTCGTTCAGATCGACGCAATAGGTCGCCAGAGCGCCTTCCTTGGTCGTTTCCTTACGCTCTTCGCGTTCAGATGTGTCTTTGGAAGCCGCCGCCGGACGACGCCCTGCGCCACGATCAGGTGCTTTGGCAATGCCGTGCGAGATGAAGTTGACCGCATCAAGTCGCGTCATGTCCTGCAATTGCAGAAAATAGACGGCGTGACTTTCACGTTCGGCAAACAGAGCCACAAGCACGTTTGCGCCCGTAACCTCGTCGCGCCCCGTGCTCTGCACATGGATGGCCGCGCGCTGGATCACGCGCTGGAAAGCAGCGGTCGGTTTGGGTTCCGTCGGACGTTCCGCCGCTAGTCCGGCCAGATCCTTGTCCAGGAAATCCGTCAGATCGGAGCGCAGCTTGTCGAGATCGATGCCGCAGGCCCGGAAGACCGTCAGAGCATCGTCGTCTTCTGTCAGCGCGAGCAGAAGATGTTCGAGGGTTGCATATTCGTGACGCCGGTCACCTGCGAATGTCAGGGCGCGGTGGAGTGTCTGTTCGAGCGTACGGGACAGCATGTGATGGCGCTCCTCTCGACCTCTCGTGGGAAAGGTATCTTGTCGCGGAGTAACGTGTAACGCCAGTCAGAAACGCAGATGGAAACAAGAAATTATCCTGCATCCGGGCCTTTCTGCCTGTCAGACGGATCAGTCTTTCTCGATCGTGCACTGAAGGGGGTGCTGGTTCTGGCGGGCCAGATCCATCACTTGTGTTACCTTGCTTTCAGCCACTTCATAGGTGAACACCCCGCAGACTCCGACGCCGCGCTGGTGAACCTGAAGCATGACGGACGTTGCCTCGTCCCGGGTCTTGGCAAAGAAGCGCTCCAACACATGCACCACGAACTCCATGGGCGTGTAGTCGTCGTTGAGCATCAGAACCTTGTACATGGAAGGTTTGCGCGTCCGGGTTCTGGGGCGCACCACCACGCTGACGTCAAGGTCCTGATCCCCGTCTCTCCTGTCCGGCCCATGAGGGGGAATGGAGTCGGGAGACTCCGGCCCCATACGGGCTGGACTCCGTAAAGACGCGACACCGGAAAGGCCGTTTGGACAGGGGGGAAGATCGTAAGAAGACATGACGGGTATGATATGGTGCGAATTTCGGTCTTGAGAAGGGCTGCAAGCCCCTGAAATAAGGTTTTTATGCGTCGGGTGCCACGATGCTGCCTCCTTTCCGCCCTGCTTACGAAAAATTAAGGAAAGTCCTTCAAAGCTGGTGGACGGGAAGTTTTCAATGCGCCTAGACTGCCTGTCATGCAGGTGGCTCCAGAGCCAGAAATCCTTCCCGAGACGACGTTCCGTTCAGAGGCTGTCAGTAGATGCGTTTCCCGTTCCAGAAAGCTTTTCTGTTATGCGCCATGACAACCATGGGGCTGGGATCGGCGAAGGCGCAATATGCCGGACACGTCTCAAGCTATGTGATGGATGCCAAGACAGGTGCCGTTCTGTCTGCGACGGATGCCGAACTGCAACGGTACCCCGCGTCCCTGACAAAGCTCATGACGCTCTATCTGACATTCCGTGCCCTTGAGGCGCATCAGATTACGCTGGACGAGCAGGTTCCGGTGTCCATCCACGCCTCCATTCAGGCTCCATCAAAGCTGGGTCTTGTGCCGGGAACGAAGCTGACGGTGGAGCAGGGCATTCTGGGGCTGGTCACGAAATCCGCCAATGATGCTGCCTGTGCTCTCGGTGAGTTCCTTGGCGGTGGAGACGAAGTGCGTTTCGCCCAGCTCATGACGCAGCAGGCGCGGGCGCTGGGGATGGTCAATACGACCTTCCGCAATGCTTCCGGTCTGCCTGACCCGGACCAGGTTACGACAGCTCATGATCTGGCCCTGCTGTCGCAGCATCTGATTGCGGATTTTCCCCAGTACTATCACTATTTCAACGTTCCCTCCTTTTATTTCCATCGCCGCATGGTTCCGAATCATGATCCGATGCTGAAAATCTATGCGGGTGCTGACGGTCTCAAGACGGGCTACACCGATCTGGCTGGCCACAATCTCATTACCTCTGCCCAGCGCGGCAATGTTCGCCTGATCGGTGTGGTCATGGGGTCTTCCAGTAATGCGCGTCGTTCCATGGAAATGGTGGCACTGCTCGACAAGGGGTTTGCTGATGAAGGTGTCGCGCCTCAGCCGCTGCTTCATCCGGCTGCACCCTCCGGTATCCTGATGGCATCTGCCCGTCGTCGTGGCCGTTTCCACCATGGTTTCCTGCTGGCGTCTTCGCGCCCTATGGAGGTCGCAGATGCGCCGACGACGCCGCGTCGTTATGGCCGGATTTCGCACCATGGGGCTGCTGTACGCATGGTCAGCGTGCGCCATGTCGTTGCTCACAAAAAGCACTCCCGGCACAGCTGATCCTGAAAATCTGACCTGCCGCCTTGCGATCCAGCCCGGACAGACGCATTTTGTCCGGGCTTTTTGAAGATTGAAGGATCGGGCAGCAGGTATGGATCATGCACGGGGTATCGTTCTCTACGATCAGGACGATTTCAAACATCTGCATCGTGTTGGCCGTCTGACGGCAGAGGCGCTGGACATGATCACGCCCCATGTGCAGCCCGGCGTGACCACGGAAGAGCTGAACCAGCTGATTCATGATTTCACGCTTGCCCATGGCGCGACCCCCGCTCCGCTGAACTATCGCGGTTATCCGAAATCCTGCTGTATTTCGATCAACCATGTCGTGTGTCACGGCATTCCGGGCCCGAAGAAGTTGTCCAACGGCGACATCGTGAATATTGACGTCACCTCCATTCTGGATGGCTGGTACGGCGACAGTTCACGCATGTATGTCGTGGGCAAGGCGCCGAAGAAGGCCGAAAATCTGGTCGATGTGACGTATGAGGCCCTGATGCGCGGGATTGCTCAGGTGCGTCCCGGCAAGACGCTTGGCGATATCGGTCATGCCATTCAGGAATATGCGGAAGCCAACCGTTTCTCCATCGTGCGGGATTTCTGCGGTCATGGCATCGGACGGGATTTCCATGCCGAGCCGAATGTCCTGCATTACGGCCGTCCGGGTGAGGGTGTGAAGCTTGTGGAGGGCATGGTTTTCACGATCGAACCCATGCTGAATATCGGCCGTCCGGACGTAAAAATTCTTGATGACGGCTGGACAGCCGTAACCCGTGACCGCACCCTGTCTGCCCAGTTCGAGCATCAGGTCGGCGTGACGGCTGATGGTTGCGAAATTTTCACCCTGTCCCCCAAAGGCTACACCAAGCCCCCTTATGGAGAGACCGCATGAGAGCGTTTTCGCTTCTTCTCGCCACGGCCCTGATCAGTGGCACGACGCTTGCCAATGCGGCTCCGCAGGCGCTGAGTTCGGCGCATGATCCGCTGGCTTTCGGTCCGGATAATGTCAGCGCGGGTGTGCTGACATCAGGCCGTCATGGCATGGTGGTCTCGGCGCAGCATCTCGCCTCCGATGCCGGTGCGAAAATCCTTGCTCAGGGTGGCAATGCCGTCGATGCGGCCGTGGCCGTCGGTTATGCTCTGGCCGTGGTTTATCCCGCAGCAGGGAATATCGGGGGCGGCGGGTTTATGACCCTGCGTCTGAAAACCGGTCAGACGATCTTCATCGATTTCCGTGAACATGCGCCTGCCGCTGCCACCGCTACGATGTATCAGGACGCTTCGGGTAAGGTCATTCCGGGTCTGTCCACTGAAGGCTGGAAAGCCGTTGCGGTTCCGGGCACGGTCGCCGGACTGGATTCCATTCTGCAGAAATGGGGACATCTGCCGCGCGCCAAGGTGATGGCACCGGCGATTGCACTGGCCCGGGATGGCTTCGTTCTGAACCAGGGCGATGCAGACCTTCTGCACACCTCGACGCGCTATTTCCAGCATGACCCCTATGCCCGCGCGTTCTATCTGCGTCCTGATGGCACTCCGCTTCAGGTGGGTGACCGTTTGGTCCAGAAGGATCTGGCGGACTCGCTGGAGCTGATCTCGAAAGAGGGGCCGAAAGCGTTCTATGATGGTCCGATCGCGAAAGAGATCGTACGCGCCAGCACCGAAGGCGGCGGGATTCTTCAGCTTTCCGATTTCCAGAACTATCATATCCGTCATCTTGAGCCGATCCGCTGCACGTATCGGGGCTATACGATCGATACGGCTCCCCCGCCGAGCGGTGGTGGCGTTGCGCTCTGCGAAATCCTGAACATTCTCTCCGGCTATGACATGCATGCGCTCGGCCTGCACACGGCGCCCGCCGTACAGCGCGAGGTCGAGGCCATGCGTCATGCCTATTCCGACCGGCGCGATCTGGGCGATCCGGATTTCGTGCATAATCCCGTCGAGCATCTGATCGACCCGGCTTACGCCTATCAGATCCGACAGGGCATCCCGACCGATCATGCTCTTGCGTCCAGTACCCTCAGAGCAGGAGAAGCGCTCCCCGCACCTGTCGCGCAGGCGGCCCCGGACACGCAGGAAAAGCACGAGACGACACAGTTTTCCGTGCTCGATCATGAGGGGACGGCCGTTTCGGCAACCTATACGCTCAATGGCTGGTTCGGCGCGGGTGTGATGGGTGGCCATACTGGCATCTGGATGAACGACGAGATGGATGATTTCTCGTCCAAACCGGGTGCGCCCAACATGTTCGGCATTGTCGGTTCGGAAGCCAATGCGATTGCGCCGGGCAAGACGCCGCTATCTTCGATGTCGCCCTCCATCGTTTCGCGCGATGGCAAGGTCGTTATGGTAATCGGCAGCCCAGGTGGTTCGCGCATTCCGACAATTACGCTCTCCGCCATTCTCGGGGTGATCGATTACGGGCTGGATATCCGTCAGGCCATCGACCTGCCGCGAATCCATGAACAGTGGGAGCCCTCCGCTGTTGAGCTTGAGCAGGGCGCGCTGTCTGACACGGCTATGCAGACTCTCAAGGCCGAAGGGTATGCCCTGTCGCCCCATCGCCCGTGGGGTGTGGCGGAAGGCATCCTTGCCGATCGTCCGAGCCTGAAGGCCCCGAAGACCGGTCTGATCTATGGTGCAGCCGACCCGCGGCACATGGGCGGTGCGGCTGTCGGCGAATAAGACGCTGGAATGAGGGCGCACTCTGATGATTGGGGGTTGTCAGACACCCCTGTCTCCGTGTTAGGAGAACGCCGGGAGGTCGGCTTTGGACGGATACCTTGCCAACCCGGTCAGGTCCGGAAGGAAGCAGCCGCAGTGAGTTTTATCCGGGTTGAATGTCCGGCCTCCTACCTCACACAGTTACCGGACGCTCTTTTTCATGCAGCGTCCCGACCGTTTCCGGACGGTCCCATCCTCCGTGCTGAGGGTTCGACATTTCCATGACAGACGAAAACGACGATCTCCCTCTGCCGCCCGACACTGGTGGCGGTTTTTTCGGAGACGCACCAGCACAGGACATCCCTGCGTCACCACCACCTGCCGAGGCCGCGCCTTATCGCGTTTTGGCCCGCAAATACCGGCCGCAGACTTTCGATGATCTGATCGGGCAAGACTCCCTTGTTCGAATCCTGCGCCGCGCATTTGAGCTCAATCGTGTGGCTCATGCCTTCATGCTGACCGGCGTGCGGGGTGTGGGTAAAACGACGACTGCCCGTATCATTGCCCGCGCCCTGAACTGCATTGGTCCGGACGGTAACGGTGGCCCGACCGCCGATCCCTGCGGTGTCTGCGCCAACTGCACTGCCATTCTGGCGGATCGTCATCCCGACGTGCTGGAAATGGATGCCGCCTCCCGCACGGGCGTGGATGATGTGCGCGAAATCATCGAAGCCACGCGCTTTCGTCCGATGCAGGCGCGGATGAAGGTCTTCATCATCGATGAAGTCCACATGCTGTCGCGTAATGCCTTCAATGCGCTGCTCAAAACGCTTGAAGAGCCGCCGCCGCAGGTCACGTTCATTTTCGCCACGACCGAACTGCGCAAGGTTCCGGTCACGGTTCTGTCCCGCTGTCAGCGTTTCGATCTGCGTCGCGTTCCGCAGTCTCTGCTGGCAGGGCATTTCCATAATATCGCGCTGAAGGAAGGGGCGACCCTTTCGGAAGACGCGCTGGCCCTGATCGCCCGTGCGGCGGATGGCTCTGTGCGTGACGGGCTCTCACTGCTCGATCAGGCCATCGCGCAGGGGGCCAGCGATGCTGATGCTGTTGCCGACATGCTGGGTCTGGCGGATCGCGGTCTGGTCTTTGATCTGCTGGATGCGCTCATGGCGGGCAAACCTGCCGAAGCGCTGGACCTGACCGATCAGGCCTATGCCCGCGGTGCGGATCTGGGTGTGCTGCTGGCAGATCTGCTGGATCTGCTGCATCTGATCTCGCGTCTCAAGGCCATTCCGTCCCTGCGAGAAGGCCGGGATCTGCCGGAGGCTGAGCGCACACGCGGCGGAGCTCTGGCTGATCGCCTGTCCAATGCGGTTCTGGGTCGCGCATGGCAGATCCTGCTGAAGGGTGTGCAGGAAATCGAGACGGCTCCGGATCGTCGTCAGGCGGCTGAGATGGTGTTGATCCGTTTGTGTCATGCCAGTCTTCTGCCGACGCCGGACCGGCTGATCCGCCAGTTGACGGAAGGGGGGCAGGACCTGTCTCTGTCAGCCGGGCCTCTCACGCCGACAGGTGGGGCGTCTTCGCCCGTGCAGTCGGGTGCAGTGAGCGGTATCGGTTCGACTAATGTCAGCGAAAGCTCCGGCGGTCCCGCACCTCGGGCGCACGTGCGGCTGGTTGCGAATGGTGGAACGATTCTCGAGCCCGGCACCGGTTATGCCGAAGTGGCTCCGGAGCCTGAACCCGAACTTCCGCCGCCGCCCCGGACATGGCGCGAGATGGTGGCGATGGTGGCGCGGGAGCGCGAGCCCGTTCTGCACGGTATGCTCCGCAATGCCGTCCACCTCGTGCGCTTTTCGCCGCCTGACGTTCAGATCCGCGCCGAAGAGCCGCAAGCCCGTATCGAACGCCAGCTGCAAAAACTGCTCGACCGTGTCTATCCCGGTCAGTGGCGGATCAGCGCCTCGACCGCTCCGGGTGAGCCGACACTGGACGAGCAGGGTGCCGAGGTCGTGGCGATCAATCAGGCCTCGGTGGAGGAGCATCCGCTGGTACAGGCCATCCTAAAAGCGTTTCCCGGTGCGAAAATCGGGGATGTTCAGGATCACTCCCTTGATGAATACGGCCTGCCACCCGAAATCACCGTGCCGCTGACCGATGATGCGCCACCCGATCTGGAATTCGCGCCGCTGGATGCCGATTTCCTTGATGAAGACGATCTGAACCTGAACTGAAGGACATACCCATGAAAAACCTTGCCGGACTAATGAAGCAGGCCAGCCAGATGCAGGCCAAGATGGAAGCCGCGCAGAGCAATCTGGCGTCTCTTGTGGTTGAGGGTTCCGCTGGCGCCGGGTTGGTGACGGTCAAGCTGACGGGAAAGGGCGAAATGCGTGACCTGAAAATTGATCCGCAACTGGCCGATCCGACCGATATCGAAACGCTTCAGGACCTGATCGTGGCGGCCTATACGGACGCCAAGGCCAAGGCCGAGGCTGCAAGCTCCGAAGCCATGCGCGACGTGACCGGTGGCCTTGATCTCCCTGCAGGCCTGAAGCTGCCGTTCTGATCCGGGCAGGGATATGACGCCCATGATGGGCCACGGTGATATCGACCAACTGATTACGATGCTCGCGCGTCTGCCGGGGCTGGGGCCACGCTCGGCCCGTCGGGCCGCGCTGGCGCTTCTGCGCCAGCCGGAAAGCCGTATGCTGCCGCTCGCCCATCTGATGGAGCGTGCGGCCACGAGCGTAAAGACCTGCACGCAATGCGGCAATCTGGATACGGTCGATCCGTGCCATATCTGCACGGACACGGCGCGGGATCAGGGGCTGATCTGCGTGGTCGAGACGGTGGGTGATCTCTGGGCGCTGGAACGTGCGGGTGTGCATCGCGGCGTCTATCAGGTTCTGGGCGGGACCCTGTCTGCGCTGGCGGGGCTAGGGCCGGATGATCTGAATGTCCGCCCGCTGTTTGAGCGGATCGAGGAAGGCGGGGTGAGGGAAGTCATTCTCGCCCTGAGCGCCACCGTTGAGGGGGCGACCACCGCACACTGGCTTCAGGAGCGTCTGCTTCCTACGGGCGTGAGTGTGACGCGTGTGGGCCACGGTGTGCCTATGGGGGGCGCGCTGGACGTTCTGGATGACGGGACGCTTGCTGCGGCGCTGACGGCTCGGCGGTCTCTCTGAGAATGGCGTCGTTTCAGATTTCTCCGCGTGTCCCCCGTGTGGCTCTTGTGACGGGCGGCGCCCGGCGTATCGGGGCTTCACTGGTGGAAATGCTGGCCGGGCAGGGATTTGCGGTCGCTATCCATTGTCGCGACAGTACCCATGAAGCTGAAGAGCTTCTGAAGCGGATTGGCGGCAAAGGCTGCGTTTTAAAGGCCGATCTGCACTGCGAAGATGAGGTTGAGGTCTTGCTGCCGCGTGTGCAGGCCGCTCTGGGCTCGGTTGGCATCCTCATTAACAACGCGTCCGCTTTCATTCGTGACGAGATGGGCAGCGTTACCCGCGAAAGCTGGGATCTGCATCTCGAAACCAATCTTCGCGCGCCCTTTGTCCTCTCGCAGGCTATGGCAAAGGCGCTTCCTGATGGGGCCGAGGGCCTGATTCTGAATATGCTGGATCAGCGTGTGTGGAACCTGACGCCGCATTTCGTCAGCTATACTTTGTCCCGCACGGGGCTCTGGACCCTGACACAGACCATGGCGCTCGCGCTCGCACCGCGGGTTCGGGTGAACGCCATCGGGCCCGGCCCGGTTCTTCCTGCCGTACGACAAACGCAGGAGCATTTTGACAGCATGTGCGCCCGCACACCGCTGCAGCATGGCTCCTCCCCCGAAGAAATCGCTCAGGCCGCACTGGCGCTGTTTGCGCTTCCTTCGGTGACAGGGCAGATGCTGGCGCTGGATGGCGGGCAGCATCTGAACTGGTCTCCGGCCTCCTGAGGCTCAGGGACGGAGGGCTGCGGGGAGATAGTCTTCCACCACGAGAGAAATCGGTGCGTCATCCGTGCCCCGGCGCAGAAGCGCCCTGTTCTCCAGAACGATCCCGGAGGCTTTCCCCGGGAAACGGGTTTCCAGTCTTTCCCGCCTGAACGCTGTCTGTTGCACGACGCGTCCGAACGGTGTGTCGGTCTGTTCCAGCAGTGTGTTCATTGCCGGGGACAGCCGCTCCGGCACATACCAGTTCCAGGCATCCGAGAGCACGGTCTCGCCACACAGCAGCCGGACACGTCGCGTGTTGACCTGATGCGTTTCCGTCACCTGCAATAGGCTCAGGATGTCTTCCGTCACGGGCCGGTCCACGCTCAGGCGCAGGACACGGATTGGAGACGGGCAGCGGGACTGGAGAACCGCCGTTGCGCTGGGATGGCTGTCGAGCCGGGCCCTGAATGCGCGAACGGCTGCGCTGTCCGGGGCGAAAATGCCTTCCGGATCAGAGCAGCCGTTCATCAGTGCCGCCAGAAGAACGGCACAAAGGAGCCTTGCAACAACTTTAGTTGTCGTCGCGGTCGTCCTTGTCATTCGGAACTTCGATGTCGTTGCTGAGATCGTCGTCGTCGTCCAGATCGTCGTCCGGGGCGATCACATCGTCATCGTCCTCGTCATCGGCGACTTCCAGATCCACGTCGTCCTCATGCTCGTTGGCCTGGGGCTTCGGATCTTTTTCTTCCGGCAGCGGAACTTCGCTGCGCTTGAGACGGGAATCGTCCGGCTGGGTCGTGCCGCATTTCGGGCACACCGCCGGGACGCGGTTCAGGTCATAGAAGCGGGCGTTGCATTCAACGCATGTCCGTTTCAGACCGAGTTCGGGTTTTGCCATTGTGCGGGAACCTGCTGATGCCTCGAATAAGGAACGCGGCCATGCCAGCTTGTGCGCGTCCTGTCAAATCCCATCGCATGATTCCTGACAGTTTTCAGGCGCATGACTGCACCTTCAAGATGCGATTGACAGGTATGGGGCACCCCAGCAAAAACATCTTCATGCAAGTCTCGCGCCCCCTGACCGTCTCCGCGTCCCTTAAGGGACTTTCCGGCCGTACCCGTGTTCCGGGTGACAAATCCATCAGCCACCGTTCGCTGATGCTCGCCGCCCTCGCCTCCGGCCGCACCCGTGTCACCGGCCTGCTCGAAGGCGAGGACGTGCTGCGGACCGCCGATGCCATGCGCGCACTTGGCGCGACCATCACGCGGGAGGGCACGGAGTGGACCATTGAAGGCCGTGGCGTGGGCGCTCTGACCGAACCTGCGGACGTTCTGGATATGGGCAATTCCGGCACGGCGGCCCGCCTGCTGTCGGGTATTCTGTCGTCCCATGCGTTCAACAGCGTCATGACGGGCGATGCTTCGTTGCGGTCTCGTCCCATGCGCCGCGTGACTGCGCCTCTGGCGGCCAATGGCGCCGAGTTCCTGACGCGTGAAGGCGGTCGTCTGCCGATGGCCGTTCGTGGGACGGGAGAGGCGAAACCGATCGAATACCGCCTTCCGGTCGCATCCGCGCAGGTCAAGTCCGCCATTCTGCTGGCGGGTCTGAACGCGCATGGCACCACGATCGTGGAAGAGCCTGTCGCCACGCGCGATCATACGGAAAACATGCTCCGGCATTTCGGGGTTGAGGTGGATGTCTCGCGTCTTGATGCGGGTGGACGCCGAATCGCCCTGACGGGGCCGGTCGTCATGACTGCGCGGGATGTGACGGTTCCGGGAGACCCGTCTTCGGCGGCTTTCCCGATCGTCGCGGCTCTGCTGGTGCCGGGTTCGGATATCTGGATCGAGGGCGTGGGTCTCAACCCGCTGCGGACGGGGCTGTTTACGACGCTGATCGAGATGGGGGCGTCCCTCTCCATCGAAAACGAGCGCGTGGAAGGTGGAGAGCCGGTTGGCGATCTGCATGTCCGTCACAGCCAGCTCAAAGGCGTGGACGTTCCGCCCGAGCGTGTACCGTCCATGATCGATGAATACCCGGTCCTCGCCGTGGCCTGCGCTTTTGCGGAGGGGCCATCCCGCCTGCGTGGTCTTGAAGAACTGCGGGTGAAGGAAAGTGACCGTCTGGCCTCTACCGTCGCCCTGCTCAATGTGAATGGCGCCGAGACCGAGGTGATTGGAGACGACCTCATCGTGAAGGGAGCTGATGCGCCTCTCGGTGGCGGCACAGTCCAGACCCATATGGACCATCGCCTTGCCATGAGTGCCGTTGTGCTTGGTCTTGCGGCTGCAAAGCCTGTGAATGTGGACGATACGGCTTTCATTGAAACCAGCTTCCCCGGCTTCGTGGAGTTGATGAACGCTCTCGGTGCAGGGCTGGCGGCGTGACGGCTAGTCCGCTTGTCATCGCTGTCGATGGGCCTGCGGCGGCCGGTAAAGGGACGCTCGCCAAAGCTCTGGCTGCGAAACTGGGGCTGCCCTATCTCGACACCGGGCTGTTGTATCGTGCTGTTGCCCGCCGGATGGTGAATGCCGGGCTGGACCCGGCTGGTGATGCTTCCGCTGAGGCGCGGGCTCTGCAACAGGAAGATCTGGCCCGGACGGACCTGCGTGTTCCCGAGATCGATCGTGGGGCGTCTCTGGTGGCGGCACAGCCTGCTGTTCGAGCGGCCCTGCTGGACCGTCAGCGCGTTTTTGCGTCCGAAACCGGTGCAGTCGTGGACGGGCGCGATATCGGGACTGTCGTTTTCCCGGATGCGGACGTGAAGTTTTTCATCACGGCCTCTCCGCGCACCCGCGCTCTGCGTCGACATCGTCAGGTGGCGGGCGAGACTCCGTTGGAAGGCTCTGCCCTTGAGGCGGCCGTGTCCGAGCTCGTGGCACGGGACGCACGTGATTCCTCGCGGGAAACGGCTCCGCTGGTTCAGGCCGCGGATGCCGTTCTGATCGAAACGGACGGGCTTTCTGCCGCAGAGGTTCTTGATAAAGCCTGCGAAATCGTGGCCCTGCGTCACACGCGGCGCTGAAGCGACGCGATAACAGCCAAAAAACGGCTTTTTTTATTGACACCACGCCCCCGCAGGGTGTTGGTGCAGCGTATCGCCCACCCCGAAGGGGAGGGGGATGGTCTGTCCTGCGTCTGGCGGGCAGGTCTTACAGCCAACAACCCGATCTGACCGTTTAGCGGCGGCGGGGAGACGTCCGGTCCATTACTGGGTCTGGCGCAGACGTGGACATCCGCTCCGGTCACGGAACGGGCGTCCGGGAATATCGTATTTACATGGCTTCAGCCACTCAGAACACCTCGACCGATCGCGGTTTCGAGGATTTTGCAGCCCTTCTCGACGAGACCCTGGGTCGCGATACCGGCTTTGAAGGCTCGGTTGTCACGGGCCGTGTTGTCCGCCTGACCGATGAATTCGCCATCGTCGATGTCGGCCTCAAGAGCGAAGGCCGCGTTTCCCTTAAGGAATTCGGTCCGGCCGGCGTTGCCCCGGACGTGAAGCCGGGCGACGTTGTCGAGCTTTATGTCGAGCGTTACGAAGACCGTGACGGCTCCATCGTCCTGTCGCGCGAGAAGGCTCGCCGCGAAGAGGCATGGACCGCTCTGGAGCGCGCATTCGGCAACAACCAGCGCGTCAACGGCACGATCTATGGTCGCGTCAAGGGTGGCTTCACGGTTGATCTCGGTGGCGCCATGGCGTTCCTTCCGGGCAGCCAGGTCGACATCCGCCCGGTTCGTGACGTCGGACCCCTGATGGGTCATCCGCAGCCGTTCCAGATCCTCAAGATGGACCGCGCCCGTGGCAACATCGTTGTCTCGCGTCGTGCCGTTCTTGAAGAGACCCGTGCGGAACAGCGCTCCGAGCTGATCCAGGGCCTGAAGGAAGGCATGATCCTCGACGGCGTCGTCAAGAACATCACCGACTACGGTGCGTTCGTTGACCTCGGCGGCGTTGACGGCCTCCTGCATGTCACGGACATCGCCTGGAAGCGCATCAACCATCCGTCCGAAGCGCTGCAGATCGGTCAGCCGGTTCGCGTGCAGGTCATCCGCTTCAACTCCGATACGCAGCGTATCTCCCTGGGCATGAAGCAGCTTGAAGCTGACCCCTGGGAAAACGTCGCCATCAAGTATCCGGCAGGAGCACGCTTCACGGGCCGCGTCACGAACATCACCGATTACGGTGCATTCGTGGAACTGGAGCCGGGCGTCGAAGGTCTGGTGCACGTTTCGGAAATGTCCTGGACGAAGAAGAACGTCCATCCGGGCAAGATCGTCGCCACTTCGCAGGAAGTCGACGTCATGGTTCTGGATGTGGACAGCTCCAAGCGCCGCATCTCCCTCGGTCTCAAGCAGGTTCAGCGCAACCCTTGGGAACAGTTCGAGGAAGAGCACAAGGTCGGTTCGATCATCGAAGGCGAGATCCGCAACATCACCGAGTTCGGTCTGTTCGTTGGTCTTTCCGCAGACATCGACGGCATGGTTCACATGTCCGATCTCTCTTGGGACGAAGCCGGCGAAGCAGCCATGGCGCACTACGAGAAGGGCCAGATCGTCAAGGCCAAGGTTCTCGACGTGGATCCCGAGAAAGAGCGTATCTCCCTGGGCATCAAGCAGCTTCAGGAAGATCCGGCAGCTGACACCCTGTCCCGCGTTCAGAAGGGTGCTGTCGTGACCTGCGTCGTGACCGCTGTTCAGAGCAACGGGATCGAAGTGAAGGTTGATGACGTCCTGCAGGGCTTCATCCGTCGCGCTGAACTGGCCCGTGACAAGGCCGAGCAGCGTCCGGAGCGTTTCGCAGTCGGTGAAAAGGTTGACGCCAAGGTCGTCTCCGTTGACCGCGCGTCGCGCAAGCTGGCCCTGACGATCCGCGGCCGTGAGGTCGAGGAAGACAAGGCAGCCATCAACGAATACGGGTCTTCTGACTCCGGCGCGTCCCTGGGTGACATCCTGGGTGCCGCTATCCGCCGTCGTAACACGGACGCCTGAGTATCTGCTTTGGTGAACCGCAAGAGGTTTTTCTCTTGCGGTCGGAAAAAGGGTCGCTTCGGCGGCCCTTTTTTTATTAAGAATTCATTCTTTTCTGATGGGCTTTTTCTTGCTCGTGCCATCCGCTACACAAGAAGATGCTTCGAGACAAAAATGTCGTAAACGGAGAGCATGCCCTGCTAAAATCCGGGCGACTGGCCAATATTGAATATGGGAGTGGGCGTTAGCGCCCAGGAGATTGATGGCGGTCATTTACAATACGAATTACACCCACAATCCCAATTCCTATTTGACATTGGCCGTACAGCGAGCGGCAGAGGCACTTTTCGGTAAAGATCAGGTCACCGTTGCTGATAATATGAGTTTGGCGGGCATCGCTGTTTCTGGTGAGCATGATGTTCTGATTTGCCTTGATGCCCAACGCATCAACCTTCCGCTCATCCGTCGGGTCCGTCCGGCTTTTAAAACCATGATCCTCTGGACGTTCGAAGATCCTTTTATGCGGGACTTCAATGTCGAGAATGCCGAGCTTTTTGATTTCGTCTTTACGAATGATCCGTCCTGCGCAGACCATTATCATGGCAAGGGTCATTACCTCCCTCTGGCCGCCAGTCCGTCGATCCATGAACGCAGCGTTCTTTCGGCTGACGAACTGGAATACGATATTTTCTTTGCGGGAACGATGTGGCCCAATCGTGTTCACACGTTACGCAAGGTTATTGCGGCGTTTCCCGATGCCCGTCTCAAGCTGGTCTGTCCGACCAACGAGTTTCTGCCGCCTTTGCCGAGCGATCTGGCGTCTCTCGCCATCCAGCGTCCCATCAGTCATGAAGCGTTCATTGATTTTGCGAATGTCAGCGCCGTTACCCTGACCATGTTCCGTGACTATGCAAGTCACGGCGAAGTCAGTCAGGCTACGGCGCCTGGTCCGCGTTTCTTTGAGCTCGCTCTCGCCGGTGCTGCTCAGGTCGTGGAAGCCCCGGAGAGCATGGACGCCGCGCATTTCGAAACGGTGAACGGCATCTCGCTGGCCCGAGACGCCAATCAGGTTGTGGATGCGATTGCCATATTGCTTCAGCAGGCAGAGGCGCGTCGTGATGCTGCAATGGCTGCCCAGCAGTCAGTTCTGTCGCAGCATCTGTACGAACATCGTCTTGAGAAGATCCGGAGCATCACTGGTGCTGACTTTGGACGCCGCACCCATGCGATCGCTCCTATGCCGCGGCGCAGACGCCTTCGTGTGCTGATGTGCACACATTCCACTATTCACGAGCAGGCCTGGGGTGGTGTTGAGGTTTATCAGCAGGGGCTTTGTACGCTTCTGGCGCGGGATGTAGAGTATTTCTATTGGTTGCGTCGCGGGAATTTTTGTCGCCTGACGACGGCCAATGGTCATGAGCTTGAGCGTTTTGATGTTCCAGAAGTGGGCTGGCAGGACGCGCTTTGCGATGCGCCGGAAGAAATGGCGTTTTCCAGCGTACTCAGCCAGTACAATATTGATCTCGTCCATTTCCAGCATCTGGGCCATCATGCCCTCTCGTTGCCAATCATTGCCAAGGCAAACGGGACGGGCGTGATTTTCTCCGCCCATGATTTCTGGCTGCTGTCCGCACGCTACAATCTGCTCAATCATGAGCTACGGTATGTGGAAGATGAAGTCCGTTCAGTTCTTGCTGCTGATATCGTGCTCAAGGCGTCAGAAAATGTGGACCACGGCGGAGAACAGACCCGCCGCGCTTTCGTGGCAAAGATGCTGCACTCGGTCGATGCCATCCTGTTCGGGACGGTTCATTCACGGGATCTGACGCACGAGATTTATCCGGTTCTCGATAACAAGCGTAGTCTGGTGATGGGTATTCCCAGTCCTGACAATACGGTTCCGGTTTTAAGAAAAGCGTATCAACCTCTTGGGGACCGCCCGCTTGGTGTCGCCATTGTAGGGAATTTTCTGCGGACCAAGGGTGCAGACACGATTCTCAGTCTGATTGAGATTGCCCATCCGGACCACTTCGTTTTTCATATTTTCGGATATCTGAACCCGGAATATGAAGCTGTTCTGACGTCGGTGCCTCGTGCAAATGTTAAGGTTTACGGCCGTTATGAAATGGGAGACATCGAAGCGCTGAAGGTTGCGGATGTCGCTTTGAACCTTTCAATCTGGCCCGAGACGTACTGCATCTCCCTGTCTGAAGCCTGGCAGAATGGCCTGATTCCGATCGTGACGGATGTTGGTGCTCTGCACGATCGCGTCGAAGATGGCGTCAATGGCTTCAAAGTGCCTATCAGCCGTCCAAGCATGGTGCTCGAACGTCTGGAGTTGCTGCGTTCTTCCGAGCCTTTGCGCCGTCAGATCATGCAGAATATTACCCCTGCGCTTTGGACGCATGCGCGTGACTACGCGGATGAACTGCTGGCGCTTTATCATGATACGGCTCCACGACGTGAAATGGGCGTATCGGAATTGCGTCTGGATGTTGGGCAGGTTCATTTGCTGCCTCATGCTACCTGGCGGCATCAGGCTCCGCCGCGCCATATTTTCGATCCACCGACTGTCCGTGATCTGTCTGTAGAACTGCCGGTTATGATTTTGGACTGGTTTTCGGTGCAGGGCGCTGAATGCTACATTGACGATATCTGCCATCACGTCTTCTCCAATCTGGATGAGCAGTCTTTTCAGGGCGCTGCCGAGTTTCATATCCGGGGGTGGATGATCCTTCCCGGTGTAAGCTCTGCGGGACAGATGTTCACGGTTCTTGTGGGTGAAGAGCCGGACAGTCCAATGATTTTTCTGGAATGTCAGCGCGAAATCCGAGGCGATATTGCGGAGCTGTTTGTTGATGCTCCTCGCCGTTCCGGTTTTTCAGGAAAAGTTGCTCTGCGTGGGAAATGGTGTGAGGGGCGCTTCCGGGTGGGCCTGATCAATGTGGTCAATGGGCAGGGTGCATTCCAGTTAACCCCGATCCAGATTGAGGTCGAAGGAGGCCAGATTCGGAGCATTGTCCGCAGCGCACCGTCCAACGATCTTATCCTGTCTGATTTCCGTCGCGTCTCTCATAGTGATGGCCTGATGCGGGGAGTAAAGCTGTCCGGTGTCGGCAAACATCAGATGCATCCGTATACAGGAGGCGTCCTGGATTACTTTGTTGACCAGTTCAGCGGATTGACTGGCGATCTTCCGATTGATTCTGATCCGGCAAGCCCTCTTATGGTTGAGGGTTGGGCGTTCTTTCATAATTTGTCCCGCTCAGGGCAGGTCTATGGCGGACTGGTCTCGGAAAGCCGGGAAGAGATCACATTCTTTGCGATGGAACGTGTGGCTCGTGCTGATGTCGGCAAGATTCACCGTGACGCGCCCCTTTTTGTGGGCTTCAAAGGAGCGTTCATGCCGCGTGAAGGCTATGCTCGCCCGCTTGACGGTGTCTACCGCTTCATTCTTGTGAATGTTGTAGGGGATGTTTACGGGTCAAGAATGACCAATATTGCCGTCACTTTTGACAATGGAGCAGTTTTGGCTGTCGAGCATATTGAAGTGCATTCGCATGAGATCGAACGAGCTGAACGCCTTCTTGCAGAAAAAATCATTTCCTGATCTGCCAGAGGGAGGCTTGTTGTCATGGCCGAGAGTATTGCCGCCCCGTTACCAGATCTACGGGACCCCAGATGGTCCCGATTTGATACGCAATGGTATCTCTTGCGCTATCCTGAAGTCCGTGACTGGATGCGGGAGGAAGGGCAGGAAGATCCGTATGTGTTCTATCAGCAGACGGGGCAGCGTTACGGACATTCTCCAAATCGGTATTTTGACGAGATATGGTATCGCGATGCCCACAAGGATGTTCGTCGGGGTCTGATTCGGGAAGAATGGGCTTCGGGCTTTGAGCATTATATCGCTACGGGTTACAAAACCCACTCGCCGCACTGGTTATTTGATGAACCCGGTTATCGCCGCCGTTACCCGGAGCTGACGCAGCGTTTCCTGACTGAAAACGGATTTCGCAACGGTTACGACCATTTCCTTGAAATTGGTGAAAGCCATTATTATCGGGGCCATCATTTCTTCGACGATGAGCTTTGCCGAGACCTTGCTCTGACATTTCCAGATCATTTTGACAGCCGGATCGGCCTGTTTGGGTCCTGGCTTGGTTTGCCTGCCCATGTCGCCGATTCTGGTCGTGTTTCTTGGTATTTCGATCCGGTCTGGTATCTGACGCGATATCCCGAAGTGCGTCAGGATATCGCCGCCGGACATTATTCGAGTGCCCTGCATCATTACCTGACGAACGAAACGCCCAGACTTTTCGATCCTCAGGAGTTTTTTTCGGAACAGGTCTACGGCACGGCGCATCCCGATATCCTTCCTTCTTTGGAACATGGATTTTTTCGCAACGGCTACGATCATTTCGTCCGTTATGGTGCGCAGGAAGGTCGTATTCCACAGACTGATGTGGATCTTGCTGCTCATATGTCGCAGGCGCAGGTCCGCAATGATGTGCGTAACCGCTTGTATGACAGTGCCTTTGCCCATCTTGTCGCAGGGCGTACGGGACTTGGCGAAGGGCGAATGGCGGCGCTTGCGGCTGTCTCCAAAATCCCTGAGGAGCAGTCCCGGATCCTGTTCGAGCGGGAAGCTGAGGCAATTCTGCCATCGCTGGTGCGACATCCGCTGGATTTCACAGTTCATGGTGTACCCGAAATCAGCGTGCTGATGGTGGTGTATGACCGGGTTGCCTTGACGGCGCAGGCGCTCGCGTCGCTTCGTGCCAATTACGGCGGGGGCATCCAGCTCATCCTCGTTGATTCCGGATCGCATGACCAAACGCGCCATATCGGCCGGATGGTGCGTGGTGCCACGATCCTGCGCTATCGGCATAACATCGGATATCTTCAGGGGTGCAATCTTGCGTTGGAAAAAGCGGAAGCGCCGCTGACCCTGTATCTGAACAATGATGTTCGTCTGTATCCTGACGCCATTCTCCATGCTCTGAAGCGTCTGCATGCGGAAGCGGATATCGGGGCTGTCGGCGCCAAGTTGATCCGCACGAACATGCTTCTTCAGGAAGCAGGGTCGATCATCTGGCGGGACGGCGCGACTTACGGCTATCTGCGTGAGGACGATCCAAACCTGACGAGTGCCAATTTTGTCCGGGATGTTGATTATTGCTCGGCCGCTTTCCTGATGGTGCGGACTGCGCTGCTGCGTCGTCTTGGAGGATATGATCCGCGTTACATGCCGGCCTATTTCGAGGATACTGATCTGTGTGTGCGTATTCTCAAGGCCGGGATGCGGATCGTCTATGACCCGAGCGTGGTTATTGAACATCTGGAATTTGGCAGTTCCGGTGCGGCAGGTTCGCATGCCCTGATCCGGGGTAACCTGAAAACCTTCGCGCGCCTGCAACAGGACTTTCTGCGGAATCAGCAGCCAGCCCATATCCGCAATGCGGTGCTCGGCCGCGAGCACCGCATCAGCCAGCGCAGAAAAATCCTTTTCATTGAGGACCGTCTGCCGCTGCGTCGTCTGGGCTCAGGCTATGTCCGATCCAACGATATTATCCGCGGAATGACGGCTCTGGGTTATCAGGTTACTGTTTTTCCTGTTCTGGCCAGAGATCAGACATCCATTGATCTGTTCGGAGATTTTCCCGAAACGGTGGAACTGATCGTTGACCGGAATTTTTCCAGCTTTGCCGATTTCATTCTGGAACGGGTCGGATATTACGACTTGGTCTGGATTGGCCGTACGCATAATCTGGAGCGCCTCCTGCCGTTGCTCAATGAATCGAGCCGCTACCTGCCTGCCGCAGGGCCGATTCTGGATACGGAAGTGATCGCGACGCCCCGGACGCTGGAGCGGATACGTGTTCTGGAACTTCCGGCGCCGGAAATCAGTTTTGACGAGATGCTCCAGCAGGAGCTGGACTGTGCCCGTTTCTGTCAGAAGGTCATCACGGTCACGGATCATGATGCTGAACTGGCGCGTCGCGCAGGGTGTGTGAATGTCTCGGTGCTCGGGCATGAACTGCCCCCCCAGTCGACGCCTGCACCCTTCGAGAGCCGCCATAATATCCTTTTCTTTGGCGCGATCCACGATGAGGGTGCTCCCAATCATGACAGTCTTGTCTGGTTCGTGAACAGTGTCCTGCCTCTGTTGGACAGTGTTCTGCCGCCGGAGGTTCATTTTACGATCGCGGGGTTTGTCGGGCCGGATGTGGATATGACGGTCTTTTCGACGAATAGCCGGGTCGAGATCGTGGGACCTGTCGGGGACCCGAGAGGGTTGTTCGACCGGCACAGGGTTTTTGTCGCGCCGACGCGGTTTGCAGGCGGAATTCCCTTTAAGGTTCATGAAGCGGCATCCTATGGTCTGCCGCAGGTTGTGACCACGCTTCTTCAGGAGCAGGTTGGGTGGGCTGAGGGTGTCGAGATTCTGGCGGCCCCGGCGGATGATCCGCAGGCTTTCGCGGCGGCTGTAGAGCGGCTTTATCAGGACGGAGAACTGTGGGAGACTCTCCGCCACGGCGCCCTCACGGCGGTCGAGCGGGACTGTTCTCCGACCGATTTCCGACAGGCACTGTCAGAAATTGTTCAAAGCTGCATGGCATGACGGACCGGATACGACCGGTTTTAAAAGTTTGGGGAGAGCGGGAAGGTTATGGACGCAGTGAATGACGCGGTCGTGGAAATCGAAAACGCCAGTGTGCTGAACAGCGCAACAGCCGGAATGAGCGGACGTGTGCTCGTCTGTAGCGGTGGGCGCTATGAAAGTCAGGCCAACACCCAGATCCGTGAGTCCATCATGGATGGCTGGGCGGACTGTTTTGGCGAGGACAATGTCACGGCCGTTCATATCTCGGCCGCAGCCAGCTCCATCCGGTTCCTCAAGCCGACGATCGTCTTTGCCATCGGCTCCTATCTTCCCGAAAGCACCTATTTCGGTGAGGTTTGTCGTGAAGCGAAGAAGATCGGCGCTGTAACGGTCTTTTGGGCGACGGAAGACCCCTACGAGCAGGATGCGAACTATCGCATTGCCGACGATTTCGATGTGATTTTCTCCTGTGATCGCTGGGGCCATAATTTCTACCAGCGCGATAGGGTGTTCCATCTGCCGCTGGCGGCCTGCCCCAAGCTGCATTACGGCGAGATCGAAGATCATGCGGAAAAGACGATCGACGTCCTGTTCTGTGGTGTTGCCTTCACCAATCGCAAGGATATCGTCCGCAATCTCCTGCCAGCATTGCGGGATCTGAACATTAAGATCGTTGGCCCGGGCTGGGGAGAACTTGGGATCGGATTTTCTGATGCCCGGATCGAGAAGTCCCAGCTTGTCGAGCTGTATCGCCGTTCCAAACTGGTATTGAATCTGGGGCGCTCGCTGAGCTTTGAGAACAAGCGCTTCATCATTGCGCCTTCCACGCCGGGGCCGCGGACATTCGAGGCTGCGCTGGCCGGGGCGTTTCAGGTGTTCCATGAGGACACCCATGAAATCCGCCGTTATTATTCGGCTGATGAAATCCCGGTTTTCTCGAACCGTGTTGATTTTGAGCGGCTGGTCGCAACCTATCTCGACAACAACGAACTGCGTGTGAAGATGGCGCGCAAGGCGCAGGCGCGGACGCAGGCTGAGCATCTGTACCGGCACCGCATTCAGTATGCGCTGCGTGTTCTGAAAGACGAGGGCTTGATCGACTGACCCTCCTTCAGGACGACCCTCATAAAAAAGGCCGCGGAACTGCTTCCGCGGCCTTTTGTGTTTGAAAGCCAGTTCAGTTCGGCTGTGGCCCCATGACGATCTGGGCGAGATCGGTCGGGCGGACCCATTTGCGGAAAGCAGCCTGCACCTGCTGCGGTGTCATGTCATAGATGGCCTGCGCGGCTTTGGCCTGACTGTCGAGTGGCAGGTCTAGCGCGATCAGGGACAGATAGCTTCCGGCCAGGGCGCTGAAGCTGGCGCGGGACATGGGCTGGCTGCGCAGAAGGGTGGCCTTGGCGAGGTCGAGGCTTTCCTGCGAGACGGGAGTGGTCCGCATGTCCTCTACGTCCTTGACGGCAAGCGCCCGCGCCTTGCTGACCTTGTCCGGATCAGCGCCGAATGTAATGCCGAAGCCGCTGCGGGTTCGGGAATAATTGAAACCGCTTCCTGCACCGTACACATAGCCCGTTTTGACGCGCAGATCCTGCATCAGGCGCGAGGAGAACCCGTCTCCGAGGATCGTGTTGCCAACGGCAAGAGCGTGACGGTCCGGGTCGGTCACTTTCATGCCGATGGTCTCGACGAGTTTGACTTCGTCCTGCGAACGGCCCGGATCCGCGACCACGGCCTGAGAGGCGCGGCTGAGGGGAATTGCGGGCAGATCGACGTCAGGCTTGGGCCCCACGGCTTTCCAGCCCCCGAACGCCTTTTCGACGTCGGCCTTCGCGGCTTCGGGGGTGATGTCGCCGACGATCACGATGGTGGTCAGGTCGGGGCGGTAAGTATGGGCATAATAGGCCTGAACGTCCGCCAGTGTGAGCTTGCTGATCGTGGCAGGCGTGGCTTCACGCAGGGTGGGGTCCTGCGGGGGAACGAGCGCCTTGCGGGTGGCGCGGCCAAAGCGGTAGCCGGGCGACTGAAGTTCACCGGCCTGTGCTTGCGCGGCCTGTAGCTGGGTGACGTGGAACGCTTTTTCCGGGAAAGCCGGGTTCAGTTCGTGATCGGCCAGCAGGGCGAGGCCCTTCTCGAAGTTCGGCGTCAGCGTGCTCAGCGAGAAGGACGGACCGGCTTCTTCGTCTGCCGAAAGGTCATCGAGCGCGCGGGCGAGGGCCAGACGGTCATGCGTCTTGCTGCCGTAGAGGAACATCTGCTCCGTCACGCCTGCCACACCTTCCTGACCGGCAGGCTGTTCGAGATCAGCGTTCTGGCGGATGCTGCCGATCAGCTCGATCGTATGGCTGACATGTTCGGGTTGAACGAGAAGATGCAGTCCGTTGGGCAGCGTGTATGTCGTGGGCAGAGGTGCTGCGGCAGGGATCGTCAGACGGGCAAGAGCCTGCTGCGCCCAGTCCGGCAGGGTGACTTTGCCCGCAGGGGGGGTATTGAAGGATTCTGCACCGCCGAAGCCCTTCTGGCCCACGGGTTTGCCCGAAGCGCTTGGCGTCAGGGTCGCGCTGATGGCATGGGCCGGGTCGAGCAGTTTTTTCGCCAGCGCGTCGACCTGTTCCTTCGTAACGCTGCGGAAAGCGGCGAGCATGTCCTGCGGGTCGTTCAGATGCTGGATGGCAACGGCCTGCGACCAGCTTTCGGCGAGGCCGGAAATGCTGTTGGCGTTGAACTCAAGCGCTGCGATTTCCTTGCGGCGGGCGGCTTCGATCAGTTCGGCAGGGATGCCGTGCGTGCGGAAATTCTCCATGATAGCCGCGACGGCTGTCCGCAGTCCGTCGGGATTGGCGCCTTTGGGGAAGCCGGCATACACGACGCCCAGCCCGGCCTGCGCATCGGGATCATACATAAAGCCCGTATCGAGTGCCTTGCCTTCAGGTACGAGGGCGAACAGGGCGGCGCGCTGGCTGCTGATGGCGTCTGCGAGCAGGGTTGTCGCCGCATAATCGGGGTCCCGCTGTCCCGGCATCCGCCATGCCATCGTCACGAGACCAATCGGCAGGTCGGTGTCGAGGGAAATGCTCTGGGCCTTGGCCGGGGTCGGGGAGACGGTGCCGCGTTCGGGAAGGGTGTTGGCCGGAATGCTGCCGAAAGCGGCCTCGACCTTTTTCAGCGTTTCCTGCGGGTCCACGTCGCCGGTGATGACCAGAACGGCATTGTTGGGCGTGTACCATGTGTCATAGAATTTTTTCAGCAGCGGAGCAGTGGTCGCGTCAAAGGACGGGCGCGTGCCGAGCGCGTCGTGTTCGTAGGGTGTGCCCGCGTACAGGGCGGCGCGGATCTGTGAGAGGTAGCGGTAGATCGGGCTGGAGAGATCGCGCGAGACTTCCTGTTCGATCGCGCCTTTCTCATGCGCCCATTCGGCTTCGGTAATGTTCAGGCCGCGCATCCGTCCGGCTTCGATTTTCAGCAGAACGTCCAGATCGCTGGCGGGGGCCTTGAAGTAATATTGTGTGACGTCCGAGGTCGTGTCGGCGTTGTCGTTGTTGCCGAGCTGCGCGCTGATGGTGGAAAGCTGGTCGCGCGAGAGGGTCTTTGAGCCGTTGAACATCATGTGTTCGAGCGCATGGGCTGTACCGGGAAAGCCCTTTGGCGCATTCACGGAGCCCGTCTCGTAATTCAGCATGGTCTGCACGACCGGGGCGAGCGTGTCACGCACCACGATCACCCGCAGTCCATTGGACAGTGTTGCCCGCGTGACCGTCGCCGGAGCGGCACTCGCCACTGGTGCCGCTTCAGGTGCGGCATGCGCGCCCGCCAGAACCGGAGGGGCAAGCATGGTGGCTGCCAGCAGCGACAGGCGGGAAAGGCGGGAGAGTGCGGACATCGGTTCAGAACTTTCCTGAGGAGAAACGTATCTTCACAAAAGAGTAAAGCTGTTACGCCGGTTTCTGTCCACCATATGTAACCCGTGTCTGAAGCGCTGTATCTGACGGTCGGATGAAGAAAAAATTATGTGCAGCAGAGCGGAGAGGCGGATAAAAGATGTGTGATGACTTTACCTGAACGCATTGCTCAAATGGATGACTGGCTGCTCGACCGGCTGTTCCAGCCTCTGGCGGATCGTCTTCCCGCGCGCCTGACGCCCCTCCATCTCGGCCTGAGCTGTCAGCTCGGGGCGCTGATGCTGGAGGGACTGTCCCTTTTGCTGCCGATGCTGCTGTTCGGGGCCAGTCTGGGCAACATGATCGACAGCACGCTGATCTGGTGCGTCAGTCTGGCGTTCTTTCTGGGGATGCGACGTTCTGCGCCCATGGTGCGGCCTGGAATGCTCAATCCGCTGCGACCGTTGCTGCGGGCCATGCGGCTGCTGTCTCTGGCCTTTCTGGCGTATCAGCTTTTCCGGGGGCTGGGGGAGCCCGATTTCGTCTGGCTGGTAACGCAGCTGACGACGATTTCCCAGCTTCTCTTTACCATTGGCCTTTATCTGGTGGCCTGCCAGCCGCGCCCCCCCTTGCAGCGCATGTCCAGCCGTAGCGGCCCGATCATCGAAGGCGTCTGGGGCACGGCCGGGGGCCGGTTGAACTCCTGACATCCAGTTTCCTCGCCACGCCCTTCAAGGAACACGCGCGTGACATCCCGACTGCGAATTCTGCATTGTCTCTCGACCCGGGAATTTGCGGGAACGGAGCGGCATCTTGCGGAACTCTCCGCCATTCAGGCGCGGAGCCATGACGTCACGCTGCTTCTGGAACGCAGGACGACCGATGCGCGCACGGGCGGGGACATTCAGGGGTTTCTGTGTCCTGATGTGAAAATCGTGCGGGCTGGGCGTGCGGGTTATCTGCCCGCACTGGCTACCGAGCTTCGCAGCGGGCGGCACGATATCGTCCATACCCATCTTGGACGGGCCTCTGCTCGGGCGAGTTGGCTGCGCCGGGCGGGGCTTGCGGGGTCGGTGCCTGTCGTTGCGACGTTGCACACCTCCTATCGCGGTCGCAGCTATGGCACGCATGACGGGCTGGTCTGCATCGCGTCCTGGCAGCGCGATGTTCTGCCGGAACGACAGCGCGAAGCCTGTGCGCTGATCCCCAACTGGACGGTTCCTCCCCAATCTACGGCGGCATGCCGTGCGGCTTTGCGGGAACGGATGCGGCTTGAATGGCGTATTCCCGAGGGCGGGGTCGTGATCGGGACCGCCGGTCGGATGGTCGAGGAAAAGAATTTCCAGCTTCTGATAAAGGCCTGGAAACAGGCCGGTCTCAGACCCGAGACCCGGCTTGTCCTGGTCGGGGATGGCCCGGAACGGTGTGCGCTGCAAAAAGCGGCGCAGGGCCGGGCGGACATTCTTTTCACCGGCTATCGCACGGACATGCCCGATCTTCTGGCCGCGTTTGATGCGTTCGTCGTGCCCTCACGTCATGAACCGTTCGGGCTGGTGCTGCTGGAAGCCATGGAGGCCGGGTTGCCGGTCTGTGCGACGGCGGCGGGTGGGGTGAAGGATATTCTGGCAGATGCACCGGAATGTTTGCTGCCGTCTGACTGTCTGGAAGCACTTACGGCCGGGTTGCGCCGTCTTGAAACTGCGGCGCCGCGTCAGTGGGATATGTCCCGTTACCGGATCGCCACGGCGGCAAGCAGCGTCGAGGCTTTTTACCGCCGGTACTGCTGAACCTTACAGCTCGTAGTAGCGGCGGGAGACGTAATCCGACAGGCCGACATCTGGAAAGATGTGCCACCCCGTGGTGAGCGCGGGAACGAACTCGCACAGAAATACCAGAACCGACAGGAAAAAGAGCAGCATGCCGTGTCCGACAATTTGGATGCGGCGCCAGAAATAAAGCGGTGGCAGCAGGATCCACAGGATCGTGCCGGGACGAAAACCTGCAGCGAGCAGGCTACGACGGTCCATGACAAGGGCCATATAGAAAATGCCGATGCTCACGATCATGGACGCGAAATTGCTGGCGAAATCGGGGACGAGTCCGAAACCCTGAAGGACACTGACCGCCATGCTGCCGAAAAACGGCCCGACCAGACTGAGCCATAGCCAGCGGTTCGAGATCAGGCTGGCCGGGAGGGCCGGAGGAACGCCCTCGGGTTGCGGAGGCCAGAAAGCGCAGCTTCCAGCAGGGTGCCATTCACCGCCGAAATCCTCGGTCCAGCACAGGGTGGAATGCCCGATGATGCCTTCGGTCACGAGGGCTTTCATGCCGTCTGCGGACACCGGTCCCTTGCGGGTGCCATGGTCTTCGTAAAACCAGCTCACAGTTTGTCCTTTTCCCGGCGGCGCAGTGTTCGGGGCCTGTTGGGTCCAGAACACTGCAGTCTGTCACGACTTTCGGGGGGCTTGGCAAGACCCTCCTGCCCGGATGACGGGTTCGGGTCTGTGGTCCTGTATGAAAAAGGCCGCAGTCCCGGCTGGGGCTACGGCCTTTTCCTGATTGGCTGACGGCTTAGCGTGAGTGCTGTTGCAGTTCGCGGCGCACATCGGCTGGACGCATCGGCAGGTGTCGCAGGCGGACGCCGACAGCGTTGAAGATCGCGTTGCCAATGGCGGGCGCGACAACCGTAACGCCCGGCTCACCAAGGCCCGTGGGCTTTTCGGTGTTCTGGACGAACTCGATGTCCATCTCCGGTACGTCTGGGAGACGCAGCGGGGTGTAGGTGTTGAGGTTGCGGTCCTTGATCGTGCCATCGACGATTTCGGTGCCTTCGAACATCGCCATGCTGAGGCCCCAGAGTGCCGCGCCTTCGGTCTGGGCAAGTGCCCCGCCCGGATCAACGATAATTCCGGCATCCAGCACAAGCCAGAGCTTCTGGCAGGTGACGACGCCCGTCTTGCGATCGACATGAACCTGCGCCGCACCGGCTGTCCAGGTCGGCATGCCGCGTTCCTGACCGAAGCTGGTAGCAATGCCGATGGCCGTGTCGTCGGGAAGCTGTTCCTTGCCGTAACCGATCTTGTCAGCCAGACGCTGGAGCACGGCGGCCTGACGCTTGGCGCCGCCCACGGAATTCGGAGCCTGACCTGCGTTACGGCCCTGCGCCGTGAACATGGACAGACGGAATTCCAGCGGGTCCTGCTTCGTGGAATGAGCAACCTCGTCGAGGAAGGATTCCAGTGCCCAGGGCGTCCAGCCAGCGCTGACCGAGCGCAGCCAGCCGGGACGGAAGGTGGCGTTGGCAAGGTCGTTGCTGACGGCGCGGACGCGCGTCGGGCCTGTGTCATACCAGTGATCCGCGCCTGCGATGGCGAACGGATCGTATTTCTTCCCGTCTTCAGCCGTGGCGAGGAAGGCCGGAGCCATCACCTGCGTTGGCCAGCCCGCGACCGCGACATAGTCCATGGTCGTGATCTTTTTGCGATCGTTGTCGAGCGCGACCTTGATGTTCTGGAAGGACGGCGAGCGGATGGAGTCCAGCTCCATGTCGTCGGAGCGTGTCAGGATCAGCTTGACTGGAGCGCCACCGATGGCCTTGGAGGCCAGAGCGGCCGGGATGCAGTAATCGCCGTTCAGACGGCGCCCGAAGCCGCCGCCAAGCATATAGGTGCGCATGACGACCTGCTCTTCGGGCACCTGAAGCGACTTGGCGAGCTGCGGCAGAATGAGGGACTGCCACTGGTTGCCGGTATGAACTTCCCACATGCCGTCGATATGACGCGCCACGGCATTGACCGGCTCAAGCTGGTAATGAGCGACGGATGCGCAGGTATAGCGGCGTTCGAAGACCTGATTGGGATGGATCGCAAGCGCTTCGTCCACGCCCTTGTCATTAAAGACGCAGGCGCCGTTCTTCGGATTGAGCGTCAGCTTGCGGCCATGTTCGATGATGTCCGCTTCGGAGACATGGATCGTCGGGCCGGGATTCCACTGCACTTTCAGGGCGTCGGCGGCGCGGATCGCTGCGGGATAGGTCTTGGCCAGCGCCACGACCCAGCCCGGAACGATTCCAGACGGGTCGTCCAGAACCACATAGCGCTCATAGCCGGGAATTTTCTTCGCGGCGCTGTCGTCCACGGAGACGACCTTCGAGGCATAGCGGGTTGGCGGCATTTTCGGGCGGCCATACAGCATGCCGTCCAGTTTGACGTCGATGCCGTAAATGGCCTTGCCGGTCGTTTTGTCCGGGATATCGAGCGCCGGGACCGGCTTGCTGATGAGGCGGCGGTCCGCGACCGGCTTGAGCGGCAGCTTCGCCATTTCTTCGGGTGTGAAGGTCCGGGTCGGCTTGGCGCGGGCCACGATGTCGCCGAAGGACACGCTCTTGCCGCCAGCAGAAACAACGCTTTCGCTGACGGTGCAGCGTTCCGGCGTTGTGCCGAGGAGCTTGGCGCCTTCTTCAAGCATCACGCTGCGGGCTGCGGCACCGGCCTGACGGAAGGTGTCCCATGTGTCCCAGACGGACCAAGAACCACCGGTGACGTATTTCCCGGCCCATTTGGGGGCGGTGTCCACTTCGGTGATCTTGATCTTATCCCAGCTCGCGTCCATTTCGTCCGCGATGATGCGGGCGAGGGCCGTGCCGACATGCTGGCCCATTTCGGCGCGCACGATGTTGACGTTGATCGCGCCGTCAGGGGCGATGGCGCACCAGATGTTCGGCTCGAACGCAGCTTCCGGCGGCATCGGGGAGGGCAGCGTTACGGCGGCACCGGCCTTGCGGGCGAAACCGAACATCAGTCCGCCGCCAGCGGCCGTCATCAGGAAGTTGCGGCGGGAGAGGCGCGCGGCGTCGCTCTTTTTCGCAATCTGTTCGATTTTAGCCATTGTTGGCGCCTTCCTGCTGCTTGGAAGCAGCTTCCTTGATGGCCTTGCGAATGCGGATATAGGTCATGCAGCGACAGAGGCTGCCGCCCATCACGCCGTCGATCTGATCGTCAGTCGGGTTCGGATAGTCCTTCAGGAGGCTTGCGGCCTGCATGATCTGACCGGACTGGCAGTAGCCGCACTGCGGCACCTGCTGATCCCGCCAGGCGACCTGCACGACGTGGTTGCCTTCCGGGTCGAGCCCTTCGATCGTGGTGATCGAAGCGCCTTCCACGGCGGAAAGCGGCGTGATGCAGGAGCGTGTGGCGCGGCCGCCGACATGGACGGTGCAGGCACCGCATTCGCCGATACCGCAGCCGAACTTGGTGCCGGTCATGTTCAGGTCGTCACGGATGACCCAGAGCAGGGGGGTGTCTGCCGGGGCGTCGACCGTAACGGGCTGTCCGTTGAGTTCAAATTTCGTGGTCATGTCCTGTATTCCCAGTCCTGCCCGGATCAGTGCGAAGCGGTGATGGGCGGAGCTTCAAGCGTGGCGCGCGCGCTGGCGGCCTTCTTTTCCAGATCCGTCCAGGGGGGAAGCGTGGTGCGTGTGCGACGCAGATACGCGGCGATGCGGGCCATGTCATGATCGGACAGGCCGGAATAGAAGCTCGGCATCGAGATGTGATCCTGACCTTCCTCTGCGGTGATGCCATGCAGCATGACCTGATAGAGGTTGTTCGGCTCATCCAGCCACAGCGCGTTGTTCAGAGCCAGTTCCGGGCGGCCGAGCACGGGGTTCGGGCCGGAGTTGTAGTGGCAGGCGCCACAGGCGGCCTGATACAGACGGGCATCGGGATCCTGCGTCAGCGGGCCGGTCAGGTTGATGCCGGACATGTGCATGGCGCGGGCAATCGCGGTCTGATCGCCGCCGCTGCGCTGTGCGGCTTTGTCCACATCTGCATAATAATGAGCGATGGCGCGCACGTCTTCCTCGGGGATTTTCGATAGGAAGCGATGCGGCACGGGAGACATCGGGCCAGCGGCCGAACCGTGCAGCGGAGCCACGCCGAAGCGCAGATACTGGAACAATTCGTCTTCGGTCCAGACGACCGGCGTCGGGTTATGGTCGTTCAGGGGCGGCGCGATCCAGCCGTCGATGACTGCGCCGTCATAGACCTTGCTCATCTTCTCTGCACCGAGAAGATTACGCGGCGTGTGGCAGGCGCCGCAGTGTTCGTTACCCTCGGCGAGATAGGCGCCGCGGTTCCACTGGGCATCATGCTTGGGGTCGTTCTGGTAGCGGCCCGGCGTGAAGAACAGCAGTTTCCAGAAGCCCTGTCCGATCAGGCGGATGTTGATCGGGAAGGGAACCGTGTTGTCGCGAGGCTTGAGATGAATGGCCGGGCGCGTCATCAGATAGGCGTAGAGGTCCGAGACGTCCTGATCGTTGACCTTCGTAAAGTGATCGAACGGGAACGCCGGATAGAGCTGGGAACCGTCGCGGGCGATGCCCTTGTTCATGGCGCGCTTGAAGGCGGCCAGAGACCAGTTGCCGATTCCCCACTGCTCGTCCGGGGTGATGTTGGACGAGAAGATATCGCCGAACGGCGTGGCCATTTTGAAGTCACCGGCCAGTTCAGGGCCGGGGGTGCCATCCACGCGGGTATGACATTCCGCACAATAGCCGCCATTCGCGACGATGGCGCCACGGCTGATGGCGTCAGCGGAGAACGACGATGCGGCGGGCCGGGGGATCGGGGCGATGGCGGGGTACCAGGCATAGGCAAGAAAGCCGATGCCTCCCACGGCACCAAGGCCAATGACAGCGGCAGCTATCCGTTTGAGCATGGTTGGACTGTCCCGGAAGGATTGAAATCATTTGCCACAAAAGGCGGCTGTTGCGTGCAACCTAAGGCACCGGATCATGAAAGGGAAGATTGCGCTATCTCAAAACCGTGCGTTTCCTAAAATAAATGCAATCAGAGTCATGAAAATAACACAGGTTTTCGGATGTTGCAGCGTAAATCCGGGACTGTTTCAGTCCTGATTTGAGTATTTCCGGATAAAGATCTTGCGGACAATAACGGTGATACTGAGGGTATTGTTTGAAAGATTGTTACAATGTCTTCAATTTTAAGTATGATTTATGACAATTATTGTGACACCGAGTGCCAAAAAATCCTATGCTTTTGAGGCATTTCAGGTGCCGGTGAAAGATATGAAGACTGGGTTGAGGCCGTTGTGCGAGGGTTCTGGCGGCGCAGGAAGGCTTGGCTTATGGTTTTTCTGCGGCGGGTTTCGTCTGTCGCTCTGCCGAGAGGACCTGCCATTTTCGTCCGTCCTGCCCTGATCCGTTCCCTTGCTCTGGCAGGTGTGGTTCTGAGCGTGTTGTGCGCGCTTTGTCTGGGGCGTTATCCGCTGTCACCGCTGCGGGTGTTGGGAGTATTCGGGCATTTTCTGCATCTGTCCGCCGGAGTTGACCCGCTTGCGCAGGTGGTGGTGATGCAGGCGCGGTTGCCGCGTATTCTGGCGGCGCTCTTGGTCGGAAGCGCATTGTCCTGTGGCGGCGCGACCTATCAGGCGGTGTTCCGTAACCCGCTGGTTTCGCCGGATCTGCTGGGTGTCCTAAGTGGCGCGGCGTTTGGGGCGGCGCTTGCGATCGTGAGTGGCGGCTCGGCGTTCGTGGTGCAGATGGGCGCCTTCGGGGGCGGGTTGCTGGCGGTCGGGTGTGGGCTGCTGATCAGCAGAACCTTGCCGGGGGGCGGGATTTTAGCCCTGCTTCTGGGGGGGCTGATCGGGAATGCGATTTTCACGGCTTTGCTGTCTCTGGTGAAATATCTGGCCGATCCGATGGATCAGCTTCCGGCCATTGTGGACTGGCTTCTGGGCAGTCTGGCGCCGAGCGGATGGCACGAACTGGCATGGGTGTCTGGCCCGCTCATTATCCTGACAATGGCGCTTGTTCTGTGCGCGCCTGTTCTGGACGTTCTGTCTTTGGGCGATGACGAGGCGCGGAGTCTGGGTGTTTCCGTGCGGGTGATGCGTCCGGTGCTGATCGTTCTGGCGACGCTGGCCTGCGCCATGACGATTTCAATGGCCGGGATCATCGGCTGGATCGGGCTTCTGGTGCCGCATGTGGCGCGCCTGCTCGTCGGGGCAGAGCACCGGAACATGATGCCGGTGACGGCGCTGCTGGGGGCCGGGGGGCTGGTGCTGGCCGATACCTGCGCGCGTAGCCTCACAACGGGCGAGGTTCCGCTTGGGATCGTCACGCAGTTGTTCGGCGCTCTGGCTTTCGTGCTGGTTCTGCGGCGCCTGCGGGGTGGGATGGCATGACGTTGCTGTCGTGTCGCAATCTTGACTTCCGCCAGCCACGGCAGGCCGGGTTTGTGCTGGAGGATATCGATCTTTCGTTGCGGGAAGGCGAACTGGTCGGGCTTCTGGGGCTGAACGGTGCGGGCAAAAGTACGCTGCTGCGGCTTCTGATGGGGTTTCTCACACCCTCGACCGGCGAGGTCTTTCTTGAGGGGCGGTCTCTGCGGGAGTGGCCTGCCTCTGCCATTGCGCGGCATCTGGCCTATGTGCCGCAAAGCCATGTGGCGACGTTTCCTTATACAGTGCGGCGGATGGTGGAGCTTGGGCGGGTGCCGCATTCCGGCCTGATGGGGCGTTTGTCTCCGCAGGACGGGAGGACCGTGGCGGCGGCGCTGGAGCGGATGGGGCTGGAGCGTTTTGCCGATCGTCCCGTCACGGAGCTGTCCGGCGGTGAGCGTCAGCGGGTCGTTCTGGCACGGGCCATCGCACAGGATGCGCGGGGCCTGTTGCTGGATGAGCCGATGACGGGGCTGGATTACGGGTATCAGCTGCGTCTGATGGCGTTGCTGGCGGAACTTGCGCGGGAGGGGCGGCTTGTTATGCTCACGTCGCACCGACCGGAAGAGCTGTATGCGTATGCCAGCCGGGTTCTGGTTCTGGATCATGGCCGGATCGAAGCGGATGGGCCGCCACAGGACGTCGTGACGGCACAACGGATGTCAGCGCTTTACGGGGTGCCTCTGATGCAGATGGATCATGCCGGAAACCGCTTTTTCCATCAGGAAAGGAACGAGAAATGACATTGGGACTGACATTGTCACGGACTCTGAAGCGGTTTTCGGTCCTGACATTTCTGGGGACGGCTTTGCTGGGTGCGATTGCGCTGACGGGGCCGGTCGCCTACGCGGCCCCTCCCACCCGGATTGTGGAAGGCTGGTACGCCCATAATGCGATGCTCATCATGCTGGGGGCGCAGAACCAGATCGTGGGAACCGTGGCGCGTCCGGCAATGCTGCCCTGGATGTTCAAGCTGGTGCCGTCGCTGTCCAGAGCCGAGACGCTGGACCCCGGCAATCTGAATGCGGAAGAGCTTCTGGCGCTTCATCCTGATCTGGTATTCGTGATGGCTTCGAGCCATTCCGCCGATGCCCTGACGCGGGCCGGGCTGAACGTGGTGCCTGAAGGGTTCGACCGGTTTGATTCGATGCTCGACTGCGTGGACGGAACCGCGACCCTGCTTCAGACGCCTTTGGCAGCAAAGCGGGCGCAGGCCTATCGTCTGGCGTTTCTTCAGGCTGTTTCGCAGGCCCCGACCAATCCGCAGGGGCCGCTTGTGCTGCATGTGGAGTCCCTCAAGCCGCTCAGGGTGGATGGTGACGCCAGCATCATCGACCAGTGGATCCGCAGTGCGGGTGGACGGAACGCCGCACAGGGCATTCATGGCAACAAACAGCCCGTTTCGATCGAGCAGGTCCTGTCGTGGAACCCGGATATCGTCATTATTGGTGCCAATGCGGGCGATCCGGCGACGCTGACGCAGGACCTGGTCTGGTCGAAAATCAAGGCCGTAAAGTCCGGGCGAGTCTATCGCAATCCGACCGGCCTGTTTCCTTGGGATCGCTACGGGCCGGAGCTTCTGCTTCAGGTTCTCTGGTCGCGGCAGATCGTCCAGACCGGACAAGTGGATCGGCCTGCGATGATCCGGTCTATCCGCTCTTTCTATCATGAGTTCTATGGTATTGCGCTGTCTGCCGGGGATGCGGAGCTGATGCTCGATGCGCGCCCTCCCGCGTCCGATACGCACTGAAATTCATACTCAGGGACAGCTTCAGATGACGCAGACAGCTTCACAACGCGGTCGGATCGTTCGCCGCAGGGTTCGTGGCGCAGTGGGGCTGCTTCTCGCGGGAAGCGTTCTGGCGGGGATTTCTGTCGGCAAAGCACGAGCGGAAGTGAGTCTGCTGCCCGTTCCGCAGAGCGTTTCGGTGCCCAATGGTGTGGCGCCGATCGGTGGCGGGGTGCAGATCGCGTGGGACACACGCCCCTCTCCCCTGCTGCAACGGGCGGCTGCACGGTTCACGACACGTCTTGCGGCCATCGCCGGGCCTGCGGGTCAGGGTGATCCGTATGTGCTGCATGTGTCTGCTGGGCCGGACCGGGCCTATCTGAGTGTGGATGAAAAGGAGCGTTACGCGCTCACGACGGCGGCCAAGGGCGCGCGGCTGGAGGCGGATGGTCCGGCGGGTGTGATTCACGGTCTGGCGACGCTTCTTCAGCTTGTCCGCACCACCCCGGATGGTGCGGTTGTCGAGCGGATCCATATCGAAGATGCGCCCCGGTTTGCGTGGCGCGGTCTGCTGCTGGACGTGTCGCGGCATTTCGATACGGTCGAAACTGTGGAGCGCCAGCTTGATGCGATGGAACTGGTCAAGCTTAACGTGTTGCACTGGCATCTGAGTGACGGAACGGCCTTTCGGGTCGAAAGCCGGACATATCCGCAGCTTCAGGCCATGACCGCCCCGGATCAGTATTATACGCAGGCGCAGATCCGCGAGGTCGTGTCCTATGCGGCTGATCGCGGTATTCGTGTTGTGCCAGAATTCGACGTTCCGGGGCATGCGTTGGCCATCGTGCGCGCCTATCCGGAACTGGCGGCACAGCCTTTGCCGGATATGAGCGCCAAGGGGCTGAACCTCAACAATGCTGCCCTCGACCCGACCAATCCGCAGACGCTGCGCTTCGTACGGGTTCTGTATGGCGAGATGGGGCGTCTTTTCCCGGACCGCTATATCCATGCGGGCGGTGATGAAGTTGTGTCCTCCCAGTGGACGAAAAATCCGGCGATCGCGGCCTATATGAAAGCGCATGGCTACGAAACCGCCGAAGCGCTTCAGGCTGCTTTCACGGGGCAGGTCGCGGCCATCATCGCCTCGCAAGGTCATGTGATGATGGGATGGGACGAGGTCAGCGAGGCCCCGATCCCGAAAAACGTGGTCGTCGAGCCGTGGCGTGCGTCGAAATGGACGGGATCGGCCACGCGCGCCGGGCATCCGGTCGTGGTGTCGGCGGGATATTATCTCGATCTGCTGCGTCCTGCCGCCACGCATTATGCGGTCGATCCGTTCGATACGCGGGCGGACGGCATTACGCCCGAGCAGCTGGCGAAGTTCCCGCCCAAACATCCCGAGTTCTCCGTGCCGTTTGAACTGGACGTGAACGCCCCGCCTCTGGATGACGCACAGAAAAAGCTGGTGCTGGGAGCGGAAGGGACGCTCTGGGCGGAAATGGTGTCCGAACCGATGCTCGATTCACGGCTTTGGCCCCGGATGGCGGCACTGGCCGAGCGGTTCTGGTCCGCGCAGGACGTGCGGGATGTTCCTGATTTGGAGCGCCGTTTGCCGGGCGTGATGACGGAGCTTGAAGCGACGGGATTACAGGCCACGCAGCATCGTCATGCCATGCGGGAAGCCATGGCGCCGGGACGTTCAGAGCCTCTGGCAGTGCTGACGGATGTGACAGTTCCCGTCCGCAATTATGCGCTCAACCATCTTGCAGCCCCCACCGGAGAGGCCATGCTGTCGACACCTGTGGCAGTCGCGGAGCCTGATTCGTTTGTGGCGACCCAGTTCAATGCGATGGCGGAGCGTTATGCGCAGGGCGAGACGGCGCTGGCAGGCCCGCTGCGGCAGATACTCCAGCGCTGGGCTGATAATGACGCGGCGTTCGTGACAAGTGCGAAAGGAATTCCGGCGCTTGAGGCCGTGGCGCCCGTCTCGCATGCCGTAGGGCAGTTGTCCCGCGCGGGGTTGAATGTTCTGAACGGGCGGAGCGGCTCGGCATGGCGGATGGATGCGGTCCGTCTGCTTCAGGATCAGGACGCGGCGTTTGAGAATTCGGCCAGTATGCTGGCCTCCGCCCATGCTCCGCAACCGCCGGGAGGATTGCTGATTGCGATCCTGCCGGGAATCAAAGCACTTCTTGCGGCAGGGGGGCGATAAGCGTCTCGGATCTGCGCCTCTGGGGGTGGATTTCCGGCGCGCGGCGGGGGACAAGGGGAGCATGACACGTTTTCCGATCCTCCTCCTCGATTATGATGGCACGCTGGCGGAAACGCAGCCGGCCATTCTTCGCAGCCTGAAAGAGGCATTCGATGCCGTGGGCGTTTCCGCGCCCACGTCGGACGCGCTCAAACAGGAACTGACGCGGGGCGGCACGCTCCAGACGCTGTTTCAGGGGATTGTTCCCGAAAGTGACGAACAGGATGCGGCGGCGTTCGTACGTCATTACCGGGCGTTCTATCCGACGGCGGACGAGGAAGAGACGGTTCTGTTTGACGGTGTGGTGGACACGCTGGCGGCGCTGAAAGAACAGGGCACCATCCTCACCATTCTCAGCAACAAACACGCGCCGACCGTCTGTGCGAGCATCGCGCGCTTTGGCCTGACGCCATTCTTTTCAGGTGTTGTGGCCTCCGAACCGCATTTTCCGCACAAGCCTGATCCGCGCGTGATGGATGAACGCATTGTGCCGCTGTTTCCGAAGCAGCCGCGCTCGGACTTTTTGATGGTGGGCGATACCGTGGCCGACCTTCAGTTTGCCCGCAATGCCGGGATCGCATCCTGCTGGGCCAGTTACGGCCACGGATCGGCCACTCAGTGCGCGGCACTGGACCCGGATCTGCGGATCAGGTCTTTCAGCGACCTACCCGCTGCACTTCGGAACTGAAACGCCGCCGTCTGGTCAGGGCGCGGCGGGGCCGATACTGCCGCGCAGGACCAGTTCGGTGTCGAGGATGACGTTCTCGCTGCCGCTGGCTGCACTCAGCAGACGCACGGCTTCCGTTCCCTTGCGTTCGTGAGGTTGGCGGATCGTGCTCAGATCGGCGCCTTCGGCGGCAGGGATGTCGTCGAAGCCGAAGATCGAGACGTCCTGCGGGATGTTCAGACCCAGAGCACGGATGGTCTGCATGGCGCCGATGGCGACGCGGTCGCTCATGGCGAGAATGGCGGTCGGACGCTGGGCGCGGTTCAGCAGGTGGCGAACGCCTTCCGCTCCCATGTCTTCGGAATTAATCGGGATTTCCCAGGCGGGGACGTCTTCGGGAGCGATTTTCGCTTCTTGCAGCGCCAGAAGATAGCCTTCAAGGCGCATGGCGATCGTGCTGTGAGCGATATTGGCGCGTCGCTTTGCCGTCAGAGGGCCGAAATAGCCGTCATGGGCTGTTTTGAGCGACAGAATGCCGAAATGCCGGTGTCCGAGCTCAAGGAGGGTTTTGGCGGCGCGATACGCGGAGCCGCGGTCGTCGATCCCGACATACGGCACGCCATCGAGGCGGGGCTGGTCCACCACGACGAGCGGAACATTGCGCTGCTGGGCCATGAGCACGCAGCGACTGTCGGGAGCGACGGAATAGAGGATATAGCCGTCCACGGCAGCGTTGCCGAGCGAGACGGGGGCGGTGCGGTTGCGCAGATTGCTGCCGGCGGAAATCAGGGCGAGATCGGTTTCCAGATCGTCACAGGACCGGGCGACGCCGTTGAGAACGCTCAGGATTGCGGGGTCGGTGAAGGCGTAGGGCAGGTCTTCGCTGAACAGGAAGCCCAGAGCGCCTGCGCGGCCGGTGGCAAGCTGTTTGGCGGCTGGATCGGGGCCGGTATATCCGAGCTCCTGCGCGGCGGCGAGGATCTTTTCGCGCAGGGCGGCCGAAAGCTGGCCGGGGCGGATATAGGCATTGGAGACCGTTGTGTGAGAGACCCCGACCTGTGCTGCCACATCCTTGAGGGTTACTTTGCGGCGGTCGTACTGTCGGGTCATGCTTTCGGTCTGTCCAGCAAAAGACACCAGACCTGTCAGGGTTGATCCTGACGGTGGCGGCATGGTGTCAGTTTTCTCTTAAAATCACTGGTGGCACCATATCCAGTCTGCCGGGCTGAAACCAGTCACGGACGCGGGAGGCGCCGCGAAAATGACAGATTTCGTAATCACAAACCCGCTGACCCGTGTTTTCGCTGGGACCTCAGGCCTGTTTCGGCTTGGGAGCGGGGGCTTTTTTCGCCTGAGGGACAGGTGCGAACATCGCGCGGCATTGCGGGGAGAGCTTGTCGATCTTTTTCTGCATGCAGGCTGTGATCTTGGCTTCGTTGGGAATAGCCAGCGCGCACAGGCGCAACGCATCGCCTCTGCAGGCTTTCGTCTGTTCTTCGCGTGTTGCGGCGGAAGCCCCGTGCGTGAGTGCAAGGGACAGTCCGGCCAACGCGATACAATAACGGATCATGTGTGTTCTCCTGATTACTGAAGTAAGCGTGTGGGGCTTTTTACGGTTTCAGTCTGAAGAAACTTTATTGGTGACTGTCAGGAGTGAAGAATACGGGCAAATCGCGCCGAAGCCGCCGGGCCGGGTGCAGTTTCGGTGACAGGGGCAGGAAGTTCAGGCGGGAGCGCTCCGGGTTGGAGGCTCATCAAAAGGACGCGCGCGCGTCGGGCGTCGGGCGTGTCGGCCCAGCAGTAATGGATGGCGCGGGATTCGCGCTGGGATTCGATCAGCCCCGCGCGTCTGAGTGCGCCCAGATGCTGGCTCAGTGTTGGCTGTCCGATGCCGGTCATGGTCTCGATCTTGCTGACGGCATGGGTGCTGTCGAGCAGGGCTGAGAGGATCATGAGCCGCTGTGGCTGGGCGAGAATACGCAACCATTCCGCCAGCTCGCGGCTTTTCTCAAGGGGAAGCAGGACGGTCATGAACGCTCCCGGGGCATGGGCTGGAAGAACCATTTGGCACCGGCTTTTTCCACGGCGGCCTGCGTCTGGAGCGGAGGCGCGATGGTGCGCTGTCCGGGTTGCCAGCTTTCGGGCGTGAGGGCTCCTGCGCGGTCTACTTCCTGTAGCGCGCAGAGTAGGCGCAGAAGTTCGGGAACGGAGCGCCCGACCGTGGCGGGGTAGTTCAGGATTGCTCGGACGATGCCCGTGGGATCGATCATGAAAACGGAGCGGACGGTCGCGCTGTCCTGAGCTGTGCTGTCGAGCATGCCGTAAGCCTTGGCGACGGCAAGGGACGGGTCTTCGATAATGGGAAAGGGGACGTGAACGTCGAACTGCGTCCGGATGGCGTTCACCCAGGCCAGATGGGCGGGAAGACTGTCAGCCGAGATTCCGAGAAGTGCGCAGTCCCGCTGCTGGAACTCTTCCGCGCTGCGGGCGAGAGCAATGAATTCGCTGGTGCAGACGGGGGTGAAATCGGCCGGGTGGGCGAACAACAGCACCCAATGCCCGCGCAGGGCGCTCATGATGAACTCGCCATGCGTGGTCCGGGCGCTGAAATCTGGAGCGCGGTCGCCGATGCGAAGGGACGGAAAAGACGATTCAGCGGGAGGGGATACGATCATGGTCCGGTTCCAAAAGCATCAGGGCGCTTGACATGCAATACTTACAATATTAACTTAACAGTTAATGAAAGTGTCGTAAAGACACTCCGTAGCCAGAAGGTGGACGCCATGCACGATGCAGCAATTCAGGCCGCGACCGGCCAGATCCGGCGAACCGAGCAAGGTGCGACGCCCGTTCCCGTCGTCTGTACGTTTTTCGATGAAGCCACGAACACCGCGACGCATGTGGTCCATTGCCCCGTCACGAAGCGCGCTGCCGTCATTGACAGTGTGCTTGATTATGACGCCGCGGCGGGGCGCACGTCGCATGGTTCGGCACAGGCGATTGTCGATTATGTGGAGCGCGAAGGTCTGACTGTGGACTGGCAGCTTGAGACGCATGCCCATGCGGATCATCTCTCCGCCGCGCCCTGGTTGCAGGAAAAAATTGGCGGCAAATTGGGGATCGGCGCGGATATCACGCTGGTTCAGGCTGTGTTCGGCAAGATCTTTAATGCGGGAACCCGGTTTGCGCGGGATGGGTCGCAGTTTGACCACCTGTTCCGCGATGGAGAGACCTTCCGGATCGGAGAACTTCCCGTGACGGTGCTGCATGTTCCGGGCCACACACCTGCGGATATGGCGTTCGTGATCGGGGATGCGGCGTTTGTGGGCGATACGATCTTCATGCCGGATTTCGGCACGGCGCGGGCGGATTTTCCGGGTGGTGATCCACGCCAGTTGTTCCGCTCCATCCGTCGACTCCTGTCACTGCCCGTCGAGACGCGGCTGTTCCTGTGTCATGACTACAAGGCACCGGGACGGGATGAGTATGTCTGGCTGACGACGGTCGGGCATGAGCGCGGCTACAACATTCATGTTCATGACGGTGTGAGCGAAGAAGAGTTCGTACAGATGCGCACCGCCCGCGACGCGACGCTGGCCATGCCCCGTCTGCTGATGCCGTCCGTGCAGGTCAATATGCGCGGTGGGCACCTCCCCGAACCTGAAGCGGACGGCGTGAGCTACATCAAGATCCCCGTCAATCGCGTTTGAATTCCAACAATCCGGCACGGTTGTGCCGTCTTTATTGTTTCTGGAGTGAATTTCCATGCCAACCCGTCATCTGACCGACAGCTATGCCATTTCCCCCCAGATTGCCGTGCAGGATATTGCCGATCTGAAGGCTGAGGGATTTCACACAATCCTCTGCTTCCGTCCTGATGGGGAAGCGCCGGACCAGCCGGAAATGAAAGTAATCGAGGCTGCCGCGAAGGAAGCAGGGCTGGCGTTCGCTGCAATCCCGGTGAAATCCGGGACTGTGCCGAGCGACGCACAGATCGCCGAAACGCGACAGATTCTGGCAACGCTGCCCGCGCCAGTCGTGGGCTATTGCCGCTCCGGCACGCGGGCGGGGCAGATCTGGGCCTTGGCCGAGGCTGGCAAACGCCCCGCCGCGGAAATCTTTGCGGCAACGGAGCGGGCTGGTGTGGATATCAGCCGTCTGCGGACACGGATCGAACAGGTTGCCGCTCCTGCGGCGGCCCCGCGCAAGGACGCAGCTCATTTTCAGGTTCTGATCATCGGCGGTGGCGCGGGTGGTTTGTCGACTGCGGGAAGCCTGCTCAAGCGGAACCGGAATCTGTCGATTGGTGTGGTGGAGCCGTCCAACGAGCATTTCTACCAGCCGGGCTGGACGCTTGTGGGCGGCGGTGTTTTTCAGGCCGCACAAACGCGCCGCAAGGAAGCGGATGTCATGCCGAAAGACGTTGTCTGGGTGAAGCAGGCGGCAAAGCTGTTCCGGCCGGATGTGCGCGAAGTGGTTCTGACGGACGGCACGGTCGTGTCCTATGACGCGCTGGTCGTGGCGACGGGGATTACGCTGAACTGGGACGCTATTCCCGGTCTGGCGGAGACGCTGGGCAAGAATGGCGTGACGTCGAACTACCGTTTCGATCTGGCCCCTTACACTTGGCAGCTTGTGCAGCAGCTCAAGGGTGGAACGGCGATCTTTACCCAGCCGCCTATGCCGATCAAATGCGCGGGCGCGCCGCAGAAAGCCGTGTATCTGTCGTGCGATGCGTGGAAGCGCCGGGGCGTTCTGGACAACATTTCGGTCGAGTTCGATACCGCGACACCGGGGCTGTTCGGTGTGAAGGATTTCGTGCCGCCGCTGATGGAGTACATCAAGCGCTATCACGTCGGGTTGCGCACCGGATCGAAGCTCGTGGAAGTGGACGGACCGAACCGCAAGGCCGTTTTCGAGCGCAAGGTCGGGGAGAATGCGGAGCGGGTCGAGCGGACGTTCGACATGCTGCATGTCGTGCCGCCGCAGAGCGCGCCGCAGGTGATCCGCGACAGTGCGCTCTCGGGATCGGACGGGTTTGTTGAGGTCAATCCGGCGACGTTGCAGCATGTGCGTTTCCCGGATGTGTTCGCTCTTGGGGATGTGATCGGCACGTCCTGCGCCAAGACCGCAGCGGCGGTCCGCGTGCAGGCGCCTGTGGTGGCGACCAATGTGCTCGCGTTTCTGAAGCATCAGGGCCCGGTTTCGGAATATGAGGGCTATGGCGCCTGTCCGCTGACGGTGGAGAACGGACGGATCGTGCTGGCCGAGTTCAGCTATGGCGGCAAACTGGCTCCGACGTTGCCGAAATGGCTGCTCAACGGACAGAAGCCGACGCGCCTTGCCTGGTGGCTCAAGAAATACATCATGCCGCTGATGTATTGGGACGGGATGTTGAAAGGGCGTGAGCTGATGGTCGCGCCCAAGCCCCTGAATGTGAAAAAGGGCGGCTGAGCGGATCGTGCATATTGCCCTTGAGCTGGCCTGCGGTGTTCTGATCGGGTTTACGCTGGGACTGATCGGGGGCGGCGGGTCCATTCTGGCCGTTCCCCTGATGGTCTATGTCGTGGGTGTGAAAAACGCCCATGTCGCCATCGGAACGAGCGCCATGGCGGTAGCGGTCAACGCTCTGGCTGGGTTGGTCAGCCATGCCCGCGCGGGGACGGTCAAATGGAAATGCGCGGGCATTTTCGCACCGTGCGGCGTAGCTGGGGCGTTGATCGGGGCAGCGTTTGGTAAGGCGGTGAATGGCGAAAAGCTGTTGCTGTGTTTTGCGCTGCTGATGGTCGTGGTCGGTGTGCTCATGCTGCGGGGGCGCCGCAACAAGGGGGAGGCCGGGGCGGCGTGTAACCGTCAGAACATGCCGCGCGTCATGATGGCCGGGGCCGGGACGGGCGTGCTGTCCGGGTTTTTCGGGATTGGCGGCGGGTTTCTGATCGTCCCGGCGCTGATTGCCTGCACACGGATGCCCATTCTCAATGCGGTCGGCACATCGCTGGTCGCGGTGGCGGCGCTGGGTGCCAGTACGGCGCTGAGTTACATGCTTTCGGGCTATGTGGACTGGGTGATGGGTTTGCTGTTTGTGGCGGGGGGCGTCATCGGCAGCTTTCTCGGGACCCGTGCGGCAAAGCGCCTTTCAGGCTCCGGTCCTGCGCTGACGACGTTCTTTGCTTGCGTCATCTTTATGGTTGCGGCGTACATGATCTGGAAGAGCCTCGCCGCGCTGTAAGAGGCGTCAGTCGAGGCCGAAATTCGGAAAAATCGTGAAGCACACCATTGAGAAATAGAACATGACCGCCAGCAGGATGTGACACATATAAAGCGGTGCAATCATGGCGCCGCGTCTGCGGAAAAACGCCATCAGGACACCAAAGGTCGCAATGGCGACGGCGAGCGCCACGTTTAGCATGAGGCGATTGTCACCATTGCTGATCGCAATGACGAGAAAGACCGCGCCAACAATGGCCGATCCGACATGGACGGGCGTGAGGAAGCTGAAAGGGCGCTTGTAGCGGGCCGCGAAGATAGCGAGCCAGACGCCCATGATCACCGTGAGAGTGAAGCACCCCGTCGAAGCATACAGCATCAGTCGTCCATCCTGTCTCTGCGCAAAATCGCGGAGCCGTGACTGGAGCAGTCGGAAGTCCGCACATGCCGTTCTGGTGGTTTGTTTACTCCAGAACGGTTTTGCGGGCCATATGTTCCGGACCATCGCGCCCTTGTCAGAGCAGGTATATAAAAATCGATACCACCCAGAGGTATGATGATTTTCAAGGTTTCCTTTCTGTTTCGATATGACATACTCATGAAACGAAACAGGAGAGGGGGCATGGGACAGGATGGATCTGGGAGCGCGCCTGCGGTTTGTCCGGACAGCCAGAAATCTGTCCCAGCGTGAACTGGCCAAGCGGACCGGCGTCACCAATTCCACCATTTCCCTGATTGAATCCGGGGATATGAATCCTTCGGTTGGAACGCTCAAGCGGGTTCTGGACGGGATTCCCGTAACGCTTGGCGAGTTTTTCAGCCTTGTCCCGGAGGGTGATGAGAAAATCTTCTACCGGGCGAATGAACTGCTGACGTTTGAGCAGGACGGTGTGGTGTTCCGGCAAGTGGGGGCGCCATCCTGTAGGCGGACACTCCAGATTTTGCGGGAGAACTATGCGTTTGGTGCCGATACCGGGGCTGCGGTTTATGCCCATGAAGGTGAAGAAGGCGGTTTCGTTCTGCAAGGACGTATAGAGATTACGGTCGGGGAGCGGCAGGAGATCCTGGAACCGGGGGATGCCTATCATTTTGACAGTCGCCAGCCACACCGGTTCCGATGTCTGAGTTCCGAAGGCTGTGAGATCATCAGCGCCTGTACGCCACCGACATTCTGAGCTTTTTGTTCTGATCTTCAAAAGAACGGGAGGGGTGTGGCCGTCTCCCGGTTGCTGCGTTCTATCGTCTGGTGGGCCTGTCAGACATGTGAGATGGGTGTGCTCAGGGGGGAGCCGCGGGCATGCGAGACCGTCCGTATCCTGAACGTATCAACTGGCGACGTCTCGTATCCGGATTTGTGCGGACGGGGCTACGCGTGTTGATGTGCGTGTGCGTTCTGGAGGGGACGGTATGGGGAGAAACCGTCACGCGGACACCTGACATCTGCCCGGTTCGCAAAGCCGTTTTGCAGATCGACACGAAGGCGCTTGCAGCGGCTGTCGCAGAGCTGGAGCGCAAGACGCGATGCCCGGTGTTGATGGATGATGCGCTTTTGCAGGACGGAAGAAGCGTGACCGTCAGGGGGCTGTATACACCACGGGGTGCGCTGGTGCGGCTGCTGGGCAATGCGGAACTGGACGTGATCGAGACGGTTCAGGGGCTGGCGGTCATGCCGCTGACCTATCGCGAGGCGCATCGCAGGGATCATGCCTCGCATCTGTAAGTGTTGTTCCAGTTATTGGGGGCGCGATTTCCAGATCCGGCGTTGCAGCACGAAGGTCAGGAGCGCCATCAGGGCGAGGTACGCCAGAGCGTAGAGGCCGATCCGTCTGCGTTCTGCTGCGTGCGGATGCGCGACGTCGTTGAGAAAGGCCGAAACGTCGGTTGCCATCTGTTGGGTGGTGGCTTTTGTACCGTCCGGGTAGGTCAGCATTCCGTCCTGAAGGGGCGGCGGCATGCCGATATGCTTCCATTTCAGCGCAGTGTTGTAATAACGGCCGTCATCGAGTTTCACACCTGCAGGTGTGGGGGCATAGGACAGGAGGATGCGCCGGATCTGTTCTGCGCCCCCCGGTAATGTCATGGCCAGACGGGAGAGATCCGGCGGAAGCAGCCCGTGATTGGCCAGACGCCCTACAGCCTCGTTGGGATAGGGCGAGAGGATGGGATCGGCGGGTGTGGCGGGACGGGTTTTCGGATCGCCATTGTCGTCCGTTCCGTTCGGGATCTGCTGATCGGCAGCCCAGCTTCGGATGGCGTCTGGAGAGAGTCCGAAGGCGGCCATATCGCCGTAGTCGACATGATCCATGCCGTGGCAGGCGGCGCAAACCTGCTGGAAGACCATCAGGCCACGCTGGGCGGGTGTGCTGGCGCAGGCAGGGAGGGTTGCGAGCAGGGGGGGGAGGCTGGCGACAAGTATGAGATCTCGGATCAGGCGGTTCATGATGTGATCTCCCGTTCCGAAACGAGCGGCATGACCACCAGAAAGTGGATAAACCACCATGCCATCGCCAGACGGCTGACGATCAGCCATGTTTCGGTCGGCGGATGCATCCCCGCGACGCCCAGCAGAATAAAAGACAGGAAAGCCACTGGCAGGGACAGTCGTACCAGTGGGCGGCGTGTGGCCGAACGGGTGGGGGAACGGTCCAGCGAGGGCAGGGCGAACAGAACGGCGAGGCTGCCGACAGCGAGGAGCAGCCCGCCAAGGCGGGACGGCACTGCACGGAGGATCGCGTAGAACGGTGCGAAATACCATTCCGGCCGGATGTCACGCGGTGTCACGAGGGGATTGGCCTGAACATAATTGTCCGCGAGCGTCAGCAGATCGGGCAGGAAAAAGACCAGTCCGGCATAGACCATCAGGAACAGACAGAGCGCGAAGCCGTCCCGGCTGGTGTAATACGGATGGAACGGGAGGGTCTGTTTCGGGCTGACGGGGTCGATGCCGGAAGGATTGTTCGGCTTGACCACATGCAGGGCCGTAACATGCAGGGCAATGACGGCGACGATCGCAAAGGCCATTGTGAAATGCAGCACGAACAGGCGGTGCAGGGCCGTATTCCCCAGCGTTTCGCCACCCAGAAGCAGTTCGGAAACCGGCTTGCCGATCAGGGGAATGGTGTGGGCGGCATTCAGGACCACCGTGGCGCCCCAGTAGGACATTTGCCCCCAGGGTAGGACATAACCGGCGAACGCTGTGACCATCACCATCAGCATCAGGCCGAGCCCTGTCAGCCAGAGTAACTCGCGCGGAGCCTTGTAGGAGCCGTACCAGAGGCTGCGCGCAATATGGATGTAGAGGCAGGCGAACAGCATCGTCACGCCGCCCATATGCAGGCTGCGCAGGAACCAGCCTGAGGGGATCTGACGGTCGATCGCTTCGACGCTGGCGAAGGCCTGTGTGATGTCGGGGGTGTAGTTGATGGCGAGGAACAGGCCGCTGGCAATCATGATGGCCATCGTGACCATCAGGAAGGCGCCGAAGCTCCAGAGGGCATTGAGATTCCGGGGCATCGGAAACGCGATGTATTCGCGGCGCAGGACGCTCATGACGGGCAGACGTCGTTCAAGCCATCCGGGAGTTTTCTCAGGTGCGGGCATGGGGTCCGGTCCTCAGATCTGCTGGATGTCGGACATGCTGAAGCCCGGATCGCCCGCACTGTGGCCGATGCGGATTTTCGTGTCGGAGAGGAACGTCACCGGCGGGACCGGCAGATTGTACGGCGCGGGCGCGCGTTGTGCGACACGGCCTGCGGCATCGAAATGCGAGCCATGACAGGGGCAGAAATATCCGCCTTCTGCCTCGGGCGCAGAGCCGGGTTTCTCGAAAGACGGGACACAGCCCAGATGGGTGCAGATCCCGACCAGAACCCCGTAATCGGGGCGGACCGAGCGGTGCCAGTTCGTGGCATCTTTCGGTTGCTGAAGCATTTTCGAGTCTGCGTCGCGCAGGGTGGCGATGTGCGCGGGGGTCTGGAGTGCGGCCAGCATCTGTGGTGTGCGGCGCTGGATGAAAATGGGCCAGTCCTGCCATTGCACGGTCATGTCCTGTCCGGGAGCAAGGGAAGACAGATCGACCTCCAGCGTTTTGTCGGACAGCGTCGTGGCGGCCGGATTTTTCAGGCTGGTGAGAAAAGGGACGGCAAGGGCGCAGGCACCCGCGCAGCCCAGTGTTACGGTTGCGGTCGTCAGCAGGTCGCGCCGTTTCGTGCCGCCCGAGGAAGGGGACGTCTCGCTCTGGGTCATGCGGAACCTCTGTCGACTGTGCCGGAGTTCCGGCAGGAAAGATGCGCGCAGGATAGGCGGATTTGCGTTTTCGAGAAAGACACGCTGCTTCGCCGGGAGCGGTAGCTTTCAGACGAAGCGGGGGGTAGTGTGTTTCAAACTGCTACGACAACGCATATGCCGGAGGGCTTCGGGCCATGATGATGAGACACGGGTTCAGGATCATGCTGGCGGGGCTTCTTGGCATGGGACCGTTGGTGGCGTCTGCGGCGATGGCGGCGGATGGTGCGGCGCTCTACGCGGGAAAATGCGCGATGTGTCACGGCCCTGCGGGCGCAGGGCGGCCCGGCACTTTTCCGGCCCTTGCGGGGCGGGTTGGTGCCATCGCTTCTTCACCCGAGGGGAAGGCATATCTTGCGGCGGTTCTGGTGAATGGGCTGCATGGGCCGATTCTTGTGGAAGGGCAGTCCTACAAGGGATTTATGCCGTCGTTTAAGGCGCTCTCCGATGACGATATTGCCGCTGTTCTGAGCTATGCAGCGACGCTGGGAGGCGGATCGTCGTCCGGGATTTCCGCTCAGGAGGTCGCATCCGTCCGATCGGTCCCGATGGATGCAGCGGCAGTTCAGGCCAAAAGAACGGCGCTTCAGGCGAGTCACGTTATTCCCTGATGGAAAATGGACATCTTTTGATATCAAATAAACGCAATTGCGTGTTGTAACGAAGCGTCTATCTCTGACTAGCTGCGTTAACTCAAAAGATGATGTCGACCGATCAAATGGTCAGGAAGGGAAATACTCATGTCGCAGACCGCAGTGACGCATACTTTACCGCTAAAGCCTGTTCATGTTCCCGTCCGGGACCGTGCGTTGATCCGTGCGCCGGGACGGCCGATCAATCTTGGCCTGAAAGACAATATCCTCGCGGCAATCGCGCAGGTTCTGGCGGAAGAAGGCTATCAGGGCCTCACCATCAGTCGCGTGGCCAAGGCCGCAGGCGTTTCAACCGCTACGGTCTATCGGCGCTGGCCCACGAAACAGGCGATGTTCTTCGATGCGATCCGTTTGTGGCGCGATGATCTGACGCCGCAGATTGATACGGGAAGCTTTGCCGGGGATGTAGACGAACTCATTGCCGCGCGCATCCGCTTCCTCGCCACCCCGCTGGGCCGGACTTACGGCACTCTGCTGGGTGAGGCCGTGCATGATCCGGAGTTCGGTCAGGTTCTGTGGGAAGTCAGTGTGGTGCCGGCGCGCGCTCAGATGGCGCTGTTCCTTGAGCGCGCAAGTCAGCGTGGCGAGAAAGTCTTCTGCCAGCATGCCGATACAGTTCTGGACATGCTTCTCAGCACGATCCATTTCCGCGCCATGAACATGCTGGGGCGCGAGCCCATGGACGCGCAGAGCAATCTGCGGGAAATCCAGTCGCTCGCGCGGTGTCTGATTTCCTGCTGAAGGAACGGGTGTTTTTCAGAAGCCGTATGAGATCCGGCCGCCGATAAAGCGCGGTGGCCCGGGGATGTAGAAATAGGTCGTCGTCGCCATACCGCCGCTTTCGAAAAAGCTGCGGTTGAGCAGGTTGGAGGCGTAAATCGTGGCCTCCCACTTCCCTGACGAGGGGCGCAGGGTCGCATGGGCGCCGAGCAGAAAATACGGTGGCAGGCGATAGAAGCCCGTGCCGCCGACCGCGATGGCCTGACTGCCGCGATAGGACCAGTCTGGCCCGACATCGAGCCCGAGAGCCGATGTCAGAGGCTGTCGCCATTCCGCCTGACCGTTCAGGGTCAGCTTGGGCTGGCCGTTATCCACGCCTGCAAAGTTGCTGTTGACGGCCCGCCAGACGCCCGTTTTGGCGTAGGCCGCATTCGTGGCGGCGCGGTTGACGTTCAGAAAGTCCTGATAATTGCCACGCTGCCAGCCAATATTCTGCGTCACGAAAACATGGCGTATGGGGTGGAATTCGACCGTGCCTTCGAAACCCCAGCTTTCGGACTTCGGGACATTCGTGATTTCGCTGAGCGGGCCGTAATTCGGGATCAGGACCGTGCCGACAACCTGCTGGCCGTGGAAGTCGTTATAGAATGCCGCACCATTCAGACGCAGGACATTGGGGATCGGATCGCTTTTGAAACCGAATTCGTAGGTCAGAACCGTCTCGGGGCCGAACGGATCAAGCTGGGCCTGGATCTGGGTGTTGTTGGCGCTGAAACCGCCGGGTTTGAAGCCTTTGCTCATCTTGTAATAGACGAGCGTGGTTTTTGTCGCCTGCCATGAAACGCCGACCTGTCCGGCGAACTGGGCCGCAGCCGTGCTCTCGCCGTGGAAAGCCGTCGTCTTTCCGCCGAAAATTTCAGACGTCAGGCCCGGCAGGCTGCGGTCGTCGATTTCGTGCAGCAGACCCGCGAAAAGTGTCACATTATGAGGCAGGCGATAGCTGACATGGCCAAATTCGGACGTGCTTTCCTGATTCATGGAAAAGGACGTCGCCATCATGTAACCGCGCGCCGCATAGTCGGTATAATCGAAGAAGAAACGCTGTTTCATCCGGCTGCGCTGATAGAATGCGCCTACTACCCATTGCAGGCGGCTGTCGGGATTGCTGGAGCCCAGACGCAGCTCCTGCGTGAAGGCGTTGGCACTGATGGTGCGGTAGGTGTCGGCTTCGGCCCGTGATGTGCCGTCCTGATCGGTGTATTCGCCCTGTCGTCCGGTTTCGAAGGCCGTGACGGATGTGAGTTTCGCAACTCCGAAATCATGGTCCATATGCAGGTCCCAGCCCCAGAACTGGTTGTGTTCGCTGGGTTTGAGACCTTCCGGACGTCCGATCAGGTTCGCGAATTGCGGTCGCATCGACCATTCGGCCTGTTGCTGGCCGAGATGCGGCAGCGCGGCCGAACCGATCAGGCGATGGACGGCCTGACTGGTGACGACCTGACTGTTGTCCTGCACGAAATGCCCGGATAGCAGGATCGTGGTGCGGTTGTCGTCTGAATGCCAGCGCAGCTTGCCACGCAGGGCGTAGGAGTCTGCATCGCCCAGATGGGCACCGTTTTGCGGATCGGTCTGCCAGCCACCACCCTGCCGGATCTGTCCGGCCAGACGGAAATCGAGCCCCTTGGCGATCGGACCTGAAATATAGGCCTCGCTCCGGCTTCGGGCGTAAGACGCGATGTCCTGACTGGCGCCGTAGTGCCATGTGCTGGTTGGGTCGGCGGTGCGGAAGCGGATTTCGCCGCCGGTATCGGACTGCCCATGCGTGGTCCCGACCGGGCCCGGAGCAACTGTGACGTCCGCCAGATCGAACATCAACCCGCTCGACAGCGTCGAGAACGCGAACGGCACGTCATCGAAATAGGTCATGACGGTAGGAATATTGTTCTGGGTGAAGTCGTTGAAGCCGACGCCGCGCAGGTAGAAATTGTTGGAGGCCGTGCCGTTGACTGACTGGATCGTCAGGTTGGGGGCCACGCGCTCCAGACCGCGCAGGGTGACGACGCCGCGCTGGATCAGGCGTTCTGCGCTCAGGCGGGTGTCAGCATCCGGTAGGTGTTGTGCTGCAACAAAGGCGAAATCCGTGCGGCGCGCGGTGACGGCGATCGTTTCGGTATTACGGGCCTGAACGGATTGTGGAGTGGTTTTGCGCGGGGCTGGCTTTGTCCCTGACGGATGGGCATTCGCGTGATGGGGGGCTCCGGTTTTTCCGTGCAGCGGCTTCGCTTTCTCCGTCGGGGCGGCGAGAGCGAGGGACGGACCGAGGAGGCTGGCGCTCAGGAGAAGGGCCTTGCGAAGCGTCATGGAAAGGTCGGAGCTCCTGAAAAGGACGGCGTCAGTCGTGGGGGCAGTCTGCCTGAGAGCGCAGGCAAACCCGGCAATTCACGGTGCTTATATTGTACTTGTGCAACAGCGCCAACGCGCAACGCCTTGTGGCGGGCTGGTAGGGCAGATTTCGCTTGAACCGTTATGATATAACATAATAAGAGGGCCGCTCTGACAATCCTTCGTCTTTGCCTGCATCCCCGTCCGGAGGTTTCATGCCGTCTTTCGTGTCTGCCCGTTCCTTTCTGCTGCTGCTGGGTTGCACTACCGCCCTTGCCGATTCCGCGTTTGCCCAGTCGGTCACGCCGTCCGCAACCTCTTCCCAGACAACTGCGGCTCCCGCCGATGCCCAGACGGACGATGAGGCTTCCGCCGCCCGTTCCAGCTTCGGCCATGCTGACGACCAGCATGGAGCGACAACGACGGAGACAAGCCGGGCAGGTGAGGATGCGGTGACGGTCAACGCCCATCTCGAACGCGCCCGCGCTGCGCTTCAGCCGTCAACGGGGGCCACGGTCTATAATTTCTCGCGTCAGGCGATCGAGACCAATCCGGGCGGCGACAATGCGCCGCTGAACGCGCTGTTGCTTCAGGCTCCGGGCGTGGCGCAGGATAGTTACGGGCAGATCCATATTCGCGGTGACCATAATGAAGTGCAGTTCCGTCTGGATGGCGTGGCGCTTCCCGAGGGCATGAGCGTGTTCGGACAGACGCTCATGACGCGTTTTGCCCACTCCATGTCCCTGACGACTGGCGCGCTTCCCAGCGAATACGGATTTCTTCAGGCCGGTGTGATCGATATCACCACCAAGAACGGCTATTCGGATGCTGGCGGCGACGTTTCGATTTATGGTGGTGCGCGCGATTACTTCTTCCCGTCCGTGCAGTTCGGTGGTCATCACGGTAAGTGGGACTGGTTTGCGACGGGTGACTTCGTGCATAACCGCGTTGGTATCGAAAACACGACGCCGAGCTTCAATGCTCTGCACGATCTGACCAACCAGTATCATTTCCTCGGTCACGGCCGTTACACGGTTGATGAGAACACCCGGATCAGCTTTACGGCCGGTGTGTCCAACGCTGAATATCAGCTTCCCAACAACCCCGGGCAGCAGCGCCAGTTCGCCAATCCGTCCTTTGCCAACAGTGACCTGTCGCAGCAGCTTTACGGGAATGGCGACAGCTCAAGCCTGAATGAGCATCAGAAGGAAATCACGGATTTCGGCATCCTGTCCCTGCAAAAGGACATGGGCAAGCTGAGCTTCCAGACTTCCGCCGTGATGCGCTACAGTTCCCTGCGCTATTCGCCCGATCCGCTGGGCGATCTGGTTTATAACGGCATTGCACAGCGTGCAGCCCGTTCGGTCTTTTCGACGGGAACGCAGTCGGATGCCACATGGCAGGCCGCGAAGGATCATACCGTCCGCTTCGGCTACCAGATCTATGTGGAGCGAAACGTTTCCAAATCGGATTCAACCGTCTATCCGCAGACGGGCGAAGACGCCGACGGAGGAGCGATTTATTCCGACAATCCCCTCACCATTCATGACGGCACGGGCCGTACGGGCTGGATGTACGGGCTCTATGCGCAGGACGAATGGCGTCCGCTCAAGAACCTGACAGTCAATTACGGTCTGCGTTTTGATGGCGTGGATGAATACACGCACGCCAAGCAGGTCAGCCCGCGTCTGAACATTGTTTACAAGCCCTGGCATGGCGGCACGTTCCATGCGGGATATTCCCGTTACTTCACGCCGCCGCCGTTCGAACTGGTGGGTGGTACGTCGCTTAACAAGTTCGCCAATACGTCTGCGGCTCCAGGAACGTTCCTGAACAGTAACGTCAAGGCCGAACGTGACCATTATTTCGATGCGGGTTTCGCACAGACCATTCTGCCGGGTTGGCATGCTTCTTTTGATGCGTATGTGAAGCTGGCCAAGAACATGATCGATGAAGGCCAGTTCGGCTCTCCGGTCATCCTGTCGGCGTTCAACTATCGTCGTGGTCAGGTTCATGGTTATGAATTCGCCACGGATTATACCCGCGGCGCATTCAGCGTTTACGGCAATTTCTCCTGGTCCCGCGCGATCGGAAAGGACATCACGACCGCCCAGTGGAACTTCGATCCGGACGATCTGGCCTATACCAGCAAGCGCTGGATCCATCTGGATCATGATCAGCGCTGGACTGCTTCGGCGGGTGGAAGCTATTCCTTCTTCCACAGGACCGGTCATCCGCTGCGTTTGTCGGCTACGATGGTCTATGGCAGCGGTCTGCGAGCGGATGGTGCGACACCCAACGGTGCTTCGGTTCCGCAATATGCCACATTCAACCTGTCGCTGGTCCAGTCCTTTAAGGATCTGTTTCAGGTTCCGTTCCTCAAGCGGACGCAGCTTCGTCTGGATGTGACCAATCTGTTTGACCGGACCTATCTGCTGCGTGACGGCAGCGGCATCGGCGTCGGGGCACCGCAATATGGTCTGCGCCGCACGATCCTGACCGGTATTGATCAGCGTTTCTGAGTAACACGATCTGACGGGCTGAAACTCCCGTCAGATGTCTCCGGTACAAGCCCCTTTACAGAAGCGCCTTGTACCGGATTTTTTCCAGCGCGGCCGGAATGTCCATCACAGGCACCGCTTCGCACAGAAAATCTCCCTGCACGAAATCACATTCCATTTCCAGAAGCGCGCGGACCTGCGAGGCGCTCCTGATTCCTTCGGCGACCACTTTACGTCCGAGGCTGTGGACGATGTCGATCACACCCCTGATAATTGCCGCGTCGGTTCCGTGACGCTCCAGTCCGGCTACAAACGCGCGGTTGATTTTGACGTAGTCGAATGTGATGGTTTTGAGGTGGGTCAGGGATGCAAACCCCGTGCCGAAATCGTCCAGTGAAATCTGAACGCCCTTGCGATGCAGGGTATCGAGTTCGCGTTCAACCTGCTGATGGTGCGGCCGGGAAAAGACGTTTTCGGTGATTTCGAGGGCCAGAGAAGTGAGCGGAACATTCATGCCCTCTGCGAGGCTGTCGAGCTTTCGGAAAAAGTCGGTATTCTCGAAATCGCAGGACGTGATGTTGATGGCGATGCGTTCAAAACGGACGTTCTGTTCACGAAGTTTGCTCATATCTTCCATGACTTTGTGTGTCATGAAAGTATTCAGAGTCATGGTCAGACTGTGATCTTCAAAAACCTCCGGGAAATACTGCGGAGAGAGAACTTTATGTTGTGGGTGGTCCCAGTGCAGCAGAGCTTCGAATGAAATGCGTCCGGGGACACTCAGGGAAAAAATGGGCTGATAGAAGACCTTTATGCTCTGGTCGCGCAGTCCGGTCTGGACACGACGACGCAAACGCGCCGCGAGGTCCAGTTTCTCTTCCATGGCGGGGTGGTATTCCCGGACACGGTTCCGACCACCGGTTTTGGCTGCATAAAGGGCCAGATCGGCGCATTTCAGAAGGACTTTCTCCCGAGCGCCGGAAAGGGGGACGCAGACATAACCGATACTGACAGTACAGGCATGTGTCACGGTTCTGTGACGGAGGCTGAACCGCATCTGCTTCAGGATGTTCAAAAGAACTGTTTCAAACAGGCTTGGTGTTTCGCCTGTCATAAGAACCGCAAATTCGTCTCCTCCAATGCGGGCGATGAAACAGTTTTCATTCTCGAAGGCTTGAAGTTTTTCGGCAATCTTACGCAGCAGACGATCACCTGAATCATGGCCTGAGGTATCGTTGATCGTTTTGAAGGTGTCCACGTCGAGCAGAGCCAGACAGATATGGCTTGCCGTGCTCGCGCGCAGTGTCCTGCGGAGGATATGTGAGAAATGGAGTCGGTTTGAAATTTTGGTAAGAAAGTCTGTATTGACGACTTTCTGAAGTTTTTGTCGGCTTGATTTCAGGTGATTTTCGGCTTGTTTCCGGGCTGTTATGTCGAACCGAATAGCCACGTAGCTCGTGACTTTTCCAGTTTCTGAAACATGGGGTACAATTGTGGTGTCGACCCAGTAAAGGCTGCCGTCCTGACGACGATTGCAGATCTCGCCATGCCAGACATTACCTGAGGCGATTGTACGGTACATCTGGCGGAAGAATTTCTTGTCGTGCTGCTTTGATCGCAGCATGCGGTGGTCGTTTCCGATCAGCTCTTGACGAGTGTAGCCACTGATTTCCTCGAAGCGGCTGTTGACTGAAAGAATGCGGCCACGTGTATCGGTAATGGCAACAATTGCGGAGCAGTCCAGAGCGTGAAGGACAAAGTCATCACGGGCTCCTTGAGGCCAGTTCTGGACAGAATTCAGGCTTTTCCTGAAATCATCCTTTTGCTTTTCCATCACCTGGATTGACTCTCTCGATAGGAGAACTGACTACTATCCTACAATAATTAAACGTTCGTTAAAAGGCTGTCTGAGTCTTTTGTATCAATCTTCTCCAAACATGTTGTCTGATATTTTTGTGGGTAGTGTCAGTTTTTATTTAACCTATTCTGAGGGGAATATTTTTCATCATTTCTGTGAGGAAATTTGGTCTTTCATAGTGCCTCTGACACAGGGTTGAGAACCCGCTTTTCTGTTTTTATATGTGTCCGCAGAGGCGTTTATTTTGATTGAAACGCCTCTATCGGAATGTTTTTTCCCACTAAAAATTTCTGTGGGTTCAGAGTTCCGCCCACTGTCGTAGAAGATTGTGATAGGTCGAGGTCAGGCCAAGGACGGCGGGGTGGCTGTCGGGCAGGGTCTTGCGGGTCTCGATGATGGAGCAGTCGAAGTCGTAGAGCAGTCTGCGCTTTGTGTCGTCACGTACCATGGACTGGGACCAGAAGAACGAGGCCCAGCGACTGCCGCTGGTGATGCGGTTGACACTGTGCAGGCTGGTCGAGGGATAGAGCACCATATCCCCGGCAGGAAGTTTCACACTCTGGGTGCCGTAAGTGTCCTGTATGACGAGCTCGCCGCCTTCATACTCGTCCGGGCCGGTAAGGAAGAGCGTGGAGGACACGTCGGTCCGGATGCGCATGCCCGTGCCGGGAACAGGGCGGATGGCATTGTCCACATGGGCATCGAAATGCATGCCGGTGTCATAGCGGTTGAAAAGCGGCGGGTAGACGCGCAACGGCAGGGCTGCACTGTTGAAGGTCGGGTTACGGCCCAAAGCGCGCAGGATGATTTCCCCAAGTTCGCGGCATTCCGCAGAGTCCTGCGGGATCTGGAGGTTCAGTTTGGCCTGTGCGGACTGTTCTCCAGCGGTGATGCGACCATCTGTCCATTCGGCCGCTTCCAGTCTCTCGCGGAAATGGCGGATCTGTTCAGTAGTAAGGACGTTCGGAATATGGATCAGCATAAGTGTCGGGCCTTAAATGAGAATAACTCTTAGCTTGAAGTCATAAGGTCGTTTGGGAAGGGGAGCAATTGGTGCGGGGGCCGTGTGCCGCATCCGGGACGGAAGGAAAGAGTCGCATTTCCGTCCGTTGACACGTCTGGCGGGGCGAGGGATGAGACCGGAATGGCATTTCATTCCCTTTGCGTTGCGCAGTGTACGGGGGCGTCGCGCAGGCTGTTGGCCAGCGTTGCGCTTCTGGCTGCGGTCTGCGTCGCGGGCGCAGATTGCGGCCGTGCCGAAGGGAGTATGGCCGCACCCCTTTCGATGCATGATGCGATTGCTGCGGCCTGGAAAAACGATCCCGTCCGGATCGAGCTTGAGACCAATCAGGAGTCCGCGGATGCGCGGGCGAAGGCGGCGCAGTCCTGGTTTGCGGGCGGCCCGACGCTGAGCGGTGAATATTATGATGACCGTATCAGCGGGGACAATCACGGCTACATCACCTGGCAGGGGGGGGTCTCGGTGCCGCTCTGGCTGCCGGGTCAGGGTACGGCGACCGAGAATGTTGCGAAGGCCGAAGCCAAAACTGCGACCGTTCGTCTGGATGTGGAGCGCATGTCTGTTGCGGTACGGGTCGTGGATGCGACCGGGGCTGCGATCATGGCGATGCGTCGCCAGACCGCCGCACTCGCAACGGTGTCTGCCTTGCGCCGGATTGAAGCCGATGTGCAGCGGGCCGAGCGTTCGGGCGAAACCGCAATGTCCGACCAGCAGGCCGTAGAAGCACAGCTTGCTCAGGCCCGGACTGAAGCCGACATGGCCGCTGAGGAAATCGAAACTACCACGAGCCAGTTGCGAACCCTGACCGGTCTGCCGGGGGTGCCGGACATTACTCAGGCGGATGAGCACTGGTTGGCACTGACGCGGGCCAACGATGGGCGGTGGATCGAGGATATTGACCCACGGGTGCGGGCGACGCATCAGGCCGTGATTGCAGCGCAGAACCAGATGAAGCTGGTCCGCAGGAGCTTCATGCCCAACCCCGAAGTGGGTGTCGATGCGATCGATCAAGGGCAGTATGGTAGTCCGTGGGATACGCAGGTGGGCGTTAATTTGCGGGTGCCGCTGCCGAGTGCGGTGACGAATACGCCGCAGGAATCCGCCGCCCGGGACCGCATGGCGGCTGCGACACGACAGGAGGTCGAGGCGCGCCGGGCCGTGCGGAACGAGATGGCGCAGGTCCGGGCGCGGCTCGTGGCGGCGACCGGCGCGCGCTCCAACGCCCGCATCGAAGCCAGTTCCATGTTGCACCGGGCGGAAGGGATGGAGCGCTCCTGGCGGGTCGGTGAGACGCCGCTCATTGAAGCGCTTCGCGCCCGGACGGATGCATATCGCGCGCTTCTGGATCTGAACCGTGCAGAAATAGCCTGGCATGCGGCTGTCATCCGGATGGGCATAGCGACGGGGACCATTCCATGAGCCGCTTTTCACGTTTTCTGTTTGTCGGGGTGGCTGCATGTGCTGTGGGTTGCGCACATGCGGCTGAAACACCGGGCTGGATGCAGCCCCTGACACTGGGAACGCAGGCGCGGGATGCGGAGCACCTGCGGACCGCGACCGTCCGGCAGGGAACCTTGCATGACACGGTCTCGGCGCTGGCTCAGGTGAGCGCGGATCTGTCACGGACGGTCGTGATCCGTTCGAGCGGAGACGGCAAGGTCACGGCGGTTCGGGTGACACCGGGGCAGACCGTGGAGCCGGGGCAGGCACTGATTGATTACACCGACCATTCGCTGCATGTGCTGCATCTTCAGATGGAGCAGGATCAGGCGGCTCTGGCTTCGGCGAAAGCGACGCTGGGGGAGGCCGAACTGGCCTACCGGCGGGGGCAGTCGCTTGTGGGCAGTACGGTGTCGGTCGGGGAAGTGCGGCGGCGTCAGGCGGCGGTACAGCAGGCCCGCAGCATGGTTGTGGCGCGGGAAGCGGATATCGGGCTGATCGAGCACAGGCTGACGGAAGAGTTCACTTCCGTGACGGAAAAGATCGTGCAGGACGAAGCCTCCACGCTTATTTCGCCGGTGCGGGGTGTGGTGCAGTCCATCCAGACCTCCGTAGCGTCGGATGTGACGCCGGGGCAGGCCGTGGCGACGGTTGTAGATCTGTCGGGCGTGTGGATCGTCGCGGATCTGCGGCCCGATGAAGTGTCCCGACTGGGCGTGGGAAGCGTCGTGACGGTCCGGCCTTCAGGAAATGCGCGGGCCGAGCCGTTCCGTGCGAAGATTACGACGATTGATGGCGTTGCAGACCCGGTGACGGGGCTGGTCAAGGTCGTCTGTGTCGTGGACCGGCCTGTGGCGTTCCTGAGACCGGGCGTCATGCTGGATGCGACCCTTGAAACCAGCAAGGCTGTTGAGGGCATGATCGTCCCGGCCGATGCAGTGCAGACGATCGAGGGGCATGACCTTGTCTATGTCCAGACGTCGGAAGGTCAGTATGCGCCGCGCGAGGTCCGGGTCAGGCTGGTTACCGATGAAAGCGCCGTCGTGCAGGGCCCTCTGAAAGTGGGGGACACCGTGGTGACGGAAGGCAGTTTTGCCCTGAAATCCATGTCGCTCGTCAGCGGGCTGGATACGGACTGAGCGGGTTTCATGCTGTGTTTTTTCCAGTCCAACCGTTTTGTCTTGCTGGGGCTGCTCGTCGCGCTGATGATCGGCGGGATCATGACCGTGCCGGGACTGCCGGTCGAGCCGGTACCGGATATTTCGCCCAAACAGGTCATGGTCTCCGTTACGGCGCCGGGGCTGGCGACGGAAGAAGTCGAAAAACTTATCACCTTCCCCGTCGAGGCCAGCCTGACCGGAATTCCGGGCGTGACGGATCTGCGGTCCGTGTCGCGGACGGGTGTGTCGGCGGTCTATCTCCAGTTCGATGATGCTACGGATATTGATCTGGACCGGGCGCGGGTGTCGGAACGGCTACAGGCGGCGCGGGACAGCATCACGCTACCGGGTGTGAGTGTGTCGATGGGACCACTTGCGACGGGCATGGGCGAGATCATGCAGCTCCAAATCCGGGGCGGTGGCCTGTCGCTGATGGAACTGAATCGGCTCATGACCTGGACGGTCGTGCCGCAGCTTCGGCTGGTGCCGGGTGTGGTTGATGTCAACGTCAATGGCGGGGCGGTCGAGACATATCAGGTGGCGGTCGATCCGGCGCGGATGCGGGCGTTTGGCGTATCGATTGGCGACATCGTTCAGGCCGTGGACACAAATAATGCCTCGTCGGGTGGGGGCTGGATCGCACATCATGCCGAACAGAATGTCGTGGTCGGGCGTGCGCTCGTGGGCAGTCTGGCTGATTTCGGCGCCATCCCCGTGAAGTTCGGCACGAATGGGCATGTGATCCGGCTGCGCGACATGGGCGTTGTGTCCGCAGGGCCCCGCACGCGGCTTGGGGCCGTGACGCGGGACGGGCAGGGCGAGGCGGTCATTGGCGTTGTGATGATGCAGACCGGCGCAAGTTCGAATGCGACGCTGGATGCGATCCGGCATGTCCTGCCGACGATCCGTCAGTCCCTGCCGCCGGGTGTCACGCTGGAGCCGTTTTACAGCCGGGCGGATCTGACGGGGCAGACCATCCACACGGTCAAAGAAAACCTGCTGATCGGTGCGGTTCTGGTACTAGTCGTGCTGGTGGTCGTTCTGGGCGACTGGCGGGCGGCGCTGGTGATCGTGTCCGTCATTCCGGCGTCGCTGGTCGCGGCGATGGCGGGGATGCGGCTGTTTGGCGTGTCGGCCAATCTGCTGAGTCTGGGTGCGATTGATTTCGGGATGATCGTGGACAGTTCGCTCGTCGTGGTGGAACACATCATGGTCGAGCGCGGTGAGAACCGGGAAGGGAAGCCCTTTGCCGCGCTGACTGCGGATGCGGCGCGCGCCGTGGTGCGACCGGTGAGTTTTGCGATTTTCGTCATCATCATGGTCTATCTGCCGGTGCTCACGCTTCAGGGCATCGAGGGCAAGATGTTCCGGCCGATGGCGCAGACGGTCATTATGGCCCTGTTGGCGTCGCTGGTTTACTGCTTCGTCTGCGTGCCGGTTCTTGCGGCAATGCTGATGCGCAAGGTTCAGGCGGACCGGGAAACCGTGTTCGTCCGGACCGTGCGTCGGTATTACGAACCCGCTCTGCGCTGGACCGAGCATCATAGTGGGCGGCTGCTGATCGTCACGGGTGTGGCATTTATCACGGCGGTATTGATCGGCGGACGGCTGGGGGGCGAATTCGTGCCGCAGCTTGAAGAAGGCTCGCTGGTCGTGACCTCGACGCGCCTGCCGGGGGCTTCGCTGGAGACGGTGCTGGCCAGCGTGACGGCGGAGGAAAAGATCCTGCGCTCCTTCCCCGAAGTTCGGACGGTTGTGAGCAGCACGGGAACGGCGGCAATCCCGACCGATCCGATGGGGACGAACGAGACCGATACGTTCGTTTTCCTGCGTCCCCATGACGAATGGAAAACGGCGTCTACACAGACGGAACTGGTCACGAAAATCAATGACGCCCTGCAGAAAACCCTGCCGGATGCGGCATATTCGTGGTCGCAGCCGATTCAGATGCGGATGGACGACCTGCTCGCCGGGGTCAGGACACAGCTTGCGATTTCGATCTATGGTGATGACCTGTCAGAGCTGAACCGGATTGCCGGACAGGTTGTCACGACGCTGCAAACCGTGCGGGGCGCGGCGGATGTGGCGTTGCAGGGAAGCGGGACCGTGCCGTTTCTGCATATCGACGTGAACCGCGATGCGGCAGCACGGCTCGGGGTCGCTGTGCCGGATATTCTGGCGGTGGTGGAGGCCGTGGGCGGTCATGTGGGCAAGCCTGTGACGGTGCAAGGCGCGATCATTCCGACGCAGGTGCGTCTGCGGGCGGATGCGGTTAGTTCGCCGGACAGGATCGGGCATCTACAGGTGCGCCGGGCGGATGGAAAAGGCTGGGTTCTGCTGTCACAGGTCGCGGACATTGTGCTGTCGGATGGTGTGCCGCGCATTGATCGGGACAATATCCATCGCCGGGTGATCGTGCAGGCCAATATCCGCGGGCGGGACGTCAGTTCGTTCGTGGCGGCCGCGCAGAAAGCGGTGGCGCAGACTGTGAAGCTGCCACAGGGCTACCGGATGGTCTGGGCCGGGCAGTTCCGCAATCTGCAATCGGCGTTGCACCGTCTGTTCATTGTTGTGCCGATCGCGCTGGCGCTGATTTTCCTGCTGCTCGTGGCGGCTCTGGGATCGTTCGGCGCGGCGTCGCTCGTGTTTGCCAACCTGCCGATGGCGGCGACGGGCGGCATTTTCATGCTGGCGCTGCGTGGGCTGCCTTTCAGTATTGCGGCAGGGATCGGGTTCATCGCACTGTTCGGTGTGGCGATCCTGAACGGTGTGGTGCTGGTCAGCCAGATCCGCGTGTTCCGGGAACAGGGGCTGGCAGCGGCGGATGCGGCGTTTCAGGCGGCCCGGAGCCGGTTGCGGCCTGTTCTGGCGACGGCATCCGTAGCCAGTCTGGGCTTTTTCCCGATGGCGTTTTCAGGCGGGTCGGGCGCGGAAGTGGAACGGCCTCTGGCGTCTGTCGTAATCGGAGGGCTGATATCCTCCACGCTCCTGACGCTGTTTGTCCTGCCGACGCTTTATGCCCGTTTCTTTGGCCGCGACGATCAGGAAGCACCGGAGCAGACCTAAATCTGTCCGGTGCAGGGGGCTCTTACTGGAAGGGCAGGTAGCGGAAGTCGAAGAAGATCTGGCTCATGCTGGTATGCGGATCGCCACCGATGCCGGACCAGATCTGACGTCGGGAATAGGCAAGCTGTGTGCCCGCCTCGACAGTTCCGAACTTGCCCTTGAAGAAGCGCCACCAGCCGCCAATTGTGACTTCGGACACGCCGCGCGTGTTGGCCGTGCAGGACAGGGTGGAGAGTTCCTGAAGACAGCCAGCGTTGGAGTAGGCGGGGTTACCGTAGCCGTAAGACCCGCCGTTTTCGTTGAAATAGGAATGGCCGACGCGCTGAGTGCCGAAGTATCCGTACACATCAATGCGCGGATTGGGGTGCGCGATGATGCCCGCCTGCGCCTGAACGCCGAAGAGTGGATCAGGGCTGCCATTGGCCTTGAGCGTGGCGTCGGGGAGCATAACAGAGCCGTAGCGGTTGATGCCCCAGCCCGCAAGGCCAGCCATACGCAGTTCTAGTTTGCCGGGGATGAGGGGCAGGATCATGGAACCACCAGCACCTCCGCCGACAGCGGTGTTGTTATGGCCGGTATGGCCCATGGTTACGCGGTCATGGGGGAAGTGCAGGATGCCTTCCATTTCGTAGTGGCCCCAAACGGGATCGTAAGCGACCTTGCCAATGACATCCGGGGCGATTTCGTTGGAAAAATTGGTCGTATCATTGGTCAGACCGACGCCGTTCTCGCCGATCGTGATGGTCGAGCCATTGGGCATCGCGACAGCGCCGTTCGTGTTTGAAAAGCCTGTCGTATCATACAGCGTAGCGGGGTTTTCGATGGAAAGGCCGGTCCAGAGGCGGTGATGGAAGAAATCCTTCACGATGCGGACCTGCCATTGCCGGGACCATGTCTAGCCTGCGAGCATGGACGCCTCAATGGTTTCCGGAAGACTTTCCTGCCGCGCGACGATGCCCGCACGGCCCGGCGTCAGGAGGCTCCAGGCCTGACCGCCGAGAAAATGCCAGCCTTCCGTGTTGTTGTCATAGGCGAGATAGGCCTGACGCAGCCGGAAGGAATAGCTGTTGCTTTCGTAAGGATCGGTCGTGACCGCACCTGCGCCGAAATCGGATTCAAAGAAGCCGGAAATTGTTGATTCCGAATCAATATTGCCGCGTGCCAGCAGTGACAGGCGGCTGTAACGCGCGCCGCCCGTGAAATTGTTGGTGTGATAGCGCGGCTCGTTCGGATACGGCATGTCCTGCCAGTAATTGAACGTGTCCGAGGCGATATGGCGGTTTTCGAGTACGGCGGCGGTATCGACGAAGCCACCCAGGATGAGCGTGACGGGACCGAGATGGAAAACCCCGTGATCGCCAATCGCACCTGCGGCCTGTGCGCCAAGCGTTTCACGCGGATGGGGCCCAACGTCGTTTTATGCGAAATGAACCAGAACGTCTTCGGCGCGATGGCCCACGACGGCGAGTTCCGATCCCTTGTCGGTGTCGATCAGGTCGCGTCCGGTTGGTGAGAGAGACACCCTATCGCGTCGTGTGTGAGCACCATGCAGCGGTGCCGAAGCAGACGTTGTTGTCATTCCACGCTCAGCACTGATGGTTTCAGGGGATTCAGTCGTTTTGTTTCCGTGACGACGGATGGATGCGGTGGTTATGTTTTCGGAATGGTTTTCCTGTGTAGCGATCTGTTCGGCATGAGGAGAGTTCGCGTGGATCGGGGATGTGCCTGAGGCGTGGTGTCGGGCGATTTCTGCTTTCAGGATGGCCATGTCGTGATTGATGGCGCGCTGCTCTTCCTGCACATGAGCCTGAGCGGCCTGAAGGCGGCTCATTTCCTGTTCCATTTTTGAAACGATATCGTCGTCGGCCCGCGCCTGTGTGCTCAGTGCGAGTGCGCCTAGAGCCGTTCCAAGAAACAGGGATGTGCGTCCCGAATAACGCAGGGACCGCAGCATGTGAAAGGTGAGCAGAATCAAGTAATCCCCCGTGTCAAAAGATGTCACGAACATGTGCATGAACACGGGCCCGATAGCTCTTAAAAATATTTTCAGAGGAATGGTAGAAGCCCGGAAACCGCAGAGATGCGCGGAAAAATGACAATATTTTCGGAGGGAGTCTGAAAATATCACGGAATCGTGAAGTCTTTTTTAAAGGTGGGAATGTTGATCCGAGTTGAGGGAAGAAAAAATCAGGATGAATTTCGATAAAATTCGTCTAAAAATCTACGGAAATAAGCTGATTAATATTATTAATGCATTGTGTTATTTGGAATTTATGTTTCATATTTCTGGATTTTCCTTATAGTTTATTTTTTCATGATTTCTGTTTGAAGATTCTGTTCCTATAATAAAAAGTATCAACCTTTCGCATCTTCACCGTGACGTATGGGTCGGGCATGCTGGGAGACTGGATGTGGGCGTGTGTCCACTCTTTTGGAAAATGGAATGCGATGATGAAAGTTGCTCTGGGACAGTTTGCAGTTGCGCCGGACTGGGAAACCAACCAGCGGCAATGTCTGGATCTGATCGCGCAGGCAAAGGCGGGCGGCGCTGAACTGCTGCTTCTGCCCGAAGGTATTCTGGCGCAGGACATCAACAATCCTGAGCTTCTGCCCCAGACGGCACAGCCGCTGGACGGACCGTTCATGGAAGGACTGCGCGCCGCCAGTCACGGGATTGCCATAGCGGGATGTGTGAATGTGCCGGACGGGCACGGACGCTTCTACAACACGCAGTTTGTTTTGCGTGACGGGGCGTTCATCGCGCAGTATCGCAAGCTGCATCTTTATGATGCGTTCAGCATGAAGGAATCCCAGCGGACATCGCCGGGTCTGGAGCTGCCGCCGGTGGTGCAGATCGGTGACATGAAGGTCGGTCTGATGACCTGCTATGATGTGCGCTTCCCGGAACTGGCGCGCCATCTCGCTCTGGCCGGGGCCGAGGCCATATTGTTGCCCGCGGCTTGGGTCAGAGGCCCGATGAAGGAACGGCACTGGGAAATCATGGCCGTGGCGCGGGCTCTGGAGAACACCTGTTATGTCGTGGCGGTTGGGGAATGCGGTGCGCGCAATTGCGGCGCCAGCATGGTGGTCGATCCGCTGGGCGTGATTGCGCTCGCGCTGGGTGAATCGCCCGCTCTGGGTTTTGCTACACTGGATCGCGAGCGGGTTGCTCATGCGCGGCGCGTACTCCCTGTTTTGGAAAACCGCCGCTTCGCTGACCCGGTTCTGGCTGACCGCTAAGGTGTTTTTCTGGTTTCTGTCGGGGGGAAACCTCCGATAATCGTCTCGGGGAAAGTCTAAAAAATTTCACATCTGACGGCCCATCTTTCGCCATATCGAGGGATCAGCGTTCTGTAGGGTATCGACTCCCGTTATCGCCCCGTTTCGCGAGGATGCCATGCGATCAGTCAGCGCAATCAACAGGTTTGGGTGGGGCCAGCGGGATGGCTCCAGTTCTGGTCTGTCCGTTCAGGACTGGCTGGCGGGTCAGTTGACCGGGCCGGACAGGGCCGTTTTTGCGGGTGTGGGGTCGTGTGCGGACGGGCTGGTGGCGCTGCGGGAACAGCGGAAGGCCAAGATGCAGGGCGATCCGCTGGTCAAACCGATCTTTCAGGCTGAAGTCGCAACGCAGATGGACACGCTGCTGCTGACGGAGCAGCCGTTCCGGGAGCGGCTCGTCTGGTTCTGGTTCAATCATTTCACGGTCAGTCTGCGGCAGGGCAGTACGCGCGCCGTTGTGGGCGCCTATATGCGCGAGGCGATCCGCCCGCATGTGACGGGGCGGTTTTCGGACATGCTGCTGGCGGTCATGCGGCATCCGGCGATGTTGATGTATCTGGACAACGCGTCCTCCATCGGGCCGGACAGCGTGGCGGGGCGCAGGAGCCATCGCGGACTGAATGAAAATCTGGCCCGCGAATGTCTGGAGTTGCATACCGTCTCGCCTGCGTCCGGGTACAGTCAGGCGGATGTGACGTCTTTTGCCGCGATCCTGACGGGATGGGGCGTGGATCTGAAAGCTGACGAACCGGGGTTTGTGTTCCGCGAAAAGGCGCATGAGCCGGGTGTGAAAACGCTCATGGGACAGGCTTTCCCCGAAGGCGAGGACGGCGGCGTGCAGGCGTTGCAGTTTCTGGGCACGCATCCGGCGACGTACCGTCATATTGCGACGCAGATGGTCCGGCATTTCGTTTCGGATACGCCAGCGCCGGCCTCCGTGCGGCATGTCGAGGGTGTTTTGCAGGCCAGTGGCGGGGATCTGCGGGCCGCGTCTCTGGCGCTGGGGGCATTGCCGGAACCGGCTTTGGGCGGGGGCAAATTCCGTTCCCCCATGGATTATGTCACGGCGGTTTTGCGGGCGTTGTCCGTAGGGGGGGCGCCCAGCCAGCCGGGCGATCCGCATTCTCCGGCGCATCAGTTGGTCTCGGGTTTTGCGTCGCTTGGGCAGCCTCTGTGGACCGCACCGCTGCCCAACGGGTGGAGCGACGATGCGGCGGACTGGTCCGCGCCTGCGGACATGCTGGCACGGACGGACTGGGCTTGGCGCGTGGCGGCGCATGTCCGGACCGGCGATCCGATGGATGTTGCCGATACTGCTCTTGGTCCGGCCCTGCGACCGCAGACCCGCACGGCCATGCATCATGCCGGGTCGCGTCAGGATGCGCTGGCCCTGCTGTTTTCCTCCCCTGAATTTCAGAGGCGCTGAGCCATGATGATGTCTCGTCGTAACGCTCTGCTGGGTCTGACGTCTGCCTGGACGCTCGGGCGTTCTTCCCTTGCTTTTGCGGGCTCTTCCGGTGGGCCGGATGATCCGCGTCTGGTGGTGATCCTGCTTCGGGGTGCGCTCGACGGACTGTCGGCTGTGACGCCGTATGGAGATCCGGATCTGGCGTCGTATCGCCGGGCGCTGGTTCTGCCCGAGCCGGGGCAGGAGGGCGGGCTGCTCGATCTGGGTGGGTTTTACGGGCTGCATCCGTCGCTTGTGGCGCTGCATGGGCTTTACGGTCAGGGGCAGATGCTGCCGATCCATGCCGTTGCGGGGCATTATCGCAGCCGGTCGCATTTCGAGGCGCAGGATTATCTGGAGAGCGGGGCGGATGAGCGTCTGGGGAGCGGATGGCTGAACCGGGCTGTTTCCGTGCTTCAGGGCAAGGCGAACCGGCCGGATGGGTATGGTCTGGCGATGGGGCTGACGGTGCCGCTTCTGCTGCGCGGTTCGGCGCGGGTTGGAAGTTATGCGCCTGCGGGAAGCCAGCATCCGGATGCGGATCTGTATGGTCAGATTCTGGCGCTGAATGCGTCCGATCCGGTGACGGGACCGGCGTTGCGGAATGCTCTGAAAGCGCGGGGATTTTCGGATGCCGCCATGACGCAAGGGGGCATGGCAGGTGCGCCGGGTGTGGATGCTGCGGGCAAGCCGCGGAAAATCGACGCGTTTACGCAGCTTTCCACGGCAGCGGGAGAGATGCTGGCGACAGCGCATGGCCCGCGTGTGGCGGCGCTCGAAATCGGGGGGTGGGACACGCATGCCGGGCAGCTCGGGCGGTTGGGCGGACCGCTGGCGCAGCTTGACCGCGGGATCGGGGCGCTGCGTCAGGGGCTGGGCGAGAGCTGGAACCGCACCGTGGTTCTGGCTTTGACGGAATTCGGACGGACCGTGCGGATCAATGGCACGGGCGGGACGGATCACGGGACGGGGACGGTCGCGTTTCTGGCAGGTGGCGCGGTTGCGGGCGGGAAGGTCGGGGGAACCTGGCCCGGCCTGCGGTCCGGGCAGTTGTTCGAGAACCGCGACCTTGCGCCTACGACCGATCTGCGGTCGGTCGTGGCGGGGGTGCTGTGCGATCATCTGCATCTGCCGCAGCATGCGGTGGGGACGGTCTTCCCGGGGTCGGCTGTGGAGCCTGCCCGGGGGCTGGTTGTTCCAGTGTGAGACCGGGTTTTTACATCCGTTCAGAACTCCGAAACGACTGAGAAAAACGTGCCGCGCCGCTGGCCGTATTGGGCCTGATAGATGCCGACGCCGCTGCCGTTGCGGAGCTGGTAGCGTTTGTCGAACAGGTTCATGACGTCCGCGCGAATTTTGATGTCATGTCCGAACGGGACCTTCGTGAAGGTATGCTGGTAGCCGATGTTGAAGACGTCGTATTGCGGCTCTTTTTCCAGATTGGCGAAGCCGCTGCGCAGGCCGTAGCCATAGACGAAATCGACATAGGCCATGTCGTGTTTCGTGGTCCAGGATGCGCCTGCGGTGGCGGTGAATTCGCCCTGATGGTCGAGCTGGATCGCGTGGTTGCGGATATAGGCGAGTTCAACCAGATCGAACTGGTACTGCGCCGAATTGATGTCCTGGGCCGAAGTTTTGACGTAGGAAAAATTGCCGTACATCGACCAGGGTCCGTGCCGCCATGAACTGCCGAATTCCGCGCCATAGACACGGCCGCGTTTGTAGCTGAAGGGGGCGAGGATGACCGCGCGGCCGAACTGTCCGAGATCGGTGAGGTCATGCGCCCATTTGGCGTAGGCGTCGAGCGTGATCTGGAATTCGGGTGTGATGCGCTGGAGGATCCCGCCATCGACGTAATTCGATTTCTCGACTTTCGTGGCGTTGTTGATCGTGTTCGCGGCCGCGTTGGTGGTGCCCGCAAAGCGCGCGAGCGTGGACGGGTAGACATATTGCGGGGACGGCGGGGCGAAATAGCGCGAATAGCCAAGATGCAGCGTTGTGGTGCGGGTGGGTTTCCAGACCATGTTCGCGCGTGGGCTTAATTGTCCTTCAGTGTCGAAAGACGAGGCGAAACGGTCGTAGCGGATGCCGTAATTGAAGGTTAGGTTATGGGTGATCTTGTACTCATCCTGAATATAGGCGCCCGCTTCGACGGACCAGTTTCCGGTATTGTCGATCATGCGTTTTGCGATGTCGGATGTCTGGTTTCCGGCGTCGTCCACGGGGAAAGCCAGCGTATCGGTGTCCAGCCGTTCGGACGTGTACTGCCCCAGAAGACCGGCCCGCAGCGTGTGATGAGGGGCGATGTCGTAGGACAGATCGGCCTGCATGCCGCCGGTCGTGAAGTCGTTGACTTCATGTTCCGAGACGCCCTGATAGATCAGGTCGCGGTCACGGTCGGGGGTGTAGTCGATCCGGCCGTAGCGGAAATAGGGTGAGACCTGAAGGTTCAGCTTTTCGGTCGTGCGCTGATAGGACAGCACGGCGTAGTAGTTTTGTTCGGTCTGGCTGTCGTTCAGATTGGCCCAGTTCAGGGACGGGTCATGCGAATTGACGCCCGCGACGTTGTACAGGGTCGTGTAGTCCGGGCTGGTTGTGTCGAATGTCTTGAACGAGTTGGGGATTTCGAAATCCGCGTAGGAGGCGCTCGTCAGCAGCGTGATCCGGCTTGCGTCGTCGAGATGGTAGGACAGATACGCGAAGGCTTTTTCCTGTTCGGTCACGTCATGGATGGCGCGGAACGTGTTGCTCGGGTTTTCGATGCCGATATTGTTGCGAGTGAAGGACAGGGTGGTGAAATAGTCCAGCTTGCCGTGCTGGCCGCCAAACTGCATGGACGGGACGAAGGTGTTGTAGCTCCCGCCATACAGCGAGACCTGGTTGTGTTTGAGGCTGTCGCCGGTCTTGGTTGTGACGTCCACCACGCCTGCGGTGCGGAAGCCGAACTGGGCGGGCAGCGTGCCGGTCAGCAGGTCTACGGACTGGATGATGCGGGTGTCGAGTTCCTGTCCGAAACCGTTCAGCCCTTCCGGCAGCAGAACGCCGTTGACGCGATAGGTCAGGCCGCCATGTTCGCCGCGGACATGGACTTCCCCATAGCTGTCGAGAACGACGCCGGGGACGCGGAGGAGGATCTGGCTGAAGGCCGCGTTCTGGCCGCCAGGGGTGGTGGTGATCTGGCGCTGGTCGATGGTGTAGTCCACGGCGCCGAGACCGGGAAAAATGCGCGCGCGTTCGTTGTTGAGATGCCCGACGACGCTGATGTGTTCGGAAGGGGCGGTTTTTTTCGCAGGATCGGCTTTTTTGACGGTCCGGGATTTGTGTCTGGATGGGGTGTCGTTGGCGAAACCTGTGCCGATGAGGGTCAGGCTGACGGCCATCAAACCGCAGGTCCGGAAGCATTTCCGGCACGATAGTAAACTGATCATGGTATAGTATTTGCTATATCTGCTGGGGTGCATGCGGGCGGCCTGAGGAGTGGGGTTCAGCCACCCGGAATCAGGGGGGCAGTGTCAGACTTAAAGCATCAGCGTTATGATATGCAATATGCTATATCAATCAGCATAAGGTCTGCCGCAAGAGAGTGGATCGGATGATCAGGAGAGTCCGGTACCGAAAGCCATCTGTCAGGGCAGCCTGAAAAGCGGTAAAAATTATTGAGACGCTGGATATGCGATCATTCATCGGACATGGTTGCTCGTCTTTCTCTCTGCCTCTGTTTTCTCAAGCGAAGCGTCCCACATGACAGTCTCTTCTCCGGTCCTAACGCCCCTTCATCAGCCCCGCATTGCCGCCATAGACGGCGGGGGGACCAAGACGCTTCTGGCTGTTGTGGGCAGGGACGGATCGCTGGGGCCTGTGCTTCGGGGGGCAGGATCCAATCCGTTTGATCAGGCCGGATGGCAGGATGTGTTGCAGTCTTTGCTGGGGCAACTTCCCTCCACGACGGCTGCGCTGTCTCTGGGGCTTGCAGGGTATGAGGAGACGCGGGTTCTGGGGCGTGAACAGAGCGAGGTTGTGGAAAACGCCTTTGCGGGGCCCTTCAACATCTGCAGCGATGTGGAAATGGCCTGTACCGGGGCTTTCGCGGGGGAGGCGGGGGTTCTGGTTTTGTCAGGCACGGGGTCGGTGGCATGGGCTACGGATGGCCGGGACGGCCAGGTCAAGATTGGCGGCTGGGGCGGATTGTTCGGGGACGAGGGCAGTGGGTTCTGGATCGGGCGTCAGGCGCTGGCGCTGCTGACGGCGCTTCTGGATGGACGCAATCAGGCGGATCATGCGTTTTTCGCGCCGTTCGTGGCGGCGATGGGCCTTCCGACTGAAAAAGCGGCGTGTGGGACGGCGCTTCTGGAATGGTATGGGACGCTGCGTCATCCGAGGGCCAGTGTTGCGGCTCTGGCGCGGATTGTTTCGGATCTGGCCGAGGGCGGACTGGAACCGGCCCGGCGGCTGATGCGTGAGGCGGCGGATCATCTCTGCGCCCATATCGAGGCCGCCCAGCGCCATTTTCCCGAAACATCGCTGCCGTGGAGTTATGCGGGGGGAACGTTCCAGAGCCGGTTTCTTCGGGAAAGCATTGCCCTGCGCTATGGTGCGCCTGTGCCGCCGCGCCTTCCGCCGGTCGGAGGGGGGCTGCTCAATGCTGCGCGTCTGGCCGGGTGGGACGTGGATGATGCGTGGATTGAGCGCGTGTCCGTTGCACTCCGCGATGCGGGGCTGACGTCGTGACGGCGCCTGTCCAGTCCGGCAGGGGGCTGACCGGGGATTATGGACTGGCGCCTCTGGGTGTGGCTGCGGCGATTTTCTTCATCATGGGTTTTGTGACCTAGATGAACGGTCCGCTGATTTCGTTCGTGCGTGTGGCGTTTGATTTGAGCGATACGAGCGCCTTTCTCGTGCCGATGGTGTTCTATTTTTCGTATTTCCTGTTTTCCCTGCCTGCGTCTTTCGTGGCCCGGAGGCTTGGTCTGCGGCGGGGGCTGGCTGTTTCGCTCGTGTTGTGTGCGGCGGGCGTGGCGCTGTTTGGACAGTTTATTGCCATGCGTCTTTACGGGGGTGCCCTGACCGGGTTGCTGGTGATGGGGGCCGGGCTGTCTCTGATGCAGGTGGTGATTAACCCGCTGGTCAGTCTGCTGGGGCCGTCCGAACGGGCCTCGCAGCGCATTGCCATTATGGGCGTGTGTAACAAATGCGCGGGAATTCTGGCCCCGATCGTTCTGGCGACTGTGGTGATGGGGGATATTGGGACGCTGTCCCAGCGGGCGCAGGAGACGACGGACCCTGTGGCGCGCAATGCACTTCTGTCGGGGTTCGTGCAGGCGATTTATGCGCCTTACATGACGATGGCTGTTGTTCTGTTGCTGACGGCCATCGGCGTGGCGCTCTGTCCGCTGCCGGATTTGCAGGCGCCTGCGCTGCCGGGGCCTCTGGAGGGGAGCCGGCGTATTTTCCGGCCGCATCTGGTGTTCGGGATTGTCGTGATGTTCCTGTATGTCGGCGTGGAAGTCATGGCCGGGGACGCCATTGGGACCTATGGGCAGGGTTTTGGCCTGCCGCTGAGCCAGACACGCTTTTTCACGTCCCTGACGCTGGCCGGAATGCTGGGGGGATATATCCTCGGGTTTCTGGTCGTGCCGCGGATTGTGACGCAGGAGCGGCTCATGGAACTAGCCTGTTTTCTGGGCGCGGGGCTGACGGTCGCGGCGTTTCTGACGCAGGGCTATGTTTCGGTTCTGTGTGTGGCGTTGCTGGGGGCGGCCAATGCCATGCTGATGCCCTCGATTTTCCCCATCGCCATTCGGGGGGGCGGGGCGTGGACGCCGCTCGCATCCGCCCTGTTGGTCATGGCGTATAGTGGCGGGGCAATCATTCCGCAGATTTACGTCATTCTCAAGCCGTTCGTGGGCTTTCAGGGCATGTTTGCGCTGCTGGTTCTGCCGTCTTATCTGGCCTTGCTGCTCTATGCCCGGCGTTATGGTCGGACTGGGCTTTTACCACTGGATCAGGAGCCATGATGGCGCATCTTGAGGGCAGGATCGTCCTGCGCGATCGCATTGTTTCGGGGCGGGTGGATTTTGACAGCCATATCCGCGAGATTGTGCCTCAGTCCGGAGTGCCGGAGCGCTATATTCTGCCGGGCTTTATTGATGGTCATGTTCATGGTGGCGGCGGGGCCGATACGATGGACGGGGTTGCGGCCATTGAGACGCTCTCGCGCTTTCATCTGGGCCACGGAACCACGACGATCCTGCCGACGACGATCACCGCGCCCTGGGCGGAGGTTATGGACGCGTTGCGGGCGGTGGCGGAAGTCTGTGATCGGGGTGTAGAGGGTGGGCCGCGCATTCATGGCGCGCATCTGGAAGGGCCTTTTGTCAGTCCGCACAAGCTGGGGGCCCAGCCGCCGTTCAATATCGAGCCGACCGCCGAGCGGGTGGTGGAAGCTGTTGCGACCGGGTGTGTGCGTGTCGTGACGATCGCGCCGGAGCTGGAACACGCGCCGACGGCCATGAAGGCTTTTGCGCAGGCGGGTGTCCGGGTCAGTCTGGGGCATACCACCACGGATTTTGAGGGTGCCGAACGGGCGATCTGTCTGGTTTGTGCGGCCGGGGGAACCGTCGGAGGGACGCATCTGTTCAATGCCATGTCGGCGATTGAGGGGCGGCGTCCCGGTCCGGTGACGGCGCTGATGTGCAGTGATGTGGCGTATGGGGAAATGATCTTCGATACGCATCATGTTCATCCTGCCAGTTTCCGGCTGGCGGAGCGGATGATGGGGCAGCGGCTGCTGTTCGTGACGGACGCCATGCGGGGTACGGGTGAGGCTGATGGTCCGAGCCAGCTTGGCGGGCAGGACGTGATGATCCGTAATGGCGTGGTTCGGCTGCCGGATGGCACGCTTGCGGGGAGCATTCTGACGCTGGATCAGGCGTTGCGGAATGCCCTTGATGCCGGAATGTCGCTCCCGAAGGCGGCGCGTCTTGTCAGTACAAATGCCGCCGCTTATCTCGGATTGCAGGACCGGGGGACGATTGCGCCGGATCTTCTGGCGGATTTCACGGTTCTGGATGACAGGTTTCAGGTCAGCGAAGTCTGGGTCAATGGAGAGCGCAGGGTATGAAAATCATCGTTACGGACACGCCCGGTCAGGCGTTTCAGCCCGCGGCAGACATGATTGCGGAGGAAATCCGCGGATTTGGGGCGCCCGTTTTGGGATTGGCGACGGGCCGCACGATGGAGAGCATTTACCAGCTTCTGGTGCAGCAACATGACGCGGGGACGCTGGATTTTTCCGGCACGACGTCGTTCAATCTGGACGAATATGTTGGCCTGCCGCCGACGGACCCGAATTCCTACAGCCATTACATGCAGGAGCATCTGTTTTCGCATGTGAACATGCCCGCAGGGCAGGGGCATGTTCCGAATGGTGTTGCTGTGGATCTGGAGGCTGAGTGCGCGCGCTATGAGGCCGCCATTCGCGCGGCTGGCGGCCTCGGGTTGCAGCTTCTGGGCATTGGCGAGACGGGGCATATCGGTTTCAACGAGCCGCCCTCCGCGTTCGACAGCCGGACGCGGGTTGTCCATCTGGATGATGTGACGCGACGTCAGAACAGCGGCATGTTTGGCGATGATCCGGAGCGTGTGCCGGAACGCGCTCTGACGATGGGTGTGGGGACGATCTTGGAAGCGCGCCGTCTTCTGCTGGTGGCTGTTGGTGAGGGCAAGGCGGCGATCGTTGACGAGGCGCTGAACGGTCCGATTAACGAGGCTGTCAGTGCCACGGCGATCCGTCTTCATGACGATGTGACAGTCATTTTGGACGAAGCCGCGGCCCGGATCTGGCGTTGCCATCAAGGATAGATCAGTTGAGTGATCTATAATCGTTTAGTTTTTGAAGAAACTATCTGTGCCCATATCGTAATCTGAAACGCTTATGCGTGACAAAAGTAATAATATGAGAAGCGTACCTCATAAATTAATGGCTTATGGCCATTGGTGTCCCGTACGGGATTCGAACCCGTGTTGCCGCCGTGAAAGGGCAGTGTCCTAGGCCTCTAGACGAACGGGACTGGAGGCGTGAGCGGGTGTATAGAAGGGGTTTTGGAGGGCGTCAAGCGGCTGTTGCGTCGGAAATGAAAAAAGATAGATTTTTTCGCTCCTGCCATGTTTCAGCGCGTAATGTGCCCGCGATGTGGAGCAGTGGCATGGAGCGGTCTTCCAGCAGGGGGGCGAAGGGTTTGTCGCCTGCACGGAAGACCAGACCCCGCAGGCGGGTGTTTCCGTCCTCGCCCTGAAGGATGACGCGGAGCGTGTTGCCATCCTTGCCGATCCGTTCGCTTTTGACGCAGCGGACATTGCTGATGGCGAGGACCGGTTCTTCATTGCCGGGGCCAAAAGGTTCCAGTCGCGCGAGCTGATCGGCCACGGCAATGGACGCTCCGGCCAGTGTCATGATGCCGTCGAGTTTCAGCGCGTCCTGTTTGGGCAACGCCAGCGCGGTGGAGAGCTGTGCGTTCAGGGCGGCGTGAAACTCCTCGGCCCGCTCTGCGGCAAGGGAGAACCCGGCGGCCATGGCGTGTCCGCCGCCTGTGAGGAGGAGACCGTTCTGTCGGGCGGCGATGATGGCGGTTCCGAGGTCCAGTCCGGGAACCGAGCGGGCCGAACCTTTGATGACGCCATCGGTCAGGGCGGCGACCAGAGCTGGGCGGTTGTAGCGTTCTTTCAGGCGCCCAGCGACGATGCCGACGACACCGGGGTGCCAGTTTTCACCATGCAGGAAGATGACGGCATGGCCTGCATCAAGCTGCTGCTGGGCCTGTTCCATGGCGGAGTCGAGGATTGTGGATTCGACGGTCTGGCGCTGGCGGTTGACGCGGTCGAGTTGTTCGGCGAGGGCGCGGGCTTCGACGACATCTTCGGATAACAGAAGTTTCAGACCAAGATCCGCCTGTGCGATGCGGCCTCCGGCATTGATGCGAGGGCCGAGGGCAAAGCCGCAAGCCATGGCGCTGGCTTCTTCCTTCACGCCTGCGACGGAGGAGAGTGTGGCCAGTCCGAGGCGCTCTCCACGCGACATGACGCGCAGGCCCTGCATGACAAGAGCGCGGTTCAGGCCGGTCAAGGGCATGACATCGCAGATGGTGGCAAGGGCCGTGAGGTCGAGGCGCTGGAGCAGGTCGGGGATGGCCTGCCCGTCGTCGAACCAGTTGGTGCGGCGTAGGAGGCGGATTGTGGCGACCATGGTGAGGAATGCGACGGCCGTGGCGCAGATGTTGTTCAGGCCCGACGCACAGTCCAGCCGGTTTGGGTTGACCACGATGCCTTTCGGCAGGGCGGCTCCGTCGGGTTTGTGGTGATCGAGAACGATGATGTCGGCACGGTCTGTCAGGCCGTTGAGGATATCGATCGCAGCCGTGCCGCAGTCGATGCAGACAAGCAGGGTCGCACCTTGTGACAGCAGGTTTTCGAGAGCTGCGGTGTTGGGGCCGTAGCCTTCGGTCAGGCGGTCGGGGATATGGGTGCTGACGGTGCAGCCGAGTTCGCGCAGCGTGTCGCAGACGAGGGCTGTGCCGCAGGCGCCGTCTACGTCGTAGTCGCCAAACAGGCCAACATGCTCGCGGTTGCGGACGGCCTGTGCGAGGCGTTCGGCGGCCCGGTCCATGTCCTGCAGGCAGGAGGGGTCGGGCATGGCGTCGCGCAGGCGGGGATTGAGAAACGAAGAGGCGTCGTGGGGTGCGACGCCTCGTGCCGAGAGGATACGGGCCAGAAGCTCAGGAATATTGGCCTGCTGGGCGAGAGCAAGAGCCAGCCGGTTGTCTGCTTCCGCCAGTCTGGGATCGCGCCAGATCCAGCGGCGGTTTCCTGCACTTCGGGTTACGCCGAGGACGGCGCCCGTATCGTCTGCGAGCATGGTTCTCCGTTCAGGACGCGGGTTCTGCCTGTGGTGTGAAGCTGTGATGGCTCTCTATATAGCGCACCGTGCGGGATTTTGAACGCATCACGATGGAATGCGTGCGGGCACGGGTTGCGCTCGGACGTTCCACGCCCTTCAGGAGCGGGCCGGATGTGACGCCTGTTGCGGAGAACAGGACGTTGCCGGCGGCCATATCGTGCAGGTAGAGCTTGCGGGCCGGGTCGAGGCCGTTCGCCATTTCGCGGGCGCGCTGACGCTGTGTGTCGTCTTCGAACAGGAGGCGACCTTGCATCTGGCCTTCCATACAGCGGATGGCTGCGGCGGCCAGAACGCCTTCGGGAGCGCCACCGGAACCGGCGTACAGATCCACACCGCCGCCGTCTACGCAGGTTGCGATGGCGGCTGCGACGTCGCCGTCGCTGAGGAGCATGACGCGGGCACCAGCTTCGCGGGCGTAGGCGATCAGTTCTTCATGTCTTTCACGGTCAAGCGCGCACAGGACCATGTCCGACACGTTGCGCTTCTTGGCCTTGGCCAGCGAGCGGAGATTGTTGCCGATCGAGGCGTCCAGATCCACCACGCCTTCCGGAAGGTCCGGGCCGACGACGATCTTTTCCATGTAGATGTCAGGCGCGTGGAGGAACTTGCCGCGTTCGGCCAGCGCCACGACTGTCAGGGCGTTGGGCAGGCTCTTGGCGCAGAGATTCGTGCCTTCGAGCGGATCGACCGCGATGTCCATCGCCGGTCCGCCGGAGCCGACTTTCTCGCCGATATAAAGCATCGGGGCTTCGTCCATCTCGCCTTCGCCGATGGTGACGATGCCGTCGATGGCCACGGTGTCGAAGGCGGCGCGCATGGCCTGTACGGCTGCGCCGTCCGCCTCGTTTTTCTGGCCGCGACCGGTCCAGTGTGCGGAAGCGATTGCGGCAGCTTCCGTCACGCGGACGAGCTCAAGGGCAAGGTTGCGGTCAGTGACGCGATAGGGGGGGATGTTCTGAGGGTCGATCACGCAAGGGGATCCTCGATTTTGAGCACAAGCGGCTTTCCGGTCACGACAGGAAGGACGGCGAGTGCTGTTGCGGCTGCATGAATGGCTTTTTCAGGAACCTGATGGGTGATGATTGTCAGGTCGGCGCATCCGGTTGCAGCATCATGCTGGGAAACAAAGTGAACGGAGACATCGTGGTCCCGGAGAACCGATGTCAGCTCTGCCATTACGCCCGGACGGTCCTGAACGTTTAGACGTAAATAGAAAGCGCTGTTCAAATCAGCGAGACTGGCGCAGTCGGCAGCGGGTGAAACGGAGGTTGTGCCCCACACCGGAATGGCGGTTCCCCGCGCCAGATCGATCAGATCGGCGACGACGGCGCTGGCGGTCGGGCCTTCGCCCGCGCCACGACCGGAGATGGTCATCGGACCGCTGAAGACTCCCTGTGTGGAGACGGCGTTGAACACACCATCGACGGCGGCGATGGGGGCTTTGGCGGGAACGAGGCAGGGGCGGACCCATGCTGCGACACTGCCGTTTTCAGCCTGCCTGGCCATGCCGAGAAGCTTGATGCGGTATCCGAGTTCGTCGGCGAATTTCAGATCTGTCGCGGTGATGTCGCGGATGCCCTGAACGGAGAGCGTCTTGAACGCGATGGGCCGGAAGGCCAGACCAGCCAGAATGGCGAGCTTGTGGGCGGTGTCCCAGCCATCCACGTCCGTGGAGGGTTCGGCTTCAGCATAACCCTTGGCCTGTGCTTCGGTCAGGACGTCCGTGAAATCCCGGCCTGTGGCGCGCATTTCGGTCAGGATGTAGTTGCAGGTCCCGTTCAGGATGCCACCCACGCTGAGGAGGCGATCTGCGGCCAGACCTTCGCGCACGAGTTTGATGGCGGGGATGCCGCCTGCCACAGCTGCCTCGAACAGGAGGGGGGCGTTCTTTTCCGCGGACAGGCGGCTGAGGCTGTCGCCATGCAGGGCTACGAGCGCCTTGTTGGCGGTCACGACCGGCAGGCCGCGTTCGAGCGCGGTGCGGACCATGTCATGCGCCGAACCTTCGGAGCCGCCGATGAGTTCGACGGCCACGTCGATCTCCGGGTCCTGCGCCACGGCGGTGGCGCTGTCATGCCAGCGCATGGCGGACAGGTCGGTGCCACGGTCGCGCGTGCGGTCTCGGGCCGTGATGGCCACGACTTCGATCGGCCGACCGGCCCGGGCGGTAATCAGGTCAGCGTTCTCACGCAGGAGACGAATGACACCGATCCCGACAGTTCCGAGTCCAGCCAGTCCGATCCGCAGTGGTTTCACGATGATGCAGCTCCAAGAAGATCAGCGGTTCCGGCCCCGGCGCCGTGCCGGGTCATGAAGCTCTTGATGGCCCGCGTCGCCTGACGCAGCCGCTGGGTGTTTTCGACAAGTCCGATCCGGACAAAGCCCTCGCCGTATTCCCCGAATCCAAGGCCGGGTGCAACCGCAACCCCGGCTTCCTTGAGTAGGAGTTTGGAGAAGGCGACGCTGCCCATTTCGGCGAAGGCAGGGGGGATAGGGGCCCAGGCGAACATTGAGCCTGCGGGAACGGGCACGTCCCATCCGGCACTCTGAAGACCACGCAGGAGAACATCCCGGCGGTCTTTGTACATGGCACGGATTTCCGAAACGTAGTCCTGCGGGCCGTTCAGCGCGGCGACGGAGGCGACCTGAATGGGCGTGAAGGCGCCGTAATCCAAGTAGGACTTGATGCGTGTCAGGGCCTGGATCAGCTTCGGATTACCGACCGCAAAGCCCATGCGCCAGCCCGCCATGGAGTAGGTCTTGGACATGGACGTGAACTCGACGGCCACGTCCTTGGCGCCCGGAACGGCGAGAAGGGACGGCGGCGGTTCGTTCTCGTTGAAATAGATTTCCGCGTAAGCCAGATCGGACAGGATCCAGATGTTTTCCCGACGCGCGAAGGCCACGAGTTCCTTGTAGAAATCAAGGTTCGCGACGAAAGCCGTCGGATTGGACGGGAAGTTGACGATCAGTGCCGTGGGCTTGGGCACGGAATGGCGGACGGCGCGGTCCAGAGCGCGGAGCATGTCCTCGTCCGGTGTGGCCGGGATCGAGCGGACGGAGGCTCCGGCGATGATGAAGCCGAACTGGTGGATCGGGTAGGACGGGTTCGGGACGAGGATCGTATCGCCGGGGCTCGTGATGGCGGCGGAGAGGTTCGCCAGCCCTTCTTTGGAGCCGAGCGTTGCGATGACCTCGGTTTCCGGGTCCAGCGAGACGTTGAAGCGGCGCTCGTAATAGTTCGCCATGGCTTTGCGTAAGCCCGGAATGCCGCGGCTGACGGAATAGCCGTGCGCGCGCGGATTGCCGACCGTTTCGATCAGCTTCTGCACGACATGCGCGGGCGGTGCGCTGTCGGGGTTGCCCATGCCCAGATCGATGATGTCGTCACCGGCGGCTCGCGCGGCGGCCTTGGCCTTGTTCACTTCAGCGAACACGTAGGGCGGCAGGCGGCGGATGCGGTGGAACTCTTCGGTCATGACCAGCTCTGGGGCAGAGGGTGAAAGGGAGAGGCGACGATAGACAGGTTTTTTCAGGAGTGGAACAGTCTGACTGTGACAGATCTCACAATGTGTCTTTCGGCCTCTCGGTTCAGCCCCCTGTTAGCCTCCGATCGTGACGCGCACGCCGTCGCCGATGGCTTCCGCCTTGAGGATGATGGAGGAGGCAGGAACACCACGTTCAATCAGCGCGCGCGCAACCACGCGGGCGCGAAGCAGGCCAAGGGCGATTTCGCGGTTCTGATCCGCAGGGGCAAGAGCGGCATCCGCGCTCATGAAAGCGCCGAAGCCCCGGATGGTCAGGGGACGGTTGCCGCGCTGTGAGACGATATGCTGGTAATCGCCCTGAGGGTTGCCCATGACGTGGTCGGTGGCGGGCTGAAAGCGGATCAGGGTGCCTTCTGGTGTTGAGGTGTCGATATCCGGCTGGACAGGATCGCTCAGCATGGCGTCACGCGGGAGGTCGAACCCCGGAAACTGCGGCGGCGGGGGCGGGAGGTCTCCGATTTTTGGAAACTGGCCCGGAGGGGTCGGCGGGATGGATTTGGCCACCACGGGAGGAAGTTCGGCTTCTGGGGCGGGGGGCTGTGCCTGAACAGGGGGCTTCTTTGCCGGTGCCTGAACTGGCGCAGGAGAGGCCGTGGAGGGGGTGTCGGGGGGCGGATTGATGGCCGACGGGCTTTCGGGCTCCGGCTGGCCAACGGTTGTCATGGTCATGCCGCTCTGTTCGGCGTTGGCGGTCGTTACGGCGGCCGGTGTGGGTTTGGGTGGCGGCGGGATGGTCGGCAGAGCGCCCTGAGCAGCACTTTCGCGCTGGGCGAGGTTGCGCTGCGCTTCAAGGCGGGTCGTCAGCGACAGGCGCGCCTCCGGGGTCGGCAGGTTCGGCGCTTCTGTGGGGGTCCGGCCGACATGGGGGTAGGCCAGATTTTCACCCGGTGGCGGGGCGCGCAGTTTTGCGATTTCGCCGCCCTGAAAGCCGTGCCACCAGCCGGTTACGGTGTCGGTCATGTCCTGATGCTGGCAGGCCGAGAGAAGTGGCGCGGTCATCAGCAGAAGAAACGGGATTTTTCCCGCAGTTCTGCGTGTTGCCGCTGTCATGGGCTGCCTGCTGTTCCCTCTGCTTTTTCCTGAGGCCACTGTGCCGTTCCTGCCGTCTTTGGAATATCGAAATATGGCGGACACTAGCGGTTCGGAACCGGGAAGGCGAGTGGTGCTGTCCGCTCCAAGTGGAAGGAGGACTTGGCACCGACGAAAACGAAGCGCAGGATAGGGGCTATGAAGATGCATGCTGGATCTGGAAACGATATGGATATCACCAGAATGAACCCGACCCGCCTGGATGACGAGCCGGATGCTCCGGAGCGCGAAACCCGCGAGGAAGACAACAAGACGCTGAACAGCCCGATCAGCGAGCTTGAAGGCCGTCTGTTCGATCAGCGGAAAGTTCTGATTTTCGGCGGTATCAACGACAAGATCGCGCGTGATGTGACCGGTCGTCTGCTGGCGCTGGCCGGAACGTCCGACAAGCCGATCGACGTCTATGTGAACTCGCCGGGCGGTCATGTGGAGAGTGGCGACACCATCCATGACATGATCCGCTTCGTGGATTCGATTGCGCCGATCAACATGATCGGGACCGGCTGGGTCGCCTCCGCTGGCGCGCTGATCTATGCGGCTGGCCGTCCTGAGCGGCGCGTCTGCCTGCCGAACACGCGCTTTCTGCTGCATCAGCCGATGGGCGGGGTGCGCGGTCCGGCCACGGATATCGACATCGAGGCGCGCGAGATCATCAAGATGCGCGAGCGTCTGAACCGTCTTTTCGCCAGAGAAACCGGGCAGACCTACGAAAAGATCGCCAAGGATACGGACCGCAACTACTGGATGTCGGCGCAGGAAGCGATTGAATACGGGCTTGTGAACCGTATCATCCACTCCGCGACCGATCTGAAGTAAAACTACAAGCTCCAAGGGGCACGGCGTGTCTTCGGGCACGCCGCGAAGACCATCATGAAAAGTCTGGCCGAAATCTATTCCCATCTTCCCGACGCACCGTCGGAGAAGACGCTAGAGCGCGTTGATTACGAAGCGCGCCATTGGAGCAGCCCGATCCAGGGCCCGCTCAAGCCCGGTACGGAAGAACACAAGCGGGCTGTCGCTGCGATGTTCCGCGATACGTTCAATCCGTACAAGCCCTCCGTCATCGACTGGCCTGAACTGGACCCGGAGACGCTGCATCGCATCACGTCCCTGCCGATCTGGGATATTGCGGTCCAGACCGAGGGCAAGGCGCGCCTGCGTATGGCCGCCTATGCGGACATGATCACCGATCCGGACATGAAGGACGCTCTTTCTCGGAATGCATGGGAAGAGAACCGGCACAAGGAAGTCCTGTCCAAGCTGGTCGAGGCCTACAAGATTCCGATGGCGCCGGAGCCTCCGTACATCACGCCGAAAGACACGGAATGGGCCTATCTGGTCACGGGTTTTTCGGAATGTGTGGACAGCTTCTTTGCGTTCGGACTCTTTGCCCTCGCCGAGCGGGCCGGTCTGTTTCCACAGGAACTGATCGAGACGTTCGAGCCGGTAATGCAGGAAGAATGCCGTCATATTCTGTTGTTTGCGAACTGGCTGGCCTGGCATCGGGCGACCATGCCGGTGTGGAAGCGGCCTTGGTTCGAGATGCGTGTGATCGGGGTGTGGCTGTTCCTCGCCTATGAGCGCATGGGGCTGGCTCGCTCGATTGACGACAATGGCGAAGAACACACTCAGGACAACAATTTTACCGTCACGGGTGCCAAGGACATGACGGCCATGGACGTCAAGATTCCGGACCTCATGCAGCTCTGTCTGGATGAGAATGACCGTCGTTTTGCAGGCTATGATCCGCGGCTGCTGCGGCCGACGACAACCCCGGCGATTGCACGCGTCGTTATCAAGGGTGCGAAGCTCTGGGATCGGGTTCGTAACCGGGTTGCGGCCTGAACGCTTCTCTTCCTCAGAAGGACAGATCATAAAAAAGGGCTCCGTTACGGGAGCCCTTTTTCGTTTCAGTCTTCCGAAGCGCCGTCTGCGTCGGGTTCGGGGTCCGTCATCAGGGCGTCGGCGAGAACACCGGCTTCGGCCCGGATACGTCGTTCGATTTCGGACGACATTTCCGGATGATCGCGAAGGAACTGCTTGGCGTTCTCACGTCCCTGACCGATCCGCTGGCTGTCGAAGGAGAACCATGCGCCCGATTTCTCGACGATGTTGCCCTTCACACCCAGATCGAGCAGTTCGCCCATCTTGCTGATGCCTTCGCCATACATGATGTCGAATTCAACCTGACGGAACGGGGGGGCCATCTTGTTCTTGACGACCTTGACGCGGGTCTGGTTGCCGACAACCTCGTCCTTGTCCTTGATGGACCCGATGCGGCGGATGTCGAGGCGGATAGAGGAGTAGAACTTCAGAGCGTTGCCGCCCGTGGTCGTCTCCGGATTGCCGAACATCACGCCGATCTTCATGCGGATCTGGTTGAGGAAGATCACGAGCGTGTTGGAGCGCGAGACCGTTCCTGTCAGCTTGCGGAGAGCCTGACTCATGAGGCGCGCGTGCAGACCCACATGGCTGTCGCCCATGTCGCCCTCAAGCTCGGCGCGCGGGACGAGGGCCGCAACGGAATCCACGACGAGAACGTCCACGGCGCCGGAACGGACGAGCGTATCGGCAATTTCCAGAGCCTGTTCGCCGGCATCCGGCTGGCTCAGGAGAAGATCGTCGATATTGACGCCGAGTTTGCGGGCGTAGCTGGGGTCAAGAGCATGTTCAGCATCGATGAAGGCGACGGTGCCGCCCTTCTTCTGGGCTTCGGCCAGAACATGCAGGGCAAGTGTGGTCTTGCCCGAGCTTTCCGGGCCATAGATCTCAACAATGCGGCCCCGGGGCATGCCGCCGATCCCAAGCGCGATATCCAGCCCGATGGAGCCGGTGGAAATCACATTCGTTTCCACTTTTGGCCGCTGGCCCATGCGCATGATCGAGCCCTTGCCGAAAGCACGCTCAATCTGGCTGAGTGCGCCTTCAAGCGCCTTGGTCTTGTCCATTCAATCCTCGCAATAGGTTCGGGCTGGCGTTTGGAAACCACGATAGACCGGGTAGCCATTCTCGCAAAGTGTCGTCTCAGTTACGACAACCGCCTTCCTGTGTTCTCAAAACGTTCTTCTGAGAGGCATATCATGTTTATGGTCTCAAACGCCAAGGGGACGAGGGGCTTTGGAGGAAGATTTTTTCAAAACAGATGGTCTGATTTATTTCGGAGGGAGGGAGAGACCTCCGGGGCGCTTTAGTTTCCACACATAGGCGATGATGGTCGCGACGACTTTAAAATGTTCGGCCGGAATTTCGCTTTCAAGCGGGAGGGTGAAGAGGGCGCGGGCCAGTGGCGGGTTGGGCACAATCGGCACACGGTTCTTCTGTGCGATTTCCCTGATTTTGGCGGCGACGTCATCCATGCCTTTGGCAACGATTTTTGGTGCCCCGCCTATGCCTTTTTCGTAAACGAGAGCGACTGCGTAATGCGTTGGATTGGTAACGACGACGGTAGCTGTCTTGACGGCTGCCATCATGCGTTGTCTGGCGGCTTTGGCGCGCAGGGCCTTCTGGCGGCCTTTGACATGGGGGTCGCCTTCCGTGTTCCGATACTCGTCCTTGAGGTCCTCGCGGCTCATTTTCAGTTTGGACATATGGCGAAAGCGCATCCAGAAAATATCGAAGCCCGCGATCAGCAGTTGTGCGCCGATCATGGAGGCGGCAGCACTGAAACCGAGATCCGTCATCATTTTCAGGAGGGGGCCGGGTTCCAGCCCGACCATTCGTGACGCGGTTGGAATGGCGTTTTTACTAATGTGCCAAAGAACCGCGGCGAAGATGGCGAATTTTGCGAGAGCCTTGAACGTGTCCGGCAGGGTTCCGCCGCCCGCGATGCGCTTGAAGCCAGCGAGGGGAGAGACCCGTTCGAATTTTGGTAACAATGAACCGGGGTGGATGAGGAAACCTGTTTGCAGAAATCCGGCAGCGAGGCAGAGGGCAGCAACGGTGGCAGCCATTGGCACGGCCAGAGACAGGCCCGCTTCAATGGCGTGATCTGTACTGTTCAGCAAACCGCCCTGCGCCATCGGGACGGTGCCTGCATTGGCCATGAGGGCCTTCATGCTGTGGACGAAATCCGTCACGAGATGGGGCAGGATCATGAAGATCCCCGCAAATCCTCCCAGAAGAGCCATAAAACTCATGGCCTCGCGGGACATGACGATCTGGCCGTCCTCGCGCGCTTTCTGAAGGCGCTGGGCTGACGGGGCTTCTGTTTTGTCGTCGGAATCAGCCATGGTTCAGAGACCCGGAAGAGCCCGGAGGACGTCGAAGGCCTGTCCCTGCCAGATGGCGATCATGGTGCGGAGGGTGAGGCCGAGAAGGGCGATGCCGCCCAGAAGTTGCAGGGGGCTGGCGGCGTTGTAGATCTGTAGCGTCGGCAGCAGGCGCGTCATGATGCCCAGCATGCCCTGCCAGACGAGGGACAGGATCAGGAAAGGGGCGCTGAGTTCTAGTCCCAGAGCGAAGCTGTGCTCTGTGAGCTGGATGATGCCCTGTGCGGAGTCGTCCAGCAGGTTCCCGTGTGCATGTGTATTGGCAAGGAGAAGCGTGCCACCGGGAGGAATGAGGGTATAGCTGCCGAGGATGGCGCGGATGGGCAGAATATAGGCCCCCGTTACGAGCAGTACGAGCGGCGCCAGCAGGTTGAGGAAACGGGCGGGAGCGGAACTGCCGGAGCCCAGATCCGGATCGGGCTGAAGGACGCTGGAAATTCCCATGCAGACTGCGATGATCTGACCGGCAATTGGCAGGGCCATGCAGATCAGTCGGGCCATCCAGCCGATCAGAACCCCCGCGAAAAGTTCGACGGCAATCATACCGCACAGGCCGATGGGCGCGAGGGCGTCCAGATGTGTCTGCATGAGTAAGGGGGCGACGAGCGGAAGGAGCAGGACCGTCAGCGTGATGGCGCATCCGGCGCGGACCATCATCGGCATGGACTGTTCGCCAACGCCCGGCATGAGCATGACGACCCCGCCAGTACGGGAGAGAACCAGTACGAAGGCGAGGGCCCAGACGCTCAGAACCGGGCCGCTGAGATCAAGACCCTGAAGCGCTATAGGGGCTGCTGTATCGACAAGACCCATGTTCACAGGACGGTTTCTTTGAGCGCACGCATGTCAGTCAAATCCGGGTCTGAAGGGCGGCAAGCTCAGGTCGTGCCGACAAGAATGAGCTGATCGAAAAGGTGCCGGGCAAAGCCGATGAGGGTCGCGGTCATGAAGGACCCTGCCATCACCATGACGGCCCCGATGGCGAGAACCTTTGGAACAAAGGACAGCGTGGCTTCGTTGAGTTGGGTCACGGCCTGTATGAGGGAGACCAGAAGACCAACGCCGAGTGCGGTCAGCAGGGCAGGGGCGCTCAGTTTGAGAGCAACAATGAACGTCTGCTCAAGAATGGCACCGAGATCGATGGCTTGCATGGTCAGATCGTCATTTTCATCACGTCCTGATACGCCTGCACCATGCGGTCACGGATCACAGTCGTGGTCTGCAGGGCAAGCTGCGCGTTTGAAATGGCGGTGACGATCTGGGTCATGTCGCCACCGCCTGTGAGGCCCTGAGCGGCCTTGGCTTCAGCATCATGACCGCTGTCGATCACGCTGTTGACGGACTGGGACAGGACAGACCCAAAATCTGTGCCCGAACTGCTGCTGCCTGTTGCGGAGGCACTCTGAATGCCGTCTGCGATATCGTCCGTAACGCTTTCGAGGCGGCTCTGGAGGCTCTGGACGGCGTAGGCGTTATGGGCGTGGGAAAGGGAGGTGAGCATCTGGGTTACTTCAGCAGGTCGAGCGTGCGGGACAGCATGGTCCGGCTGCTCTGCATGGCGTTCAGGTTGGCTTCGTAAGAGCGCTCGGCTTCGCGCATGTCCATCATCTCGGTCATGGAATCCACGTTGGAAACCTTGACGTAGCCGCGCTCGTCGGCGGCGGGATGGGACGGGTCGTAACGGGTGTCGAAATCCGACATGTCCTGACCGACATTCTGGATGCCGACGGTCGAGGCACCGCTTTCGTTGTCCACCTGTTCGGCAAAGGTGATGGTTTTGCGACGATAGGGATCAGCGCCCGGCTGGGAGCCGGTCGTATCCTGGTTAGCGAGGTTTTCCGCAACAATACGCAGGCGCTGGGACTGTGCGTCCATGCCGCTTGCGGAAATACCAATGGTGGTGGACAGGTTCATCCGTCAGCGTCCTTTATTTGCCGAGCGCTGTCTGGAACATGCTCAGATATTTGGAATAGACGTTTACAGCGAGGTGCTGCTGGTCGTTCACATCCGCGACCTGTTCCATCTGCTGGTCCAGAGAGATCTGGTTTCCGTCCAGAGACTGTTCCGACGACGTTTCAATGACGTGCGCGCCGGAGGCGGTGTATCCGATATGATTGGGCTGCGTGACGGTGGGTGTGATGTCGAATTCGCCCAGAGCGGCTTCGAACGGGGAGACGTCTTTGGCCTGATAGTCCGGTGTGTCAGAATTGGCGATGTTGCCAGCCAGCACCTGCTGACGGGCCTGAAGCCAGTTCATGCGGTCACGGCCCAGAGAAAAGAGATCGGTGCCGCCTGCGCTTGTTGAGTCGATGTTACGCATCGCGACAGTCTCCGTCATGCAGGAACCGGGAAAATGCCGGCGAGGGGCATGATGGCGTGAAATCTTTAATAAATGGTTGCCTGAGCCGCAGATTCGGGAGTGGGCGACCGATATGCATCGCCTGTTTTGGGGAGTGCCGTCCGCCGCCTGCGTGAAATTCGTCGTCAATTAAGCGGTCATTAACCGATCTTGGGCATCATGCTGGGGAATGAGGATGACTGACCTATGACCCTGCATGAATGTGCGAACGCGATTGCCGCGTTGATTTTCATTGTTGTGCTGATTTTCTGTAGCCGGCCCCTGTTGCGGTTTCTGGAGCAGAAAAAGAGCGGTGCGCGGGGTGGGCAGGCTGGGTTGTCGCTGGTGGGGCAGATGGCGCTCGACCGGACGCGGCGTCTTTCGGTTGTGCGGTATGGCACGCGGGAAATTCTGGTTCTGACGGGGGGCAATCAGGACATCCTGATGGACTGGACGGAGCGGGAGACGTTTGCCTCGGCGCTGGATGACTCCGCTGTGGAGGACGTGGCATGAGGCAGGCTCTGATGCGGTTTGGAGCCTTTTTGCCGTTTGTGATGCTGCTGACGTGTGTGTGTGTGCCGTCTCTGGCGCATGCGCAGGCCGTGAGCATTGATCTGGGGCAGAACGGAGCGAACGGGGGGGCTGGGACGACCAGTCGTCTGGTGCAGCTTACGGCGCTGATTACGGTTCTCTCTCTGGCGCCGAGCCTGCTGGTGATGATTACGGCGTTTACACGGATCGTGATTGTTCTGTCGCTGTTGCGCAGTGCGCTTGGCGCGCAGGGAACGCCGCCCAATACGGTTTTGATCGGGCTGTCGCTGTTTCTGACGCTGTTCGTGATGCAGCCGACGCTTCAGAAGTCGTGGGATGCCGGGATCGAGCCGATGATGGCGGGGCGTGTTGGGGAAATGGAGGGGCTGACGGCTGCGGCCCAGCCGTTTCATGACTTCATGGCGGTGACGGCGCGGCCTGCGGATGTGGCGACGTTCCTCAATATTGCGCATGAAAAGCCGCCTGCGAAGATTGGCGATACGCCTTGGCGTGTGTTGGTGCCGGCCTTCATGATCGGGGAGTTGCGGCGCGGTTTTGAGATGGGATTTCTGCTCTATCTGCCGTTTCTGGTCATCGATCTGGTGGTGTCCAGCGTGTTGATGAGCCTTGGCATGATGATGCTGCCGCCGAGTACCGTGTCGCTTCCGTTCAAGCTGATCTTTTTCGTGGTTGTTGACGGATGGTCACTGGTGGCGGGAAGTCTGGTGCGAAGTTTTACCGGATAGGGTCCAGAGATGAAAAAGCCCCGCCGTTTCACAAAACGGCGGGGCTTTTTTGTTAGTGGGTGCTGTCGTTTGTCGTGCCTGCCGCAAGGCCTGCGGCGCGGGGATCGGTGACGCCGCGGCACGAATCGTCGCCGTGGCAGACAATCGCGTTGATGCGACCGGCGCCTTCATGGGGGATCGGGGCGTCATGGGCGGCGGCGCGGGCTGCGTCTCCGACGGCATCCGCGGCTTCATTCTGCCCCGAAGCGGCGATGACGGCACGCAGACTGCGCTGGTCACGCAGGATTGCAGCGGAGAGCAGGGGCTGTGGTGTGCGAGCCGGGGAAGCGCTGAGGACAACGCCGGTGCTGCCAGCGATACGACCTGTTCCGAACAGGTTATTTTCACTCAGGGCGCAGGCGACCGCCATGCCCGAATGGTCCGTCACGACGAAGGACGTCGAAGCCGGAAGGGACGGCAGGCTGCCGTTGCCGGAACGGCCGCTGTCGAGGGCTGCCTGAGCGGCGGCGAGGGTCGTGTTACCCGAGGCGCGCCATGCGGCGACAGCGCCCTGTGCGGAGGCGCCCGTCGTGTATCGGATTGCCGCGCCGAGGCCGCCATCGGCGGGCGGGGCGAGGAACGCGGCGTTTATGCCGCCCTGATGGGTCGTCAGGGCGTCCGTCTGGACGGGGAGGGTCTGTCGCATGTCGTCGTCGTTCAGGCCGCCGCCCGCTTTCTGGGCGGCAGTGACGTAAACGTCGGCGAGGGCGCCGTTATAGAGGTCGCCGACGCCTGCGACGCGGATGCGCTCTAAGAAGCCTGCGAGGCGGGGCTGGGCTAGACTGTCGCCGGCGGCGAGCGTGTTGGCTTCGCCGCGTCCGAAAATCGTGCGCGCACTTTCATCCGCGAGAAGGGCCGTGCGGACAGCAGCCAGATCGGTCGCCAGAGCGCGGCTAACGGTGATGCCGCTGCTGGCGAGATTCAGGGCCGGGGCGATCAGATCGTTGAACTCCACCGTCCCGTAATGGAGCTGCATCAGATACAGGCCACGGAAGCTGGCAGGTGTGCCGGCCGGGCGGTCGGCGCCTTTGCTGGTGCCGGGGCGGGGCAGGAAGGAAATGGACTGCGCCGCTTCGCCGGGGCGGCTGATCAGGCACGCTCCGCCGCCGCCATAGGAAGCGCGGGAGGGCAGGGTAACGCCGAGGGCGAGGGCCGTGGCGGTTGCGGCATCGGCGGCGTTGCCGCCGCGGGCCAGCACGTCATGGCCGACCAGCGCGGCCTGGGGCTCGTCGGCGACGACCGTGCCGATGCTGCCGCCTGCGGGGGCGGCTGTTTCGTTGATGCCCACGAGGTGGGAGCCCGGGATCCACGAGCAGGCGCCCAGAAGGAGGCCCGAGGCCACCGAGGCCATCAGTGAGGCCGGGAGACGGGACGCGATGCGACGGGTCTGTGTGGCGTCCGGGGTGGAAATCTGGTGCTGACGATGCGCCACCTGGCGTTTCTCCAATGTCTGGTCACGACTGTCCGGCCTCGTGGCCTTTGCGGAGGACGGGCGCGGGCAGACGGGTCTGCGCCGTGGGTCCGGTTCCGGCTCTTGTTCCCTCATAACGGTTATCTGCTGTTTGTGGGAGGGGCGAGTTGGTGTCTTCTCTTTGCGGTGGACGTTCTTTATGGCGTATGGATCAGACGTCCTGTTTTTCTTTCAGCTGATCCGGAGCTTTCCATTGAAACACCATCTGCTTGCCACGGCGTCTGCTGTTGTTGCCGGAATGGCCTTTCTTGTGGGCGGACAGGCTCTGGCGGCTCCGGCCACGTCTTTCACGCCAGCCCAGCGCGCCGAGATTGTCGGCATCATGCGCGACGCATTGCAGAATGACCCAAGCATCCTGACGGATGCTATTCGCTCGATCCGTGAAAAGGCTGAGGAGCAGAAGCAGGATTCGACGCTTGCAGCTGTGAAGGCGCATCAGTCCGAGCTTCAGAGCGCACCTGACTTTGCCATTCGTGGCAATCCGCATGGGAAGGTCACGGTTGTGGAGTTCTACGATCCGCGCTGTTCGTACTGCCGCTCCATGATGGGCGAGGTGGACCGTTTCCTGAGCCGTCATCCAGACGTGCGGCTTGTTGAGAAAGTCGTGCCGGTTCTGGGAAGCAACAGCGTTCTGGACACGCGGGCCATTTTCGCGGCCAGTGCGCAGGGCAAATATGACGTCATGCGCAAGGCGCTGATGGAAGATACCAGCAAGCCCAGCATGGAGCGGATCGTTGCTCTGGCGCAGGCCAATGGTCTGGATGCGAAGAAGCTGACGGCGGATATGAGCTCGCCCCAAACCGTGGCGCTGATCACGACCAATCTGGATCAGGGACGCGCGGTTGGTCTGGATGGGACGCCGACCTTCATTTTTGGCACGGCGGCTGTCGCGCCGGGAGCGCTTGAAGCAGATCAGATGGATGCTTTTCTGGAGCGTGCGCGTAAAGCCTGAGGATCGGGGTGTTAGAGAGCGTTCTGAAAAACTGAAAACGGCTGGTATTGTCGGGGTTCGCGGAGGAAGATTTCGTGAACGTTAAAGGAACTCGCGTGGAACCGGTTTCCCGGGGCTTGGCATGCGCGTGTTTGCCGTTATGGTTTTCCGGTTTTCATGAGACGGCGTTCTTCTGATCCAGAGATGTCGTTTCGGACCTTTGACGTGCTCCACTGGTATGATGGTGTATGACAGACGACAGACAACCCAGTGCGGGGAGCAGCACTGGCGGTGGACGAGGATCCGGGGCTTCTGACACGGCTGAGTGTCAGGATGGAGCCCATGCTGAAGAGCCTGACGGGCAGGGCGCTGGGAGAATGCACCTGAAAGGGTGGTTCCGGCGATCGCTGTTCATGCGATGGGCCGTCTTTCGTGTTTTCAATCGCAGTCGCACCTCCGATGTGAGGAAATTTCTGTTTTTCCAGGCGACGCAGGTTCCGGCGTATTTTCAGACTTCGTTCAACCGGGGACAGTTGCGAGCCCTGAGACTGCTTCTTCCGCTTCATCTTCTGGCGCAGGCGATCAGTGCGCCAGTGGTGGCGCTCGGTGTCTGGTCGTCGAGCCGCTGGTTGGCTCTCCTGCTGCTTGTGGGGATTGAAGGCACCCTGCTGCTTTGGTTTTCCCGGGTTCAGCCAAACGTCAGAGGCATGAGGAGCTTTGCGGACTACGTGTCGATCCGACGAGCGTTGCGGGTGTTGAACGGGGTTCTGGGGCTTGTCTGGTTCGTTTTCATCATTCTGGTTTTTCGACTGCGTTGTGAAGACATCCATCTGCTGACGCTTGGTGTGGGCTTCGGGCTGATGGCGCCACTTCTGCTCTGTGCGCCGGTGAGCGGAGCAGTCGAAGCCATGATGGTGCCGATCATTGCAGGGGTTTACGGGGCGCTGCTTGAAGGGTGCTTTGATTGGTCTCTTCTGTTTACGGCATCGTTTTTTCTCATGGCTACGGTCTGCGGACTATTTGTTCTGGGGATCAGCCGACTGGTGGGTATTCTGCTGTGGCGGATGCAGATGGCGTGTCTGAAGCAGCGTGAACAGGCGGATATCCTGTCTCTGCTCACGCGTCAGTCTGCGGCGCCGACTGGACGCTGGCTGTGGGAGACAGATGAAGCGGGCGTTCTGCGCAACCCCTCGGCTGGGCTTTGTCGTATCCTGGGACGGGATGAAACGCAGATTGCGGGCCGGACTTTGGGTAGTCTTTTGGAGATTCCAGTGTCGGGCGCCGAGCCATCGGGGGCGATTTCTCCAGAACGGCATCTGGCGCATTGCCTGACGCATCGACTGGCGTTTCGGGAACTGGTTGTTCGAGCTGTGGCCGTGCCAGACGCACGATGGTGGATGTTGACAGGAGAACCGGTCTTTCGGGAGGGAGTGTTTCGGGGATATCTGGGGGTGGGCGCGGATGTAACGGCTCTCCAGCGTGTGCGGGAGCGGCATTTTCATCGCGTGCGGCATGATGCACTGACCCGGCTGCCGAACCGGCTGGCCTGTCAGGAGCATCTTCAGAAAAGCCTTCTGGAGACGATGCGTGGCGCACAGGCGTTCGTGGTCGTTCTTATCTCGCTGGATGTCTCCAGTCTCGGGCGGCGGCGTGTGGTGACGACGGACGAGGGAGCGGAGATTCTTCAGAAGAGTCTGCCGCGTCTGAATGCCTGTCTTGCCCGAAATGTGCCCAAAGATCTGAACGGAACGGATGGCTGTTTTGTGGCGCGGTACGGCGTGATGGATCTGGCGGTTGTGACGGGAATTCCGGTCGAACGGAAGCGTCATTTCATGGAGACTCTGGCTCTGGAGATCCTGTCAGCGTTGAGTGGGCCTGTGAGTGTGGCTGAAGATGTGGCCGGGGATGTCATCGATGTGGAGCCTGCGATTGGCATGGCGGTCTCGACGACCGGTGACGGTGAGGTTTTGGTGGAGGCCGTCGAGACGGCTCTGCGGGATGCGCGGGGCGAGCGTGTCGGACGCTACAGCATTTTCGATCCGTGCGAGGAAATGGCGGGCAGTCGTCAGCAACGACTGTTTCGGGATGTGCGACAGGCTTTGGAGCAAAAAGCGTTTGTGTTGGTGTATCAGCCGATCGTGAATGCCCAGACCGGATTGGTGATCGGGTTTGAGGCGCTGTCCCGATGGAAGGGGGCAGCGCACAAACATCTGTCGATCGAAAAGGTTATCGATACGATTGTCGAGACTGGGAGCGGGCTGGAGTTCGATTTCTGGGTTCTGGAGACAGCATGTCGGGTAGCGCGGCGCTGGCCGGTTCCATTATGGATTTCGGTCAATATGACGGCGACGCATTTTTCCCTTCCCGATATTGCAGGGCGTATTTTCCAGGTTTTGGCGAATACAGGGCTGGAGGCGCACCGGTTGCAGATCGAAGTGACGGAGACGCAGGCGCTTGAGGTCGGACCCCGTGTGCACCATGCTTTTCGCGAACTGGAGGCCTGGGGCGTACGCATTGCGCTGGATGATTTCGGCAAGGGATTTTCGACGCTGATGTATCTGCGGCAGTTTCCGTTTTCCAAGATCAAGCTGGATGCGGCCTTTATTCAGGACATGTTGCAGGATGCGCGCAGTGCGGCGGTGGTGCGGAATGTGATTGCGCTGGGGCGGGATCTAGGCGTCGCGGTGACGGCAGAGGGCGTGTCATCGCCGGAGCATTGCCGCCATTTGCAGGAGCAGGGCTGTACGGAAGTTCAGGGGTTCTATCTGGGGCGCCCGGTTCCGGAGGAAGACGTGCCGCTCTTCTGGGGGCGTCGGGTGGCGGACCTGTCCTGAAAGATATGTGGAGACTGTGGATGGGAACGGCAGCATGAACCGGTTTGGAAATGGGCAGGTGGCGGTCATGGGGATTGTGAACGTCACGCCGGATTCTTTTTCTGACGGGGGACGCTTTTTTCGGCCTGAAGCAGCTCTGGCCCATGGTCGGACGCTCGTGGCGGACGGGGCGGACCTGCTGGATGTGGGGGCTGAGTCCACGCGGCCGGGTTTCGTGCCGGTTGCGGCGGAAGAAGAATGGGCGCGTCTTGCACCGGTCGTGGGGCAGTTGGTCGAGGACGGGGTGACCGTTTCGGTGGATACGACCAAGGCGTTTGTCGCGAAAAGGGCGCTCGAAGTCGGTGTCGCGGTCATCAACGATGTCTGGGGATTGCAGGCGGACCCGGACATGGCCTCGGTGGTGGCGGATTCGGACGCGACGGTGGTTGTGATGCATAACCGTCATGACGTGGACGAGGCGCTGGATCTGCGCGCGGACTGGCGGCGTTTCTTCGATCGGTCGCTGGAACTGGCGGAAAAGGCCGGGATTATGCGCGACCGGATCGTGCTGGACCCGGGTGTAGGGTTCGGCAAGACGCAGGCGCAGAATGTGGAGGCCGTGGCGCGACTGGGCGATCTGCGGGCCGAGTATGGGCTGCCGGTTCTGCTAGGGGTGTCGCGCAAATCCATGTTCGGGCATTTTCTGGGGTGTGTGGCGTCCGAGCGGTTGGCGGGAACGCTGGCGACCCATTTGTATGGGGTGGAGCAGGGCGCTGCGATCCTGAGGGTGCATGACGTGCGCGAGCATGTGGATGCGTTGAAAATTCGCCAGATTCTGAAGGATGTCCGATGATTGTGCCTGCCCTGACGTCCGTTTTCGTGCGGGATCTGTGTCTGTTTGGCTATCATGGCGTGCTGCCTGAAGAGACGCGGATTGGGCAGCGTTTCGTGGTGGATATCGAGATCCGTGCGGACCTGTCGGATGCGATTGCGGGCGATGATTACGAACAGGCCGTCTGTTACGGGACGCTATGCGATATCGCGTCGGACATCGTGACTGGAAAGCCGCTTCAGCTCATCGAGACGGTCGCCGGGCGGATTGCGGAAGCGGTCTTGGCACGGCTTGAGCGTGTGGAGTGGGTTCGGGTTGAAGTCCGTAAACCGTCCGCGCCGGTGCCGTATGTGGTGTCGGGGACGGCTGTGCTAGTGGAACAAGCCCGGGTTCACGAGGTTGCGCTCTCGCTGGGCAGTAATCTTGGAGAGAGGGAGGCTGTTCTAGCGGCGGCAGTGGATCGGCTGTCGCTTGTGGACGGGCTGGAGATCGTGAAGGTGTCGTCGCTGTATGACAGTGCGCCTTGGGGCGGGGTAGAGCAGCCGACGTTTGTGAATCTCTGTGTGACCGGACGGACGACTCTGGCGCCTCATGCGCTTCTGCGGGAGTGCAAGGCGATCGAGACGGAGCTGGGACGTGTGCCGGGCGTGCGCTGGGGCGCGCGGGCCGTGGATATTGATGTTCTTTATTATGGCGCGCGGGATGTTCGGGACCGGGTTCTGAGGCTGCCGCATGCCTGTCTGTTCGAGCGGGCTTTCGTGCTGGAACCGCTGGCGGAAATTGATCCAGATCATGTCATTAGTGGACGTCGCGTGCGCGACGCGCTAGCAGTCCTGCCGCGGAGCCCGGGGGATGTGACCCGGCGCGTCCCTGATGGCACGGGCCGTCGGGGCATAGAGGAGCCTGAACCCGCATGACCAACCTGAACGCCACGACCGTAGCCACTGCATCGGCCTATCTGTCGGACAATCAGGAGAGCCTCTCGTCCGAGGAGCGTCGTCCGATGGGAGCGTTGCCGCTGCCTGCGGATGCGGAAGTGCGGATTGCGGGGGCTGTGCGGGAAATTCTTGAGGCGCTGGGTGAAAACCCGGATCGCGAGGGGCTGCTCGATACGCCACAGCGTGTTGCGAAGATGTATCTGGAAGTGTTCAGCGGGCTGCATCAGGACCCGCGGGATCATCTGAAGACGCAGTTCTCGGCGGACCGGCATCATGGTGCGGTGATCGTCAAGGATATCCGCTTCCATTCGATGTGTGAGCATCATCTTCTGCCGGTTTATGGCAAGGCGCATGTGGCTTACCTCCCGGCAGGTGGCCGTCTGACGGGCCTGAGCAAGATTGCGCGGCTGGTGGAAGGGTTTGCGCGTCGGCCGCAGCTTCAGGAGCGTCTGACGGATCAGATCGCGCAGGGCATGGAAGATGTTCTGGCGCCGGAAGCCGTGCTGGTCGTGATTGAAGCCGAGCATATGTGCATGAGCATGCGCGGTGTGCGTTCGCCCGGTTCCACGACCGTGACGTCCATCGCACGCGGAAGCTGGCAGCACGACAATGCGGCCCGGATGGAGATTATGTCGCTTCTGCGCGGGTAATCCGCGCCGGGCGTTTCGGGGCAATCTGAAAAACGGATGATTCTTCAGGGCTTTTGAAGCCTGCGTTTCTGCGCGTGGATGGCTTGCGAATCAAAACGCGGACTTATATGGTCTGCGTATGTCACTTTATGGCGCAAGCACCGAATACGTCCTGCACAGTCTGTTGTGGCTCGTGGAGCATCCCGAACCAGTCAGCAGTCTGGATCTGGCGGAACTTCAGGACATTCCGGCGGCATTTGTCGCCAAGCAGCTTCCGAAGCTGGAGAAAGCCGGGATTCTTGCGGCCTCCGAAGGGCTGAGGGGTGGCTACAGGCTGGCCCGCCCTCCGACGCAGATCAGCGTGCTGGACGTTGTGGACGCGGCTGAGGGCCGGAAGAGCCTTTTTAACTGTCAGGAAATTCGCGGGCGTTGCGTCCTCTTCGACGCCACGCCGCCGCAATGGGCCACGAAGGGCGTGTGCAGCATTCATGCGGCCATGCTGCGGGCCGAGCAGATCATGCGTGAGGAACTGGCGCGGACGTCTCTGGCCGATCTGGCGTCCTCTGTTCGGGACAAGGCGCCCTCTGCGTTTCTGGGAAAGGCGCAGGGATGGCTTGAGAACCGCTCCCAGACACGCCGGACCAGTAAAGTCCGGCAGCGACGGTCTGCGGATACAGAATGATGCGTCGTTTTATTGCGCTTGGAGCCTTGGCTTTGTGCGTCTGCACGTCTTCCCTTCATGCCGCGACGAAGGTCACGCCGCTTCTGGCGCATGATCTGCCGGGCATACCGGGAAAAGAAGGGGCCATGCTGACCGTCGATTATCCGCCCGGCGGGTCCGACCCGATTCACCGGCATGGCGCTTCGGTGTTCGTTTATGTGTTGCAGGGCAGTGTCGTTATGCAGGTCAGGGGCGGGAAGCCTGTGACCCTGCATCCGGGGCAGACGTTCTTTGAGGGACCGGATGATGTGCATCTCGTCGGACGCAATGCCAGCCAGACCGAGCCTGCCCGTTTTCTTGCGTTTTTCGTCAAGGACAAGGCTGCGCCGTTCGTCTTGCCCGCGAAGTAATGTCTGAAGGAAACGGATCATGAAAATTCTGCTAGCTGGGGCAAGCGGTGCTGTGGGGTGTCCTCTGATCGCGCGTCTGGTGAAAGCGGGGCATGAGGTCTGGGGGATGGTGCGTCGGGCTGAAAATGCTCCTGTCCTTCAGGAGCTTGGCGCACGGCCGGTGGTGGGGAATGCGCTGGATCGGGCGGAGATGTTCGCTCTTCTGGAGCGGGTACGGCCGGAGGCTGTGATCGATCAGTTGACGTCCCTGCCGTCCAGCCCGTTCGATCTGGCGCAGAGGTTGCCTGCGGATCGGGTGCTGCGTCTGGAGGGCGGGGGCAATCTTCATGATGCTGCCCGGGCTGTGGGTGTACGACGTTATGTGCAGCAGTCCTGCGGGTTTTACCTGAATGGTGAGGGAGCGCTTGCGACTGAAGATTCGCGGTTGAGAACGGATGCTCCCGGCGGGATCGGGGAGAGTGCGCGGATGTATGAAGCGCTGGAACAGCGCGTTCTGGGCGATGGCGTCATGGAAGGTGTCGCGCTTAGATACGGGTTTTTCTATGGGCCACGCACCTGGTACTGGCCGGATGGTGCGTTCAGCCTGCATGTCCGCAAGGGTGAGGTGCCTGTGATTGGAGTCGGGCGGGGCGTGTTTTCGTTTATCCATGTGGACGATGCGGCGCAGGCGACGGTTGCGGCTCTGAAGGCACCTGCCGGGGTCTATAACGTGGTTGATAATCAGCCGACCGCGCTGTCTCGATGGTTGCCAGCCTATGCGGCGTGGGTTGGGGCCGATGCTCCGCCGCATGTGGATGAGGCCGATACTGTCAGGCATGGCGGAGAAGAGAGCGTCTATTATCAGAACAGTCTGAGCGGGGCCTGTAATCGTAAGGCGAAGGCGCTTCTCGGACTTGAGCCAGCGAGAGTGCCTTGGTTGAACGTCTGACATCACGTTTTCTCGAGGCGCATGGACTTCCGGTGCGGCAGAGGCATGCTGGTCTCCCGGCCGTGGCTCTTTGTGCATTGCTTCGGCTTTTCCACAGGCATCAGCATGAAGGAATGAGCCCATGTCGTTTGGAAATCGTGCCTTTCAGGCCCTGACACGTTATGCGCTGGCGTATCAGCAGGATGAGTGGGGCTGGGAGATCGGCCCACACACTTATGGCGTCCCCACTGTTCTGGAAGCCGGAGAGGCCGGGCTGCGGATTGGCGACTACTGTTCGATCGGCCCCGGTGTCACGATCATTCTGGGGAATCACCGGGCCGATCTGGTCAGCACCTATCCGTTCAAAACGCTCTCGCATTTCTGGCCTGCTGCCGAAGAGGGGCAATACGATCACTCCAGCAAGGGAGAGGTCGCGATCGGCAATGACGTCTGGATTGGAGCGCAGGCTACGGTCATGTCTGGCGTGACGATTGGTGACGGTGCCGTGATTGCCGCGCAAGCGCTCGTGACGAAATCGGTGCCGCCTTATGCGATTGTGGGGGGTAATCCGGCAAAAGTGATCCGATACCGGTTTCCCGAAAGCATCATTGCGCGGCTTCTGGCGCTGGCCTGGTGGGAATGGCCGGAAACTCTGGTGAAAGAGCGCTGCGGAGCGCTGATGAGCGACGATATCGAGGCGTTTTTGGCGCTTTATGAAAATGGTCAGAACGGCTCTGAAGACGGCTGATCCTGATTTGGTGAGCGGCGGGCCGCTTCATCGGGTGTCGGGGGTGCGCTATGACTTTCCGCAGCTGTCGGGCAGGAACCATTCCGGGCATCGGCGCGATTGGACTGTGTCGGGAAACGTACTGCGAGGCGGGGTGATCCGTGGGGTCCTTCGGGAGCGGTGACGGTTTTCCTGTATCGAAGGGGATCTTGATGAGCACCGCAGACAAGATGATGTCACAGATGGCCGACAAAGGCGGGTTTATTGCCGCTCTGGATCAGAGTGGCGGTTCCACGCCGGGCGCGCTGAAGCAGTATGGCATTGCCGAGAGCGAATATTCGGACGAAAGCCAGATGTTCGCGCTTATGCACGACATGCGGGTCCGGATCATCACGGCGCCTTCCTTTACGGGCGACAAGGTGATCGGGGCCATTCTGTTCGAGCGCACGATGGACGGCGACGTGAACGGTGAACCTGTTCCGGCCTATCTGTGGCGCGAACGGGGCGTTGTGCCGTTTGTGAAGATCGACAAGGGGCTGGAGGCGGAAGCGGACGGCGTTCAGCTTATGAAGCCGATGCCCGATCTGGACGCCCTGCTGGCGCGTGCGGCCAAGCTGGGCGTTTATGGAACGAAAGAACGTTCAACGATTCGCCTGCCCTCCGAAAGCGGCATCCGGGCCATTGTCCGCCAGCAGTTCGCGGTGGCGGAGCAGGTTCGTAAACATGGGCTGGTGCCCATTCTGGAGCCGGAAGTGCTCATCAAGAGCCCGGACAAGGCAGCTTGTGAGCAGCTTTTGCATGATTACGTCCTCGAAGAGCTGCAAAAGCTGCCCGAAGACGCCCGGATCATGCTGAAGGTCACGATCCCGGAAATTGCGGATCTCTATGACGATATTGCGCGTGATCCGCGGATGGTGCGGGTTGTGGCGCTGTCAGGGGGCTATCCGCTGGATCAGGCCTGCGAGAAGCTGCGGCACAATCACCGGATGATTGCGAGCTTCTCCCGCGCGCTGATCGGTGATCTGCGGCATCAGATGGATGATGCACAGTTCGATGTGGCGCTCGGAGAGGTGATCGGGGAAATTTATGACGCTTCGGTCCATAAGGCCTGAAGCTTGGTTCGGACGTCAGGAAATGCTGGCGTCCGCTTTATTCCACCAGCACTGTTCCGGGGGCCTTGAGACGGCGGGCAGGTAATGCTGTGGGTTGCCGCCGAGGCGTACGGTGTTGGTGGGAGTTTCTTCCAGTTCGATTTCATGAACGCGCAGGATGTCGCCCTGATCCGCGAGAATGGCGGTCAGCTTGGCGAGCATGAGGGCTGCCATCAGTTCCGTTGTCGGGTCGCCGGGCGTGACGACGATCCGGCTGGCGCGTTCGGGTTCATTGGCGCGGAACCATGCGAGCAGCGGGTCTGTTTCCGAAAGCTGGAGCGCGTGATCAAGGTTGTTGTCCACGAAATGGTGCCAGCGTGTCTTGGCTTCGGCGAAGGGCAGGATCATGTTCGCGTGGCCGTCCAGCCGGGTCTGTTTGGCCGGGCGGAGCGTGACGCGGACATATTCGTTATGGCCATGCGGGATGGCGCAGCGTTCGCTTGATCCGGCAATGAGCCGGTGTCCCATACAGAAACGTCGGGTGAAGACGAGTTCGGCGGTCATACGGCGCCTCCGTGGCGGCTCTGCTGGTAGCGGCGCCATCCGTCGGCCCGCAGATTGCAGGCCGGGCAGGTGCCGCAGCCATAGCCCCAGTCATGCTGATGGGTGCGGTCGCCCATGTAGCAGGAATGGCTGTCCCGGTTGATCAGGTCCACGAGGGGCTGGCCGCCGAGTTGCTCGGTCAGGTCCCATGTCTGGGCTTTGTCGATCCACATCAGCGGCGTGTGCAGCACGAAACGCTGGTCCATGCCGAGGTTCAGGGCGACCTGAAGGGCCTTGATTGTGTCGTCGCGGCAGTCTGGGTAGCCGGAATAGTCGGTTTCGCAGACGCCGGTGACGATGTGGCGCGCATTGCGGCGGACGGCGAGGGCGGCGGCGAAGGTCAGGAAAATGATGTTGCGGCCCGGCACGAACGTGTTGGGCAGACCGTTTTCGCTCAGTCCGATCTCGGCTTCACGGGTCAGGGCCGTTTCGGACAGCGCACCGAGGGAGGCGAGGTCGATCGTGTGATCGTCGCCGAGGCGTGCTTTCCATTCCGGCGAAAACGCGGCCATTTGCTCGCGCAGGGTGTCGCGGCATTCGAGTTCGATGGCGTGGCGCTGTCCGTAGGCGTATCCGACCGTCTCGACGCGGTCGAAACGGGAGAGGGCCCAGGCGAGGCAGGTTGCGGAATCCTGCCCGCCGGAGAACAGGACGAGCGCGGTGTTGCTGCTGATAGCCGTGTTCGTGCTCATGGTCAGGGGATTCCGATCAGCTTGTGTGTCTGGAGCGACAGGCGCCAGCGCGGGTGGCGCAGACAGTAGGCGACGGCGGCCTGTGTGTTGGCGATGCGGTCGGGGCCGTCCATGGGCTGAAGCCAGAAATGGCGAAAGGAGAGATGTTCGAACAGTTCGGGCGGCAGCTCCGGCTGGGGGTAGATCAGCTTGAGTTCCGCGCCTTCGGTCTGGATGAGCGTGCTGTTCGGCTTGGGGCTGACGCAGACCCAGTCGATTCCGGCAGGGGCTGCGATCGTGCCGTTGGTTTCCACGGCGATTTCAAAACCCTGAGCCTTCACGGCGGCGATCAGCGAATCATCAAGCTGGAGCAGAGGTTCGCCGCCGGTGAAAACGACATAGCGGCGACCGCTGTCATCGGCTGTGCCGGTCCAGCAGGCCGCGATGGTGGCGGCCAGAGCCTCGGCGGTGTCGAAGCGGCCACCGCCTTCGCCATTCGTCCCGATGAAATCGGTATCGCAGAACGTACAGGCGGCCGTGGCGCGATCCTGTTCGCGGCCCGACCACAGGTTGCAGCCCGCGAACCGGCAGAACACCGAGGCACGGCCTGTCTGTGCACCCTCGCCCTGGAGGGTCACGAACATTTCCTTCACAGCATAAGACATGACCGCAGCATGTCGGCGAGGATGGCGCAGGATGCAAGGGAAATCATCATGTCGGGCTGAAGGTGTTCTGCGAAGTGGGATGTTTCGCGGGCAAGGGGGATGGGCAGCGCCTGCTTTCATGGTAGGGAAGGCGCATGGAAGACATGAATGCCCGTTCTCCTGTTCTGACCCTTGAGCCCCTGCGGGGCTGGGGGCTCGTCCGCGCCGCGTGGAGCGATCTGCAGGCGGGCCTGCGGCTGTTGCCGCTGGCCGTGACGCTCGGCTGGCTGGATATCAAGATGCGATATCGCGGCTCCATTCTGGGGCCGCTGTGGCTGACGCTGTCTACGGCTGTCATGATCGGCGCGATGGGCGTGGTGTACGGCTATCTCTTTCATATGGATCTGAAAGCCTATCTGCCGTTTTTGTCACTTTCGATCGTGCTGTGGGGATATGGCGGGACTGTTGTCAACGACGCAGGGACTGTCTTTACGCAAAACACGTCCCTGTTTCATGCGATGCGGATTCCGGCCAGTCTGCCGGTGATGCAGGTGATTGTCAGGAATTTTCTGATCCTGCTTCACAACATGGTCGTCGTCGTCATCGTGTTTGCGGCCTTCCGTGTCTGGCCGCAGCAGATCTGGAGCCTGCTGTTCAGTCTGCCGCTCTGGATCGTGGACAGTTTCTGCGTCATTCTGTTGATCGGGATGTTGGGCGCGCGGTTTCGGGACATTGCGCCCATCGTGGCGTCTCTGATGCAGATTTTCTTTTTCGTGACGCCGGTGATCTGGAAGCCGGAACTGATCACGACCGGACGGCACTATCTGTTGCTTGATCCGTTTTATCCGCTGCTTGAAATCGTGCGTGCGCCGCTTCTGGGCCAGACGGTGGAGTCCATCGTCTGGGAAGCGGCTCTCGGGCACAGTGTGCTTCTGTGGCTTCTGGCGGCCATTCTGTTCTGCCGGATGCGCTCGCGCATTCCTTACTGGATCTGATCTGATGCCCGGGATTGTTGTTGATCGCCTCTGTATCGATTTTCCGCTGTATCATGGGCAGAGCCGCTCCCTGAAGCGGCAGGTCGGCAAAACGCTGGCCCGGTTTGCGCCATCATCCCCCTCGGCTCATCTGATGCATGATCTGCGGGAGCGCACGATCGTGAGCGTGCTGCGGGAGATCAGTTTCACGCTGAATTCTGGCGAGCGGCTGGGGTTGATCGGCAGTAACGGTGCCGGAAAAACCACATTGTTGCGTGCGCTTGCGGGCATTTACGAACCTGTTGCGGGACGCGTACAGCTTGATGGAACGATGCGGACGCTGCTGGACAGCAGTCTGGGCATGAATCCCGAACTGACGGGGCGTGAAAACATTCGCCTCAAGGGACGCTATGAGGGGCTCTCACGCCAGCAGATTGAGCGGATCGAGCAGGACGTGCAGGATTTTGCCGAACTCGGCCCTTATATGGATATGCCGATGAAGGTTTATAGTGCGGGCATGAGTGTCCGGCTGGCCTTTGGTCTGGCAACAGCGTCTTCTCCGCAGATCCTGCTGATGGATGAATGGTTTCTCGCGGGAGACGGGGTGTTCATGAACAAGGCCAAGGCGCGCCTTGAGGAACTCGTCCAACAGGCAGAAATCCTTGTGTTGTCCACGCACCAGCCCAAGATCATGCGGCAATGGTGTACGCGCGTCATCTGGCTTGAGAACGGACATATCCGCATGGACGGCACACCAGACGAGGTTCTGGACGTTTATCTGGAAGAGGCGGGCTGAGGACCCGTCTCAGCCGCCTGTACCGAACCGGGTGAGCGCCCATGTCGTACAGAGATACAGAACGATCGTCAGCGCGCATCCTGCCAATAGGGCGAACCAGAACGGCAGCCCTGCCCGGAGCAGTCGCGGAATCAGCAGAAACATGGGTAGCGAGGGAAGTACATACCAGAATGTCGCTTCCGCATGACGGCTCATGACGATGCGGTCCGGCTTTTCCAGCCAGAGCCAGATCATGCCCAGGACCGATACGAGCGGCAGGGACGCAATCAGCGCACCAAAGCCGGGATAGCGCCGCGCAATGCTGGAGGCGGCGGCGATCAGGAGCCCTGAAATCAGGCATTTCAGAATGAAGAACAGCATAGTCTTCCCTAAAATCGGGCAGTGGCTTCTTCAGAGTTTTTTTGGAGAATGCGGCCAACTCCATAAGAGGAGTGGCGCGAGTGACGGGGCTCGAACCCGCGACCTCCGGCGTGACAGGCCGGCGCTCTAACCAACTGAGCTACACCCGCAGAGACACTTTTCAGTGTCTTGGGACCTTCCGTCTGGAAGCTGTTTGGCTTCCTCTTGGTCGGTGGCGGTGATGTATCAGCCTGCCTGTGGGGTGACAAGAGGGTTTTTTCAAAAAAAAGCCTTTTGGATCAAAAAACTGCCTTGCCGGGCAATGAGGGGACGTGTCCTGTGTAACGGAACGATACAGGCGGGAGGGCCTCATGGCGTTGGGACGACTGGGTGCATTGCTGCTATTGGCGGGCGCTCTGGCTGGTTGCGAAACAGGACCGCGACAATGCAAGCTGATTACGAGCGGGGATATGTTGGTTCTGAATGAGTGGGGTAGCCCTGTCGTACGCGCGGCGATCAATGGGCATCCCGTCGCTCTTATCGTTGATACGGGGGCTTTCTCTACGACGGTTGGACAGAGTTTTGTCGAACCCCTCGGTCTGAACGAGACAGGAACAACGATAGTGGTTCGTGGTGTCGGAGGCCAGGACTATGGGCGCGTTGTGATGATCGACACGCTGGACATGGGGAGTTCCAAAGCGACCAACATCGCGGTCGCTGGTGCGGGAAAGTTTGTCGGAAAGGTTGCGGGGCTTCCAGTCGTGGGGCTGTTCGGACGTGATTTCCTCGGGCGTTACGATACGATCGTAGATATGCCTTCACACCGGGTGCGGCTGGTCGAAACCCAAGACTGTGATACCCCCACGCCTGGATGGGAGGGGCGTGTCCATAGCGTTCCGATCAGTCACATCTACAATGAGGGGCATAAGGCCACTCTGGAAATCAACCTGAACGGTCACCCAACCGATGCGACACTGGATACAGGAGCCGCAACAACCTTCGTCAGTCTGGATGCGGCCCGGGCGGCGGGTGTGACGCGTGCCATGCTGGAAAAAGACCCTGTTTCAGTTGGATATGGGCTGACACGGGACCCGGTGAAAAATTATCTTCATCATTTTGACAGCCTTAAGGTGGGCGATATCATTTTTCGGGATGTTTCTCTAAAGGTGGGGGAAGGACTGTCCGATACGGATGCACTTCTTGGTGCGGATGTTCTGAAGCATTACCGGATCTGGATTCCTCGGTATGGCAACAGGATGTTCGTGCAGCACGATGTCGACATTCCTGCTTCCCCTCAATGAGATTGTCTGAAGAGGCATTAACGGAGTTTCAATCAACTGTTCTCTAGGAAGGAGAGCATCTGGTCGGCTGCTTGTGGTCGATGTGGTGTGATCTGTGTTTCTGGAGGCAGCCTCGCATGTCCGACATACGCTCTTTTCCCATGCAAGGAAGTTTCCTGCTTCGTCGGCGGTTGCTTCTGGCATTTGCCATTCCGGTGGCCGTCGGGATCTGCGGGCTGATTTGGGAACTGCAGGCGAACACTGTTTCTGTCAGGCAGTTGGTTTTTCCTGAAATTGCGCTTCTTGGACTGTTTGCCGTCTCAGGAATGGTTGCGTTCTTTTGGGTTGGTGCGCGCGGCGATGCCCTGACTGAGGCTATCCGGCAACTGGCCGCACAAGGAACTCTGCCTCAAGATGCGAGTGAGGGCAGTTTGGTCCGGTTGCAGGTCATGCTGGGTGAGGCGCGCACGAATTCTGAGAAAAGTGAGGTTCTGGCATCGCAGGCGCAGTCTGCTCTTGCAGCCGTTCGGATCGAAGCTGAAGACGCACGTCAGTCAGCCAAGCAGGAGGCTGCCGAGCATGAGCGGGTGATTGAGGTTCTTGGAAACGCCATGGCGAATCTGCGTGATGGCGAACTGGGATTTCGCCTCGAAGAGGCATTGCCTGCCCGTTACGACCGGCTGCGACAGGACTTTAACGAAACGGCGTTAAGCCTTCAGAAAGTGATGGTTTCGCTGAACGACAGCATTTCGACGATTTCATCGGGGTCTGCCGAAATTGCATCAGCGGCAGATGATCTGGCGCGTCGTACGGAACTTCAGGTTGCGCGTCTTGAAGAAACGACAATTTCTGTTGGAAACGTAACGGAAACCGTTCGCAAGACGGCTGCGGCCTCGATTCATGCGAGCGAAGTCGCCAGTCAGACGCGTGATCGTGCAGAAAGGTCGGGAGAAGTGATGATGGCGGCTACGGCTGCCATGCAGGACATCCAGAAATCATCCATCCACATCGCACAGATTCTCGGGTTGATCGACGATATTGCTTTTCAGACAAACCTTCTGGCTCTGAATGCTGGCGTCGAGGCTGCCAGAGCGGGGGATGCGGGCAAGGGATTTGCGGTCGTCGCGGCTGAGGTTCGTGCGTTGGCGCAACGATCAGCGGATGCGGCCAAGGAAATCAAAGGGCTGATTACCTCCAGCACACAGCAGGTCAGTCGCGGCAGTTCTCTGGTGGAGGAGACGGGTGTCGCGATGAAATCCATTGTGGAAAATGTCAGTGAGATCAGTGTTCTGATCGGGGAAATTGCTACGGCGGCACGGAGTCAGGCGAATGATCTTTCTGAAATCAGCGTTGCTGTCAGTCAGATGGATCAGAATACCCAACAGAATGCGGCCATGGTCGAAGAAGCCACGGCTGCCAGTCATAATCTGAGCGCGGAAGCCAAGGAGCTCGTAGGAAGCCTCCAGCGGTTTCACTTGCAGGATTATGGTGATGATCCGTTTGGCTTGGCAAAAGAAGACTCCATTCTGCCATCTGCCACCACGCAGTGGGGAGAAAGTCCTTTTCAGACGTCTGACGAAGGCTGGGAGGAATTCCGGTAATGGAAGCCCTCATTCTTCCTGAAATATTGGATACCAGATATGCGGTTCCGTTTTCAGAACTTCTGAAAAAACAGGAGGGTGCTTTTCTTTTGGATGGAGAGAGTGTGCAGCGTGTTGGGGGACTCTGCTTTCAATTGCTGGTCTCCGCGTTTGCGACTGCGCAGACGCTGGGCACGTCTTTTGAAATCAGAAACGTCTCCGATGAAATGAAAGAAAACCTCGCCCTGCTTGGCGGAGATTTTCTTCTCAAAGGGGAAGGCACAGCATGAATATTCTGGTTGTCGATGATTCCAGAACCATGCGGGATCTGGTCAGTCGTGAGCTTCGCGGAGGCGGATACGACGTCGAAACGGCCGAAGACGGCGTGAATGCTCTGGAAAAGATCAAGGGATTTTCACCTGCCGTTATCATCACGGATCTGAACATGCCGCGTATGAACGGGCTGGAATTGACCCAGACCCTGCGTACTCAGGATGAAACGAAGTTTGTTCCGATCATTTTTCTGACGACGGAATCCGGTGACGAGCTCCGGCGCGCTGCACGCGAGGCCGGAGCGACAGGATGGATCGTCAAACCGTTTGACGGTTCTAAACTGCTTGCAGCAGTCAGGCGGGTCAGCGCATGAGTGCGACAGAGTTTACGGATGATATGGATGCCATCCGACAGATTTTCTTTGACGAGTGCGACGAACAGCTCGCTCTGCTTGAAGAAGAACTGACGACGCTGAGTGATGAACCGGAAGACAAAGAAAAGATCAACACGATCTTCCGGTGCGTTCATTCCATCAAAGGCGGAGCAGCGGCCTTTGGGATGGAGGAACTGGTAAAATTCTCCCATCTTTTTGAGAGTGTGCTTGACCTGTTTCGGTCAGGGGCCTTGTCCGTCACAACTGAGAGCATCGCGACGTTTTTAAAGTGTAAGGATGTTCTGTGCGATATCGTTGCAGCTTTTAAAAATGAAGGGGCGGCCTGTGAGGTTGGCCCCGATATAGTGGCTGAACTGGAGCGATATCCTCATTCAGGGGCGCCCGAACCGGAGCCGTCCCCCAAGGATGTGGAGATGGATGACATCTTCGGGATGGCATTTGCGCCAGTCCAAATTAAAATCGAGGCACTGGTCGACCAGCAGTTTTCAATTTCCCTGAGAGTAACGACTGAGTTTTACGAACGCGGCGATGATGTCCGGAATATTCTGATCGCATTGAAGGAACTGGGGACGCTTCAGATTGAGGTGAATACTGACGCGGTTCCACTGATTGGCGATATTTCACCTGAACGGAGTTATCTGACGTGGAATCTCCTGCTGGCAACGCAGAAGTCGCGTGGTGACGTCGAGGAAATTTTCGAATGGTCCGGAGACGATCTTCAAGCGACGGTTACGCTCATAGCTGACAATGTTACTGACGGTCCCGCGTCTCTGCCTGTGGCGGTCGAAGAAAAAATAGACCTTCAAATCAAGAAGCCTACTGAGCGCAAGGAGTCTGCGACTGTCCGTGTCGACATACAGCGGATCGACAAGCTGGTCGATCTGATTGGGGAGCTGGTGATCAATCAGGGCGCCATTCAATCACAGATGAGGCGTAACAAGGTTCATGGAGATTCTGTTCTGGGAAATGTCGTGACGGCACAAGAGCAGCTTATTCACGAGCTTCAGGAAAACGTCATCACCATGCGGGCCTATCCGATCAAAACCGTTTTCCAGAAGCTGGGCCGGGTTGTCCGAGAGACGGCAAGGCTTACGGAAAAGCAGGTTCGGCTTGTGCTGGAGGGAGAAGACACCGAGGTGGATCGTTCCATTCTCGAAAAGCTGTCCGACCCTCTGACGCATATGCTCCGTAATGCGATTGATCATGGTATCGAAAGTCCCCAGGCCAGATCGCTGGCTGGCAAGGATCCGGAAGGGCTGCTCAGACTTCGGGCGTTTCAGCGATCGGGGCGGATCATTGTGGAAATTCAGGATGATGGCGCTGGTCTGGATGCCGACAGGATTTACGAAAAAGCGGTTGAAAAAAAGATTATTGAAAGAGGTCAAAGACTGGATCTGGAAGAAATTTATTCCCTGATTTTTGAGCCGGGTTTCTCCACTGTCGCGGAAGTCACCGATGTTTCGGGGCGCGGCGTGGGAATGGACGTGGTTAAGCAGAGTCTTCAGCAGATCAACGGGAGGATTTTTATTAGTTCAGCTAAAGGAAAGGGGACGACGTTTTCGATTTCACTGCCGTTTACGTTATCAGTGATTGAAGGAATTATTTTCAAGGCTGAAGGGCAGGATTTTGTAATTCCGGTCAATAATGTCCTTGAGACAATCATATTCGATGCAAAAAAAGCGTTTCATGTTGGAGAAGGGAAATACGGATATCCTTATCGAGACGGTTATTTATCCGTTATTTATGCCTCTGATATTATTGGAACGTCTTCTGATGGAGTAAATCAGAAAATATGCTTTGTTGTAGAAAATGAAAACGAAGAAAAACTTGCATTTATTGTTGATAAAATCATTGATCATTCAAGATTCGTAGTCAAAAATCTTGAAGATAACTACAGAAAAATCGCCTGTTTTTCGACGGCGACCATTCTTGGGGATGGGAACGTGGCATTTATTCTGGACGTTGAATTTCTCTTTGGTGAGCTTCTGAAAAAACGGGAAGGTTCGTTGGAGGAAAGGGTATGATCATGGAAAAAGCTCTGGTCTTTTCCTTGGGGAGCCAGGAATTTTCTGTTCAGATTTCTGCCGTGAAGGAAATCAAGGAATGGGCGAAAGCGACGCCTTTTCCGGCAGCTCCGGCTTTTGTGGAGGGAGCGGTCAATGTCCGCGGTTCCGTGATCCCGCTTGTGAACATGGCCCAGATGATGGGGCTTTCTGATGATAACGATGAAAAAAAGGCCATTATTTTTCTGAAAGACGACAAGAAGATTATTGGTTTTTCGGTTTCGAATGTGACGGATATCTCGGATATTGACGAAGAAGACTTCCGACCCCTTCCAGAGCTTTCCAGCGATAATCTCAAATACTATTCAAACGGCATTCTGTCCTTGGGAGGGCGTCTGGTTTTTTCTGTGAATGTGTCCTCGCTGTTTGAAGGAAGTTTGCAATGACAGTGATGGAGCTTCAGGATCAACAGGAGATATCGGACGAAAATTTTCGGATTATTGCAGGGATTGCCAAAACGTCTGCTGGAATTTCTTTATCTGACAAGAAGAAAAGCCTTGTTTATTCGAGAATTTCACGCCGTGTCCGGCAGGAAGGGTTTGGCTCTTTTGATGAGTATTGTGATTTCCTAGTAAGCGGTGCTGGAGTTGATGAAAGAAATCACCTTGTTTCGGCGCTGACGACAAATGTCACTAGTTTTTATCGGGAAAAGCATCATTTTGCGTATCTGGAGCATTTATTGCGCCAGAAATTATACTCACGTGTTGAACGTGGCGAGGAACTCAGGATCTGGTCGGCGGCGTGTTCGAGCGGTGAAGAAGCCTATTCCATCGCTATGACAGTTATGAAGTGTCTGTCCGCTGTTTCGGGACTGAAGTCAAAGATTTTGGCAACAGATATTGATGCTGACATCCTCGGTCAGGCCAAGTTGGGTAGTTATAATTCCGTGGAAGCGGAAGCCTTGTTTGAGGCCGGCGTGCTATCGTTCTGTCGGCTCGAAAGAAATCGGGTCGTCATGTCTGAAAAAATTCGGGACATGATCCGGTTTCGTCGCCTCAATTTGGTGGAGCCGTGGCCTTTTTCATCACGGTTTCACGCCATTTTCTGCAGGAATGTTGCGATTTATTTTGACCGGGAAACTCAGGACAGGCTTTGGGGCAATCTCTCGGCGCGCATTTTTCCAGGTGGCGAGCTTTACCTAGGACATTCGGAACGTATTGCTCATCCCGAACGCTTTGGAATGGAAAGCATTGGGTATAATGCGTATCGCAAGGTCTCGTCTGGGGAGAATTCTCCGTGAGCTATTTAAAACCTTTGACGACCGTTGTTGTTGATGATTCCTTGACGACGCGGGCGTTGATTGCGGCGGCGCTGAAGCGTGACCCCCGGATCAAGGTCGTTGGTACTGCTGGAACGCCCTTCGAAGCGCGTGATCTGATCGTGCGGCTGAACCCGGATGTGCTGACGCTGGATTTTGAAATGCCATCCATGAATGGATTGCAGTTTCTTGAGAAGATCATGCGGTTGCGTCCAATGCCTGTGGTGATGGTGTCGGGTCGTCTCTCCAGTCATCAAGGGCTGGTAGAGCAGGCGCTCCGGATGGGGGCTGCCGAGTGGTATTCGAAAATGGTGCTTGGCAGCGGGGAGGAGCCTTTTGTCGGTCTGGGAGACGCGATCGTTCGGGCCGCTGCAACAAAAAATAAACCTCTCGTATCGGAAGGGGGGAGTTTGAGAGCCAGAGTGATGGCTACCACGAAAACTGGCACTGTCGTCGGCATCGGTGCATCGACGGGCGGCGTGGAAGCTTTGACGGATGTACTTGAGCATTTTCCAAAGGATTGCCCGGCGACGGTCATTGTTCAGCATATGCCGAAGCAGTTTTCCGAGAGCTTTGCACGCCGTCTGGGCAGGGTTGTGAAACCTGACGTCAGGCTGGCGGAAGAGGGTGATGTGCTGAAGCCGGGTATTGTGTATGTCGCGCCTGGTGGAGAGCGTCATCTTCGTATCAGGGGAGGCGCGCGCACTGGTGAGTATGTCTGCCAACTGGTAACGGCGCCCCCCGTTAATGGGCATCGGCCATCCGTGGACGAGCTGTTTTATTCTCTTGCCGCCACAGTGGGGAAAAACGCTGTGGGCGTTATCCTGACCGGAATGGAGTGCGATGGCGCGCAGGGTCTTCTGGCCATGCGTCATGCCGGCGCCTGTACGATCGGTCAGGACCGGGCAAGTTCTGTCATTTATGGCATGCCACGTGCTGCTTATGAACTGGGCGCGGTGGACACGCAACTTCCGCTGTCCGCCATTGGCCCCGCTATTCTCAATCTTTGTGAACGCCGTTCTCTGGAGACGTATCCATGATTTCCGCTTCTTCCATGTCCGTACTCCTCGTGGACGACCAGACCTCTATCCGTTCGATCCTGCGCAATACGCTTGCCCAGATCGGTTTTGTGCAGATTGCCGGCGTCCGCAACGGGGTTGAGGCTCTGGAGCATCTGAAGAGCAATTCGGTTCATCTTATCATTTCGGACTTTAACATGCCTGATATGGACGGGCTTGAGCTTCTCAAGGCCGTCAGAAGCAATGCCCGGACTGCGAAAACGGGTTTTATCATGTTGACCGGGCAGGCCAGCAAGGAACTGGTGCAGCAGGCTATTGCAGAAGGTGTGAATAATTTTCTGGCAAAGCCTTTTACCGCCAGTTCGCTTAAGTCCCGCATTGAGGCTGTATTCGGGCCAATCAGCGGTGCGTGAGGTGGTTGGGGTTCCGTTGCCGCAGGTTCTCGAGGGGCTTGGAGAGCAGCTTGCTGTCAGTCTTCAGGAACTGAGAAGACTGGAGGCAGTCTGTTTGAAGGCTCTACTGGGAGAAAATCCTCTGGAGTTGCAGGATTTCGACCGGATCGCGCAGGTTCTGGATCAGGTAGCGAGCTGCTGTGAAGGGCTCAGTCGGGAGCCTGGAGTGGAGGCGGTACAGGTCCAGCGGAGTGTTGTAGATCGTTTGACGATGGGAGAAATCCGCCAGCGCTTGCTGGCAGAAAACCCCCATACGTCAGTGAGTTCAGGAGATGTCGAACTTTTCTGAGAGATCAGCTTGGTTTGGTGGCATCCTGAGGGTTGGAGCGGATCATGGTGCGCTGTTTTTGCAGGCCGCGAATGATTTGTTCGACGTCCTGCGGGCCGAAAACGACACCGACTGGACCGTAAGCCGGATGCTGGAACGCCAGCATTGATCCTTCGGTCAGGGCGTCGATCTGAAGAGCCCAGTTCGTGGTGTAGACGGGCGTGAAGCGCGCGCCTGCAATCGGTGCCGGTGGGCGTTTTTCAATCAGGGCCGCATGGGCCAGACCAAGGCTTGTGATCAATTGGGACAACTGGGTCTCGTCGAGAGAAAGGCTACCTGAAACGCCGCTGCCTTCGAGAAAGGACAGGACGGCCGTTGTGCCATCTTCTGAACGTGTGACCTGCATGCGTGGGGCTGTCATGATGTTCGGCTCCCTACCCGGTTGTGGTGTGATCAGATTGAAGAGCCAGTGTGGTGGAAGCCTCCGGCCCATGTCCACCAACCCAGACGTGCGCTTTGTTCGTTCAGCACCTGGGCGGCATTCTTAGCGCTGTCGGGATTGGGGAAAATGCCGAAGCATGTGGCACCTGAACCGCTCATACGCGCGAGAAGACACTCGGGAAGGCTGCCGATGGACGCCAGAACAGTGCCGATCACCGGGCATTGTGATAGGGCCGGGGCCTGAAGGTCGTTGGTTGTGGCGTTCAGATCGGCGACCATGGCTTCTGCGCTGTCCCAGCGGGTGGGGAGGAAGGCTTCAGGCCGCTCCGTAATGCCGCCGCCTGCGGCAAAGGCCCGGAAGACTTCCGGTGTCGAAACGCCGACGCCGGGATTGACGAGCAAGAGGCCCGCATCGGGCAGGACCGGGGCTGGGGCGAGGATTTCTCCAATCCCCTGCATCCGAGCCGGCCGCTGCGCGATACAGACGGGAACGTCTGCGCCCAGTTTCTCGGCGATCGGAAAGAGTATGGCCTGATCCGCGTCCCATTCACGGGCCAGCAGGCGCAACGTTGCTGCGGCATCGGCGGAACCGCCACCGATCCCCGAAGCAACAGGAAGGTTCTTTTCCAGTTTCAGGCGAAAGGACTCGGTCAGGCCATTAAACGCTGTGCCAGCCTTGGTCTGAAGGGCACGGGCCGCGCGCAGCACGAGGTTCTGGTCGTCCGCTTCCAGCCCTTGGCCGAAGGGGCCGTCGATCGTCAGCGACATCGTATCGCCGGGGCCTTCAAGCGTGATGCGGTCTGCGGCGCCGGCAAAAACCGCGAGACTGTCGAGCAGGTGGTACCCGTCGTCGCGTCGGCCGGTGATGTGCAGGAACAGGTTGATTTTGGCGTGTGCGGTAGCTTGGGGGGCGTCTGGGAAGGTCATTGTTTCTGTTCGAAGGCTGCGAGATGGGGTCCGCCGTTCTGGAGCGCCTGAAGGAGAAGGGCGCGATCCTGCGGCTGGGGGTTGTCGTCGAGGGACTGGTTCCACTGGTCCTGCGCCTCGGTGTGCCGTCCGAGATACCAGTAGGCGACGCCGAGATGATAGCCGATTTCGGCATCGCCGGGCGCGTGCTCGGCGGCCTGAACCAGCATGGGAAGCGCGGTTTTGAGGTCTGCGCGATATTTGAGAAGGGCCCAGGCGTAGCTGTCCTGAATGGACGCATCCGCGGGTTGGAGATCAACGGCTTTTTTCAGCATGGCGAGAGACTGCGCCTGATCGGTGTTATGCTCGATATTGGCATAGCCGACGAAGTTCAGGGCTTCGGGCTGGTCCGGGGCGAGTTCCAGCGCATGTTTCATGTCATCCTGCACCATCGGCCAGTTGCCGCTTTCCTGAGCGGCCATCGCGCGGCCCAGCAGGATGGGCCAGAGGATTTCTTTTCGGGGCGGGGAAGCCTTGAGCGCGCGGGTATAGAGTGCGATGGCGTTTGTATGATGACCGCGCTGGTCTTCGACTTCGGCAAGCTGGATCAGGAATTCCGGGTTCTCGGGGCGCAGGGCGAGAGCGCGGTGCAGGGCATCGGCTTCCTGTTCGAGGTCTCCTGAGCGCAGGGCAAGGTTGATGCGTTCCTGTGCGGCCAGGGCGGCAAGCGGATCGGACGGCGAAATGCTGTTTAGTTCGGCGAGGCCGCTGGAGATCTGGTTGGCCTCGCGGAAGGTATCAGCCAGAAAGATTCGCGCGAGTGTCAGGCCGGGATCAAGGAAAATGGCCTGTTGCAGGGCGATGATGGCGGGATCGCGTGGAATACCATCTTGTTGGATGGCGTCCGTAATCATGAGGGCCATTTGGAGATTGAGGATGGCCCCGCCGAGTACTGGCGTCGGTTTTTTAAGGTTTGGAAGATCCTGCTGGAACGGGCCGATGACGAGGGCGGCCAGCGGAGAGGTTACGCCCAGAGCGGCGACAGCGTCGCTGGCCTCCTTGTGGTGACCATGTCGTTCGAGCCAGCCGCCATAGAGCTGCGCATAGAGGATCTGGAGCGTCAGCGGATCTCCGGACGCGTTTCCTGTGCGGTGATAGAGCTGTCCGGCGAGCAGGGGTGTCGGGAGGTATTCCGCCACCATGGCCGCGTGCAGAAGATAGAGTCTCCGGGTCGCGGGCTGGCCTGCGGCTTCCGCCAGCAGGTTCAGAGCCTTGTCGGGATGGCCCTCGGCGGCGAGGCTCCAGCCCATGAGAACGGGCGCTGCGATTGTGACGAGCGGACCGTGATGGGAGCTGCGGGTGAGGATGCGGCGCATCGCGGCCCAGTCCTGCCGGGCGAAGGCGTCCTGCGCGAGAATGAGTGTGCCGATATCGCTGCCGGCGGCCTGATCGGGCAGGGCATTGGCAAGTTTGACGGCTTCGGTCTGATGACCGGCCATAGCGGCATAACGCAGGGCGTCGTGTTGTAGCTGGAGATTATGCGGGGCGAGCGGCAGGGCGTGGGAGAGAGCCAGATTGGCGGCGGGAACGTCTCCGCGCTCCATCATGACTGTTGCTGCCAGCATCCAGCCGGTCAGGGAATTTTCCGGATTAACGGTCGGCTTGATGGCCGGAGGCAGGGCGGCCAGCGCGCTCCCTGTCAGGCTGCTGCCCAGCGCGAGAGCGGGAAGCACCAGACGGAGCGGGCGGGAAAATTCCTCGAATGATCTGGGCCAGCCGCGTGTGATCTGCATAATGGAAGAAACTCTAGCCCTCTTGAGGCTCCACGCCAACCGGCATCCCTTTAGGGTCTGTGTGGCGACGGAGTGAGAGGCCATCAGGACGGATCAACCATGACGCCCCCAGTCAGTGATGTGTCGGCAGTTCTGAGCCGTGCCGATCTGCTGGCCGCGCTTCAACTCCAGTATGACTGGGGTGTGGACGAGGCCCTGTGTGAAATGCCGGTGGATCGTCTGGCCGAGGCGACACCGCAACTGCCGCCGCGTGTCGGGACGGAGCGGCAGGATTTTGCGCAACATTTGCCCGAGGCTCTTTCGGGAGGCGACGGAGCGCGCCGGATACCTGCGAGGGCGGCTGGTGCGTCGGCGAGCGGGCTGTCCGCGCGGGCGGTGGAAGAAGCGCCGGATCTGCCGACACTGATGCGCCTGACCGAAGCGCCGGGCGACCTGTTTCTGGCCCGAACTGCCACGCATCGGTTGGAGCCGGTTTTCGTCGAGGGGGCGCCGTTCATGCTGATCGGCGAGGCGCCTGATGCGGATGAGGACCGTTCCGGCACGTTGTTTGCGGGCGAGGGTGGGGCATTGTTGGAGAAAATGCTGCGGTCTGCGGGACTGGAGCGCGGAGGGATTTCGATGGCGCCCGCCTTGCCTTGGCGGCCGCCCGGCGGGCGAACGCCGAGCGATGCGGAAATGCAGGCCTGTCTTCCGCTTCTGTTGCGGACCATTGCCCTGTGTCGACCGGGGTTTCTGGTGACGATGGGGGTGACGCCGCTCAAGATGCTGGTGGGGCCGGATGCTGCTGTCGGGCGGATGCGGGGGCGGTGGACGGACGTATCGGTTCCGGGGCTTGCGACTCCGGTGCCACTTCTGCCGATGCGGCACCCTCTGCAACTGCGTGCAAGTGCGGCTGCGCGGCGGAATGCCTGGCAGGATCTGCTGATTCTGATGGAGAAACTCTCTCCAGAAGAATGAGGACTAAATGGGTACAAATGCTACCATTAAAAAACTTCGGAAAAACGTAAAAAAACGCGCGATGACAGGTGTTTGCCACTGGATTGTTTTAGGGTTGGGTTATATCATTGCCCAGTCCAAGGGTGTGTAGAACTTAACAAGTTCTTGCCAAGGCCCTGCAAAGCGGGTAGCAACCCGCTGCTATGCGAAGGACACCCCCTTTCATTTCAGGCAGTAGTGCCCGGGCTTTGCTCGTCAGCGTACTGATTCTGGCCGGTGGCTCACTGTCTCCGGCGCGTGCGGACAGCACACGCAACCTCACTCCCCAGCCGGAACCGGCCGGGGACGAGACTGCGTTTGCCGAAGCCCGGCCGTCTCTGGGCGGGGATGGCGTTGTTTCGCTGCCCCATCCGCTGACGGCGGCCATGGCTAGCCGGTATCGATTGATCTTTCAGGCGCAGCGCCAAGGCAATTTCCGCGTTGTTCAGGAGCAGATGCGTCTGCTGACTGACCATGTCCTGCTGCCTGATGTGCTGGCTGAGCGTTATCTCGCACCGGGCGCGCATCCTGCGGCCGAACAGCTTCGGGAATGGCTGCATGACTATGCGTCCCAGCCCGATGCATCGAACATTCAGGCTCTTCTTTTGAAAATCGCGTTGCCGGGAACGGTGCAGATGCAGTCTTTCGTCCGTCCGCTTGCTGCTGATGCGCGGGCTGACGATATGAAGGGCACGGCCTCTCCCGTCGATCCGCTGATGCATGCATTCGCCCGCAATCCGCTGCTGGACCGGACGGTTCAGGAACGGGTTCTGACGGGTGTGCGGGGTGCGGAAAGTGCGTTGCATCTCGTGGACATCACGCCGGGGATGAGCGCCTCTTACGCGGCGCAGCTTTACGGCGAGATTGCACTGGGTCTGCTGTCACAGGGGGAAACCCTTGCGGCGTTGCGGAATGCGAGTGCTGGATTTGGCCGTGGGGATCATCAGGTTGGGCTGCCCGCTTATGTTGCCGGGCTTGCTGCGTGGCGCGAAGGGCATGTCGAGGCGGCCTATGACCTGTTCCAATCTGCGGCCAATGCGCCTGTCACGGCACTGGAAATCCGCGCGGCTGCTGCGTTCTGGGCAGCACGGGCTGAGGGACGGCGTCATGACATGGCGGGTTATGTGAAGTGGCTGCATCGCGCTGCCACGCATCACGAAACCTTCTATGGCATGCTGGCTTCCCAGACGCTGGAACTTGGGCGTCATGGCCATGCGCGCCTGCCCGGTGGGCGGATTGAGGTCACGCTGCATGATCCGGTGCCTGTGCTTGCCGAAATTGACGTCGAGGCTGTGGGCGCTCTGCCGCAGGGGCGTCAGCTTTTCGCACTGCTTCAGATCGGCGAACGGATGCGGGCCGAAAACCTGATCCGGCGTATGTGGGTTGATGTCGCCTCCGACAGCGCGCGGTCGCGGTCACTTCAGCTGGTCGCTCAGGCGGCGGGCTATGAGGATCTGTCCGAGCAGCTTGCCTCTCTGGTCATGCATCGGGAATCTGAGGTGACGCCACCGACGCCGCTGCCTCTGCCCGCCCTGAAGCCCAGCCATGGTTTTCGGATGAATCCAGCGCTGGTCTATGCGCTGACGCGGGTGGAATCCAACTTCGATCCGTCGGCGACGTCAGGGGCCGGGGCGCATGGTCTGATGCAGATCCGCCCGGTGACGGCGAGTTTCGTTACCACGTCGCATATGACGTATGATTCGCATGGCGTGGCGGTGATTCCGGTGGCCCCCGATATGGTCAGCCGTCTGCACAATCCGTCTTCCAATCTGGAGATCGGACAGCTTTATGTGCTGTATCTCGCGAACCAGTCGAGCCGTGTTGCGACGGTGACGCCGCCTGAAGGTGGCGATCTGGTTCGGGTTCTGGCGTCCTATAACGCCGGGCCGGGAGCGATTGCGCGCTGGGAAGGCGCGCAGAAGGCGGACATGCATGACCCGCTGTTCTTCATGGAAACGCTGCCGAATAACGAGACGCGCGATTATGTTCATCGCGCCCTGACCTATACGTGGCTGTATGCGCACCGCATGGGTCTGCCGTCTCCGTCCCTGAAGGCATTGACGCGTTCGGAATGGCCGTCTTTTGGTGAAGAGCAGGCCATGGCGCATGAGCGCATGGCCCTGAACTAAGGTCCTTAAAGAAATTCGATCAGGGCGATGCCGCCTGCGATCAGGATCAGGGCGCCGAACAGAACGAGCGCCAGACGTTTTTCGATGAAATCGCGGATGGGCTCTCCGAAAGCGCGGAGCAGGGCGGCTTCGAGGAAGAAGCGTGCGCCCCGGGTGACGACGCTTGCGGCAATGAACGGGAGCAGTGGGAAATGCGCCGCCCCTGCCGCCAGCGTGACGAATTTGTAGGGCAGTGGGGTCAGGCCCTTGGCGAGGATGATCCAGACGCCATAGCGGCGGAACAGGGCTTCCAGGTTCAGGATGCGCTGATCCGCGTGATAGAAATGCGCGATCGGCATGCCGATATGTTTCATCAGGAACGCCCCGAGGACCCAGCCGATCAGTCCACCCACGACGCTGGCGGTCGTGCAGACAAAAGCCAGAAACCACGCCCGCTCACGATTGGCGAGCAGCATAGGCACGAGCATCAGGTCCACGGGCAGTGGAAACACGGAAGATTCCGCCACGGCGACAACAATCAGCCACCAGACGGCACGCGGCGAGGCGGCCAGTTCGGTGATGCGGGTGTAGAGCAGTGTCAGCATGGTGGTCTGATCTTCCTGTAAGAACGTCCGTACTGTCCTACCCGGCCTGCGGGAGCTTGCAAATCCGTAACTCTGTGCAACATGTGTTTCGGCAAACGAACGGCTATAGGACGTGGAACCGTTCTTCCGGAGTAGTGCCGTTTCATGGACAACACCCCTGCGCCGTTTCAGCGTTATTCCCTTGTCGCCAGACTGTTTCACTGGGGCATGGCGGCCATCATTATTCCGCTGTGGCTGCTGGGGTTTTATGTGGGGCGGATCATGCCGCATGCGGCAACGCCCCAGAAGGCGCTTCTTCTGCTGATCCATAAGGAAATCGGGCCGTTCATCATCATCCTGACGGTTCTGCGGCTCGTCTGGCGGGTAACGCATCGGCCGCCTGCGATGTCATCGGATATTCCTGAAGAAGAGCGTCTGGCGGTGCAGGTCGGGCATTTTGCGCTTTACGCGATGATGCTGGTGGTGCCGCTGACGGGATGGTTTCGGAGTTCTGTCCATGGGTTGCCGATCCCTATGATGTGGATCGTCGATCTGCCGCCATTGGCCCACAAGGCGCCTGTGTTTGTGCCGCTGGTGAATGTGTTGCACCAGTTTTCGTCATGGATTCTGGGGGTATTGATTGCCGGGCATGGCATTGCAGCTCTGCTGCATCGTTATGGTCGCAGGGATACGGTTATGGACCGGATGCTCTGAAGACCGGCATGTCATGAAAAAGCCCCTGTCCGAGTGATCGGACAGGTTTTTTTTTGTGGAGAGACGCTCCGGTTTATTTCGGGGCGGCGGGCTGCTGGGCCGGGAAGGGAGCGGGTTTCAGGGTTGGACGCGGATGGTCGGCCATATCCTTGCGCAGCCATGTGAGGGCTGCGTCGAGCTGCTGGTCCTGTCCATTGAAGGTGGCAACCGGCATGTTCTCGACTTCAATGTCCGGAGAGACGCCCTTGTTCTCGACCAGCCATTGTCCGTTCAGGTCGAAATAAGGATTTTCGGCTGTACGGGCATTGCCGTTGTCGATAAGGCGGTCTCCGTCCGAGAGCCAGACGCCCGCGCCTGCGGTCCGCTCGCCCAACAGCGGGGCGATATGCAGGGACTTGATGCCCTGCGAGAAGGTCTCGCCGTCCGAATAGGTCATTTCATCGGACAGGACGATCAGACGCCCCTGAAAGGACTGCTGCATATCCACCGACGGCGCGTTGCCGTAGCGGCCCCAGAACATCCACGGGCGACGCATGAGCTGTGTGAGAACCCAGCTGTCGATATTGCCGCCCGTGTTGCCACGGACGTCCACGATCAGGCCGTCCTTATCGATATTGGCATAGAACTCGCGGGCAAACGCTTCCATGTCGTCGCTGACCATGGATTGCAGGTGCAGATAGCCGATGCGACCATGGCTGGCCCGGTCGACAACATCAGCACGGCTGACTTCCCAGTCGCGTGCGCGCAGGTCACGCTCTTTCATATAAGACACGGGCGTCACGATGATCTTGTGGTCCTTTCCGCCGCGCGAGAGCGTCAGCAGAACCTGCTTTCCGGCCTGATCGGCAAGCAACGAGCCGAGATCGGGCTGGCCTGCGGTCGGCTGACCGTTGATTGCGATGATGAGATCGCCGTTCCGGGCGTCCACGCCGGGCGCGGCCAGCGGGGACTGCTGGTCGGGCAGGTCGCGGTCGCCCTGATAGATGTGGTCGATCCGGAAGCCCTTGTCCTCATGCGTCAGATGCGCGCCGAGGCCGGCAATGAGGCTGGAAGCGGGTTGGTCGAAGGTCGTGGGCGCGTGGAGCTGGGAGTGCATGGCGCCGATTTCCGCCACCATCTGGCCGAGCAGATCATCGAGATCCGCACGATCGCCGAGACGGTCCACGAGCGGGGCGAAATGGGCGCGTACGGCTTTCCAGTCCACGCCGTGCAGGTCGCGGTCATAATAGTGGTCGCGGTGCAGGCGCCAGGCGTCCACGAATTCGTCCGCCCATTCCTGTCCGGGGTCGATCCGCAGACGCAGATGGTCGAGGTCGATCTTCTTGCCGTCCAGTTCTTTGGGCTGCTTCTCGCCAGCGGGCGTCAGGAGCAGTTCCGGCGCGTTTTTGCCGCGACGGCTGAGGGTCAGAAGGGTCTTGCCGTCCGGGGTGATGTCGAAATCCGAAATCTTGGCCGCGTAGGTTTCAATCTTGTGTTCGTTATTGTCGATGTGGATCGACTTCAGATCGCCCGGACCGTCGCCTGAGCCGGAATTGTCGATCGTGAACAGATAGTCGTCCGAAACGCCGAGGCCTTCATAGTCTCCGGCCGGAACCGGGGCCTGATAGAGACGTGTGGCGATCCCGGCCCATTCGATGGCGGGAAGGGATTTTTTCTTGTCGCCGTCTTTCTTCTTGTCGTCCTTTTTATCAGCGTCGGGCTTCTTGTCCGTCGGGTCCAGTTCGGTTGCGGGCTGGAACGGGAAGCGTTCGCCGGACTGGAGGGCGAGGGCATAAAGTCCGGTCCGCTTCGGGAAGGCCGGTCCGATATTGCGGTCTCCCCAGGGCGAGCCGTTGGCGAGCGAGAACGTGCGGTCCGACAGGAACCACAGCCATTTGCCGTCCGGGGAGAAGCTGGGCGTATAGGATTCATAGCGCCCGTCCGTCACCCAGTTCGACTGGCCCGTGGCGGGGACGTAAAGGGCGATCTGGCGACGCAGGTTCGTGCCGCGTGTGCGGACATAGGCCAGAACATGTCCATCCGGGGACCAGGATACGGAATCAAAAACGTTGGTGCCGTCCAGCGTGGCGTTATCGACCAGTTTGTCGGCCTTGGTGGACAGGTCCGTCAGCCAGAGGTGGCCCAGAAGGTCGGTATGGGCGGCGTATTTGCCATCCGGGGAAAGAGACAGCGCCACGGGCTCGGTGGAGGAGGGCTGGGTGATGGCCTCGCCCTTGCCGCTGCCGTCGGCTGCAAAGCGCCACAGGGCAGAATCGCCGCCTGCATCGCTGAAGGCAAGGACGGATTGGCCGTCCGGCGTGATCTGGGCGAGACGCAGGCGGACGTTATCGGGTGTGGCGAGAACGACGACGCGGCGGGGTGAAGCGCCGGCGACCACGACATGACCGCGCATGGTGAAAGCAGCGGCATCGCCCTTGGGGGAGATGGTCGAGGACGTCATGAAGCGCGTTGGCTTTTCCAGCCAGTACGGGCTGCGGGGCAGGTTGTCGGAGGTCAGGTCCACCTTGACGGGCGTGGTCTCACCGCTGGCCAGATTGAAATCGAACAGGTCCGCGCCTTTACGGAAGACGATATGATCGCCGGAAATGGCGGCCTCGAGGACGCTGTAATCCGTGAAATGGGTGAGCTGTTTCGCGTCCGAGCCGTCGGTGGCGAGGCTCCACAGATTGTAGCGGCCGTTTTCGTCGGAAATGACGATCAGGCGGTCGCGCCAAGGCATCGGGCGGATCAGGTTAGCGTCACGCGTGCCGATGCGCTCGGCTTCCTTGCCGTTCTGAAGGTCGAAGCGCCAGAGCTGGGACAGGGCGCCGCCGCGATAGGCGCGCATGTGATCGCCGGTCGTGGCGAGGCCGAAGCGGACAGCATAAAGCCAGCGTCCGTCCGGGCTGAGCGCGGCATCGTTCGCGCCGGAAAGCGGGAAGACGCGCGTTGCGCCGGTTTTCGGATCAATGGCCGAGACGGTCTGGCTGTAATAGGGGCCGGTTGCGGCAGGGCTGGCATAGAGCACCCCGGCATGCGCGTCCCAGCCGATGATCTTCAGACGCGCGACGTTCTCGAAGGTCAGGCGATGCGGCGTGCCGCCGCTGCGGGGCATGATGTAGATTTCGGTCGGGCCGTCGAAATTGGCGGCGAAGGCGATCTGGGTGCCGTCCGGGGAAATGACGGGATGCGGGTCGATGGCGTTCGCACCCTGCGGCACGGTCGTCAGGCGCTGGGCCTGCCCGCCCGCGAGGGGAACGCTCCAGACGGACTGCTCGGCGTTGAACAGGACAGTCTGGCCGGAAATCGAGGGTTCACGCAGATAGCCCGGCTCGGCCTGCGCGACGCTGAACCCCAGCCCCATCAGGGCTGCGCAGGACAGGAGGGAGTTTCTGAGCGAGGGACGTTGGGGCATGGCGATGATCTCGATATGAAACGAATATGGTCCAGTCGTTTCATAAAGGTGTCATCGCGTCAAAGGCCCTCCGATGACATCCTGTTAAGATATAACATTTCTCTCAACCTACGGCGGCCTTGAGGCCCTGCCCGGCGGCGAGGGGGCACAGCGGCAGGCAGGCGAAAAGGCATGCTCCCAGCAGATCCAGACTGGCGGCGGGGGATGTGGCCAACTGTCCTGCATAGGACGAGGCCGCGCCAAAAATCAGAACGGGCGTTGCCAGCGGCAGAACGAGCAGCGGGAGCAGAACGCCACCACGCCGCGCGCCAAGTACGATTGAGGCTGCCATGCCGCCGAGAAGTGAGAGGGACATCGTGCCCATCGCAAGACCGGCCAGCAGGAGCGGCAGTTCGGAGCCTTTGACGCCCAGCATGATACCGAGCGGGATGCTCGCGATCAGCAGAGGCAGGCCCGTCGTCAGCCAGTGCGCGGCCATTTTGGCGAAGGCCACAGCGGCAGGGGCCGGACCGGTCAGCATCAGCAGATCGAGAGAGCCGTCTTCGAGTTCGGCTCCGAACAGGCGGTCCAGCGGCAGAAGGCAGGCCAGCAGCGCGCAGACCCAGATGATACCCGGCCCCATATGTCGCAGAAGGTCGGGCGAGGGGCCGAGGGCAAGGGGAAACAGGCTGCCACATAATATAAAGAAGAGCAGCGAGGCCAGCGTGTCGGCGCCGAAGCGGAACGCCAGGCGTAGGTCACGGTCGATCAGGGCGAGAAAAGCGGTCATGACAGCCAGAAGGAGTCCGCATGCGCGAGCGAGGGCAGTTCGTGCGAGCGGGTGTTGTCGAGGGGAAGGGGCACATGCGTCGTGACGATCATCGCACCGCCTCTAGCGCGATGGGCGGCCATGACGGCGCCGAGGCGTTCGATGCTGGCGACATCCAGCCCGACCGTTGGCTCGTCGAGCAGCCAGAGCGGGGCGCCGGACAGCATGACGCGGGCGAAAGCGGCGCGGCGCTTCTGCCCGGAGGACAGCAGGCGCGCGGGAAGATCGGTCAGATGGGTAAGATCAAGGGCGTCAAGCGCGTCGGGCAGACGGGTTGTTCCGAGCTTTTCAGCCAGAGCAAGGTTCTGCGCCAGCGTCAGGCCCGGCTTAAGGGCATCCTGATGGCCGAGCCAGGCAAGGGCGCCATAACGGATAACCTCGCCTGAATCGGGACGGCGCAGGCCGGAGATCGTACGCAGAAGAGTGGATTTCCCGGCCCCGTTCGGCCCTGTGAGGATCATGGCGTCCCCGGCGTCCAGCGTCAGGGACACGCCGTCTAGCACCAGCCGGTCCCCACGGAATACCGTGACGTCCTCGACATCGAGTAGGCGTCCGGGCGTAGGAGGTGGCGGAAAATCAGACGGGGTGGTCATCGGAAGGTCTCATGCGCGGGGTTCGGTTCTGTCCCGGTGTGTGTCTTTCTGTTTTAGAGACCCTGCGGGCGTCCTTCGCAAGGGCTGGTGTGGCGTCAGTGCGTGGGGAGGGCGGAATGTGATGATCGCATGAATTGTGCCGCGCGCTGCATTAAGGTCTCGATACCCGTGCTCAGGTCCGTTATGAGGGCTGCACGGTCGTGTGATCGTGCGTCTTTTTTCAAGGGTTTCCGGAACTGGCTGATCTGGTGCTGCAGGCGAGTGGTATCGCCAAATCTTTTGGTGGGAACGAGGTTCTGAAGGGCCTGTCGCTCGATGTGGAGCGCGGCGAACTGATCTCGATGATCGGGCCTTCGGGATGTGGCAAGTCCACGTTTCTGCGCTGCCTCAACTTTCTGGAACATCCGGATGCGGGCTCTGTCCGCATCGAGGATGTGACGGTTGCATGTACGGGCAAGCACTGGAGCCGCGCCAACGAGGCCGAGGCCCATAAGCTGCGCGCGCATGTCGGCATGGTGTTTCAGGCCTTCAACCTGTTTCCCCATCGCACGGTGCTCGATAACGTCATGATGGCGCCGATCCAGGTCAAGAAAATGTCCCGGGACGAGGCGCAGTCCATTGCGTGCGAACTGCTGGAAAAGGTCGGTCTTGCCGCGACCAAGGACCGCTATCCGGACAGTCTTTCGGGTGGTCAGAAACAGCGCGCGGCCATTGCGCGCGCGCTCGCGATGAAGCCCTCCGTCATGCTGTATGACGAGCCGACCTCTGCGCTGGACCCCGAGCTTTCAGAGGAAGTCCTGTCCGTGATGCGGGCGCTGGATGATGATGGCATGACGCAGCTTGTCGTAACGCACGACATGCGTTTTGCGCGTGCGGCTTCGGACCGTGTTCTGTTTGTCGAAGGCGGGGAAATCGTTGAGAGCGGTGATCCGGACCTGATGTTTGCCAACCCCAGAGAGGGACGCACGCGCCAGTTCCTGCGGACGCTGCTGTGATGAAGAAAATTCTTGCGCTTGTGCTGGCTCTTGCGGTCAGCCCCGTTTCTGCCGCGCTGGCCGATGCGCCTGCTGCCGCGTCGCAGAATCTGCTCTGGGCGTCGGACGGTGAGGCGAATGTGCCTTACGTTTTCCACGATCCGGCCCATGAATCGCGGATGACCGGCTTTGAATATGAACTGGCCGACGCGATTGCCGAGCGTCTGCATCGCAAGGCCAAGTTTGTTCAGAACGACTGGGACGGTCTGATCCCCGGCCTGTCGCGCGGGCTGTACGGCATGGTGCTGGACGGCATCGAAATGACGCCGGAGCACAAGGCGGCCGTCCTGTTCTCACGTCCGTATTATGTGACGAGCGAGCGGATTATCGTCCGGCATGACCAGACCGGGCTGGACACGATGGAGGCCCTCAAGGGTCATACGGTCGGGACGATCAAGGACACGACGGCAGAGCGGATGTTGCGCCGGCAGGGTGGCTCAAACGTCCGGTCCTATGAAGAAGAGACGAATGCGTTCTCGGATCTGCGGAACGGGCGCCTGGATGCGATCCTGCTCGATGCGCCGATCGCGCTGTATTATGGCAGTATCTCGCCGGACATGAAGCTGGTGGGCGAGCCGATCGGCAGCATGGAATACGGGATTGCGTTCTCGCCCGAAAACCGGGAGTTGCGCGACCAGGTGGATGCGGCGCTCGGCGAGATCATCAAGGACGGGACGCTGCATCGCATTCTGGCGCGCTGGAACCTGTGGACGCCGCTGATGGCGAACTACACGGGCGACAACAGCCAGCCTGATATCGCACCGACGGAGTGGAACCGTTATCAGGAGGCCATGGCGAACACGACCGGCAGCGGCTGGCGTGTTCTGATGCGGCGCTATGTCAGTTTCCTGCCGCTGATCGGGCAGGCGGCGCTGATGACGCTCGCGGTTTCGGCGCTGGCCATGGTTCTGGCTGTGGCGCTCGGCCTTCTGCTCGCGCTGGCGCGGCATTATGGCGCGGCTCCGCTGCGTTTTGTTGCGGGCATTTATGTCGAGGTCGTGCGCGGGACGCCGCTTCTGATTCAGGTGCTGTTCATTTTCTATGGGCTGCCGGCATTCGGGATCCGGCTGTCGCCTTTCGTGGCGGGTGTGATTTCGCTGGGTCTGAACTATGCAGCCTATGAAGCGGAAAACTATCGCGCTGGGCTTCTATCCGTCCCGCGGGGGCAGATGGAAGCAGCGATTGCGCTGAACATGACCCACTGGCAGGCGCTGCGGCTCGTGATCGTGCCGCAGGCGTTCCGCACTGTCGTGCCGGTCATGACCAACGACTTCATTTCGCTGCTTAAAGACAGTTCGCTCGTCTCCGTTATTACATTGACGGAGCTGAGCCAAACCTATGTGCGGCTGTCCTCGACCTATTACGATTATTTCGGAACGGGGATCATGGTCGGCATGGCGTATCTGCTGCTCGGACTGCCGTTCGTGCGGCTGGCGCGTATGGCGGAGCGGCGGTTGGGTCGGGGCTTCTCGGGAGCCGGGCACCACTAAAGTCGGGTGCCCGGCTCTGTTCAGGACGGCTGGGGCGCGGATGGATCGTTGATGAGGGGCGGCACAAGCGTCGCCGTATTCAGCGTTCCGTCAAAGCCCTGACGCAGAACCCGTGACCAGCCGATCATCCATCGGTCCAGCGCGTCAATGAACTGGGAAGCCTCTGGGTTTTTGTGAACCGAGGCTTTGTTCCAGTATTGCGGGGGCGCCAGAAGCTGACGTGACCCGCGTTCGATGGGGGCAACGAGCGTCTCGACTGTTTCGATGTGAGCGGTGCCCTTGCCTGCGGCTGCGGCATAATACCAGCCGACATTGATCATCAGACTCGGAACCGGAAAGCCGAGTGTGTGCATCCGGTTAAACGCAGCCGTGATGAATGGGTCACTGCTGACACTCTGGTTCTCGAGGACGGCGTTGCTGGTGTAGCTGCATTCCTGCGAGACGCCGGGTTTGTCTGAAATATGCGCGGCGTAGTCACGGTCGTCATGGCAGGGGGTTTCGAGCTGTTCGGCCAGATCGGCCGGGACGGGCTGCTGCGTGGCGCGCACGACGATGACGCCTGAGACGACGCCCCGATCGGTTCGTGCCAGAACCTGCTGGGAAAGCTCACCATGTGCGCCGCTTCGTGCGGTCAGGATTGGATGCCAGTCTCCGGCCGGGAGCGGGACGATACGTCCGGCGATGGTGAGGCTGCCGTGTTCGGTGATGCCCGGATCGGGAACGCCGATCTGGTCACCGAGGCCGGGCGCGCCATTGGGCTGCGTCCCCTGCGCGTCCGGCTGTGATGCGCCGGAAGCGACGTTATCGGGTGCCGCGCCCGGCAGATGGCCCGGAAGCCACGGCATGGCTTTCTTGAGCGCCGGGGTGGGGTAGAAGGCCGCCATGCCAAGCGCGCCGACCGTTACGATCACGCTGGTGCGCCAGAGTGGCGCGCGCCGCCAGAGCCGTCCGAATGCCGTCATGGATCAGTGACTCACCCGACCAAGCTGGACTTCGGTATCACTGGCGATTTCCGTAATGACGGTGCCGTCGTCCTGCGTGACGAGGCGGACGCGCTTGGCGCCCTGCTGACGCGCGACGATCAGGCTCTCGCTGACCATGTCCTCGATGGAGCGGACAAGATCGCGCGCACTGGCGCCGGTGCCGAGGTTCTTCTGTTTCATCATGACCTGGAACAGGACACCAGCGTCGATACCGCCGGTTTCTACATGCAGACCGTAACCCTCGATCATGGCTTCGATTTCCAGTGCGGCGACGCGGGCGAGATCCAGACCACGCAGGGCACGGAAAATAAAAATCCGGTCCAGACGGTTGAGAACCTCGGGCGCGAAGCCGGATTTGCGCAGAGCTTCGACCGATTCGGCGCGCATTTTCTCAGGCTCGTTGGCGAGGCGATCAGAGATTTCGGTCAGGGCTTCGGTGGCGATATTGGATGTCAGCATGAAGATCGCGCGCGTGGTCGAGACCTGCTCGCCGGTGGAGGCCTCCGTGACGTGGCCATCATTCCATGCGGTCAGGAACTTCTTGAAGACGTCTGGATGGGCCTTTTCGATTTCGTCGAGCAGGACCACGGCGTCCGGATGGTCTTTGAGGCCGCCGGTGAGTTTGCCGAACGTGTCGGAGCCGACATAGCCCTTGGGCGAGCCGAAAAGCTGCGTTGCGGCATGGGCGCTGGACATCTGCGTCATGTCGAAATGCAGCAGGGGGCGTTCCATCTGTTTCGCCATCTGTTTGGCGAGATAGGTCTTGCCGGTACCCGGAGGGCCGGCGAGCAGGAAAATCCCCACGGGCTTGCCACGGACCTGAAGGGCCAGACGGCGGCGCATCTGCTGGGCGATATCCTCGCAGACCTGATCCTGTCCGATGACGCGGGCGCGAAGGGACGCGGCCAGTTCGTCGGCGTCGAGAACGGTTTCGCGCTGTTCGCGGGCCATGAGCTCTTCAAGGGCTCCGCGGTTCGTCAGACGGCTGAGAACATCCATGATGAGACCTTTCCTGCGGCGCAGTCCGCGACGCGCCAGTTTTTCGGCTGATGTTTCATACGCCAGCCCCGTGACTGCCAGAAGGGCGCTGACGCCTGCCAGCGGAAGATAAAAACGCCGTCCCCATTCGATGGCGGCCCACAGCCCGTTCAGCGACAGGTGTAGCATGACCGCGACCTGAATCACCGCCAGAATAAGGAAGGCGGCCATCATCAGCGGCATGGCCCGGTTGAGCATGGGCACGAGAGACTTGAACACCGGGCAGTTCCTTACTGGACGATCACATTGAGCAGGACGCGCTGGTCGAGCGTCGTCAGGGCAGGCAGGGCTTCGGGGCCAAGGGCTGTGAGGGCGCCAACGATCAGGGCAGGCGCATGCGGGATACTGACCGGGGCGATGAGGATCTGTCCGGCTTCGACAATCGGAATAATGAGACGCTGGAACCTGCCGTTCAGGATCACGCGTTGTGTCAGGCCTGAAACGGTGACGTCAATGGTCTGACCGACAGCACCGGAAGCGTCCAGAACCGGCATTTCTACGAGGCGCATCTTGCCATCTTTTACGGCTGCCAGGATACGGGCGCGGTCAGCCGGGCTGAAACCGCTCTTGGCCAGCGCGGCAGGGGCCTTTGCGGGCGGTAACATCGAGAGCTGAACCGCGGCGGTCTGGGCCGCGGGGACGGCTGGCACGTTCTGGGACGGTGGGGCCACAGCGGGGGCAAGGGGTGTGGCCGTATTATGCGTGTAGAAAAAAGCGCCGGCCCCGACTGTCAGGGCCGCGATCAGGCCACCTCCACCCCACAGAGCCCGGCTCCGGGAAGCGGGATCTGCGGGCAGAGGCTGCGGGCGCGGTTCTGGACGGGGATCGGGCTGGACGGTCATTTCGAAACTATCTCACTCCTGACAGCGTCCGAAGACAAGGGCTTTCGAGGCATCGGAATGTAAACAAATCTTTCGACTCGCCGAATGGACAAGCTGTTCAGGAATAAAGGGATTTGCCTTCCTCTTGCGTCTTGAGGGGAGGTGACTTACATAAGGCACATTCCATTCATCTTCCGCTCATTTGGGGGGTGGCCCTGACGGGCCGCCTTTTTTGTCTTGTCTCAGCAGCACGCCTCTTCCGACATCGAACTGCCTCACCTTACGGGGCTGGAAGCCCGTATCGCGGAACGGATCGCGCCGACCCTGGCCGATCTGGGCTACGAACTCGTGCGTCTTTCGGTGCTGGGGCGCGATACTCCGACGATCCAGATCATGGCGGACCGTGCGAACGGCTCCCTGATTTCGGTGGAAGACTGCGAACAGATCAGTCACGCCGTCGGCGCCATTCTGGACGTTGACGATCCGATCCCCGGTGCATGGATGCTGGAAGTGTCGTCCTCCGGGATCGATCGTCCGCTGACGCGCGCCAAGGACTGGGAACGATTCGCAGGGCATCTGGCGAAGGCGGAACTGGACGTGCCGCTCAATGGCCGTCGCCGCTTCTCGGGGACTGTTATGGGCGCGCGGGATGGCAATGCCCTCATCCGTCTGGATGACGGAACCGAGGCGGTTCTGCCGCTGACGGATATCCGCAAGGCCCGTCTGGTCCTGACCGATGCGTTGATCGAGGCGAGCGCTGCTCTTGCAGGGCTCAATCCTGAAGGGGAAGATGGCGGCGAAGCGCGCCAGGCGCCCAAACTGAATCCGAAAAAGCCGGGAAAGAAGTGATGACCCGTCTCATGCTGGCTGGAGGTCCGATCTGATGGACACGTCTGTTACACGTCCCGAACTGCTGCTGGTTGCTGATGCAGTCTCCCGCGAGAAGAATATCGACCGGGAGGAAGTGCTCGAAGCGATGGAGCAGGCCATCCAGAAGGCTGGCCGCGCAAAGTACGGGCATGAAAAGGACATCCGCGCGACGATTGATCGCAAGAGCGGTGAAGTCCGTCTGAGCCGCTGGACCGAGGCGGTCGAGCAGGTCGAGAACGAAGACACGCAGATCCCGCTGCATATCGCCCGGAAGTTCCAGCCGGAAATCAAGGCTGGCGAACATCTGGTCGATCCGCTGCCGCCGATTGATTTTGGGCGTATTGCCGCACAGACGGCCAAGCAGGTCATCGTACAGCGCGTGCGCGAATATGAGCGCAAGCGCCAGTATAATGAGTTCAAGGACCGCGTAGGCGAGATCGTCAACGGGACCGTCAAGCGGACCGAGTACGGCAATCTCATGGTGGAAATCGGTCATACCGAAGCCCTGCTGCGTCGTGATGAGCTGATCCCCCGCGAATCCTTCCGCAACTCTGATCGCATCCGCGCCTATATTTATGACGTGCGTGACGAGCCGCGTGGCCCGCAGATTTTCCTGTCCCGGACGCATCCGGCCTTCCTTGCTAAGCTGTTTGCGCAGGAAGTTCCGGAAATCTATGACGGGATCATCGAAATCAAGGCTGTGTCCCGTGATCCGGGGTCGCGCGCCAAGATGGCCGTGATTTCGCGCGATGCCGCGATTGATCCGGTGGGTGCCTGCGTGGGTATGCGTGGCTCCCGCGTTCAGGCCGTCGTGGCCGAACTGCAGGGCGAGAAAATCGACATCATTCCCTGGAGCCCGCAGGCCGCGACGTTCGTCGTTAATGCGCTGGCGCCTGCTGAAGTCAGCAAGGTGGTGATGGATGAGGAAGCTGGCCGCGTTGAAGTCGTGGTGCCGGATGAGCAGCTTTCGCTGGCCATCGGTCGTCGTGGACAAAACGTGCGTCTGGCCAGTCAGCTGACCCGCTGGGACATCGACATTCTGACGGAGGCCGAGGAATCGGAGCGTCGTCAGGAAGAATTCCGCAAGCGCTCCTCGCAGTTCGTCGAGGCGCTGGATGTCGATGACGTGATTGCGGGTCTGCTGGTGACAGAAGGCTTCCACTCCATCGAGGAGCTGGCCTACACGGATCCAGGTGAGTTGAACGATATCGAAGGCTTTGACGAGAGCGTGGCTGAAGAGCTCATGCATCGCGCCAATGACTATCTTGCCAGCAAGGAGCAGGCTCTGGACGATCAGCGCAAGGCGCTGGGCGTTACGGACGACGTGGCCGAGCTGGGCACCTTTACGAACCAGATGCTGGTGACGCTGGGTGAGAAAGGCGTGAAGACGCTCGACGATCTGGCGGATCTCGCAGGTGACGAACTGGTGGAGATCCTCGGTGACGAGGCTATCGACGAGGATGCCGCCAATGAGATCATCATGGCAGCCCGTGCGCACTGGTTCGATGGCGAAGAAGCCGACTCGGTAAAAACGGAAAACGATGACGGGGAGTCGACCGACGTCTGATCTTTCTGATACTGATAATGGTCCCGTTCGTGGTGCTCTAGGGCGTCGCGGCTCGGAGCGGCGATGCCTCGTAACGCGAGAGCTGAAGCCGCCCGAAAGCATGATCCGCTTCGTGGTCAGCCCCGATAACCGGGTTGTCCCCGACCTCGCCGGAAAACTTCCGGGCCGGGGAATGTGGTTGAGTGCCAGCCGGGATGTGTTAGATAGCGCCCGAACACGACAGGCTTTCGCCAGAGCGGCAAAGGCTCAGGTGTCCGTACCGGAAAACCTTGCCGATCTTGTTGGCGGGGCTCTGGTGCAGCGGATGCTGGATGCAGTCAGTCTGGCCCGGAGAGCCGGTCAGACGGTCTGTGGGTTTCAGAAATGCCGGGAGTGGCTTACCTCCGGCAGGGTAGGGGTGGTGATCCGTTCGGAAAGTGCAAGTCCGGACGAATTTTCCAGACTGGTGTCGGGCCGGCGTTCTCTGCCGGTTGTGACAGTTCCCGATCGGGTCCTGGAATCGGCGTTCAGCCGGGACCGGGCGGTCTATGCGGTGATGGCGCCCGGTGCGCTGGCACAGCGCCTGATCGCCGAACATGAGAGATTTTCGGGAGTGGCAGGACGTCCGCTCCCAGACCCTGAAGGGGTCAGTAAGGAACAGGCGGAACTATGAGCGACGGCAACGAGCGCAACCAGGACGGAAACAACACCCCATCGCAGGGCGGCGAACAGACCAGAAGCAGCCGCCTGTCGCTTCGCCCCGCTGGACGACCGGAGGTCGGGCGTACGGTGGATGCTGGCTCTGTGCGTCAGAGCTTCAGTCATGGCCGTTCTAAGGTCGTGCAGGTTGAGGTGCGTAAACCCAAGCGCAATGCTACTGGCCCAGGTGCCGGTGCAGCAGCCCGTGGTGGTCGCGCAGGTGGCCGCGCCCTAACGGCAGCCGAACTGGCAACGCGCCAGCGCGCTCTGGAAGGGCAGCGTCAGGCTGCGGCTGAAGAAGCGGCACGGCGCGAAGAAGAGAAGATTCAGATCATGTCTGCCGCCGAGGCTGCGCGTCGCGCCGCTGAGGAAGAGCGTCTGATTGCCGAACAGAAAGCGGCGGAAATCGCTGCTCTGAAGGAAAGCGAACAGCAGGCTGCGCGGGAACAGGCTGCTGCCGAAGCTGCTGCACGTGCTGCGGAACAGGCTGCTGCTGAAGCTGCCGCGCGCGAAGCAGAGGAAGCCGAGCGTTCGGCTCCGCTGGACCCTCGTACGCATTCGACCGGTGGTGTGCAGCTTGCCGCTCCGGTTCAGCGTCTGCGTCCGCTGGCCGAGCGCGCCATCATGCCGCCGCGTCCGGTTCAGCCGTCGCGTCCTGCACCCTCTGCTGCGCCTGCTGCCCGCAATAACGAGACACTTCATCTGCGTTCCGGCGCAGCCGCCGCTGGTGGTGAGGACGAGCGTCGTCCTGCACCCCGTCGTACGGGTCCGGGGGCGCCTCCTGCACCGGCACGTCGTCCGTCGGCACCGTCCCGCAAGGCCGGTGGCAGCGATCGTCGCTCGGGACGTATCGACGTCCGCGCTGCGATCGAAGGTGATGACGACAAGACGCGTTCGCTGGCTTCGGTCCGCCGTCAGCGCGATCGCGAGCGTCGTCAGGCCGAACTGGAGCGTCTGCGTTCCGATCAGGTCCGCGTCGTGCGTGATGTCATCGTGCCGGAAACCATCACGGTGGCAGAACTGGCCAACCGCATGGCGTCCCGTCAAGGTGAAGTCATTAAGGCACTCATGAAAATGGGCGTCATGGCGACGGCTGCGCAGAGCATCGATGGCGACACGGCGGAGCTGGTGGTTGAGGAATTCGGCCATCGCATCAAGCGTGTTTCCGAGAGCGACGTCGAAATCGGTATCGAAGGCGTGGAAGACAGCGCCGACGAACTGCTGCCGCGCGCTCCGGTCGTGACGGTCATGGGTCATGTCGATCACGGCAAGACCTCCCTGCTCGATGCGCTCCGCACCACGGATGTGGCGGCGAGCGAGGCCGGTGGCATCACGCAGCATATCGGCGCGTATCAGATCACGGCTCCGTCGGGGAAGAAAATCACCTTCATCGACACGCCGGGTCATGAGGCCTTCACCTCCATGCGTGCCCGCGGTGCGTCCGTCACCGATATCGTGGTGCTGGTCGTGGCAGCCGATGATGGTGTGATGCCGCAGACGATCGAAGCCATCAAGCATGCCAAGGCGGCTAATGCTCCGATCATCGTGGCGATCAACAAGATCGACAAGCCGGGTGCCAATCCGAACCGTGTCCGTCAGGAACTGCTGAGCCACGAGATCGTGGTCGAGGAAATGGGCGGCGACACCCAGGACGTCGAGGTTTCGGCTCTCAAGCGGACCGGATTGGACAAGCTGGAAGAGTGCATTCTGCTTCAGTCCGAGATGCTGGATCTGCGAGCCAATCCGGACCGCGTTGCCGAAGGTGTGGTGATCGAAAGCCGTCTGGATCGTGGACGTGGCCCTGTGGCTTCCGTTCTCGTCCAGAAGGGCACGCTGCGTCGGGGCGACATTCTAGTGGCTGGCTCTGAATGGGGTCGTGTCCGTGCGGTGCTTGATGACCGTGGGCGTCAGCTCAAGGATGCCGGTCCGTCCATGCCGGTCGAAGTTCTCGGCCTGACGGGTGTTCCGGGTGCGGGTGAGCCGTTCGTCGTTGTCGAAAACGATGCCCGGGCCCGTGAGATCAGCGAGTTCCGTCAGCGGAAGATCAAGGACAAGGAAGCAGCTTCGCAGGTTGCCGCCCGTGGTACCCTCGATCAGATGCTGGCCCGAATTCAGGCTGGTGTGCAGAAGGAGGTTGCTCTCCTCGTCAAGGCAGACGTTCAGGGTTCTGCGGAAGCGATTTCCGCGACGGTACAGAAGCTGGCCCATGAGGAAGTTGCGATTCGCGTTCTGAACGCCAGTGTCGGTCAGATCACGGAAAGCGACATCCAGCTTGCCAAGGCTTCGGACGCCATCATCGTGGCGTTCAATGTCCGTGCTACCACGCAGGCCCGTGAACTGGCCCAGCGTGAGGGCGTGGATATCCGCTACTACTCGATCATCTATCAGGTGGCGGACGATGTGGAGCAGCTGGTCAAGGGCAAGGTTGCACCCAAGCATCGCGAGAAGTTCCTAGGATACGCCGAGATCCGCCAGGTCTTCAACATCACCAAGACCGGCAAGGTCGCGGGTTGCTATGTCACGGAAGGCCTCGTCAAGCGCGGCTGTGGCGTGCGTCTGCTGCGTGACAACGTGGTTATTCATGAAGGCGAGCTGAGCCAGCTCAAGCGCTTCAAGGATGACGTCAAGGAAGTGGCGCGCGGTTACGAGTGTGGCCTGTCGTTTGCGGGTTACAATGACCTGCGCGAAGGCGACGTCGTCGAGTGCTACGAAATGGAAGTGATCCCAGCTTGAGTTCGCGTTCCAAACATGACCTGAAGGGCCCCGCTGGCGTCACTGCTCAGGGGCCCAGCACCCGCCAGCTCCGGGTCGCCGAAGAGGTTCGCCGTGTTCTGGCGGAGCTGTTCGCCCGGACGGAGTTCCGTGATCCGGAACTTCTGGACGTGCGGATCACGGTTACGGAAGTCCGTATCTCTCCGGATTTCAGACACGCCACGGCTTTCGTGACGCGTCTGGGGCGGAGCGATGTGGAGGTTTTGCTGCCTGCCCTGAAGCGGGTAGCACCGTTCCTGAGAACGGGGCTGTCCAAAGCCCTCAATCTCCGGACGGTTCCGGAAATCCACTTCCAGCCCGATACGGCGCTTGATAACGCCATGGAACTCGACGAGATCATGCGGTCTCCGGAAGTCCGGCGGGATCTGGAAAAAGATCCGGAATAATTTTTTAAAAACGCTCCTCCCGTCCGGTGAGGGGCGTTTTTTGCATTCTGCCCCCTTGCTGGTCTATCAGCGGCCTTCACGAGCAAGGACGGGATGTATGGGCAGGAAACGTGGACGCGATATCGACGGGTGGCTGATTCTGGACAAGCCGCTGGGTCCGACCTCCACGGATATGGTCAATAAACTCCGTTGGGCGTTTGATGCAAAAAAAGCCGGGCATGGCGGGACTCTCGATCCACTAGCCTCCGGTGTCCTGCCGATTGCGTTCGGCAAGGCGACGCGGACCATTCCTTACATCATGGATGCGACAAAGCGTTATCGTTTCACGCTGACCTTTGGGGAAAGCCGCACGACGGACGATCTTGAGGGCGAGGTTCTGGCGACGTCGCCGAACCGTCCGACCGATGAGCAGATTCTTGCCGTTCTGCCCGCGTTGACAGGTAATGTCATGCAGGTGCCTCCCGTGTTTTCGGCGCTTCGGGTCGGGGGAGAGCGGGCCTATGATATGGCGCGCGCAGGTCGTCCGCCCGAGCTTCCGCCCCGTCCGGCGCGGATCGATTCGATAACGCTGGTGGAACGTCCGGATGCGGATACGGCCGTTTTTGACGTGCAGTCGGGCAAAGGCGTCTATATGCGCTCGCTGGCGCGGGACATTGCGCTGGCCTGTGGAACGGTCGGGCATATTTCGGTGCTGCGGCGGACGAAGTGCGGACCGTTCGATCTGAGCCACGCCCTGACGATCGATCAGATATCACTGGACAAATCGACTCAAACTGTGGACAACGCCGATGCTCTTCCGGCTCCTCTGCTGGATGCGGCGACCGCGCTGGTCGACATCCCGGCGCTGGCCGTCACCGATGCGGAGGGAAGGATGCTTGTCTGGGGGCAGTCGATAGACCCTTCGGACCTCGTGCATCCTCTGCCGGCATCGTCACAGGGGGAAGACCATCTGTGGCGCGCGATGATCGGAGAGCACGTGCTGGGTCTGTGTCATGTCCGTCATGGGCGGCTCAGGGCAGCGCGGATGCTGGAAAACCACGAGTTTTTTGGAGAACACGATGTCGATTACCGCAGAACGCCGCACGGCACTGATTTCTGAGTACAAGCAGAGCGAGACGGATACGGGTTCGCCGGAAGTACAGGTTGCCATCCTGTCCGAGCGTATCGTCAACCTGACCGAGCACCTCAAGACCCACAAGAAGGACTTCCACTCCCGTCGTGGTCTTCTGATGATGGTCGGCCAGCGTCGTAGCCTGCTGGACTATCTGAAGCGCAAGGACCAGGCCCGTTACCAGAGCCTGATCGAGCGTCTCGGCCTGCGTCGCTGAGTTGATCTGTCCGGGAGCACGCTCCCGGACACTCCCGCCATCGCCTGTCCGGCGGTGCGGGTGCGCGACCGGCGTTTCAGGCCACATGGTGTCGTGCCGGGGACTTCCCGCCATCACCGCCATGCCGTCCGAAACGCTGCTCCGCCACCTGCCGGATACCCGGAGATGGTTTCACCCTTAATTTGGGAAAACATGCATGTTTGATTATTTCCGCAAGGAAATCGAATGGGCCGGACGCCCCCTGATCCTGGAGACCGGCAAGGTCGCACGCCAGGCAGACGGCGCCGTCATGATCACTTATGGCGATACGGTTGTGCTCTGCACCGCCGTTGGCGCCAAGAGCGTCAAGCCGGGACAGGACTTCTTCCCGCTGACGGTCAACTATCAGGAAAAGGCTTACGCTGCCGGCAAGATCCCGGGTGGGTTCTTCAAGCGTGAAGGCCGTCCGTCCGAAGCTGAAGTCCTGAACGCCCGTCTGATCGATCGTCCGATCCGTCCGCTGTTCCCGGAAAACTTCCGCAACGAAGTCCAGATCACCGCAACGGTTCTGAGCTACGACAACGAGAACGATCCGGCTCTCGTGTCGCTGATCGGTTGCTCGGCTGCTCTGACGCTTTCCGGTATTCCGTTCTTCGGCCCGGTTGCCTGCGCCCGTATCGGCCGCATCGATGGCAAGCTGGTCGTGAACCCGGTTCATGACGAACTCAAGGACAGCACGCTCGACCTGATGGTCGCCGGTACGGCCGAAGGCGTGCTGATGGTCGAATCCGAAGCCAGCGAGCTTTCGGAAGAGACGATGCTTGAAGCCGTCACGCTGGGACACACGTCCTTCCAGCCGGTCATCGATGCCATCATCGCGCTGGCCGAGCACGCTGCAAAAGCTCCGTGGGATCTGCCGTCGCTGACGAAGGAAGAAATCGCTCTTCGCAAGCGCGTCGAGAAGGTCGGCAACAAGCTGATGGCGGACGCTTACAAGGAGCGTCAGAAGCAGGCCCGTTACAAGAAGGTTGCCGAAGCCAAGGACCGGATCAACGAGATCCTGACCGAGGAAGGTCTGGACGTCGAACTCGCCAAGCCGATGCTCAAGGAGCTTGAGGCGCAGGTCGTTCGCGGCTCCATCCTTAAGACGGGCATCCGCATTGATGGCCGTGACCTGAAGACGGTCCGTCCGATCCTTGCCGAAGTCGGCATCCTGCCGCGCGCTCATGGATCGTCCCTGTTCACGCGTGGTGAGACGCAGGCCCTTGTGGTTGCAACGCTCGGCACGGGTCAGGACGAGCAGATCATCGACGCGCTGGAAGGGGAATACCGTTCCAACTTCATGCTGCACTACAACTTCCCGCCGTATTCGGTTGGTGAGTGCGGTCGCATGGGCTCCCCGGGGCGTCGTGAGATCGGTCACGGCAAGCTGGCATGGCGCGCGATTCATCCGCTGCTGCCGACCAAGGAAGCCTTCCCGTACACGATGCGCGTTGTCTCCGAGATCACGGAAAGCAACGGTTCGTCCTCCATGGCGACTGTTTGCGGCTCTTCGCTTGCGCTGATGGATGCGGGCGTTCCGCTGCCGCGTCCGGTGGCTGGCATTGCCATGGGTCTGATCAAGGAAGACCGTGGCTACGCCGTTCTGTCCGACATCCTTGGTGACGAAGATCACCTCGGCGACATGGACTTCAAGGTGGCCGGTACGGCTGACGGCGTGACCGCGCTTCAGATGGACATCAAGATCACGTCCATCACGCCTGAAATCATGAAGATCGCGCTGGAGCAGGCCCGTGAAGGCCGGATCCATATCCTTGGCGAAATGTCCAAGGCGCTGACGGAAGGCCGTTCGGATGTTTCGGGAAATGCCCCGAAGATCACGACGATTTCCGTGCCGAAGGAAAAGATCCGCGACGTGATCGGTTCCGGTGGCAAGGTGATCCGCGAGATCGTCGAATATTCGGGTGCAAAGGTCGATATCGGCGACGATGGCACCGTGACGATCGCCGCTGCGAACGACGAGCAGGCCCAGAAGGCCATCTCCCGGATCGAAGGCATTGTCGCCGAGCCGGAAATCGGCCGCATCTATGACGGTAAGGTCGTCAAGACCGCCGATTTCGGTGCGTTCGTGAACTTCCTTGGCCCGCGTGACGGTCTGGTTCACATTTCCGAACTGGCTGAAGGCCGCGTTGCGAAGACGTCCGATGTCGTCAAGCAGGGCGATGCCGTAAAGGTCAAGGTTATCGGGTTCGATGATCGTGGCAAGGTCAAGCTCTCCATGAGGGTTGTCGATCAGGCCACGGGTGCCGATATCACGGAGAGCGTGGGGGCCCGACCGGCCCGTCCGCCCCGTCGCGACGCCGAGTGAGTGTTGGGGCGGGGCTCACAAGGCCCCGCCCTTTTTTTTCTGAGTTTCGGAGACAGCCAGTCCCCATGAAATCTATTGATACCCTCCGTTTTGGTGGTCAGGACGTGCTGCCTCTGATCGAAGGGGGCAAAGGTGTCTCCGTCTCTACGGGCGTCTCGGCCGGACACTGGGCCGCTGCGGGCGGGATTGGCACCATTTCGGCTGTCAATGCGGACAGCTACGATCAGGACGGTCATCCGGTTCCGCAGGTCTATCATGGTCGCACGCGCCGCGAGCGCCAGCAGGAACTGATCCGCTACGCGATTGATGGCGGTATCGCGCAGGCGAAGATCGCTCACGAGATTTCGGGCGGCAGAGGCCGGATCAACGTCAATATCCTTTGGGAAATGGGCGGGGCTGAAGAGGTCATCACCGGGATTCTCGAAGGCGCTCCGGGGCTGGTGCATGGCGTGACCTGTGGTGCGGGCATGCCGTATCGTTTGTCCGACATCGCGGTTCGCTTCGGCATTCCCTATTATCCGATCGTCTCTTCGGGACGGGCGTTCAACGCTCTGTGGCGGCGTGCGTACAGCAAGGCGCCCGAACTGCTGGGTGGCGTTGTTTACGAAGATCCGTGGCGTGCGGGTGGCCATAATGGTCTGTCCAACACGGAAAATCCCTTTTCGCCGGAAGATCCGTATCCGCGCGTTCTCGAACTGCGCCGTGTCATGCGGAATTATGGTCTGGGCGAGACGCCGATCATCATGGCCGGTGGCGTCTGGCATCTTGAAGACTGGCAGGACTGGATCGGAAACCCAGAGCTGGGGCCGATTGTATTCCAGTTCGGAACCCGACCGCTTCTGACGCAGGAAAGCCCGATTCCCGAAGGCTGGAAGCGCCGTCTGCTGACGTTGAAGAAGGGGGATGTGTATCTCAACCGCTTCTCCCCGACCGGTTTCTATTCTTCGGCCGTTCGCAACAGCTTCATGCAGGATCTGTGCGACCGCTCGGAGCGTCAGGTGCCGTACAGTCAGGAAGCTGGCGACGGCTATGACGCGTCCTACGGCGTTGGAGCCCGCAAGCGTGAGGTTTTCGTTCCTGCCGCCGATCGTCCGCGGATTGCAGAGTGGGAAGCCGCGGGCTTCACCGAGGCTCTGCGGACGCCGGACGATACGCTGATCTTCGTGACGCCCGAAAGCGCGCGCGAAATCCTTGCCGACCAGACGGCCTGCATGGGATGCCTTTCGCAGTGCCGCTTCTCCAACTGGATGCAGCGCGAGCCGTATACCAACGGCCAGAAGGCGGATCCGCGCTCTTTCTGCATTCAGAAGACGCTCCAGACCATTTCCCATATTCCGCCCGGCGCGGATGAGGATAATGTGGTCGACCATAACCTTATGTTCGGCGGCACGAATGCGTGGCGTTTCGGAACTGACCCGTTCTACGCGAACGGCTTTGTCCCGACGGTCAGCCAGCTCGTGGAGCGTATTCTGACCGGTCTCTGATGGCCTCTGACCCGCCGCTTCTCCGCCAGACGCCTTCCTCCCGCGCCTCACAGGGGCGGGAGAGACCGTTTGATTTTCTGAAGCAGTTTCTGGCGCGTCATTCGGTTCCCGTAAGCCCGGAGCAGATTGCTCCGGCAGAAGGAACCCGGGCGGCGGTGGCGACGGTCGTGGCGCTGCTTCCTGCGATTTATGAACATCAGGCCGTTCTGGCCTGGGCTGGCTTTGCCGCCTTCTGGAGCTGTCTGATCGAGCCGGGGGGCACGGCGCGCGAGCAGTTTCGTATTCTTGGACTTTTTACGGCGTGCGGCACGATCCTTGGGGGCGTGACGTCGCTAATTGCGGTGTATCCGCTCTGGGGTGTGCTGCCCTGGCTTGTGCTGACCGGCCTGATGGCGGGTCTGGCCAGGGCGCTGTCGCCGTCTATTGCGTTGCTCTGTGCGCTGCTGAGTTGCGTCATGCTGGCGGGCACCGGGTTTCCGGCACATAGATTTCAGGACGCTCTCGTCGTTGCTCTTGCGTTTGGGAGCGGGGGACTCTGGGCGGCATTTCTGTGCCTCGTGGTCTGGCCTCAGCATCCTTACGCCCCTGCGCGGCGGGCTGTTGGAGCCTGTTACCGGCTGCTGTCGGTCATGGCGGGCGAGATCGCAGCGGGGCGACTTCAGGAAACCGTACACCGGCAGAATGTGCGTACGGCCATCGAGCGGGCCCGGGGGCTGGCGCTTCAGATCGATGCCGGACATGCGAGTTACGGTATGCGCGGGCGGCTGATGGCTTCGCTGGCCGGGGCTGAGCGTCTGTTTACCGCCATGTTGGCCGTCGAACATCTTGTCGAGACCCGTGGGCTGGACTTTGAAGCGCGGGGTACGCTGGCGGCTTTTTCGGCCCTGTGTCAGCACGCGAGCGACGCGGCGCTCGAACCTTCGCCTGATCTTGAACATCTGGCCGCTGAAGGGCTGGCGCTGGCGGGGACTATTCCTGCCACGGCGGGACCGGTTGGCGAGCTTGTGGCGACCAGTGCGCGGACATTGGGAACACTGGCCGAAGGACTGGCGCAGAAGGCGCGACTACCGTTCGATGGGGAGTTGCCACGCCATGCGGCGCGGCTGACTCCGACGATCTGGCAACATGCGCTGCGTCTCGTGGTGGGTCTGCTGGCGACCTATCTGACGAGCTGGTGGCTGAATCTGGATTATGGTTTCTGGGCGCTGGTCGCAGTGCTTCTGGTGATCCAGCCTTCCGGTCAGACAACGCTGGTGCGGGCGTTGGAGCGTGTTCTGGGGACGCTGGGTGGAGGCGTACTTGCGCTGTTGCTGACGCCGTTTCTACCGGGTTCTGCGCAGATGCTGGCGGCGGTGGCGCTCTTCGTGATCGGGGCGATCGCGATGCGCGCTGTCAATTATACGATGCTGGTCGTGTTCATCAGCGCGCAGTTCATTGTCGTGACAGAAATGCTCATGCCGTCGCAAGGCATTGCGTGGATGCGGGTGCTGGATAATACGCTCGGCAGTGTCATCGGACTGCTGTGTGCGTTCATGGTCTGCCCGCAGCGACGGGGGCAGGACATGGATGGCCTGTTGCAGGCGGCAGTGATCGGCAATCTACGGTATGTTTCGGCTGTGTTGAAGCGGGAAGATCCCGTGACAACAGATCGCGTCCAACGTCAGGCCGGGATCGATACCACACGGGCCGAGTTTGCTCGTGGCTCACTTCCCGTTCTGGGCGGGGTTTCGGCAGTGGGAGAACGCGCGACGCAGGCTCATGCCCTGTTGCGGGCGCTACGTCGTCTGAGCGGGGAGGCGACGTTGCTGCGGTTCGATATTTCGGCTGGGTTATGTGAGGGCGATGCGCAGGCCGGGGAGCACTGGAGTGCTACGGCTGCGGCGCTTGAGGCGGGCGCACCCTTCGCAGACATTGCCCAGAAGATCGAGAATGGAGACGTCATGGCCGAGATCGCCGCTCTGGAGCGTGCGGGACGTAAGATGTCTGATCCCGGAGGCGGATCAGCGCCTCCGGTTTTCATGAGCAGATATGATAGGGTTCAGCGGCGCCCACCGGGGCCATGACCGCCACCGGGTCCACGACCGCCCTGGCCACCGCCATGGTTACCAACGCCCATTCCTCCGCCGCCTGGCCTTCCCGGTCCCTGACCGCCTCCGGGTCTTCCGCCACCAGGTCCCTGTCCGGGGGCACCTTCGGGCCTGCCGTTGGGTCTACCCTGTCCACCCGGACCATGGCCGGGTCCTCCAGGCCGGGGGCCGGGACGTACGCCGGGAGGCCGCCCCGGACCGCGTCCGGGATAGGGGCCAACGTAATAACCCGGTCCCCAGCCCCATCCTGGGCCCCATGTGCTGCCCCAGCCGCGATTATAGGTGCTGCTGTAATAGCCCCCGCCGCCATAATAGGAACCGTATTGGCCGGGGCCGCCATATTCATAGTCACCGCAGCCCGACAGCATTCCCAGAAGGCAGAGCGTACTGCCAAGGCGCAGGAAGGTTTTTGTTGTCCAACGGGTCATTTCGCATCTCCTGCCGCGCTGGGATCATGCCATTCCATGACGCCAAAAACGGCGCCGCTCGGGTCGGCGAGGACGGCGATCATGCTGTTCTGATGATCGGGATGGGGTTGCACGAGAACACGCCCTCCAAGCTGCACGGCTTTTTCGGCGGCACTTCCGACGCTGTCCACCTGAACGAAGCCGATCCAGCGCGCACTCGCATCCGCAGGCAGGCGCGCCGGGAGGGGATTGACGGTCGCACGGGCGATGGACTGTGAGTCCAGAATATAGTGCTGGTGCGTGTCGGGCGGAGGCGCGTCTTCAACCTGATAGCCGAAGAGTTTCTGGTAGAATCCTGCGCTGGCTGCGGGAGCTGGGGTCAGAATTGCATGCCAGATCCAGTCGCCCTGAACCGTGTCGTCCGTATCGTCACGGTCGCCGTGAGGGGTGTGCAGAGCGGCGAAAAGCGCGCCTTGCGGGTCGGCGATGATGGCCTGCTCGCCACGGCCCGGAACAACGGTCGGGCGGTACAGGATTTTTCCGCCCCACTGGAGCGATTCCTTGGCCACTGTCGGGACGTCGAGTGCCGAAATGAACGGAAGCCAGAGCGGCTGGGGCGGGTTATTCGTATCGGGGAGGGGACGTTCGACCAGTCCGGCTACGACATGGCCATTGACCAACGCCTCGGCATAATGGCCGCGCGAGACGGGGCGGTCCTGAAAATTCCAACCCAGAAGCGCGCCATAAAAGGCCTTGGCTTTGGGCAGATCGGGCGTTGTGAGCTGTGTGTAGACGATCTTGCCGGGCAGGGTTTTTGAGAGCGCGGCTGGCGTTTCAGCAGTGTTGGCTGTCTGTGCAAGCGCATCGGAAGCGAAAGCTGTCAGGCTGATACTGAGAGTGAGGGCTGCTGACAGCGTGACGGCGACCGTGCCTGTTCGGGAAAGGCGGGAAAAGGGCGGCAAAGGCGGCACTCCTTCTGTTCTGATCTGCACGGTGCGTCTTCGGGACGATCGGCAGGCCGGAGGGGAGCATCCTGTGGCTCCCTGCAATAAAGGCATGACGTTTCACGTCCCATTCCGTTCCCGGAATGCAGCAAAAATGTGGCGAGGCCCTGAGGGCCAGATCTTGGAGGGTCAGATCAGGGCGAGTTCGGCCAGCTCCTTCCGAAGCTGTGGCGGGAGATCGGCAATACCGTCATGACCAAGGCTGCTGCCCAGATCGGGGGGCGCGTCCTTGGGGTCCAGATAGCGCCAGCCCTGAAAGGGCCGCATCGGACGTGGCTGGACCGGGATGATTTCGTCGGACACGACGATCAGCGTGCCTGTGCTGCCGTCCGCGTGCTGGGCGCTTTCCAGACCGATGATGGGCTGGCGGCACAGGACCATGCCATCCATCACGCGATACAGGGAGCCGCCGTCCAGAACCTCCTCGGCCCGTTTGGGCATGGTGCGGGTCTGGACGGTGGCGTGGCCGTTGAGGCGGTAGTGGTTCAGCCGCTCGCGCAGGACTTCGATGCTCGGGCAGCCGACGGCCAGTTTGATGATGTTCAGCATAGGTGTCGGATGCCCTCCTTCAAGCTCTTAGTGCGTGCTTGGTCAGTGTGTACCGGGGGCGTTCTGGGACTGCGAGACGAACTCGTTGATGAAGCGCGTCTTGTCGATCGACTGCACGATCTTCACCTTCCGCAGACCCATACCTTTCGGAGCGGTTGAATCCGGCCAGATATGGGCGTGTCCGTAATCCATCCCGTGGTCGATATTGACGTTCATGATGGCCGTGACGGATTTCGTGATCAGTGTCGGATCAACGGCGACGGCGGAGGTCAGTTCATCCCACAGCGGCAAGGGCGCCTGATACTTTTTCAGATAATCCGTGACGGCGTTGTGCTTTGCGTCGATGCGGTTTGCCAGTTCGGGCGTCATCATGATGTCGTTCGAGACGTTGCCGACGCAGGTGATGGCGGGCCATGGCGCCGTCAGGGCGATCTGGGCGGCTTCGGGGTCCATGATCAGGTTGAAGTCGGAGGCGAAATCGGCGTTGCCGGTGACGGACATCATGCTGGCATCGAGCAGGCCGCCCATGAAGACGAGCTGTTTGGCGGTTTCGGCGAAAGTCGGGTCGATCCGGATGGCGAGGGCGAGGTTCGTCAGCGGACCTGCGGCGATGATCGTAACTTGATGCGGATGGGCGTGGACCTCACGGATCAGGAATATGGCGGCCGGAAGCGCGTCGGCGGTGGTATGGGGGGCGCCTTCAGTCAGCTTGCGGACGGGCGGCTGTGTGGCCGGGACGTGTTCGATGGAGCCAAGGCCACCCCATGCGCCCTTCCACGGAATAATGCCGAACTGCTGTTCACGCAGTTTCGTCTCAGCGACGGTGTTGACCAGTGGTGTGGTCGCGCCATCGGCGACAGGGATCTGTGTCTGGCGGGCGATTTCCAGAAAGCGCAGGGCATGCGCCGTGCCCGCGTTTTCCCAGTCATCGCCGACGACGGACGTCAGGCCGAGCAGTGTCACGCCGGGGCGGTTGAGCAAGGGAATGATGGACTGGATGTTGGAGCCGCCCGGACCGAGGAAGTCGTTGTCGAGTACGACGTAATTCGGAGCGGGAGCGGCCGTCGCAGCAGAAAGCGGGGCGAGTATGGTGCAGGTAGCCAGAAGGGCAGAGAGAATGGATCGGCGCATGGTCTCTTCCAGATAGATTAAGACCGGATCATGCCCTCAAGTGACGAGGCGCGCCAGTATCGCTTCAAGACGAAGCCGTCCTTCGCCCGTCGCGCGCAGGATACCGCTGTCCCGTTCGAGGTAGTTTTCCTCGATGCAGGCGTCAAGCAGGGCAGGGTCCACGCAACCCAGAAGGGCGCGGCCCGTGCGGGCGGCGAAGGCCGCCTCGTCGATGCCTTCAGACAGGCGCAGGCTCATCAACAGGGCTTCGCGGCCTTTTTCTTCCGGCGTGAGAAGGGTTTCTTCGGTACTGCCGGAGCCGGTCTTTTCAACCCGTTCGGCCCAGGGTTCGGGCGCGCGGTGACGGCGGGTGGCATACAATTCGCCGTCCAGCGTCAGGCGCCCATGAGCGCCGGGGCCGATGCCGATATAGTCCGCATAGCGCCAGTAGGTCAGGTTATGGCGGCTCTCGGCACCGGGGCGGGCATAGTTCGAAACTTCATAGGGCAGCAGGCCGTGACGGGCAGCGATGTCGCCCGTCAGGTCATAAAGGCGTGCGGCAGTGTCTTCATCGGGCAGGGTGAGTTCGCCGCGCCGGTGCATGGCTTCGAACTTGGTGCCGGGTTCGATGGTGAGCTGGTACAGCGACAGGTGATCGGCCACGAGGTCGAGCGCTGTGGTCAGTTCGTCCGTCCAGTCGGCGTCGCTCTGGCCGGGGCGGGCGTAGATCAGGTCGAAGGAAATGCGCGGGAACAGGGTTCGGGCGGTTTCGAGCGCGCGGATGGCCTGTGTGGCGGAATGTTCGCGGCCGAGCTTGTGCAGCGCATCGTCCCGCAGGCTTTGCACGCCGAGCGAGACGCGGTTGACCCCGGCCTGGCGGAATGCCGCGAATTTTCCGGCCTCGACGCTGGTCGGATTGGCTTCGAGCGTGATTTCCAGATCGTTTTCGGCGTCGAACAGGCGGTGTGCGTCTTCAATCAGGGCTGCAACGGTCTCGGGGGCCATCAGCGAGGGCGTGCCACCGCCGAAAAAGATCGAACGCAGGGGGCGTTTGACGCCATCGCGGGTCAGGCGAGCGGCATCATGGGCGAGTTCGCGGCGCAGGGCTGTGGCGAAGCGCTGCTGCGGGATCACCTCCCGGACATGGGAGTTGAAATCGCAGTAGGGGCACTTCGCCAGACAGAACGGCCAGTGGATGTAGAGGGAAAGCGGCTCGGCCAAAGGACGGGAGGTCAAATGGCGATCCGGACGCCGAATTCCACCACGCGGTCAGGCGGGATGCGCAGGAACTCGGTCGTGGAGGCCGCATTGCGCTGGAGCAGGAGGAAGATCCACATGCGCCAGAGTTGCATCTTCGGCACGCGGGAGCGGACGACGAGTTCATGCGATGTGAAATAGGAGGCCTGAATGGCGTCGAACGCCACGCCGAGCGCGTTCAGTTCCAGCAGGGCGCGGGGGAGATTGGGCATCTCCATGAAGCCGTAGCGGACGATGACGCGGTGAATGTTGGGGGCCAGTTCCTGAACAATGGCGCGGTGGCCGCGCTCGGCTTCCGGCTGGTCGAGGTTCTGGACCGTCACGAACAGGATGTGATCGTGCAGGACCTTGTTGTGCTTGAGGTTATGCAGCAGCGAGTTCGGCACGATATCGGGATTGGCAGTCAGGAAGACGGCCAGACCGGGAACACGGATCGTGCGGGACTGCGGCAGACGCGCGAGGAAAGAGCCCATCGGCATGGAATCCGCCTGTTGACGGGCGGCGATGAGGCTGCGTCCGCGCTTCCAGGTGGTCATGATGATGGTGCTGATGATGCCGATCGCCAGCGGGACCCAGCCGCCATCGGGGATCTTGAGCACGTTTGCCGAGAAGAAAATGCTGTCCACGATGAAGAAGAAGCCGAAAACGATCGCGACCGTGGCGGTCTTCCATTTGAAGACGCGGCGGAACACCACCATTGCCAGCACGCAGGTGCACAGGAACGTCCCTGTCACAGCAATGCCGTAAGCGGCGGCGAGGGCCGAGGACGTGCGGAACGACAGCACCAGAACCAGCGCGCCAAAGGCCAGAATCCAGTTCAGCGACGGCAGATAGATCTGCGCTTCTTCCGATGCATTGGTGTGCATGATGCGGGTGCGGGGCAGGTAGCCGAGCTGAATGAGCTGACGGCATAGCGAGAAGCTGCCCGAGATACCGGCCTGCGAGGCGATCACGGTTGCGAAGGTCGCAAGGATCAGCATCGGGATCTGCGCCCAGTGCGGCACCAGAAGATAGAACGGGTTGGACAGGGCATGCGGATTATGGATCAGCAGGGCGGCCTGTCCGAAATAGTTCAGCGTCAGCGATGGCAGGACGAAGAACAGCCACGCCTTGCGGATCGGGGCGCGTCCGAAATGGCCCATATCGGCGTACAGCGCCTCTGCACCCGTGACGGACAGCACGACCGAACCGAGAGCGATGAACGACAGATAGCCGTGCATAATGATGAATTCGAGCGCGAAGGTCGGCGACAGGGCGAGCAGAATATGGGGGTAGAGAAAGATCCCCTTGATGCCGAGAATGGCGAGAACCGCAAACCAGATCACCATGATCGGGCCGAAAGCTTTGCCGATTTTGCCCGTTCCCAGAACCTGAACCGAGAACAGTCCGATCAGCACGATGATGGCCAGTGGAATGATGATGTGACTCGCCGAGGGCACGGAGGTTTCGATGCCTTCCACGGCCGAAAGCACTGAAATAGCCGGGGTGATGATACTGTCGCCGAAGAACAGGCAGGTGCCAGCAATGCCCACAAGGCCGAACAGCCATCGGAAATGCTGCGACTTGCAGACGCGCTGGGCGAGGGACATGAGGGCGATGATGCCGCCTTCGCCGTCATGGTCGGCCCGCATGATGAGGATGACGTATTTGATGGTGACGATGAGCATCAGCGCCCAGAACGTCAGGCTCGCAAGCCCCATGATTTCCCAAGGTTGGGCGGGCATCTTGGGGGAACTGACAATGCTGACGGAGGATTGCAGCGCATAGAGTGGGCTTGTGCCGATATCGCCGTAAACCACGCCCAGAACCGTAAGCAGCGCGCCCATGCCGGCGGGGCGCTTGTGGCTGGAACCGTCATCTTCGCCACCGATCTCGTGGGTATGGCCTTCCGAACGGGCCTGCTCGATCGTCTGGACGACGTCGCCGGAGTCGTTGGGAGTCCCTACGCCATGAGGAGAGTTGGAGGCGCGGTCACCGTCATGTTCAGGCATTGCTGGTTCCATTTACGGGCGTCAGTAGAGTGCCGTCATCTCCTGTCGCAGCACTCGTCAAGCGTGCTCCACATCACGGCAACTTCCCCTCATGACAAGATTTCTGCGACGGACGCAAGCCGTGCGTCAGGATTGTGGCGCGGGACGGCTTCCGAAAATGGCGGTTCCTACCCGGACGAGCGTTGCGTTTTCGGCAATGGCGGTTTCAAAATCCGCGGACATCCCCATCGAGAGCACCGGCAGTCCATGCCGTTTGGCGGTTCTGCGCAGGAAGTGGAAATGGGGCGCAGGGTCTTCATCCTCGGGGGGGATGCACATCAGCCCCCGGATTTTCGGGCCGAATTTTTCAAGGGAGGCTTCGATGAACGCATCGGCTTCGTTGCGCGGAATGCCGGATTTCTGCGGTTCGTTGCCCGTATTGACCTGAACGAGAAGGTCGGGGAGACGCCCGGCTTTCTGCGCGGCCTTTTCAATGGCGTCCGACAGGGACGGACGGTCGAGGCTCTCGATCACGTCCGCGATCTGGCAGGCTTCGAGGGCCTTGTTGGTCTGAAGGCCGCCGATGATGTGCAGGCGCAGATCCGGGAAATATTCGCGAAGCTGCGGAAATTTGGAGGCGGCTTCCTGCACACGGTTTTCCCCGAACAGGCGCTGACCGGCTTTCAGTGCGGCTTCGACGCTCTCGATCGGGTGGAACTTGCTGACGGCCACGAGAGACACGTCCGCCTCTGCGCGCCCGGCTTTTTCGCAGGCCTGAGCGATACGATGACGGATGGCGGCGAGGTTTTGGGCAATAAGATCGGACATGTCGGGAGAAGACGCCATTGCGTCCGTGGCCGCAAGATGCGATTTCGGCAGGATGCGAGAGATCGATAGCCTGTCATGACCCAGCCCCCATCCAACAAGCCTCCCCGCAATCCGGCTTCCGGAACCCGGAATGGTGCGCCCCGCCGCCCGCAAGGGTCGTCACAGGGTGGCCGTACGCCGCAGCGTCGTCCTGCGCCGGACCCGACGCGCGATCTTGCCTTCGATATTGTCTGTGGGGTGGTCGAGCATCGCCGGATGCTGGAGACAACGCTGGATCGTGCGGGACAAGGACTGGACCCGCGGGATCGCGCCTCGGCCCATCGTCTGGCGGCGACGACATTGCGTCATCTGGGCAGTATGACCGAACTGCTTCAGCCGCTATTGCGCCGCGAACCGCCCGAGCCGGTGCGTTGTGCGCTGCTGATGGGCGTGGCGCAGTTGCTGCATCTCGAAACGCCGCCCCATGCGGCGGTCGGGACGATCGTGGATCTGTTGCGCCGTCGCGGTCTGGCGCCGTTCGCGGGGCTGGCCAATGCCGTGCTGCGACGTGTTTCGCGTGAGGGACAGGAGCTTTTGGATGGTCTGGACGTGGACCGGCTGGATGTGCCGCCCTGGTTGTGGAGTGCGTGGGGTAAACGGGCGCGGGCGATTTCGCGCGGCCTGCATCGTGAGGCGCCGCTGGATCTGACATTGCGTCCAGGAGCAATCGCACCGGAAGGTGGCGAGGTCCTGCCGACAGGGTCCGTCCGTTATCCGGCCGGGACGCGCATCACGACGCTGGAAGGCTTCGAGGACGGCGCGTTTTGGGCGCAGGACGTGGCGGCCACGATGCCGGTGAAGCTGATGGGCGATGTGTCGGGCAAGACCGTTGTGGATCTGTGTGCGGCACCGGGCGGCAAGACGGCCCAGCTTGCAACGGCGGGCGCGCAGGTCGTGGCGGTCGAGCGTGAGGAAGTGCGGGCGCAGCGGCTTGAAGAAAATATCGCACGGCTGAAGCTGTCGGCGAAGACGGTTGTGGCGGATGCTGCCACATGGCGTCCGGACGTTCCGGTGGACATGGTTCTGCTCGATGCGCCGTGTTCAGCGACGGGTACGCTGCGCCGTCATCCAGACGTGTTGTGGATCAAGCGCCCGCGTGACGTGACGGCGCTGGCGGAAGGTCAGGATGCGCTGATTGATGCCGCGCATGAAATGCTCAAGCCGGGTGGCGTGCTGCTTTATGCAGTCTGCTCGCTTCAGGACGAGGAAGGTCCGGAGCGGATCAAGGCAGCGATTGCGCGTGGTGGCTGGAAGTTCGATCCGTTTTCGGAAGCGGAACTGGCCGATATGGCCGTTGCCCGGACATGGGACGGGATGTTCCGCACCCATCCGGGCCTGTGGAGCGAACTTGGCGGCATGGACGGCTTCTTTGCCGCGCGCCTGATCAAGGTCTGAGGCCGG